>NZ_JBIVKT010000002.1:0-738906 GCF_044750905.1 Streptomyces sp. NPDC088762
CACGTTCACGGCCCGGCACTCCTGCGCCGACCCCCCGATCCGCGAGGCCAGGTGCCGCACCGTCCCGACGCCGTCACCCCCCCCCCGCCCCGACTCACCCCGCGCCCGGGCCCCCCGGCCGCCCGCCGTCCCGACGGAGCCGTCATGCCCGCATGCTGCACCCCCGGCCACACCCACGCCCCGACGCTCACCCTCGCGCCTGCGCCCCCGACGCCCCCGCCCTCCCGCGTGGCCCGGCAGCTGCTCAGCCTGCCCGGCGGCAGCTTCCTCATGGGTACCGACGACCCGGAGGGCTTCCCCGCGGATGCCGAGGGGCCGGTCCGCGAGGTGGTCGTGGAGCCCTTCCGCATCGCGGCCACGGCCGTGACCAACGCCCAGTTCGCCACCTTCGTCAAGGCCACCGGCCACACCACCGAGGCCGAGCGCTTCGGCTTCTCCTTCACCTTCGGGGCGTTCCTCGCCGAGGAGGTCGCCGCGGTCTCCCCGCCCGTGGCGGCCGTCCCGTGGTGGCGGGCGGTGGAAGGGGCCAGCTGGCGCCACCCCGAAGGGCCGGGCTCGCACGTCACCGACCGGCAGAACCACCCCGTCGTCCACGTGTCCTGGCACGACGCCCAGGCCTACTGCGACTGGTCCGGGACCCGCCTGCCCACCGAGGCCGAGTGGGAGTACGCCGCCCGCGGTGGTTTGGAGCAGTGCCGTTACCCGTGGGGAGACGAGCTCATGCCCGGCGGCCGCCACATGTGCAACATCTGGCAGGGCGACTTCCCGGTGCTCAACACCGCCGCCGACGGGTACGCGGGCACGGCGCCGGTGAAGTCGTTCCGGCCCAACGGCTTCGGGCTGTACAACACCGTCGGCAATGTCTGGGAGTGGTGCGCGGACTGGTTCACACCGGGCGAGGAGACCGCACGGGCGATGCGCGGCGGTTCGTACTTGTGCCACGACTCCTACTGCAACCGTTACCGGGTGGCCGCGCGCAGTTCCAATACGCCCGACAGTTCGACCGGCAACATCGGGTTCCGGGTGGCCGCCCACCCCGCGTAATCCGGTCCGACGGTCCCACGCATGCCGGAGAGGCCGTTCCGTGAGCGACGCTCCGGAACGGCCTCTCCGGCCTGTGGGCCGGAAGGTTCACTCCACTGTGACGTGGGCCAGGGCCCATGAGGTGTGGTCGAAGGACGTGCGGTTGTTGGCGTCCTCGACCACGAGGCGCAGGACACGTACCCCGCGGACGTCCAGGTCGACGCGGACCGGGCCGGTGGCCGCGGTGAGCGTGGGGGTGGTCAGCAGCAGGCGGTCGTCGCCGTAGACCTTGGCCCGGGTGGCACCGACGCTGCTCTGCTTGGCGGAGAAGTCGTCGATGCCGACGAGAGCGGTGAACCGGACGGCGGCGGCGCCGAGGTGGTAGGCGATGTCGCTGGGCGCGTGGACGCCGAGGCCCTTGGGGTACGTCGTACCGCCGAAGGAGATCAGCGGGCCGTCGCCGGCCGCGTTCTTGCCGTTGGAGGTGTCGCGCTCCACCGGTCCCCAGCCGTTGGTGGCGCTGATCCAGGGGAGGTCGGACAGGTACGAGTCGCGGACGGGAGCGGCCGGCGGGGTCGGGACGGTGCCCGCTGCCGGGTAGCGGACCGGTCCGGACGGCGTGTCGGCGGTGCCTTCCGCGGCGAGCGCCCACGCGGTCGCGGGGGTGGCGTTCGCGGGCGGGGTCACCTGCCAGGAGGTGGTGAGGCGACCGCCCGCGGCGAGCTGGTCCGTCGTGGCGGGGGAGGCGGGGGTCACGGTCCAGTCGGTGGGGGCGCGCAGGGCGAGCGCGGCGTTGGTCCAGGGCCGTGCGGAGCCGTTGTCCAGCGTGGCGGTCACGGTGAACGGCTCACCGGGGACGGCCAGAGTGGGCAGGGTCAGCGTCGTCCCGAAGGGTTTGCGGGGATAGGTGTCCTTCCAGGAGGAGCGCATCAGCGCCACGAGTTCGCCGGCCTTCGCCGCGTGCTTGTCGATGACGTTACGGGTCTCGCCGGGATCGGTGGCCAGGTCGTAGAGCTCCACCTGCCACTTGTCGTCGGGGAGGTTGTGGTCCCGCTCGGGGGCGAAGCGGACGGCCTTCCAGTTGTCCCGGCGGACCGCCTCGGCCAGCCACGTGGCGCGCTTGTTGTCCTGCGCGTTGGCCCGGCTGGTGACGCCCCACTCGTCGCGGAACCAGTACAGGTGTCCGTGGCGGGCCGAGTCGGCGCTGCCGGCGAGCAGGGGAGCGGCGGACAGACCGTCCACATCGGTGGGGGAGGGCGCGCCACCGAGCTCGGCCAGGGTGGGGAGCACGTCGGTCAGCGGCGTCGGCCGGTCGCTGGTGCCCTGCCTGACGAGGCCGGGGCCCCAGGCAATGAGCGGGATCCGTACGCCGCCCTCGTAGAGGTTGCGCTTGTAGCCGCGCAGCGGGCCGTTCGCGTCGAACAGGTCGGGGTTGACCCCTCCCTCCTCGTGGGGGCCGTTGTCGCTGGTGACGAGGACGACGGTGTCCTGCTCCAGCCCGCGGGCGCGCAGCCGGTCGACCACCTTGCCGACGAGCGTGTCGAAGTAGCTGACCTGGGCCGCGTGCCCCTTGTTCGCGGCCGTCCAGCCGCGGTCGGCGTACGCACTGGTGTCGGGTACGTCACTCGGTGCGTGCGGCACGTTCGGGGTGAGCAGCAGCAGGAACGGCTCGTCAGCGTGGGCGTCGATGTACTCCAGGGCGTGCTGCTCCAGCAGGTCGGGGGCGTACACGGCCTTGACGCCGCCGGCGTTGGCCGGGATGGGTTGCCTGGCGTCGTTGTGCCAGAGGTACTCGGGGTAGTACTCGTGGGCGTGGCTGTGGGTGATGTAGCCGTAGAACTCCTCGAACCCGCGGGCGGCCGGATGGCTCTCCTGGCCGGCCGTCTCGGGTCCGAAGCCCCACTTGCCGATCACGGCGGTCCGGTAGCCGCGCGCCCGGAGCACCTGGGCGAAGGTGGTGTCGGCGGCGGTGAGCGAGCCCTGGCCACCCGACGAGGGGTTGGCGCGCACGGTGGAGTGGCCGGTGTGCAGTCCGGTCAGCAGGGAGCAGCGGGAGGGTGCGCACACGGCGGCGGTGGAGTACGCGTCGGTGAAGCGCAGTCCCTCGGCGGCGAGCCGGTCCAGGCGGGGTGTGGTGATCAGCTTCTGGCCGTAGGCACCGAGCTCGCCGTAGCCGAGGTCGTCGGCAAGGACGACGACGAAGTTCGGTGGCCTGCTGACCTGGCCGTCCCCCGTCTCCGGGAGCGCCACCGAGGCCGCCGCCTGCTCTGACCCGGTGACGGTGGCAGTGAGGGCGGTCAGACCGAGCACGGCGGTCGAACCGGCCAGGAAGGTACGGCGGTTGGACATGGATGAATGCTCCTCGATGCGGCAGTGGACGTTCAGCCGATCATGGGTCGGGGAACCAGACCTGGACCATGCACGGGGCATGAAGACCATGTGACGGTGGGCCTCATGCGCCTCTCTGCGCCGAAGGCTTGGTGGAACCGCCGACCTTCCGGGTGCCGGCGTCGGAGGAACCTGAGATCCGTGCCGGAAGGGGTGGGCTGGTGGGGTGGGAGCCGGAGATGATGGTCCGCGAGTCGCGCGTTCCGGGCGGCCGTGACAGCAAGGGTTCCGTTCGTGAGTGCCAGATCTGATGTCCTGCCCGGCCGGGCCGGCCGCTCGGTGCCGTTGACGTTCGTATGCGGGGCAGCCGTCGGGGTGCTGGGCGGCATGATCGGTCTGGGTGGGGCGGAGTTCCGCCTGCCGTTGTTGATCAGCGTGTTCGGGTTCGCGGCCCTGTCCGCGGTGATCCTGAACAAGGCGATGAGCCTCATCGTCGTGCTGACGGCGCTGCCGGCCCGGCTGGCCGCAGTGCCCTTCGCCGAGCTCGGCTCGCACGGGACCATCGCGGTCAACCTGCTCGCCGGGAGCCTCCTGGGGGCCTGGGCAGGCGCGTCCTGGGCGGTGCGGATGCGCTCCGGCAGCCTCTACAAGGTCCTCGCGGTGCTGATGGTGGTGATGGCCGGCGCCCTGGTCTTCACGCACACCGCCGACCTGAGCGGACTCGGCCTCACCGGACCGTTGCTGGCCGTGGTGGGGGCGGTGGCCGGCTTCGGGATCGGAGTGGTCGCCGCGATCATGGGCGTCGCCGGCGGCGAGTTGCTGATCCCGACGATCGTGCTGCTGTACGGCGTCGACATCAAGATCGCGGGCAGCCTGTCCCTGCTGGTGTCGCTGCCGACCATGCTGGTCGCCTTCGCCCGGTACAGCCGCGACGGCAGCTTTGCCGTGCTGCGGGCCAACCTCCGCTTCACCCTGGTCCTCGCGGCGGGCTCCATCGCCGGCGCACTCCTGGGCGGGCTCCTCCTCGGCGCCCTTCCGGACACGGTCATCATCCCGGCGCTCGCAGTGATCCTGCTTCTCTCGGCGGTCAAGACGGCCCGCCACGCGGCGGCGGCCCACACCGCGGCCTGAGCCGGCGGGTGGTGGGTGGCGTCCTCGTACTCCTCCATAGGAACATCCGTGGTGCCCCCGCGAGCGGACGGCCACCACACCGTGCCGGCGTGGGCCGTCTCGACGGCGACTTCGGCGACACCCCGGTACTCCTCGCCACCCGCCTCGACGGGAGCGGCCTGGACGAAGCCGGAGCGCAACTCGCCGTCCCCACCGACCGGTGCGGCGCCCGTTACGTCAGCGCCGTCACTCACGTCTGGTTCGGACGCTGCCCTTCCCCAACCATGTCCGCTGATCACTTACGCCCTGGGGCGAGGGCCGCCACGTGCTGTGCTCTGAACCGCGTTCACCACCTCCGGGCAGGCCTGATTCGTCGGGGCAGCTCGCTCTCCGGCGCCGCCGGGCCGGGGCCCCCGGCGTATGGGAGCCGTTAAAGGCGCCCGGGCGGCCGTATGGAGCTCGTCAAGGACGCTCAACGCGGGGGAGCCGAGGGGTGAGATGGGCTCCGGCCACACGGCCGAATCCATTTCATCACTTCATTCCAGGAGCTCACGATGGCCGATCTGGCCTTCGTCGCCACCACCCTCGCGGTCTTCGCGCTGGTGGCAGTCGTCGCCCGAGGGGTGGCAAAGCTGTGACCGTCGAGAACATCGTCGGCCTCGCGGTCGCCGTCGCCCTGCTGGGGTACCTCGTCCTCGCCCTCGTCAAGCCGGAGAGGTTCTGAGCAGATGGGTCCCCAGATCGCCGGCGTGCTCCAGCTGCTGGCCCTGATCGCCGCCCTCGCCCTCGTCCACCGCCCGCTGGGCGACTACATGGCCCGGGTCTACTCCTCCGAGAAGCAGTACAAGCCGGAGAAGTGGATCTACAAGGTCATCGGCGCCAACCCGTCCACCGAGATGCGCTGGCCCGCCTACCTGCGCGGTGTCCTGGCCTTCTCGGCGGTGAGCGTCCTTTTCCTCTACGGTCTGCAGCGCCTGCAGGGTTCCCTGCCCGGCTCGCTCGGTTTCGCCTCGATCGACCCGGACCAGGCCTTCAACACCGCCGCCTCCTTCGTGGCGAACACCAACTGGCAGTCGTACTCCGGTGAGCAGGCCATGGGCCACGTCGTGCAGACCGGCGGCCTGGCGGTGCAGAACTTCGTCTCGGCCGCGGTCGGCATGGCCGTCGCGGTGGCCCTCGTGCGGGGCTTCGCGCGCTCCCGCACCGGTGAGCTCGGCAACTTCTGGGCCGACCTGGTGCGCGGCACCGTCCGCATCCTGCTGCCCATCGCCGTGCTCGGCGCGCTCGTCCTGGTCGCCTGCGGTGCGATCCAGAACTTCGCCGGGATCCATGAGGTCGGGCAGTTTTCGAGTGAGCACGGCATGGGCGGGACACAGCAGTGGAACGGCGGGGCGGTGGCCTCGCAGGAGGTCATCAAGGAGCTGGGGACGAACGGCGGCGGCTACTTCAACGCCAATTCGGCCCACCCCTTCGAGAACCCGAACCCGTTCTCGAACCTCTTCGAAGTGTTCCTGATCCTGGTCATCCCGTTCTCGCTGACCCGGAGCTTCGGCAAGCTCGTCGGCAGCGTGAAGCAGGGCTACGCGATCCTCGCGACCATGGCGGTCGTCTGGATCGGCTTCACCGCCCTGATGATGTGGACCGAATTCGCAGGCAAGGGTCCCGCTTTCGAGATCGCGGGCGGGGCGATGGAGGGCAAGGAGACCCGGTTCGGCATCGGCGCCTCGTCGATCTTCTCGGTCGCGACCACGCTGACCTCGACCGGTGCGGTGAACTCCTTCCACTCCTCGTACACGGGCTTCGGCGGCGGGATCCAGCTGCTGGGCATGCAGCTGGGTGAGATCGCGCCCGGCGGCGTCGGCTCCGGGCTCTACGGCATGCTGGTCATGGCGATCATCGCGGTGTTCATCGCGGGCCTGATGGTCGGCCGGACGCCGGAGTACCTGGGCAAGAAGATCGGCACCCGCGAGATCAAGTTCGCGGCCTGCTACATCCTCGTCACGCCCGCGCTGGTCCTCGGCTTCACCGCCGCCGCCATGGCGCTGCCCACCCCGGTGAACTCGATGACGAACACCGGCGCGCACGGCTTCTCCGAGATTCTCTACGCCTACACCTCGGGCGCCAACAACAACGGATCCGCCTTCGCGGGCCTGAACGCCGACACGCAGTGGTTCAACAGCACCATCGGCATCGCCATGCTGCTGGGCCGCTTCCTGCCCATGGTGTTCGTCCTCGCCCTGGCCGGGTCCCTCGCCGAGCAGAAGCCCGTACCGGAGACGGCGGGCACGCTGCGCACCGACAAGCCCCTCTACGCCGGGCTGCTCGTCGGAACCATCCTCATCGTCACCGGCCTGACCTACTTCCCCGCCCTCGCGCTGGGTCCGCTCGCTGAAGGACTCGCCTCATGAGCACCATGACTCCGACCCGTGCACCGCACGACGACATCCCCACCGGGAACGAGCCCGCCGGACGGGTGGGCGGCGGCCTCTTCGACCCCAAACAGCTGGTCACGTCCTTCCCGGACGCGATCCGCAAGCTCGACCCGCGCGTGATGATCAAGTCGCCGGTCATGTTCGTGGTCCTCGTCGGCTCGGTGGTCACCACCGTGCTGGCGGTGAAGGACCCGACGGACTGGTTCGGGTGGGCGATCACGCTCTGGCTGTGGCTGACCACGATCTTCGCCAACCTCGCGGAGGCGGTGGCCGAGGGCCGCGGCAAGGCCCAGGCCGACACCCTGCGCAAGGCCAAGACCGACACGGTGGCCCGCCGCCTGACCAAGGACGGCGGCGAAGAGGCCGTACCCGGCACCGAGCTCAGGATCGGTGACTTGGTGGTCTGCGAGTCCGGCGACATCATCCCCGGCGACGGCGACGTCGTCGAGGGTGTCGCCTCGGTGGACGAGTCCGCGATCACGGGGGAGTCCGCTCCGGTGATTCGGGAGTCCGGCGGTGACCGCTCGGCCGTCACGGGGGGCACGAAGGTGCTCTCCGACCGGATCGTCATCAAGATCACGACCAAGCCCGGCGAGACCTTCATCGACCGGATGATCAACCTGGTCGAAGGCGCGGCCCGGCAGAAGACGCCGAACGAGATCGCCCTCAACATCCTGCTGGCGTCCCTCACGATCGTCTTCCTGCTCGCGGTCTTCACACTGAAGCCGTTCGCGATCTACGCGGGCGCCGACGAGCAGACCTCGATGATCGTGCTGACCGCGCTGCTGGTCTGCCTGATCCCGACCACCATCGGGGCGCTGCTGTCCGCCATCGGCATCGCGGGCATGGACCGGCTCGTCCAGCGCAACGTTCTGGCGATGTCCGGCCGGGCTGTCGAGGCCGCCGGTGACGTGTCCACGCTGCTGCTGGACAAGACCGGCACCATCACCCTCGGCAACCGGCAGGCGGCCGAGTTCGTCCCGGTCAAGGGCACCACGAAGGCCGAGCTCGCCGACGCCGCCCAGCTGTCCTCCCTCGCGGACGAGACCCCGGAGGGCCGCTCCATCGTCGTGCTGGCGAAAGAGGAGTACGGGCTGTGCGAGCGGCACCAGGGCGAGCCGGCGCACGCGGAGTGGATCGCGTTCACCGCCCAGACCCGCATGTCGGGTGTGGACGTCGACGGCAGGAAGATCCGTAAGGGTGCCGCCGGCTCCGTCATCGCCTGGGTGAAGGAGCGCGGTGGCCTGATCACCGGCGAGGCGGGGTCCCTGGCCGACACGATCTCGCAGGCGGGCGGCACACCACTGCTGGTGGCCGTGGAGGACGAGAACGGGGCTCGGGTCCTGGGTGTGGTCCACCTGAAGGACGTGGTCAAGGAGGGCATGCGGGAGCGGTTCGAGGAGCTGCGCCGCATGGGCATCAAGACGGTCATGATCACGGGTGACAACCCGCTGACCGCCAAGGCGATCGCCGAGGAGGCGGGCGTCGACGACTTCCTCGCCGAGGCCACTCCCGAGGACAAGATGGCCCTCATCAAGCGCGAACAGGCCGGCGGGAAGCTGGTCGCGATGACGGGCGACGGCACGAACGACGCACCCGCCCTGGCGCAGGCGGATGTCGGCGTGGCCATGAACACGGGCACCTCGGCTGCCAAGGAGGCCGGGAACATGGTGGACCTGGACTCCAACCCGACCAAGCTCATCGAAATCGTGGAGATCGGCAAACAGCTCCTGATCACCCGTGGCGCGCTGACGACCTTCTCGATCGCCAACGACGTGGCGAAGTACTTCGCCATCATCCCGGCGATGTTCGCGGTCGCCTACCCGGGTCTGGACAAGCTCAACATCATGGGCCTGGCCTCGCCCGAGTCCGCGATCCTGTCCGCCGTCATCTTCAACGCGCTGATCATCATCGCGCTGGTGCCGCTCGCCCTGAAGGGCGTGCGGTACAAGCCGACCAGCGCCGACAAGATGCTGCGCCGCAACCTGGGCCTCTACGGACTCGGCGGCCTGATCGCCCCGTTCATCGGCATCAAGCTCATCGACCTGCTCATCTCCCTCATCCCCGGAATCGGCTGAGACACGACCATGAACAACACCGTCGCCAACACAGCGCGCCTGATCGGCGCGGGACTGCGCGCCCTGCTGGTCCTCACCGTCATGTGCGGCGTGCTCTACCCGCTCGCCGTCACCGGGATCGCCCAAGGCCTGTTCAACGACAAGGCCAACGGCTCCGAGATCAAGGACGCGAGCGGCAAGGTCGTCGGCTCCTCCCTCATCGGACAGACCTACGACCTGCCCAAGAGCAACCCGAACGACGCCGAAGAGGCCGCCAGGCCAGACCTCAAGTGGTTCCAGCCGCGCCCCTCCAACGGACTGGGCGCCAACAGCGTCAACACCCGGTACTCGCTGATCCTGTCCGGCGCCACCAACCGCTCCGGCGACAACGGTGCCGTGGACGGCCAGTGCACCGAGGACGCCGAGGAGGGCACCCTCTGCGCCCAGGTCATCACCGCCAAGGAAGCCGTCGTCGCGGACAACTCCACCGCGACCTACGAGGTCAAGCCCGAGGACGTGCCCGCCGACGCCGTCACCTCCTCCGGCTCCGGCCTGGACCCGCACATCTCCCCGGCCTACGCCGAGCTCCAGGTACACCGGGTCGCCGAGCAGAACAAGCTCGAGGTCAAGCAGGTGGAGAAGCTCGTCAGCGACCACACCGAGGGCCGCACCCTCGGCTTCATGGGCGAACCCCGCGTCAACGTCCTCGAGCTCAACATCGCGCTCAAGGCCCTGACCGGGCACTGATTTGCCCCGCGGCAGATGGACGGGATGGGGCGGCGCGCCCCGACGTGGTGTCGGAGTGCGCCGCCCCTCGGGCGGGACGCGCTGCGGGAGGCGACCCGCGCGCTCGCGTCGCCTACTTCGGGTCCCGCTTGAAGGATGCGGTCGACCAGCGGTAGCCGAGTGCGGCCAGGGCGAGGGACCAGGCGATGGCGAGCCATCCGTTGTGGCCGATCTCGGTGCCGAGCAGCAGCCCGCGCAAGGTCTCGATGGCCGGGGTGAACGGCTGGTACTCGGCGATCGGCTGAAACCAGCCCGGCATCGAGTCGATCGGGGTGAACGCGCTGGAGATGAGCGGCAGGAGGATCAGCGGTGTGGCGCTGTTGCTGGCGGCCTCGGCGTTCGGGCTGGCCATGCCCATCCCCACCGCGATCCAGGTGAGCGCCAGGGCGTAGAGCGCGACCAGGCCGAAGGCGGCGAGCCACTCCAGGACGGTGGCATCGGTGGAGCGGAAGCCGATGGCCACGCCGACGGCACCGACGAGGACCACGCTGGCGACCGTCTGCAGGACGCTGCCGACGACGCGCCCGATGAGCACGGAACCCGGGTGGATGGCCATCGTGCGGAAGCGGGCGATGATGCCCTCGTTCATGTCGGTGGCGACGGAGACCGCGGCCCCGATGACGGTGCTGCCGACGGTCATCAGCAGGATGCCCGGGACGACGTAGGCGATGTAGTCGGAACGGTCGCCGCCGCCGATGCCGCCGCTCATCGCGCCACCGAAGATGTAAACGAAGAGCAGGAGCAGCATGATGGGCGTGAGCAGCAGGTTCAGGGTGAGCGACGGGTAGCGCCGGGCGTGCAGGAGGTTGCGGCGCAGCATCGTCGACGAATCGCGTACGGCGAGGGACAGGGAGCTCATCGGCCGGTCTCCTTGGGCGCGTTGGGAACGTGGATGCCGCTGGTCAGGGCGAAGAACACGTCGTCGAGGTCGGGGGTGTGCACGGTCAGCTCGTCGGCCTCGATGGCGGCCGCGTCCAGCCAGTCGAGGAGGGAGCGCAGTTCGCGCTGGCTGCCGTCGCTGGGGATCTGGAGGGCGAGGGATTCGTCGTCGCGGGTTGCCTCGCGCAGGGCGAGGGCGGCGGACTGGTAGGCGACCGGGTCGGTGAAGCGGAGCCGGACGTGGCCGCCGGGGATCAGCCGCTTGAGCTCCTCCGCGGTGCCGTGGGCGGCGATCTTGCCGTCGTTGAGCACGGCGATGCGGTCGGCGAGTTCGTCGGCCTCCTCCAGGTACTGGGTGGTGAGGAAGACGGTGACGCCGTCGGAGACCAGCTCGCGGATGATCTGCCACATGGTGTGGCGGGAGCGCGGGTCCAGGCCGGTGGTCGGCTCGTCGAGGAAGATGATCCGCGGGTTTCCGACCAGCGTCATCGCGATGTCGAGCCGGCGCCGCATACCGCCGGAGTAGGTGGAGGCCGGCTTCTTCGCCGCCTCGACCAGGTCGAAGCGCTCCAACAGCTGGGCCGCGACGCGCCGTCCCTCGCGCTTGGACAGGTGGTGCAGGTCCGCCATGAGGAGCATGTTCTCCTCACCGGTGATCAGGCCGTCGACGGCGGAGAACTGCCCGGTGACACCGATCGCGGCGCGGACCGACTGCGGGTCGCCGGCGAGGTCGTGGCCGGCGACGCGGATCTCACCGGAGGCGGAGTCGGCGGAGATCAGGGTGGAGAGGATCTTGACGGCGGTGGTCTTGCCGGCGCCGTTCGGACCGAGCAGCGCGAAGACGGTGCCTGCCGGGATGTGCAGGTCGATCCCGTCGAGGACGCGCTTGTCGCCGTACGACTTGCGCAGGCCGACGGCGGAGACGGCGGCGGGCGATTCCTGGCCGCCGCCTCGCCTGGACGTGGACATGACAGATGAAGGCATGTGGCCCTCCCTTTCGAAGGCTGAAGCGGCAGGGGCTCGGCGAATTGGCGGGGTTCGGGTCCGTGTTCAGGCCGTGGCGCGGCGGACGTCGATGTTCCCGTGCCGGGTGCGGGCGCGGATCTTGACGGTGTCCTCGGTCTCCCCCGGGGTCTCGGACGCGGTGAGCGTGTTGCGCACCTGGCCGGAGCCGGCGTTGACGTCGAGCCAGGCGGCCGTGCCCTCGCGAACGCCGACCTCGATGGCTCCGTACGAGGTCTCCAACTGGGCGGTGCCGCGGGCCACTTCGCCCACCCGCAGGGTGCCGTGGGCGGTGGTGGCGGTGACCGAGTCCCCGGCGCGCCGGATCTCGATGTCGCCGTGGGCGCCACTCACCCGCAGCTCGCCGGTCGCGGCGCCGACGGTCGTGGTGCCGTGCGAGTTCTTCAGGACGGCGGGGCCGTCGACGGTGCCGACGCGCAGGCTGCCGGAGCTGGTGGTGATCTCGGCCATGCCCTCGATGCGGTCCACCGTGATGGAGCCGTGCGACGCGGTCAGCTTCAGCGGGCCGGTCGCATCGAGGCGGACGTCGCCTGACGAGGTCTTCACGCGGACCTCGCCGAGCCGGCCCTCGCCGAGCACCTGGGTCCAGGCGCCGGTCACATCGATGCTCGAGCCCGTGGGCAGTTCGACCGTCACGTCGACGACGCCGGTGCGGCCGAACAGGCTGGACTTGGGCGTCCTGACGGTCAGCGCGCCGCTCGCGTACGTGACCTCGGTCTGGTCGGACGTCCGCACGTCCAGGTCCTTCTTCGGGTCGCGGGGCCGCACCTCGACCACGGTGTCGGGGCGGGCGCCCGCGGTGAACTGGATGGAACCGGCCTCCACGCGTGCGGTGACCGAGATCGCTTCTGGAGTGTCGAAAGAAGGCATGGCTGTCCCGTCCTCTTGGGTCTTGGGCCGTCCCGGCTGGTGGGACGTGGTGGGGGTGAAGTGGTGCGGACCAGGGCGCGGCTAGCGCACCCAGCCCGTGAAGGTCTGTCCGATGGCCTGGCTCTTCTCCGTCGACCGCGGCCGCGTGCCGCCGTCGAGCGCGGCCGACACCGCCCGGACCAGCCATGCGTTGACCGACAGGCCCTCGCGGCCCGCCGCCTCCTCGGCCCGGGCCTTGAGGTGGGCCGGCAGGCGCAAATTGACGCGGGCGGTGCCGCCCTCGTCCGTGTCGGCCGGCGCGGGGGCCGGGGCGAGCGTCGGCGCGTCCAGCGGTTCGGTCCGGTCCTCGCGCTGCGGCAGCACCACCACGAAGTCGGGGTCGAGGCCACGCAGTCGTACGTCGACCGAGCCGGGGGCGAGTTCACGGGTGACCTCGTCCATGGCGGCGGACAGCACATTGAGCAGGGTCAGGCGGGTGGCCGACTCCAGCGGCGCGGTCAGCCGCTCGGCGAGCTCGCGGGCTTCGGAGCCCCCGGCTTCGGCGGCCACGGCCAGTTCCCTGCGGAGTGTTTCGACGTACGGCGTGAGGTCCATGACGCAATAGTGGCACCATGGTGGTGCCATTTGCAAGCCGGATGGCGCCATGGGTGGCGTTGCCGAGGTCCCGGTGCGGCAGGTCGGCACATCGCTGCAGGTCAGGAGGGTGACGACGGTGCCACGCTTTCAACGGGCGGTGGCGGGTGGTGTCGCTGGGGGCTTTCCTCGGGGCTGGAATGGCGTCGGATTGGCACCAAGCGGTGCCAAGCGGCGTCACCAGGTGTCATGTGGTGCCATGTGGCGGGTCACACTTGGCAACTGCTGTGCCTGCGACGCGAGCCGGTCTACGGGAGGTCTGTGCTCGGTTGGCGACGCCAGTCCCATCCGGGGTGACGGTCCACCAGCCTGAGGAACTCGCTCGCCTGCAAGATCTCGTGGTGGTTGGTGTCGACAAGACCGTCCACTCCAGGCAGGACATCGCGGACGAAGTCCCGGGCCGCGTCCATGGACTGACACGACACATAGACCGCGTACGGTTCGCCGATCCGGGACCTCACCTCTTCGAGCTCCTCCGGCTCGTAGTCCGCCAGGATCCCGCCGGAGAGGTCGATGTAGTACGAGTACCCGTGCTGGTGCAGCCTTTCGTCGCCCGTCACGGGGTTCGGCACGAGGTCAAGGGAACGGAGTCGCCCTTCAAGCGACGGACGTCGCTCCGCGGAGACAAGGATGATCACAGATGGCCAGGACACGCGTCTACCTCCCCGCGCGACCTTAGTCGAGCGGTCTCCTCGGGTCGCCGGATTTTCCGTTCGGCGGGAGGGTTCTTCGTCAAGGAGACAGGCGCCGGCGGGAGTGCGTGGCAGGGGAGCGGCTGCCCCCGGCGGTGATCACTCCCGGGCGCGGGCGTGAACGCAAACACCGTTCTTCGCGGCCTGCGAGCCCTGCGGGACGAGGGAATGCCGGAGTTCCGGCGCGGCCGCGGCGTCACCGTGGCCCAGGGCGCGGGCCGTCGGGCCCAGATGCTCGACAGCCGGGGGCGGCGCTCGCTGCCCGGCTGTCGTTCGCCGGGTGACGCATCTGTTCACGCGGTCGTCCCGGTGCGATCATGATCTTTTCCAGGGCGCCGAGTTGGGGGACCAGGGCATGGACTTCGTGCTGTCGTTGGACGCTGTCGCCGCGACGCTGGAGACGGCGGGGGGCAAGGGAGCGGCTCTGTCCGAGCTCGTGCGAGCCGGGCTGCCGGTGCCGGGCGGGTTCCATGTGACGACCGCCGCGTACCAGGAGTTCGTCACCTCCACCGGTGTGGCCGACCGCATCCGCGCCGAGCTCACCGCCGCGTCCGGACCGGACGGCGATCCGGCCACGGGGGCGGGCGCCCGCATCCGGGCATTCTTCGAGGAGGTCCCGCTGCCCTCCGCCCTCGAACAGGCCATCGCGAAGGCGTACGCGGAACTCGGCGACGGCGCGCGCACGGTCGCCGTACGCTCGTCGGCCACGGCCGAGGACCTGCCCGACCTGTCCTTCGCCGGCCAGCAGGACACGTACCTGAACATCACCGGTGAGAGCGCCCTGCTGGCCGCAGTCCGGCGCTGCTGGGGCTCCCTGTGGACCGACCGCGCCCTCGCGTACCGGGCCAGGGCGGGCATCGCGCACGAGGACGTCTCGCTGGCCGTGGTGGTGCAGGAGCTGGTGGCCGCCGACGCCGCCGGAGTGATGTTCACGGTCGACCCGCTCGGCGGACGTACCGACCGGCTCGTGGTCAATGCGGCCTGGGGACTGGGAGAAGCCGTCGTCAGCGGGCTGGTCACCCCGGACACCCTGGTCGTCGACCGGGCGAGCCTGGCCGTGGTGGAGGAACGCATCGCCGCGAAGGAGGTGATGACCGTACCGACCGCGGACGGCACCGCCGAACGGCCGGTCCCCGCCGGCCTGCGCGAAGCCCCGGTCCTTACCACGGCGGAGGCCGGCGAACTGGCCCGGCTGGGACGTGCGATCGAGGAGCTGTACGGAGAGCCGCGCGACGTCGAGTGGGCGCGCGAGGCGGGTTCCTTCCGCATCCTCCAGGCACGGCCGATCACCACGGTCGCGGAGCCCGGGCCCGAGGTGTGGAACGACAGCACCGGCACCGACTCCCTGTGGACGAGCGCCAACCTCGGCGAGGCCGTCCCGGATGTGATGACGCCCGCGACCTGGTCGTTCGTCAAGGCGTTCATGGGCGACGTCATGGTCGGGGCGACCCTGGAGGGCCGCCCGATGTACGGGAACATCGGCGGCCGCTTCTACATGAACCTCAGTGTCACGGCCACCCTGGCGGCCGCGTTCGGGCAGGGCCGGAAGTTCGCCCGGGCCAACGAGCTGGTGTTCGGGCGCCTTCCGGCGGGCATGGCCGTTCCGCTGCTGCCCGCGTCCAGGGCGAGGGTCTGGCGGGACACCATCGGCGAGGCGTTCGCGGTGATGAGCCGCATCCGCGCGAACGGAAAGCAGCTGCCGGCGTTCCTGGAGGAGGCGCCCGGCCGCTGCGAGGAACTGCGGGCCCGCGTCACCGCCGCGGCGACCGCGGGGGAGCTTTCGGCCCTGTGGGAAGCGGACGTGGCACCTTACTTCCGCCGCTGCTGCCACATGCTCCAGGCCGCCACCCGCCAGGGCGGCGACTCCCTCGTCAAGGTACGCGGCACCCTGGAGTCCCTGGTGGGCGAAGCGGACGCCGACCTGATGACCACCGGCCTCGGCGACGAGGGCCGGCTGGCCAGCATGGGACCGCTGCTCGGCCTGGAACGGCTCGCCCGCGGCGAGACCGACCGCGACACCTACACCCGTACGTACGGCCACCGAGGCCCGCACGAGTTCGAGGTGTCCCTCCCGCGGCCCGCCGAGGACGCACAGTGGATCGACCGGCAGCTCGCCGCACTCGGCACGGTCGAGGAGGACGCGGCACTTCGGCTCGCACGGCAGACCACCGCACGCGCGGCGGCATGGGACCGGCTGGCCGCCGCACACCCCCGGCGAGTGAGGCGGATGCGCGCCGCGGTGGACGCCTGGGCGGCCTCGGCGCGCCTTCGGGAGGCCGCCCGTACCGAGGTCGCCCGCGTCTTCTGGCTGCTGCGCACGTTCGTACTGCGCGCCGGTGAGGTCACCGGGGGAGGAGAGGACCTGTTCTTCCTGTCCCACCAGGAGATCCTCGCCGTGCTTGGCGGCGACCTGGCCCCGCTGGCCGCGGTGCCGGCCCGCCGCGCCGCGTACGAGGGCTACCGCTCGCTGCCCACCTACCCGACCCTGATCCGGGGCGAGTTCGAGCCGGCCGCCTGGGCCGCCGACCCGAACCGGCGGGCCGACCTGTTCGACGCGCAGAACACGACGCCCGCCACGGACACGGTCACGGGTTCGCCCGCGTCCGGCGGCGTGGTGGAGGGCATCGCCCGGGTCATCGCCACCGTCGAGGAGGGCGAGGCCATCCGGCCGGGCGAGATCCTGGTGACCACGGTGACCAACATCGGCTGGACACCGCTGTTCACGCGGATCTCGGCGATCGTGACGGACGTCGGCGCGAACCTCTCGCACGCCTCGATCGTGGCGCGCGAGCTCGGCATTCCGGCGGTGGTCGGATGCGGCAACGCGACGACGCGGATCCGCACGGGGGACAGGATCCGGGTGGACGGCGGCCGCGGAACGGTGGACGTCCTGGAGGCGGTGGCCGCGGCCTCCGAGCCCGCCTGATCGTTCCGCCGACATCCTGACGAACCCGAGCATACGAACGGATGAGCTGCCCGGTGTACCAGCACGACCAGGCCATGCGCCGCCATTTCCACGAGGCCGCGGCGCAGCGCGGATTCTCGGTCGCCCCCGCACAGGAGGCCGCCGTCGAGCGGCTGGCCCGTCTTGCGGCCGAACTCGCCCGGCCGGCCTGGACGTTCCCCAGGCGGCCCCGTGACCTGTACGTCTGGGGTCCGGTGGGCCGCGGCAAGAGCTGGCTGGTGGACACCTTCTACGAAGGGCTGCCCACCGGGCGCAAACGCCGCCTGCACTTCCACGACTTCTTCCGGCGGCTGCACGACGGAGTGACCGGTCCGGCTGCCCGCCGCGACGGGCAGAGCGCCGTCGACAGCGCCCTCGACGACCTGATCGGGAACAGCAGGGTCCTGGTCTTCGACGAGTTCCACGCCCACGACGCGGGTGACGCCATGCTGATCGCACGCCTCTTCCGCACGCTGTTGGACCGCAGGATCACCCTGGTCACCACCTCCAACTATCCGCCTGCCGGGCTGATGCCGGACCCGCTCTACCACCACTTGTTCGAGCCGACCATCCAGCTCATAGAGGAGCGGATGGACGTACTGGACGTCACCGGTCCGGTGGACTTCCGCCGGGTCGCGGCGTCGCAGCCGGCGAGCGGCGGCGGCCGCCGGTTCGCGACGGGCCTGTGCCTGGCCCCCGGGGCCACCGCCCTGGAGGAGCTCGCCCTCACCGTCCCCGCGCCGACGGAGGCCACCGGAGTCCAGGCCCACCTGAGGCAGTTGCCGGCCCGCGCGGTGCGCGGTGAACTCGTCTGGTTCGGCTTCGACGCGCTGTGCGAGACCGCGACGGCGGTGCCCGATTACCTGGCACTCGCCGAACGGTTCACCACCCTCGTCCTGGACGGCGTACCCCCGCTGGCGGAGGCCTCCGCGGACGGACGGCAGCGGTTCGCGAACCTGGTGGACGTCGCCTGCGACCGGGACGTGCGGCTGGTCCTCATCGGCTCCGACCCGCTGACCGCCCTCCCCGCCGGCCAGGCCCTCACGCGCGACCTGGACCGAACGGCGAGCCGCCTGGCGATGCTCCGGCGCCCGGACGGGGCCCGACCCACCGGGCCGGGCGGCCAGTGAGCCAAGGCGGAGACGCGGTGAGCGAGGCGCTCTCCGGCCGGAGGTGTCGAGTCAACGGTCAAGCAAGCCGTGGACGCGGGGCCTCACTCGTGGATTCCGCGTCGGTGTCGTCGGTGTCGTCGGTGTCGTCAGTGCCGACCGGGCCGCGGGGGAGCATGCGGTCCAGCCACTTCGGCAGCCACCAGTTGGTCCGGCCGAGGAGTGTCATGGTCGCCGGTACCAGCACCATGCGTACGACCGTGGCGTCGATGAAGATCGCGGTGGCCAGGCCGAGCCCGAACATTTTGGCGGAGGGGTCCTCGGCGACCGCGAAGGACAGGAAGACCGCCACCATGATGAGGGCGGCCGAGGTGATGATCCGGGCGGTGCCCGAGACGCCCTCGACGATCGCCGTGCCGTCGTCGCCGGTGCGCAGGTACTCCTCGCGTACCCGGGAGAGGAGGAACACCTCGTAGTCCATCGACAGGCCGAACAGGATGGCGAAGAGGAACATCGGGATGAACGACACGATCGGAACCGTTGCTTCCAGCCCGATGAGTGCGCCTCCCCAGCCCCACTGGAAGACCGCGACCATGATGCCGTAGGCCGCGCCGATGCTCAGCAGATTCAGCAGTACCGCCTTGAGCGGTACGAGTATCGAGCGGAAGACCAGCATCAGCAGCAGGAACGACATCGCCAGCACCGCGGCGACGAACACCGGCAGGCGTTGGCTGGTGCGTCGGCCCACATCGGACAGGCTCGCGGCGGCGCCGCCGACGTGGGCCCTGGCCGGGCCGTGCCCGATCGCCGTGGGCAGCACGTCGGTGCGCAGCCGGGCGATGGTGTCGGCCGTGGCCTTGTCCTGAGGGCTGGTGGTCGGGAACACCACGAGGGTCGCGATGCCGGTGGCTTGATCGACGTGCGTCGGCGCGACGGATGCGATGCCCGGATCCGCCGCGACCGCCCCGACGAGTCGGTCCAGCACTCCCGGATCGCCGGTGGGGTCCGTGGCGATGACGAGGGGACCGTTGGTGCCCGGGCCGAACCCCTCGGCGACGAGGTCGTACGCGCGGCGCTCGGTCCGGCTCTGAGGCAGTGAGCCGTCGTCGGGCAGGCCGACGCGCAGGCCGAGCACGGGCAGCGTCGCCGTCAGCAGCAGCCCCGCCGCGCCGACCGCGTACGGCACCGGGTGCCGGCTGACGTGCCCGATCCAGCGACGCCACCCGGCGGCGTGGGCGGCGTCTGCCGCCGGGTCCCGCCGCCGTGCGATGCGGCCCGGCTTCCTGCTCTGCAGAGCCCGGCCGATCCGGCCCGCCCGCCCCAGACGCGGGCCGGCCGCGCCGAGGAAGGCCGGCAGCAGCGTCACCGACGCGAGCACCATGGTCAGGACGACGGTCGAGACGGCAACCCCGCCCACCGTCATGAACGGCACGTTCGCGACCGCCATGCCGAGGATCGACACGACGACGGTGCCGCCGGCGAAGACCACCGGCCGCCCCGCCGTGGCCACCGCTCGTCCGGCCGCCTCGTGCGGATCGAGCCCGCGCGCAAGGTACTCCCGGTGCCTGGCGAGCACGAACAGCGCGTAGTCGATGCCCACTCCGAGCCCGACCATGCTGCCCAGGACCGGTGCGAAGGTGGGGACGTCCGTCACCCCCGCCAGTACCGTCATCGTGGCGACCCCGACGGTCAGTCCGAAGACCGCCATGCCGATCGGCAGCGCGGCGGCGACGAGCGAACCGAACGCCAGGAACAGGATCGCGGCCGCGGCGAGGAGGCCGATCAGCTCGCTCGCGCCGCCGTCGGGGTCGGAGAAGGCGTAGAAGAGGCTCCCGCCCATCTCGATGCGCAGGGGCAGTTCGGCGCGCAGCCGGTCGCCGAGATCGACGAGGGCGTCGAGGTCTTCGGCCGACAGCCGGCTCTGGTCGGGGTACTGCACCCGGACGACCGCGATCCGCCCGTCGGCCGAAACGAGGCCGCCGCGCACTGCGGTGTCCCCGCCCGCGTCGAGCGCCCCCGCCGGGTCGCTCGCGGCGAGCACGTGCGGCAGCCGCTTCACCTCGGCCCGTAGCCGCGTAAGAGCGGTGCGCGCGCCGGCGTCGTCGAAGAACGTCGCACCGTCGGCGCGCGGGGTGACGACCACTTGGGCGGTCATCCCCTCCTGGCCGGTGCCCGCCCGCTCGATCAGTTCCGCGGCCCGCTGGGAGTCCAGTCCCGGAGCGGTCATCGAATCCGCGGTCCGCCCGCCGAAGGCGACGGCGGCGAGGACGGCGAGCGTGGCGGCGATCAGCCATGCCGCGATCACCCGCCAGGGATGGCGGGCGGCGCCCCCGCCCAGGCGCAACAGGGTTTTCGAGAGCATCGGGTCCTCCAACCACCTCGGCGGCCGTCCTTGTACGGCCGCCGATGCCGAGGCTCCTCGCCACGGCGCTCCGCGGCATCGGCTCGCGGGCCGCGGATCCGTCGGCCCCAAGTCGGAGTGAATCCCCGTCCTTTCGGCCGATGCGCGCCGCGCCGCGGTCCCTACGCTGAGAACCGTGCTCCGAGACGACCTGCGAACGCTGTGGACCGAACCCCGGCCGCCCGGTGCGCCCGCCCGGGTGCGGCGGGACTGGGCGCTGATCGCCGCGGGCCTTGCCGGTGTGGCGCTGGAGGCCACCCTGCGCGAGAACGTCGTGTGGCGGCCGGTGGCGGTGGTAATCGCCGTGTGGCTGTGCCTGTTGCCCCTGTGGCGCCGGACCCGCCCGCTGGCGATGGTGACACTGGCGTTCGGCTCGGTGAGCCTGCTTCCGGTGGCCTCGCTCGTCGCCGCACCGCGCGAGCCCGTCGGCCTGTACACCGGCGCGGTCGTGCTCGTGCTGGTGTACGCGCTGCCCCGGTGGGGATCGGGACGCGAGATCGTGCTGGGCGGCGCGGTGATCCTCGCGGTCGGCGCGCTGTGTGTCGTCACGGACGAGACCCCGGTCGTCGAAAAGGTCGTGGGCCTCGTCTTCCTGCTGCTGCCCGGCGTGGTCGGGGCTGCCGTGCGGTTCCGGGTGACCGCTCGCGAGCGGCAGTTGGACCAGGTGCGCTCCCGCGAGCGCGAGCAGCTCGCCCGGGAACTGCACGACACGGTGGCCCACCACGTGTCGGCCATGGTGATCATCGCCCAGGCGGGCCGGGTGCTCGCGCGCACCGACCCGTCCGCCGCCGTCGAGGCGCTGGAGGGGGTCGAGGAGGAAGGGGCGCGCACGCTGGAGGAAATGCGCGCCATGGTCGCCGCGCTGCGCGACCGCGGGGTCGGCGCCGAGCTGGCGCCCCCTGCCGGAGTCGCGGATCTGGAGCGCCTGGTGCGCACCCCGGGTGGTCGCCTCAGGGTCGACCTGGGGCTCGACGGCGAACTGGACGCGCTGCCACCGGCGGTGGACGCGGCCGTCTACCGGATCGTGCAGGAGTCGGTGACCAACGCGCTGCGCCATGCGGTCGACGCGACCGAGCTCGTCGTTCGGGTCGCCGCGGAACGGCACACGGTACGGGTGAGCGTGCGCGACAACGGCCGGCGCACCGGCCGGGGTCGCGACGGATACGGACTTACCGGACTGCGCGAGCGCGCGACCCTGCTCGGCGGCACACTACGAGCCGGCCCGGGTACCGACCGGGGCTGGCACGTCGAAGCCGAACTGCCGGGAGCGAGGAGCGAGAGCGGTGTCCATTCGGGTCCTCGTCGCTGACGACCAGACGATCATCCGCACCGGGTTGCGGATCATCCTGAACGCCCAGCCCGGCATCGAGGTGGTCGGCGAGGCCGCCGACGGGCGGGAAGCGGTACGTCTGGCCCGCGAACTACGCCCCGACGTCTGCCTGTTCGACATCCGCATGCCCGTGCTCGACGGGCTCGAGGCCACCCGGCTGGTCGCCGGCCCGGGCGTCGCCGACCCGCTGGCCGTGGTCGTCATCACCACGTTCGACCTCGACGAGTACGTCTACGGCTCACTGCGGGCGGGCGCCCGCGGATTCCTCCTCAAGGACACGGGGCCGGACCTCCTGGCGCAGGCCGTACGGTCGGCGTCCGACGGTGAGGCGCTCATCGCGCCCAGCGTCACCGTCCGTCTGCTCCAGGCATTCGCGGACCTGCCCGCCGGCCGGCCCGTGGCCCAGCCGGTCTCCCCCGTCACCGCCCGCGAGGAGCAGGTGCTCCTCGCCGTCGCCCGCGGGCTGACCAACACCGAGATCGCCGATGCACTGCACATCAGCCTCAGCACGGTGAAGACGCATCTCGCCAGCCTGATGGCCAAACTCGGCGCCCGCAACCGGGTCGAGATCGCGATGTGGGCCTACGAAACGCGCCGTATCCTCCCCGGAACCTGAGCCGGGTGCCGAGCCATGTCCCCTGAGTCCCCGGCGGAAGCCGAGGAGGCGCGGTGCGCGGCCGGGGCCGCGGCGGGGCCGGCCCCGGGCGAGCCGGCCGTGGCGGCCTCGGTGACCGCGGGGGCCGTGAGGGTCGGGTCGACGGTCAGCACCCCGGCCCCGAGCGGCTCGGCCATGGCCCGCAGCGCGGCCTCGGAGAGCCGGATCCACGGCTGGTCCGCGCCCAGCGTGCCGGCCAGCCGGTCCGGGCCGGTGAATGCGACCGCGGTACGCGCGCCCAGCGGGGTGCGGAACATGCGTACCACCATCTCGGGTGTTCCCGGCCGGACCGGGACGCAGAGGAGTTCGGCCGGGACCCGTTCTTCGGGCTCGGGATCGTCGTCGTACTGGAACAAGCACATGGGACCCTCCTGGGGGAGCCGTGAACGAAAGGCGGTGCCCCGGGTGCGAGCAGGCGGTCCGGGGCGGCACGTGAAAGCTATCCCCGCACCAGCGCCCTTGCGGCCTGCCCCTGACGGGATCCTGACGACGACCGGCGCAGTTCATACGGACTGCTGACGGCCGGCGGCACGTGGTGTCATCCGGCGCCCATGCAGAGCTCACGGTCGACGCCCAGGTGCGGCGCGCTCACGTCCTGTCCCAGGTGACCGGGAGGCTCTTCACCCCGAAGATGTCCGCGGTCTCCGGGCGCAGGGCGACCTCTGCGGCAGGCACGGCCAGGCGCAGTGTGGGGAAGCGGTCGACCAGCGCGCGGAAGGCGACCCGCATTTCGACGCGGGCCAGCTGCTGCCCCAGACACTGGTGGATGCCGTGGCTGAAGGCCAGGTGCCCGGCGGCCTGTCGCCGGATGTCGAGCGTGTGCGGGTCGGTGAAGCGGTCGGGGTCGCGGTTGGCGGTGTTGTAGGAGAGGACGACCGTGGTGCCGGCCTTGATGGTCTGTCCGCCCAGCTCGACGTCTTCCAGCGCCGTGCGGTGGAACGTCTTGGCGACGCTCAGATACCGCAGCAGTTCCTCCACGGCCCCGTCGACGAGTGTGGAATCGGCGCGCAGCGCGGCCAGTTGGTCCGGGTTCTGCAGCAGCGCGAAGGTGCCGAGGGACAGCATGTTCGCGGTGGTGTCGAACCCTGCCGCCAGGAGGATGAGGCTGATTCCCTTCAGCTCCTCGTCGGTCAGGTCGCTCTCGGTGAGTTCGCTGAGGACGTCGTCGGTGGGGTGGGCGCGCTTCGCGGCCACCAGCCGGGCGAGGTACTCCTGGGTCGCGGTATAGGCCGCGATCAGCTCCTCGTCGCTCACCTCACCGCCCATGAACGCGTCGATCTGCTCCTGGAAGGACGCCCGGTCCTCGTAGGGCACGCCCAGGATCTCGCAGATCACGATGGTGGGGATGGGCTTGGCGAACGCGGTCACCAGGTCCGTCGGCGGGCCCGCCTTCTCCATGGCGTCCAGGCAGTCGGCGGTGATCTGCTCGATCCGCTCGGTGAGCATCCGCATCCGCCGCACGGTGAACTTGCCCACCAGGGGCTTCCGGTAGCGGCTGTGCTCCGGGTCGTCCATGAGAAGGAACTCACCCGGCGGCGCGGGCGGAAGCTCGAAGTCGACGACGTTCATGAGGTCCTTGCGCGAGCTGAACCGCGGGTCCGCCAGGACCGATCGCACCATGTCGTATCCGGTGATCATCCAGCCGGGCTTCCCGCCGGGGTGCGTGTAGCGGCTGATGGGGCCGTGCCGGCGGGCGTCGAGCAGCTCCGCCGGCGGGTCGAAGGGGCAGCCGCTCCGACGCTCCGTCGGCAGCGTCGTGACGGTGTGGACGGACTCGCTCATGGCCATTCCCCATCTCGCGATATGACGTGTTTGCTGATGCTTGAACGCTACGTTGCGTTCATTGAGCGGTCAATCGCGAGCTTCCATAACTGCAGGTGAGAGCCTATTAATTGATGCAATGGTCTGCGGCAAAATGCAACGGTACGTTGCAATGATGGGAAGTGAAGGCAATGCTGACGAGATGTCAGGGATGACGCTCGACCCCACAGGAGTGATCCGGGCACTGTGGGTCCGGGGCGAAAAAGGTCGTCCGGGCGGTCGCGCCGAGCGGGGACGGGCGAGGTCAGCCTCCGGCCTTGCGCTTGTTGTAGACGTCGAAGCCGACGGCCGTCAGCAGGACCAGGCCCTTGATCACCTGTTGGTAGTCGGTGCCCACGCCGACCAGCGACATGCCGTTGTTCAGCACGCCCAGCACCAGACCGCCGGTGAGCGCACCGAGGACGGTCCCCACCCCGCCGCTCGCGGAGGCGCCGCCGATGAACGCGGCGGCGATCGCCTCCAGTTCGAAGTTGATGCCGGCCTGCGGCGTACCGGCGTTGAGCCGCGCGGCGAAGACCAGTCCGGCCAGGGCCGCGAGGACGCCCATGTTCACGAAGGCGAGGAAGACGACCCGCTTGCTCTTCACCCCGGACAGCCTCGCCGCCGCCTCGTTGCCGCCGATGGCGTAGGTGTGCCGGCCGAGGATCGAGTTGCGCATCACGTATCCGAAGCCGACCAGCAGGACGCCGAGGATCAGCAGGACGATCGGCACCCCGTGGTAGCTGGCCAGCAGCAGCGTGAAGGTCACCACGGCCGCGGTGATCGCGCCGAGCTTCACCAGGAACAGCCCGGCCGGAAGCGGTTCCAGCCCGTACGAGGCGGCCCGCCGCCGTCCGCGCACCTCCTGCAGGATCGCTACCGCCAGAACCGACAGGCCCAGCAGCAGGGTGAGGTTGTGGTAGTCGGTGTGCGGGCCGACCGCGGGGAGGAAGCCGCTGCTGATGTCCTGGAAGCCCTTGGGGAACGGCGCCACCGACTGGCCCTGCAGCAGGATCTGGGTCCCACCGCGGAAGAGCAGCATGCCGGCCAGAGTGACGATGAACGAGGGGATCCCGAGGTAGGCGATCCAGAACCCCTGCCAGGCTCCGGCGAGAGCCCCGATCAGCAGCGCGGCCGCCAGCGCCACCGGCCACGGCATCGTGTGCTCGACCATCATCACCGCCGCGGCCGCCCCGACGAAGGCGGCGAGCGACCCGACCGACAGGTCGATGTGCCCGGCGATGATGACGATCATCATGCCGATGGCCAGGATGAGGATGTAGCCGTTCTGCTGGATCAGGTTGGTGATGTTGAGCGGCTGGAGCAGGATGCCGTCCGTCCAGAACTGGAACAGCAGCACGATCAGCGCCAGCGCGACCAGCATCCCGTACTGGCGCAGGTTGCCGCGCAGCGCCCGGGCCAGTACGGCACCGGCCGACGGTCGTGGGCCGGTTTCCTGGGTGCTGGGCGAGGTCTTCGGGGTGGTCTCGATCTGGGCCATGCCTCACACCTGCTTGTCGGGGTATGCCGCGCTCATGGTCATGAGCCGCATGAGGGATTCCTGGGTGGCCTCGGCGCGGGGCACCTCACCGGTGATCCGGCCTTCGGCCATGGTGTAGATCCGGTCGCACAGGCCCAGAAGCTCGGGGAGCTCGGAGGAGATGACGAGGACCGTCTTTCCCTGGGCCGCGAGTTCGGCGATGACGGTGTAGATCTCCGCCTTGGCACCGATGTCGATGCCCCGGGTGGGTTCGTCGAGGATCAGCACCTCCGGCTCGGCGAAGATCCACTTGCTGAGGACGACCTTCTGCTGGTTGCCGCCGCTGAGCTTGCCGGTCTGCGCGAACACCGAGGGGGCCTTGATGTTCATGGTCCGCCGGAACGATTCGGCGGTCCGCGCCTCCTCGTGCCGGTCGACCCAGCCCCGCCGGGCGACCTTGCCGAGGGCGCTCAGCGAGATGTTCCGGCTGATGTCGTCGCCGAGGTCGAGGCCGAACTGCTTGCGGTCCTCGGTCACGTACGCGATGCCGTGCCCGATCGCCTCCGGTACCGTCCGGGTACGGACCTCCCGGCCGTGCAGCCGCACCCGGCCCCCGGCCCACCTCCCGTACGAGCGGCCGAAGACGCTCATGGCCAGTTCGGTGCGGCCGGCGCCCATGAGACCGGCTACGCCGACGATCTCGCCTCGGCGGACGTTCAACGAGGCGCCGTCGACCACCCTCCGGCGGTGGTCGATCGGGTGCAGGACGCTCCAGTCCTCGATCTCGAAGGCGACCTCGCCGATCACCGGGGTGCGCTCGGGGTAGCGGTGTTCCAGGTCGCGGCCGACCATGCCACGGATGATCCGCTCCTCGGAGATGCCCTCGGAACCGATCGCGATGGTCTCGATGGTCCGCCCGTCGCGCAGGATGGTGACGGCATCGGCCACCCGGGCGATCTCGTTCAGCTTGTGCGAGATGAGGATGCAGGAGATGCCCTGCGCCTTGAGTTCGAGGATCAGGTCGAGCAGCTTGCGGCTGTCCTCGTCGTTCAGGGCGGCCGTCGGCTCGTCCAGGATGAGCAGCTTGACCTTCTTGGCGAGCGCCTTGGCGATCTCGACCAACTGCTGCTTGCCCACGCCGAGATCGGCGATCCTGGTGTGCGGGCTCTCGTCGAGTCCGACCTGCCGGATCAGTGCGGCGGCGTGCGTCAGCGTCCGGTGCCAGCTGATGACACCCCGGGTGGCGTGCTCGTTGCCGAGGAAGATGTTCTCGGCGATGGACAGGTAGGGCACCAGCGCGAGTTCCTGGTGGATGATGACGATGCCGCGCTGCTCGCTGGCCCGGATGTCCCGGAACCGGCAGGGTTCGCCCTCGAAGCGGATCTCGCCTTCGTAGCTGCCGTGCGGGTGGACCCCGCTGAGTACCTTCATCAGTGTGGACTTGCCGGCGCCGTTCTCACCGCAGACGGCGTGCACCTCCCCTCTGCCGACGGTCAGGTTGACCTCGGAGAGGGCCTTGACACCGGGAAACGTCTTGCTGATCGACCGCATCTCGAGAACGGGTCGGGCCATGGTTGTGCTTCCGTATCGTCGGGGCGGTGCGGTGCCGGGCGGTCTCCCGGGCGCCGCACCGCCGGTTCGGCGTCGCCGGACCCGTCGGCCGGGCTCCGTGGGCTACTTGAGCTGGTCCGCGGTGTACTGGCCGCTGTCCACCAGGACCTTCCGGTAGTTCTCCTTGTCGACGCTGACCGGCTGGAGCAGCTGCGCCGGTACGGTCTTGACACCGTTGTCGTACTGTCCGGTGTCATTGATCTCGGGCTTGCCGCCGGACAGCAGCGCGTCGCCCATCTGGACGGCGGCCTTGGCCAGTTGGCGGGTGTCCTTGTAGACGGTCTGGGTCTGCTCGCCCGCGATGATCGACTTCACCGAGGCCAGCTCGCCGTCCTGGCCCGTGACGACGGGCAGTGGCTGACCGGCGCCGTAGCCGACGCCCTTGAGCGAGGAGATGATGCCGATCGAGATGCCGTCGTACGGCGAGAGCACGGCGTCGACGCGGGCGCCGGTGTACGACTTGCTCAGCAGGTTGTCCATCCGGGACTGGGCGAGGCCGCCGTCCCAGCGCAGTGTGGCGATCTGGTTGAACGAAGTCTGGCCGCTCTGCACGACCAGCTTCTTGCCGTCGATGTACGGCTTGAGGACACTCATCGCACCGTTGAAGAAGAACGTGGCGTTGTTGTCGTCCGGTGAGCCGGCGAACAGCTCGATGTTGAAGGGGCCCTTGCCGTCCTTGAGGCCGAGTTTGTCGACGATGTAACTGCCTTGGAGCACGCCGACCTTGTAGTTGTCGAAGGTCGCGTAGTAGTCGACGTTCGCGGTGCCGCGGATCAGCCGGTCGTAGGAGATGACGGGAACGTGGGCGTCGGCGGCCCTCTGCAGCACGTTGGTGAGCGAAGAACCGTCGATGGCGGCGATCACCAGCAGCTTGGCCCCCTTGGTGATCATGTTCTCCACCTGGGCGACCTGGTTCTCCACGACGTTGTCGCCGTACTGCAGATCGGTCTTGTAACCCTTGGCCTGGAACTCCTTGACCATGTTGGTGCCGTCGTTGATCCAGCGCTCCGACGACTTGGTCGGCATCGCGATGCCGATGAGGCCCCCCTTGGCGTCTGCGCCGGCCCTGCCGTAGCCCGCCCCGTTGGCGCTCTGGCCGCAGGCCGCCAGCGACAGCGCGAGACCCACGGCGACAAGGCCCGCTGAAAGCTTCCGCACAGTTCCTCCAGTGATGTTCCGCGACCGGCACAGTGCGACCCGGCTGGGTGACCGGAAGCGGTCGAACGGGGGCGGCCGGGAGTCCTCTTCTCAAGCTGTGCGCATTCGGATTGCAGCGGCTCCGGCCTGGCGATACCTGAGTGTTAACGCTAACAAGTGCGCCGTCAAGGGTCTGTTCGGATCACCGTCGGGTCGACAACGGCGCCGACCGAGGCTTCCTGGGAGCCGCGGGTTACGCGTTGCCGGGAGCGTGCAGTTCTCCCGTCCGTGCCACGCGGGAGTACCAGCGCGCGCTCGATTTGGGTGTGCGCTTGAGGGTGTCGTAGTCGACGTGGACGGCGCCGAACCGTTTCGCGTAGCCGTACGCCCACTCGAAGTTGTCGAGCAGCGACCACAGGAAGTAGCCGCGCACGTCCGCCCCGTCCCTGATCGCCCGATGCACGGCGTCGAGGTGCGCGTGGACGTAGGCGGCGCGCTGCGGGTCGTGGACCGTGCCGTCCGGCCCGATCTCGTCCTCGTACGCGGCGCCGTTCTCGCTGATGACGAGCGGCAGGCCCGGATACCGGGCGGTGGTGCGGGTGAGCAGGTCGTAGAGCGCGCCCGGGTCAACCGGCCAGCCCATCGCGGTGCGTTCGCCCGGGGCACGGTGGAAGGCGACCTCGTCCGCGCCCGGCCAGGGGGAGTGCTCGCTGTTGCCGTGGCCGTCGTCCTGCGGCCGGGCCGCGCCCTTCGCGACGTGCGAAACCACCGTCGGGGTGTAGTAGTTGACGGCCAGCAGGTCCAGCGGCTGGTGGATCGCGGCGGTGTCGCCCTCCCTCACGAAGGCCCAGTCGGTCAGGTGCGCGGTGTCGGCGAGGAGGTCCTCGGGGTAGGCGCCCTCCAGCATCGGGCCCAGCCAGATCCGGTTGCCCACGGCGTCGATGCGGCGCGCCGCTTCCCGGTCCTCCGGCGAAGGGCTCAGCGGGCGGACCTCGTGAAGGTTGAGGGAGACCGCGAGTTGAGCGTCCGCGGGCAGGGCGGACCGCAGCGCCTGGACGGCGAGGCCGTGGCCGAGGTTGAGGTGGTGGGCGGCACGGAGGGCGGCGACCGGGTCGGTGCGGCCCGGGGCGTGGACGCCGGACGCGTAGCCGAGGAACGCGCTGCACCAGGGCTCGTTCAGCGTGATCCAGCGCTTGACCCGGTCTCCGAGGGCGTCGGCGACGAGGGTCGCGTACTCGGCGAACCGCTCGGCGGTCGGGCGTTCCGGCCAGCCTCCCGCGTCCTCCAGGTCCTGGGGCAGGTCCCAGTGGTAGAGGGTCAACGCCGGGGCGATGCCGGCAGTGAGCAGTTCGTCGACGAGCCGTCGGTAGAAGTCCAGGCCCTTCTGGACGGCGGGTCCCCGGCCGGTGGGCTGCACGCGTGACCAGGAGACGGAGAACCGGTAGGCGTTCAGGCCGAGTCCGGACATGAGCCGGACGTCCTCGGCATACCGGTGGTAGTGGTCCACCGCCACGTCCCCGGTATGGCCCTCGAAGACCTTGCCGGGCGTGTGCGAGAAGGTGTCCCAGATGGACGGGGTCCGGCCGTCCTCGCGGGCGGCGCCCTCGATCTGGTACGCGGCCGTGGCCGTGCCCCACAGGAAACCGGGCGGGAAGGTGCGGGTGGCGGTGAGTGGCCGGGTCTCGGACGCGGTCATAGGGGAGCGCTCCCAACGCAGGTTTGAATAGAGGGGTGCCGGATGAAGTCGTGCCGGGTGAAGCGCACCGGAAGGACACGGTGCCGAAGGTGGGCGCGAACAGGCCGACCGGGTGTCGGCCGTTCCGCGGCGAACGGCGCGTTCCGCGGTGTACGGCGCGTCAGTTCTTGACGGCGCCGGCGGTGATGCCGCCCACGACGTGCTTGCCGAGTACGGCGAAGACCAGGAGCAGCGGCAGCGTGGAGATGAGCGCGCCGGTCAGTACGACGGCCTGGTCGACGGTGTGATTCCCCGCGCCGAGGCCGGCCAGGGCGACCTGGAGAGTGGGGTTGCCGTCGGGGGTCAGTGCGATGAAGGGCCAGAAGAAGTCGTTCCAGGCCTGGACGAAGACCAGCATGCCGAGGACCGCCATCGCGGGCCGTGCTACGGGGAACACCACGTGCCAGATGACGCGCAGGCTGTGCGCCCCGTCCATCCTGGCCGCCTCCACGAGTTCTGCGGGGAGTGCCTCGATGAGGTACTGGCGCATGAAGAACACGCCGAAGGCGGCGACGAGCGAGGGCAGGACGACCGACTGGAGCTGGTCGACCCAGCCGAGGTCGGTGATGATCTGGTAAAGCGGGATCACGCTGAGCTGCGGCGGGATCGTCATGGTGGCCACCACGAGCGCCAGCAGGGCGCCGCGGCCCTTGAAGGGCAGCTTGGCGAAGGCGAAGCCGGCCAGGGTGGAGAACACGACGGTGGACAGGGACACGAGCCCGGCCACGATCGTCGTGTTGACCAGCGCCTCGCCCATGTCGACCTGGTTCCAGGCGAAGGAGAGGTTGTCGAGAAGCCGGGGTCCGGGCAGGAGCGGGGCCGGGGCCTCGACCACGCGCTCGCCCGAATGGGAGGCGGCGACGAGGTTCCAGTACAGCGGGAAGAGGGAGATGAGGGCGGCCAGGCCGAGCAGGACGTAGGTCAGCGGTCCCGCGTGGTGCTGACGGCCGGCCGACGGGCGAAGACGCCTGGCGCGAGACGTCGCGGCGGGGGGCGTGGGGTCGAGTGTGCGGGCCATGAGGTCAGCTCCCCGCCTTCGTGCGTCGGTTGCGGTTGCGGGCGCGGCTGCGGCTGCGGTTCGAGCGGGAGATCAGGGCCTGGATCCCGCCGATGATCAGGAGGAGCAGGAGCATGACCCAGGCGATGGCGGAGGCCTGGCCCAGCGCGCCGGTGACCCAGCCCTTCTCGTACATGAGCAGGCTCAGGGTCTGGAACTGGTTCCCGCTGCCGCCGCTGATGCCGACGCTGCCGCCGAAGAGCATCGGCTCGCCGAAGAGCTGGGTGGCGCCGATGGTGGAGACGACGACGGTGAAGAGGATCGTCGGCCGGATGGAGGGGATGGTGACGCTGAGGAACTGCCGCAGCCGCGACGCCCCGTCCAGCGCTGCGGCCTCGTAGAGGTCCTGCGGTACGGCCTGCATCGCCGCCAGGTAGATGAGCGCGTTGTAGCCCGTCCAGCGCCACGTCACGATCACCGAAATCGCGATCTGCGCGGGCCACTTGGAGGACTCCCAGGCGACCGGGTCGAAGCCCAGCCAGCCGAGCACCGTGTTGATCAGACCGTAGTCGGTGTTGAAGAGCTGGGCGAAGACGAGCGTCGCGGCCGCGATGGAGGTGGCGTACGGGGCGAGGACGGCTACGCGGAAGAAGCCCCGGCCGCGGAGTCTGTAGTTGAGCAGATGGGCCAGGCCGAGCGCCATCAGCAGCTGGGGGACGGTCGAGATCACACCGATGGTGAAGGTGTTGGCGAGAGCGTTCCAGAAGAACTCGCTGGTCGCCAGCGCGCTGTAGTTCCCCAGTCCCCTCCACTGTGCGCTGCCCCCGAGTTCGACCCGGTGGAGCGAGAGCCACCCCGTGTAGATCAGGGGAAAGAGACCGAAGGCCGCGAAGGTGAGGAAGAAGGGAGCGATGAAGACGTACGGGACCGCCTTCAGATCGAGGCGGTAGAGCGTGCTGCGCCAGCCGCTCAGGCCGGAGGGCCGCTGCCTGTGGGGGCCGGGGCCGGGGCCGGCGCTGGAGCCCGGGGCTTGTGCGGCGGGGGGCGCGGAGCCGCCGCCCGTCGCCCGTACGGAGGTGGCCACGGGGGCTTCCTTCCAGGTCGATGCGTGCAGTGAAGCGGTGGTGCGGTGATGCGGTGGTGCGGACGAGCGGGGCCCGCCTCACCCGCGGGTGGCGGCGGGCCGTCACGGCCTCCCGCTACCGGGCGATCTTGTCGTCGACCAGCTTCTTGACGTTCTCCCAGGCCTTCGCCGGGTCGGTGCCGCGCTGCTCGATGTCGAGGATGCCGTTGTCGGTGAGGAAGGTCTTCACCTGGCCGTCCCAGCGGCTGATCGGGGCGGGCGTGATACCGGCTGCGGCCTGCGAGTAGATCCTGCCGACCGGGGTGTCGCCGAAGTACGGCAGCTTGGCGTTCTGAACCGCCGGGGAGGCGAGCGTGTCCTTGGAGGAGGGGATGTTGCCGTTCACCGCGAAAACCTTCGCGTGCTGGGCCGGAGCGGTGAGCCACGCGGCGAGCTCGGCCGCCTCCTTGGCGTGCTTGCCCGACTTCGGCACGGCGAGGAAGGAGCCGCCCCAGTTCCCGGCGACGGGCGGAGCGGCGATGTCCCACTTCCCCTGGTTCTCCGGGCCCGCCTGCTCCTTGATGATGCCCGTCATCCAGCTGGGACAGGCGACGGTGGCGAACTTCGAGTTCTTGAAGGCCGCGTTCCAGGTGCCCTTCTCGTCGAACTGGCGGAGCCCCGCGGTCAGTTCGCCCTTCGCGGCCGCGACGGCGGTGTCCCAGGCCTTCTTCACGCCCGGGCTGTTCTCGTAGTCCAGCTCGCCCTTGGCGTTGGCGTACTGGACGGGCTCGCTGGAGATCACGGCGTTGAACAGCCCGCTGGCGGAGTCGTGGAAGGCGGTCCCGGCCGGGGCGTTCTTCTTGTACGTCTCACCGGCCGCCATGAACTTCGACCAGTCGCCCGCCCAGAGCGCGGAGACCTCGGCGCGATCGGTCGGCAGCTTGGCCTGCGCGAAGAGGTCCTTGTTGTAGCAGATGGCCATCGGCCCGATGTCCGTGCCGAGGCCGATGACCTTGCCGTCGGCCGTGGTGGCCTGCTTGACCTTCCAGTCGAGGAACGCGCCGAGGTCCGCGCCGCCCGTCTTGCCCAGGTCGGCCCACTTGTCCGCCATCGCGGGGCCGGTCGCCTCGGCGATGTACCCCACCTCGAGGGCCTGGATGTCCGCGAGACCGCTGCCGCGGGAGAGGCGCAGCTTGAGCGTGTCCCAGTACTTCTGGCCGTCCGCGACGTTCGATTCTTCGATCTTGATGTTCGGGTGGGTCTTCGTGTACTCGGCGTAGAGCTTGGCCCCGGTCGCGTCGTCGTAGCCGAAGGAACCGAAGGTACCGATCCGCAGCGTGATCTGCTCGCCGCCGGCCGCGCCGTCGCCCTTGCCGTTGTCGCTGTCACCGCCGCAGCCGGTGAGCAGGGCCGTACCGGCCGACACCACGGCGACCGCGGCGACGACCTTGATCACGGTGCGGCGTCCGCGTCCGCGTCTGCTGCTGGAAGTACGCATTCCACTCTCCTCGTCCAAGGTGCTGCTCGTCGTGCGCCATGGGGGCCGGCGGGCTGTTCGCGGCTCGGCCAGGGCCCGCCCGGACCTGATGTGAAACCGTTGTCGCACCCCCGAATGGGAGCGCTCCCACGTCGTTGCCGGAAGGTTGCTGCCTGCCGGGTCGAAGTGTCAAGAGACGCACCCGAATTCATTACGCAGGGGTCTTCGGCGTGTGCCTTCCCCCACGTCTCGGGCACGGCTCGGCGGGTGGTGAACGCGGACGTGGCGAGTTCACGGATTCGCGCGTAGTGTGGGAGCGCTCCCACCGGGTTCTTCGGCGTAACGAGTGCCGCGCGAGGCGGTGGGGGTCCATCATCTTGCCTGATGCACCGGATCAGCCGGCCGGTCCGGCGCGGAGTGCGATGCACGAGGGGAGTTCGAGGGTCGTGAGCGGACGGCGGAACGACAGGCCCACCCTGGAGGAGGTCGCGGCCCTGGCCGGCGTCGGCCGGGGCACGGTGTCGCGGGTGATCAACGGCTCGCCGAGGGTGAGCGAGCAGGCCAGGGATGCGGTCGCCCGGGCCGTCGCCGAGCTGGGGTACGTGCCCAACCAGGCGGCCAGGGCCCTGGCCGGCAGCCGGACCGACGCGGTGGCCCTCGTGATCCCGGAGACCGAGGCCAGGGTGTTCTCGGAGCCGTACTTCCTCGATCTCATCCGCGGGGTCAGCGCCGAACTCGCCGAGGCGGACAAACAACTGCTGCTCACCCTGGTCCGCACCGAGGCGGAGCGGCAGCGCTTCGAGCACTATCTGGCCGCCCAGCGGGTCGACGGCGTACTGCTGGCATCCGTGCACGGGGACGACCCGCTGCCCGACCGGATCGCGGAGCTGGGGCTGCCCGTCGTCATGAACGGCCGCCGTTCCGAGGCCGAACCCGTCGCCTACGTGGACTCCGACAACATCGGCGCCGGCCGGGCGGCCGTGGCCCACCTCGCGGGGCGGGGCCGGAGCCGGATCGCCACCATCAGCGGGCCGCTGGACATGTACGTGGCCCGCGCGCGTCTGGGCGGCTACCGCGCGGGTCTCGCCGAGGCCGGCATCGCGCCCGACGAGTCGCTGGTTGCGACCGCGGACTTCACCGAGGAGGGCGGCCGGCGGGCGATGCGCGAGCTCCTGGAGCGCACACCGGGCCTGGACGCGGTCTTCGCCGCCTCCGACGTGATGGCGGCCGGGGCGCGCGGGGTGCTGCGGGAGGCCGGGCGGCGGATCCCCGAGGACGTCGCCCTCGTAGGGGTGGACGACTCCGCGGTGGCCCGCCTCATGGACCCGCCCCTGACGAGCGTGCGCCAGCCGATCGAGGAGATGGGCCGCACGATGACCCGGCTGCTGCTCCAGAAGGTCGCGGAGGGTCCCGGAGCCGGTCCTGCGGCGGGTGAGGAGCAGCGGCGGGTCCTTCCCACGGAGCTGATCGTGCGGGATTCCTCCTGAGGGGTGAAAGCCCCGAGCTGACTCCGCTTGCTGCTGGGGCCCGAGTGCGGTACGGCCGGAGCCGTACGGAATCCAGACGGTTCCGTACGGCTCCGGCTGCTTCACCGGCGGTGTGTCACAGGGCCGGGTAGGCGTTCTTCATGAGCTCCTGGAACTGGGCGGAGAACCACTGTCCGGCGAGCGGCGCGTCCGGGAGCGAGCCCGACATGCTGTTGCCGTTGCGCGCATTGCCCGTGTAGGTGGGGTCGCACATCCGGTCGAAGCCCTTGCCCTCGTTGTTCGGGATCTCCTTGCTGGCGCCGTCCGACTCGCCCGGCGGCTTGATCCACACGTAGGCGTCGATGCCCGCGGCGGGGGCGGCCTTGGGTCGTTCGCCGAGTCCGGCGCCCGACTGGTTGCACCAGTTGCCGAGGTGGATGCGCCGGTCGTAGCGGCCGCCGTTGACGTACGTGTCCACGCTGGTCAGCGCCCCGGGTCCGGTGGGCCGGGCCGCGCCGCCCCAGCCGTTGCGGGAGGTGTCGATCAGCATGCCGATGTTCGCGTCGAAGCCCAGCGACACCAGCTTGCTCCGCATGGCCTGGGCGTAGGACAACTCGTCCGTGTAGCGGTTCCAGTCGACCCACTTCGACTGGCGTACGGAGGTGCCGTTCACGGAGTCCCCGATCGTGAAGTGGTCCTCCTTGAGGGCGCTGTAGTTGGCCGTGTTCACGATGAAGCCGTGCACGCGGGAGAGCGTGGAGCCCTCGGCCGTGGCCGCCTGCCTGAACATCTCGGCGGAGGCGCCGAAGTTGTCGTCCCAGCCGAGCCAGCCGTGGTGGCCCGCGTCCACGTAGTTGTAGACGTTGGCGATCGAACCCAGCTTGTTCAGGGCGTAGCCGACCCCCTTCACGTAGTTGCCGTTGGCCTTCATCACATCGCAGTTGGCGGTGGCCGTCGGGCGCCCGGAGACGTTGGTGACCAGGTTCGGCAGCGAGTCGATCTCGACGGTCGTGACGATTCGCAGTGCCGCGTACTTGGGGTCGGCGAGGATCGCGGCGATCGGGTCGATGTACTGCGTCTTGTACTTGTCGATCTCGGTCGGGCCCAGTTCGCCGTTGGAGGCGAGCGCGGAGCAGTCCCGGCCGGGCAGGTTGTAGATCACCAGCTGGACGACGAGTTCGCCGCTGCCCTTCTGCGTCAGGGCGGCGTCCAGGTGGTCGCGCAGCCCCATCGTGCCGCTCGTGCCGGTGACCAGGGCGATGCGGTCGAGCCAGACGGCGGTGGGCTGGTTGGCGACCCTGCTGCCGCCCGGTTCGGCGGCGGCATGGGCGGACCACTCGGGGTTCACGTACATCTTGGCGCCGGCGTAGGGGTTGTCGACCTTGCCGCCGGGTGACGGAGGGGTGGTCGGCGGCGTCGTGGGCGGTGTGGTGGGCGGTGTTGTCGGGGGAGTGGTCGGGGGCTGGGTCGGATCGGTGGCGCCGTTGCACGTGACGCCGTTGAGCTTGAACGCCGCCGGGACGGCGTTCGTGCCGGTGTGCGAACCGTTGAAGCCGAAGGACGCCGAACCGCCCGTGGCCAGCGACCCGTTGTAGGACATGCTCTTCGCGGTGACCGCGGCCCCGGACTGGGTGAGGGTGGCGTTCCAGCCCTGGGTGACCTGCTGGCCGTTCGCGTAGGACCATTCCAGGGTCCAGGAGGCGACCGGGTCACCGGTGTTGGTGACGATCACGTTCGCGCCGAACCCGGTGTTCCACTGGTTGGTGATCTGGTATTCGACCTTGCAGCCCGCGGTGGCGGCGCCGGCGGAGGTACCGAACACGGTGGCGGTGGCGCCGGCGGCCGTGACGAGGCTCAGGGCTGCCAGTAACGCGGTGCGGGGGATGGTGCGGCTCATGTCGTGGGTTGCCTCTCAGTCGAGGGTGCGCAGGCGGTCGCGCTGCCCGGTGCCGAATGCGGTGAGTGCCGTGGTGCGGAGGGGTGCCGTCGTGCGGAGGGGTGCCGTCGTGCGGAGCGGGTGCGGTCGAGCGGAACCGGGCCGTGGCGCGGGCGAAGAGCGAGCGTCCGCGGGTGTGCTCGCCGCTCTCGCCCGTGACCGGGGCACCCGGTCCGCGACCGAGGTGAGGGTGGGGGATCGGTGAGCCACTGGCTTCGGGTCGTGCAGGCGAGCCCGGGGACCGGCGGGAGACTGCGGGTCCCGGTCGCATGCACGGCCTCCGCCAGGTCCTGCCTGTCGGCGACCTCGTGGCCGATGCCGGCAGGGACCGCCGTCGCGCAAGGCGGGCGCTGCTCCGCCGAGCAGCGCCGACAGGCGCGGGGATGGCAATGAGCGAGTCCTTGCAGCACGGGTGCGCCCTGACGGTGCGCCGACTGGTGGAACCGCTCCCACTGGTTGGGGCCAGACCGTAGCGCCAACTGTCGCCAAGGAAAAGAGGGGTTGTGCAAATCCCTCGCAGATTGCTTTCGGCTCTTCACGCGTCTTGACGCCACCACGCCACCTCTGCACAGTGGGAGCGCTCCCACTGGTCGGAGCTCGTGCGCAATCGTTCTTCCGTCCCCGTCTCCCCGAGTCGCGAGGAGAACCATCCGCATGTCGGCGCATCCCCCACCCAGACCGCACGTCCGACGCAGGCTGCTGACCGCATCGGCCGTGGCCGTCTCGCTGTCCCTCCCCCTCGGCCTCACGGCCGTCGGCGCCACCAACGCCGCGGCCGCGGCCGTGCGGTGCAGCGTCGACTACAAGACCAACGACTGGGGCTCTGGCTTCACCGCCGAGCTCACCCTCACCAACCGGTCCGCGACCGCACTCGACGGCTGGACCCTGACCTACGACCACTCCGGCAACCAGCAGCTGGCCAACGGCTGGAACGGCACCTGGACCCAGTCCGGCAAGAGCGTCCGCGTCGCGGCGCCGGACTGGAACAAGACCGTCGCCGCCGGCGCGGCCGTCACCACCGGCGCACAGTTCTCCTACAGCGGGACCAACGCCACCCCCACCTCCTTCGCCGTCAACGGCACCCCGTGCACCGGAGCTCACCAACCCCCGGTCGCCGTCCTGACCAACCCCACCGCAGGCGCCGTCTACACGGCGGGCATCCCCGTCCCGCTCGCCGCCACCGCCGCCGCGGCCGACGGCGCCACCATCGCCAAGGTCGAGTTCTACAGCGGCACCACGCTCCTGGGCACGGACACCACGGCACCCTTCACCCTGGATGCCGCCGGCCTCACCGCCGGTTCCCACTCCCTCTACGCCAAGGCCTACGACAGCCTCGCCGCCTCCGCCGAGTCGGCCCCCGTGGGCATCACGGTCGCCGCCGGCCCCGCGCTCGTCGCCGGTCCGGCCCAGCTCTCCGTACGCCGGGGGGAGACCGGTACCTTCGAGCTGAAGCTGTCCGGGCAGCCGACCGCGAACGTCATGGTGGGCGTGGCCCGCACGTCGGGCAACACCGACCTCGCCGCGACGCCCGCCTCGCTCACCTTCACCCCGGCGAACTGGAACACCGCCCAGAAGGTGACCGTCACCGCCGGGTCCACCGGCAGCGGCTCCGCCGTCTTCACCGCGACCGCCCCGGGCCACGCGAAGGCCGAGGTGACGGTGACCGAGTTGGCCGCCGACTCGACGTACGACGCCCGCTTCCTCGACCTCCACGGGAAGATCACCAACCCGGCGAACGGCTACTTCTCGCCCGAGGGCATCCCGTACCACTCCGTCGAGACGCTGATCGTGGAGGCCCCTGACCACGGGCACGAGACGACCTCGGAGGCGTACAGCTACCTGATCTGGCTGCAGGCCATGTACGGGAAGATCACCGGGGACTGGTCCAAGTTCAACGGCGCGTGGGAGACCATGGAGAAGTTCATGATCCCCACCCATGCCGACCAGCCGACGACCGGCTCGTACAACGCCTCCAAGCCCGCCACCTACGCCCCCGAGCACGACCTCCCCTCGCAGTACCCGGCCGCGCTCGACGGGGGAGTCGCCGCCGGTGCGGACCCGATCGCCGGCGAGCTGAAGAACGCGTACGGCACGGACGACATCTACGGCATGCACTGGCTCCAGGACGTCGACAACGTCTACGGCTACGGCAACGGGCCCGGGAAGTGCTCCGCCGGACCGACCGCGACCGGACCTTCGTACATCAACACCTTCCAGCGCGGGCCCCAGGAATCGGTCTGGGAGACCGTGCCGCACCCCACCTGCGACAACTTCACCTTCGGTGGCAAGAACGGCTACCTCGACCTCTTCACCGGGGACTCCTCCTACGCCAGGCAGTGGAAGTTCACCGACGCCCCGGACGCCGACGCGCGTGCCGTGCAGGCCGCCTACTGGGCCGACGTCTGGGCGAAGGAGCAGGGCAAGGGAAGCCAGGTCACCGCGACCGTCTCCAAGGCGGCCAAGATGGGCGACTACCTGCGGTACTCCCTGTTCGACAAGTACTTCAAGAAGGCCGGGAACTGCGTCGGCCCGACCGTCTGCCCCGCCGGCACCGGCAAGGACAGCGCGCACTACCTGATGTCCTGGTACTACGCCTGGGGCGGCGCCACCGACACCAGCGCCGGCTGGTCCTGGCGGATCGGCTCCAGCCACGCGCACAGCGGTTACCAGAACCCCCTCGCCGCCTACGCGCTCAGCGAGTACGCCCCGCTGAAGCCCAAGTCGCCGACCGGCGCCACGGACTGGGCCACCAGCCTCGACCGGCAGCTGGAGTTCTACCGGTGGCTCCAGTCCGACGAGGGCGCCATCGCGGGCGGCGCCACCAACAGCCGGCAGGGGCGCTACGCACAGCCCCCGGCCGGCACCCCCACCTTCCACGGCCTGTTCTACGACGAGAAGCCGGTCTACCACGACCCGCCGTCCAACCAGTGGTTCGGCTTCCAGGCCTGGTCCATGGAGCGGGTCGCCGAGCTCTACCAGCAGACGGGCGACGCCGGTGCCAAGGCGCTGCTCGACAAGTGGGTCGGCTGGGCCCTGTCGAAGACCACGATCAACCCCGACGGCACCTACCGCATCCCCTCCACCCTCACGTGGTCCGGCGCCCCCGACACCTGGAACGCGTCGGCTCCCGGCGCCAACACGGGTTTGCACGTCACCGTCGCCGACTACACCGACGACGTGGGCGTGGCCGCCGCCTACGCCAAGACCCTGACCTACTACGCCGCGAAGTCCGGGAGCGCCGAGGCCAAGCGGGTCGCCAAAGCCCTCCTCGACGGCATGTGGGCCCACCACCGGGACCCGCTGGGCGTCAGCGTCGAGGAGACGCGGACCGACTACAACCGGTTCGACGACCCGGTGTACGTGCCCGGCGCGTGGACCGGAAGGATGCCGAACGGCGACGCGGTGAACTCCTCGTCCACCTTCGCTTCGATCCGTACCTTCTACCAGGACGACCCGGCCTGGCCGAAGGTCGAGGCCTACCTCGCGGGCGGAGCCGCGCCCGTCTTCACGTACCACCGGTTCTGGGCCCAGGCGGACATCGCCCTGGCCATGGGCTCGTACGCGGAGCTGCTGGAGTAACGGCCCGCCCCGCCCGGAGGAGGGCTCCGCGTACGACGAGGCCGGGCGGTCCGCGAGGACCTGCCCGGCCTCCGAGCGGTTCACAGTCCCTGGGCCAGCCGGTGGTACGCCTGGTTCCAGCGGAGATCGCGCCGGAACTGCTTCGGGGTGGTGGTCTCGTCGATGAGGGCGAGTTCCATGCGGAGCATCTCCGCCAGGTCGTCGAGGTGGTCGGAGGTGAGGGCGGTACTGAGGACGGTATGGTGTGGTCCTCCGGCCGTCAGCCAGGATTCGGTGGAGGTCCGCAGGTCGGGGTGGGGCCGCCAGACGGCGCGGGCAACGGGCAGGGCGGGCAGCGGGTGGGGAGGTGCCACCACGTCGATGTCATTGGCGATCAGGCGGAAGCGGTCGCCGAGGTCGGCGAGGCCGACCACCACGGCCGGACCGGGGGCGGCGTCGAACACCAGGCGCACCGGGTCCTCCCGCCCGCCGATGCCGAGGGGATGGATCTCGCACCTCGGCCTGGCGGACGCGAGGGTGGGACAGACCTCGAGCATGTGCGCGCCGAGGATGAGCTCGTTGCCGGGTGTCAGGTCGTAGGTGTAGTCCTCCATGAAGGAGGTGCCGCCCGGGAGGCCGGCGGCGGCGACCTTGAGGGCGCGCAGCAGGACGGCGGTCTTCCAGTCGCCCTCTCCTCCGAAGCCGTATCCCTGGGCCATGAGCCGCTGGACCGCGATGCCGGGCAGCTGGCGCAGGCCGCCCAGGTCCTCGAAGTTGGTGGTGAAGGCCCCGAAGCCGCCCGTTTCGAGGAAGGTGCGCAGGCCGGCTTCGATGCGGGCCGCGTAGCGCAGTGCGTCGTGCCGGTCGCCTCCCGGTCGCAGTTCCGGAGTCAGGTGGTACAGGTCCTGGTACGCCTCGAGGAGGGAAGCCACCTCGGTCTCGTCCGCGCTGTCGACGACCTCCACCAGGTCGTTGACGCCGTAGGTGTTGACGGAGACGCCGAAGCGCAGCTGGGCCTCGACCTTGTCGCCCTCGGTGACGGCCACGTCGCGCATGTTGTCGCCGAAGCGGGCGACCTTGAGGGTGGCCAGTTCGGATCGTGCGGTGGCCGACCGCGCCCAGATCGCGACGCGTCCGCTCGTCACCGGATCGGTGACGTGGCCGGCCACGGTTTTGCGGGGGACGCCGAGGCGGGCCTGGACGTGCGCGAACTCGCGGTCCCCGTGGGCCGCTTGGTTCAGGTTCATGAAGTCCATGTCGATGGTGTCCCAGGGCAGGGCCACGTTCGACTGGGTGTGGAGGTGCAGCAACGGCTTGCGCAGCGCGTCCAGTCCGGCGATCCACATCTTGGCCGGCGAGAAGGTGTGCATCCAGGCGATGAGCCCGGTGCACCGGTCGTCGGCGTTCGCGTCGAGGCATACCCGACGGATGGCATCGGCACCGGTCAGTACCGGCTTCCACACCACGCGCGCGGGAATGCCGGAGGTGTCGGCCAGCACGGCGGCGATCTGCCGCGACTGGTCGGCGACCTGCTTCAGCGTCCCCTCCCCGTACAGGTCTTGGCTTCCGGTGAGGAACCAGATTTCCCGGACGGGAGGTGTTCGGCTGGGCACATCGACTCCTGAAGGTGACGTCCCGCGGCGGCGGGCGGGCGGGGGAGCGGGAAGGAAGAGCGGGGGGTCAGCCCGTGGTGCGGGCCGTATCGCGGATGCGCCTCAGGCGGTGCAGCAGGCCGCCGGTGCCGAAATGGTCGTGCAGGAGCCGGTACTCGGCGTAGAGGGCGTCGTAGGCGTCGGCCCGGGAGGCGTCGGGCGTGTAGACGGCAGGCCGTCGGCGGCCCATGGCGGCCGTGGCCGTGCGCACGTCGGGGTGCGCGCCGGCCGCCACGGCGGCATGGATGGCCGACCCGAGGGCGGGTCCCTGGTCGGACGCGGCCAGGGAAACGGGGCGGCGCAGCACGTCGGAGTAGATCTGCATCAGCAGGTCGTTCCTGGCCAGTCCGCCCGCGACGATGAACTCGTGCACCGGTACACCGCCCTTCTCGAGGGCCTCCACGATGACGCGGGTGCCGAACGCGGTGGCCTCGAGCAGCGCACGGTAGACGTCCTCGGGGCGGGTCGCGAGGGTGAGCCCGACGATGACTCCGGAGAGGTGGTGGTCGACGAGGACGGAGCGGTTGCCGTTCAGCCAGTCGAGGGCGACCAGTCCGTGGCCGCCGACCGGCTGCAGGGCGGCTTTCCGGGTCAGCAGGGTGTGGAGGTCCTCGCCGCGGTCGGCGGCCTCGGCGAGGTAGTCCGGCGGGACGCCCTGGTCCAGTACCCAGGCGAAGACGTCGCCGACCGCGCTCTGGCCGGCCTCGTATCCGTAGGCTCCCTCGACGATCCCGCCGTGGACGACACCGCAAATGCCGGGGACATCGGCGAGGACGGGGGCGTTCACGACGTGGCAGGTGGAGGTGCCCATGATGGCGAGCAGGTGGCCGTCCTCGACGGCCTGGGCCGCCGCTGCGGTGACATGGGCGTCGACGTTGCCCGCGGCCACCGCGATGCCGGGGCGCAGCCCCGTCCAGGCTGCCGCCTCCGTACTGAGCGAGCCCACGCGTGAACCCAGTGCGGAGAGGGGGAACGCGAGGCGGGTCCGTGCGAAGTCGGCGAACCGGGGGTTCAGCGCGGCCAGGTACTCCTCGCTCGGGTAGGCGCCGTCCTGGTGGATGCCCTTGTATCCGGCCGTGCATGCGTTGCGGGACTCGGTTCCGGTGAGCTGCCACACGATCCAGTCGGCGGCCTCGATCCACCGCGCGCAGGCTTCGTAGACGAGCGGATCCTCCTCCAGGACCTGGAGGGCCTTGGCGAACTGCCACTCCGCGGAGATCCGGCCGCCGTAGCGGGTGATCCATTCTTCCCCGCGGGCGTGGGCGAGTTGGTTGATGCGGTCGGCATGCGGCTGGGCCGCGTGGTGCTTCCACAGTTTGGGCCACGCGTGCGGCCGTCCGGCGAGCTCGGTCTCGGCGAGAGGAGTCCCGTCGGCCAGCGTGGGCAGGACGGTGCAGGCGGTGAAGTCGGTGGCGATACCGATCACCGAGGCGGGATCGATCCGGGCCGCCGCCACCGCCTCCGGGACGGCCTGACGCAGTACGTCCCGCCAGTCCTCGGGGTGCTGCAGGGCCCAGTCCGGAGGCAACGGCGCGCCGCCGTGGGGCAGGTGCCGGTCGATGACGCCGTGCCGGTAGGCGTGGACCGCTGCGGCCAGCTCCTGACCGTCGCGTACCCGCACCACCACGGCGCGGCCCGACAGGGTGCCGAAGTCGACGCCGACCGTGTACTGCTCCGACTCCTCGGAAGGCGGGGTGGGCGCGAGGGGATGGGGTGACGTCAACACAGTGCCTTTCGAAGTCGCCGTGGGGCGGCGGGCGGCGCGCCACGGCAGCCGGAGATGCCGTCCCGGCAGTCCTGGCGGTGCCGGGCGGTCGGCGGAGGGTCCGATGCCCTGCAGTGTGAGCGCTAACAATGTCGATAGGCAAGAGGCCTGCGTGGATCACGTGGAGACCGCTGCCTCGGTGTGGCGGCCTCCGTGTGCGAGGGCTCGGCTCGATCTGGTGTTGATCCACCGCTGGTTGAGGTGTCCGATCCGAAGGCGGAGTGGACGGTCTCGCCGAACGGGTGGAGTCGGTCGCGTTGTTGCACGTGCGCGGTAACGGACAGGTAACGCGCACAAGGGGGTTGAGAACCCGGCTTGTTAGCGCTCACAATGCGACGGCGCCCCTCCCAAGACCATCCGTCTCCTGTCGACCCCGGCTCCGAGCTCGGCTCCGACCGGGCCCCGCCACGCCCCTGCGCCCGGCACAGCCCGGCCCGGGCCGTGCGGAGCTCTTCCGTACACCCCGAAAGGACACCCGTCATGGCTCGCAGAGCAGTTCTCGTCCTCACCGCCGCCCTCCTCGCCTCCTCGGCGTTGACCGCCTGCTCGACCGAGGGCCCGGCCTCCGGCCCGGCCTCCGGGGGCAAGGCGGACTCCGGCGGCACGATCACCATGGGCTTCGCCCAGGTCGGCGCCGAAAGCGGTTGGCGCACCGCCAACACCAAGTCCGTCCAGGAGGCGGCGAAGAAGGCCGGGATCGACCTCAAGTTCTCCGACGCGCAGCAGAAGCAGGAGAACCAGATCAAGGCGATCCGCACCTTCATCCAGCAGAAGGTCGATGTGATCGCCTTCTCGCCGGTCGTGGAGTCCGGCTGGGACACGGTGCTGAAGGAGGCCAAGGACGCGGGGATCCCGGTCATCCTCACCGACCGCGCCGTGGACACCAAGGACACCTCCCTCTACAAGACCTTCCTGGGTTCGGACTTCGTCAAGGAGGGCAAGTCCGCGGGGGAGTGGCTGACCAGCACGTACGCCAACGAGCAGGGTCCGGTCAACATCGTCGAGCTCCAGGGCACCACGGGTTCCGCACCCGCCAACGACCGCAAGGCCGGCTTCGCCGACGTCATCCGCACCGACGGCAAGTTCAAGATCGTGGCCTCGCAGTCGGGTGACTTCACCCGCGCCAAGGGCAAGGAGGTCATGCAGGCGTTCCTGAAGTCGCAGAAGGACATCGACGTCCTCTACGCCCACAACGACGACATGGCCCTCGGCGCCATCCAGGCCATCGAGGAGTCCGGCAAGAAGCCCGGTACGGACATCAAGGTGATCTCGGTGGACGGAATCAAGGACGCCTTCGTCGCGATGACCGAGGGCAAGATCAACGTCGTGGTGGAGTGCAACCCCCTGCTCGGCGACCAGCTGATGGACCTGGCCAAGAAGGTCGTCGCGGGCGAGAGCGTGCCGCCCCGGGTCGAGACCCAGGAGGGCGTCTTCCCGCAGGACAAGGCCGCGGCCGCGCTGCCTTCGCGGAACTACTGACGCGGCAGCCGGTGCCGCAGGAAGCCCGGCCCGGGTCCTCCTCAGGATCTTGCGGGGCCCGCGAAGCCCGGCACCGCAGTCCGCTCCACCACCCCACCCATGAGAGGAGGGCGGATGGCATCCCCGTCCACCCCGCGGCGCACGGACGGCGGCGACCCGCAGCCGGTCCTGGAAGCCCAGGGCATCCGCAAGCAGTTCCCGGGCGTGCTCGCCCTCGACGGAGTCGCCCTGCGGCTCTTCCCCGGTGAGGTGCACGCCCTGATGGGCGAGAACGGCGCCGGGAAGTCCACCTTGATCAAGGTGCTCACCGGTGTCCACCCCGCCGACGGCGGCACCATCCTCGTCGACGGCCGGCCCCACGCGTTCGCGGACCCCCTCCAGGCGCAGCAGGCCGGAATCAGCACCGTCTACCAGGAGGTCAACCTCTGCCCGAACATCTCGGTCGCCGAGAACATCCTCATCGGGCGCGAACCGCGCCGGTTCGGCCTCATCCACTGGTCCGCGATGCGGCAGCGGGCGGCGGAGCTGCTGACGGAACTGGACCTCGACCTGGACGTCACCGGTCTGCTCGGTTCGCACTCCCTGGCCGTGCAGCAACTGGTCGCGATCGTCCGGGCGGTGGACGTCTCGGCGAAGGTGCTGGTGCTGGACGAACCCACCTCCAGCCTGGATCGCGAGGAGGTCGCCCAGCTCTTCACCCTGGTGCGGCGCCTGCGTGACCGCGGCGTGGCCATCCTGTTCGTCACGCACTTCCTCGACCAGGTCTTCGATCTCTGCGACCGCGTCACCATCCTGCGCAACGGCCGCCTGGAAGGCGAGTACCCCATCGGCGAACTCACTCCGGTGACGCTGGTACAGCGCATGATCGGCGGCGAACTGGCCACCCTCGACCAGCTGTCCGTCCGTGCCCACGAGGAAGCGGCCGGACGGGCGACGAGCGAGCCGTTCCTCCGGGCACGACAGCTGACCCGCGCGGGCTCGATCGAACCGTACGACCTCGACATCCATGCCGGCGAGGTCATCGGACTGGCCGGCCTGCTGGGCTCGGGCCGCACCGAAGTGGCGCGCCTCCTGTTCGGCGCGGACAGCGCGGACGCCGGAGAAGTGAGCATCGAGGGCAGGAAGGCAGTCCTGCGCACTCCCCGCCACGCCATCGCCCGGGGCATCGCGTTCTGCTCCGAGAACCGCAAGTCCGAGGGGCTGGTGGGCGAGCTCACGGTCCGCGAGAACATCGTCCTCGCGCTGCAGGCCGCCCGCGGTTGGACCAGGCCGCTGGCCCGTGCGAAACAGGACGAACTGGCACGGCGCTGGATCGAAGCCCTGGACATCCGCCCCGCCGACCCCGAAGCGCAGGTGCGCCACCTCAGCGGAGGCAACCAGCAGAAGGTCCTCCTCGCGCGTTGGCTGCTGACCGCACCCCGGCTCCTGATCCTCGACGAACCCACCCGGGGCATCGACATCGGGGCCAAGGCGGAGATCCAGAAACTGGTGGCCCGTCAGGCGGCCGAAGGCACGGCCGTGCTATTCATCTCGGCGGAACTGGAAGAGGTCCTGCGCCTGAGCCACCGCATCGCCGTGCTCCGCGACCACCGCATGGTGGCCACCCTCACGAACGACGACACCGTCACGCCCGAACGCCTCCTCACGACCATCGCCACCGGAGCGGACTCATGACCACCCAGCCTGCCAAGCCCGAGGCGGTCGGCGGAATCGGGAGACGCCTGGCCGGCCACCGCCTGCTGTGGCCCACGCTCATCCTGCTCGCGCTGCTCCTCGGCAACCTCGCGTTCCACCACGACTTCTTCTCCGTCCGCGTACGCGACGGTCACCTCTACGGCAGCCTCATCGACATCCTCCAGTTCGGGGCGCCCCTCACCCTCGTGGCGCTCGGCATGACCCTCGTCATCGCCACCCGCGGCATCGACCTCTCGGTGGGCTCCACCGTCGCCATCGCCGGCGCCCTCGCCTGCGGGCACATCTCCACCGCCGCACGTCCCGGCAGTGTCGCCACCATGCTCACGGCGGTCGCCCTCGCGCTCGGCGTCGCCCTCGTCCTGGGCCTCGCCAACGGCTTCCTGGTGTCCGGGCTGGGAGTGCAGCCCATCGTGGCCACGCTGATCCTCATGGTCGCGGGCCGCGGCGTCGCCCAGCTGATCACCGGCGGCCAGATCATCACGGTGACCAGCGCGCCCTACAAGACGATCGGCGGCGGCTACTGGCTGACCTTCCCGTTCGCCGTGCTCCTGGCCAGCGCCCTCGTCGCGCTCACCGGCTTCGCCACCCGTCGCAGCGCACTCGGCATGCTGATCGAGTCCGTAGGCGGCAACCCCGCCGCCAGCCGCCTGGTCGGCATCCGCGCCGGCGGTCTGCTCGCCCTGGTCTACGTCTTCAGCGCGCTGTGCGCCGCCGTCGCCGGGCTGATGATCAGTTCCAACGTCTCCAGCGCCGACGGCAACAACGCGGGCCTGTGGATCGAACTCGACGCGATCCTCGCCGTCGTCGTCGGCGGCACCGCCCTGACCGGAGGACGCTTCTCCCTCGGCGGCACCGTCCTGGGCGCCCTGATCATCCAGACCCTGTCCACCACCGTCTACACCCTCGGCGTCCCACCCGAGACGACGCTCGTCTTCAAGGCCTGCGTCGTCATCGTCGTCTGCCTCGTCCAGTCCCCGGTCTTCCGGGCCAAGGTCCTGCGCCGCCGCAGGACGACCACTCCCCGAGCCCACACCACGGCGGGCGCCGCCCCGCAGCAGCAGGAGGTACGCGCATGAGTACCGGCATCGCGAGCGCCGCCGCTGGGCTCACCCGCCCCCTGGCGACCGTGTCCCCGCGCACCCGCACCCGTATCCCACTGATCGTCACGGCCGTCCTGCTGGTCGTCATGTTCAGCGTCGGGTCGGTGCGCTACGAGGGCTTCCTCTCCGCGCAGGTCGTGCTGAACCTGCTGATCGACAACGGATTCCTCCTGGTCGTCGCGGTCGGGGCGACCTTCGTCATCCTCACCGGCGGCATCGATCTGTCCGTCGGCTCCATGGTGGCCCTGTCGACCACGCTCACCGCCTGGCTGGTCGAGTCGCACGGCTGGCCCCTGGCCACCGTCATTCCACTGGTCCTGCTGGTCGGCGCCGCGAGCGGGACGCTCATGGGCTGGATCATCCACACCTTCGAGATACAGCCGTTCATCGTCACCCTGGCCGGCATGTTCCTCGCCCGGGGGCTCTGCTACACGATCAGCACCGAATCCCTCACGATCAGCGACCCCACCACGGCGGGAATCGCACAGACCCGCCTGTACGGCCCGGGGGGACTGTTCGTCTCGATCCCGGTGGTCATCGCCCTGGCCGTGCTGGTGATCGCCTTCGTCGTACTGCACCACACGGGCTTCGGCCGCACCGTGTACGCGCTGGGCGGCAACGAGTCCTCCGCGCGCCTGATGGGTCTTCCGGTGGGCTCCACCAAGATCGCCGTATACGCTGTCAGCGGCCTGTGCTCCGCTCTCGGCGGCCTGTTGCTGACCTTCTACATGCTCTCCGGCTACGCCCTCCACGCCATGGGCATGGAACTCGACGCGATCGCCGCCACCGTGATCGGAGGTACGCTGCTGACCGGAGGTTCCGGCTTCGTCCTGGGCACCGCCCTCGGCGTGCTCGTCCTCGGCATGATCCAGACGGTCGTCAACTTCCAGGGCACGCTCAGCTCCTGGTGGACCCGGATCGTCATCGGCGCCCTGCTGCTCGTGTTCATCGTGCTGCAACGTCTGATGGGCGGCCGCCGCCCCGCCGCCGACTGACTCCGGCTCCGCGGCCGGTCAGCCCGTGCCACTGCGCGCGCGTGCTGCCCGCACGGCTTTCCGCCGACCAGGCCTCCGGGCCCGGTCGGACCGCGCCTGTCCGCGGAGGGTCCGCCGACCCGACGGCCCTCCCGCGCCCGGGCGGGCCGTACCGGTGGGGGTCATGCGCCGGGCGGAGCGATCCTGCGGGCCGTACTGGCGCGCACGATGAGCTCGGGCGCCACCACCAGGTGTGTCGACTCGTTGGTCCGGCCTTCGATGTGGTCCAGGAGCAAGCCGATGCTGTCGCGGCCGAGCGAGGCGAAATCCTGACGGATCGTCGTCAGCGGAGGTGGGAAGAACTCCGCCTCGGGGATGTCGTCGAAGCCGGCCACCGCTACGTCCTCGGGCGTGCGCAGGCCCGCTTCCCGCAAGGCCCTCAGGACACCGAGGGCCATCTGATCGTTGGCGACGAACACCGCGGTGAGGCCCGCTCCCTGCCCTCGTGACGCCCGTACCCGGCCCGCGAGCTGCTGGCCGGCCTGGTATCCGGACAGGGGACTCCAGTCGCCGCGCAGCAGGGGTGGCACCTCGGCGCCGGCATCGCGCAGCGCTTCCTCCCACCCCTGCGTGCGGGCCTCGCTCTCGAGCCAGTCGGGAGGGCCTGCGACATGCCACACGGTGGAGTGGCCCGAGGCGAGGAGGTGTTCCGTGATCAGGCGAGCGCCGAGGTTCTGGTCCAGTGACACCCCCGGCAGGTCCAGGGTGTGACCGCCTTCCACGGTGACCACCGGGCACGGTGCCGCCAATGCCGCCAGGGCCCTCACCGCGGCGCGCTGGGGAGTGACGGCGACGATCCCCTCCACGCCCCACCCGGCGAGGTGCTGCATGGCCTCGGAGAGGGCCGTCTGCGTGGCCGTCCGGAGCGTGACGGCGGACGTCAGATAGCCCCGGTCCCGAGCCGCCTCCTGAACTCCCGCCACGGTGCTGGCCGGCCCGTGCAGAGTGGTGTTCACCGCGATGACGCCCAGTGTGTGGGTCCGGCGCGTGGCCAGAGCCCGGGCCGCCGAGTTGCGGCGGTACCCCAGCTGCTCGATGACCTGGGTCACCGCGGCGCGGGTCTTGGCGCTGACGTTCGGGTGGTCGCTGAGCACCCGTGAAACGGTCTGATGGGACACGCCGGCGACGCGGGCGACGTCCGTCATCGTGGGCGCGCGCGAGACGTCTGGGAGCTGGGTCAACTCTCTTCCTTTCCTCATCGAGCGGCCTTCCTCACGGTACCGAACCAGCCGCGGCCCGCACACGTCTCGGACCGACCGGGAGATGGTCGACTTGTATCGATGTTGGCGTTCACATTATGCCGCGTTTCCCGCACGGTGCTGGCAGGAAACTGCGCGCACCTCTTGAAATGTTGGCGTGTTAGCGCTCACAATTCGGAGGGCTGCCGGGGTGCGCAGCCACGATGCCTGGTGCGGCCCCCGCTCAGTCCGGCCCACTCGGGGGCGACTGCGGGGTCTGCCGGACGCCGGTACGGGAAACCGCCGCACATGTCGGAGAGACGGAGACAGTTAGTGAGCCAGACCAGCCTCAAGGACCTCCGTCGCGAGGTACTCGCGGCCAACCTGCGGATCCCGGAGGCCGGCCTGGCCACCCTCACCTGGGGAAACGTCAGCGGAGTCGATCGAGACGCCGGCGTCTTCGTCATCAAGCCGTCCGGGGTCTCCTACGCCGACCTCACCGAGGAGGACCTCGTGACGGTGGCGCTGGAGGACGGGCGGGTCGTCGACGGGCACCTCAGGCCGTCCACCGACACCGAAACCCATCGGTGCCTCTACCGGGCCTTCCCCTCCATCGGCGGGGTCACCCACACGCACTCGGCGCATGCGGTCGCCTTCGCCCAGGCGCGCCGCCCGATCCCCGTGCTCGGTACGACACACGCCGACACCTTCAACGGCCCCGTCCCCGTGACGGCGGACCTCACCGCCGAGCAGTGCGCGCGGGACTACGAGTACAACACCGGACAGGTGATCGTTGCCCGGCTGGACGGCGACCCCCGTCGGGCCGACGAGGTCCCCGGAGCGCTCGTCTCGCGGCACGGCCCCTTCACCTGGGGCGCCACCGCGAAGGCTGCGCTGGAGAACGCCATCGTCTGCGAGGCCGTGGCGGAGATGGCACTGCACACGCTGGCGCTGGGGTCCCGCCTCGGGGACACCTCCGAGCCGCCGAGGCATCTGCTGGAGCGGCACTTCACCCGCAAGCACGGACCGGACGCCTATTACGGCAACGTCCCTCACTCCCGGGGCACCTGAGGTCGGACCGTCCGACAGCCGCGGCTCGGAAGACGGCGGGACCTCCCGCGCGCTCGGCGGCGCGAGGTCCGGCGGCGCCAGCTCGGCCGGCGGCCGGCCTCGTCGGACCGAGGCCGGTCAACTGCCCGTACCACCACAAGACTTGACGGGTCCGTCCGGTGGCTGGCTTGATTGGGAGCGCTCCCACATGTGTCTCCCGCCCACCAAGGAAGGCTCCGCCCGTGCCTCCTGTCACTTCCTCCCGCGGCGTGCCACGTCGCGCGGCCGCCGTGCTCGCCGGCCTGGCGCTGGCCGTCGGCGTCCTGCCCACGACCGCCCTGGCCGTTCCGGTCGCGGCCGCCGCCACCGTGGCCGCCGCTGCCGGAACGCCCGTCCGGGTCAACCAGCTCGGCTACCTGCCCGACGGCCCCAAGCGGGCCACCGTGGCGAGCTCCGCGACCGCCCCGCTCGCCTGGCAACTGCGCGACGGCTCAGGCGCGGTGGCCGCCTCGGGCACCACCACGGTGCACGGCGCCGACCAGGCGTCCGGTCAGTCCACGCACTTGGTGGACTTCGGCGCGTACACAGGCAACGGCACCGGCTTCACCCTGGTCGTCGACGGCCGGACCAGCCACCCCTTCGACATCTCCGCCGCGCTGTACGACGGATTGCGCGCCGACAGCATGTCGTTCTTCCACCAGCAGCGCAGCGGTATTGCGATCGACGCCGCCCTGGCGGGCGGCCCCGCCTACGCCCGCCCCGCCGGGCACCTGGGCGTAGCCCCCAACAAGGGCGACAGCGGTGTCCCCTGCCAGGCCGGGGTCTGCGACTACCAACTGGACGTGCGTGGCGGCTGGTACGACGCGGGCGACCACGGCAAGTACGTGGTCAACGGCGGCATCTCCGTCTGGGAGATGGCCAACTCCTTCGAGCGGGCGCACCGTTCGGGCGGCGATGCGGCCCTCGGCGACGCGACGCTGCGCATCCCGGAGCGTGGCAACGGAATGCCGGACGTGCTGGACGAGGCGCGCTGGGAGTTGGAGTTCCTGCTGCGGATGCAGGTCCCGGCCGGGAAACCGATGGCCGGGATGGCCTTCCACAAGGTGCACGACGCCAAGTGGACCGGCCTGCCGACCCGCCCCGAACTCGACTCCGAGCAGCGCGAGTTGCACAAGCCGTCGACCGCCGCGACGCTGAACCTGGCGGCCTCGGCAGCGCAGTGTGCCCGGGTGTACGCGCCGTACGACGCCGCGTTCGCCGCGCGCTGCCTGGACGCGGCCCGCCGCGCCTGGGCGGCCGCCAAGGCCAACCCGAACGTGCTCGCCCCGGCGACCGACAACACCGGCGGCGGTGCGTACGAGGACGCCGACGTCTCCGACGAGTTCTACTGGGCAGCGGCGGAACTCCTGGCCACCACCGGTGAGTCACCGTACCGGGACGCCGTCACCTCCTCCCCGCACCACACCAAGCCCGCCGACGCGTTCTGGTGGGGCGGCACCGCGACGCTCGGCCGCATCACCCTCGCCACCGTCCCCGGCGTGACCCTGCCCGCCGACGACGTGGCCCGGCTGCGCGGCCTGCTGACCGCGGCCGCCGACGGCCACCTGTCCACCATGGCCGGACAGGGCTACGCGGTGCCGCTCCCCGCCACCGGGTACGGGTGGGGCTCCAACAGTGCCGTCACCAACCATGCGATGGTGCTGGCCGTGGCGTACGAGCTCACCGGTCAACAGCGTTACCGATTCGGCGCGCTGGAGTCCTTGGACTACCTGCTGGGCCGCAACGCGCTCGACCTCTCCTACGTCACCGGCTACGGCGACCGCTATTCCGAGAACCAGCACCACCGGTTCTGGGCGCACCAGAACGAGGCCTCGCTGCCGCACCCGCCGGCCGGTTCCTTCGCGGGCGGGCCGAACGCGGGACTGGAGGACCCGGTGGCCAAGGAGAAGCTCGCGGGCTGCGCTCCGGCGGCGTGCTACGTGGACGACATCGGCTCCTACTCCACGAACGAGGTGGCCATCAACTGGAACGCCTCGCTGGCCTGGCTGGCAGCCTTTGCGGCTGAGCGGCGCAGCGCCCCGCCGGTGCCCGTGGTCCAGGCGGCACCGGCGGCCGTGACGGTCGCGGAGGGCGGTTCGGCGCCGGTGACCGTACGGCTCTCGGCCGCGCCCGCGCAGAACGTCACGGTGACGGTGGCCCGGAACTCCGGCGACGAGGACCTGTCGGCGGCCGCGACCCTGGTGTTCACCCCGGCCAACTGGGCATCGGCGCAGCAGGTTTCGGTCTTCGCCGCGCAGGATGCCGACGCATTGCCGGGCAGTGCGACCTTCACGGTCGGTGGCCCCGGCGTGCAGCCCGCGACGTTCACGGCGACGGAGGCGGACGACGACGCGTCGGCGGCTTCCTGCACGGTGGCGTACCGGATCGACAACGCCTGGGGGAGCGGCTTCACGGCGACCGTGACCGTGAGGAACACCGGAACCTCGGCGATCTCCGGCTGGACCCTCGGCTGGAGCTTCGCGGGTGACCAGCGGATCGGCAACGCCTGGAACGCCACGGTGAGCCAGTCGGGCCACACGGTCACCGCCCGGGACGCCGGATGGAACGGCACGCTGGCACCCGGCGCCGGCGCGAGCTTCGGCTTCCAGGCGACGTACTCGGGTATCAACGCGATCCCGACGCGCTACACGCTCAACGGTGCACTCTGCTCCTGAACGACCCTCACGTCATGCCCGCCGCCGACCAGGTGCGGCGGGCTCCCGTGACCGTGCGGACCAGCCCTTGGGCCCTCCGGCGAGGCCCCCTCCCGGCGCACCCGCCGTGGCCCCCGTCCGCTCCGCCGTCCGGCCCCGCCCACCGCGCGGGTCCGTGATCGCCGCCCTACGCTCGGGGCATGCGACGCCGCCCGATGCACATGTCTGCCGAGGCCCAGGCCGCCCTGCGCACCGCGCTGGAGGAACTCCGTGCGGAGCTGAAGGTCCCCCTGAGCTTCCCCAAGCGCGTACTGAAAGCGGCCGACAAGGCCGTGGCCGAGGCACGCATGCCCGACAAGGACGCCACCCACCTGCCGTTCTTCACGATCGACCCGCCGAAGTCGAAGGACCTCGACCAGGCCATGCACCTGGAACGGCGGCCCGGTGGCGGCTATCGCGTGTACTACGCCATCGCGGACGTGGCGACCTTCGTCCGGGCGGGCAGCCCTCTGGACATCGAGGCGCACGACCGGATCGAGACGCTGTACTTCCCCGACCTCAAGGTGCCCCTGCACCCGCCCGCCCTCTCCGAGGGCGCGGCCAGCCTGCTGCCGAACAAGGACCGCCCCGCGCTGCTCTGGCAGCACGACCTCGACGCCCACGGCAACCTGACCGACTCGTCCGTGAGCCGGGCCGTGATCCGCAGCCGGGCCCAGCTCGACTACGCGGGCGCCCAGCAGGCCATCGACAACGGCACGGCGGAGGAGTCCCTCGCCCTGCTGCGCGAGATCGGGGAGCTGCGGGAGGCCGTCGAAGTCGCGCGCGGCGGCATTTCGGTGAACCTGCCGGACCAGGAGGTCACCCTCGAGGACGGATCGTTCCGGCTGCGCTACGTGGCGACGCTGCCGGTCGAGGGCTGGAACGAGCAGATCTCCCTCATGACCGGGATGTCCGCGGCCCAGATCATGCTCGACACCGGTACCGGCATCCTGCGGACCCAGAGGGAGCAGGCCGATCAGAACGTGGTCAAGCGCCTGCACGACATCGCCAAGGCCCTGGGCATCGTCTGGCGGCCCGGCACGTCGTACGCCACGCTGGTCCGCAAGCTCGATCCCCGGAACCAGCAGCACATGGCCTTCCTCAGCGAGGCCACGAGCACGATGCTCAAGGCGGAGTACACCGTCTTCCGCGACAACCAGAAGCCGGCGTACACGATGCACGCGGCGATCGCGGCCCCGTACACGCACTGCACGGCTCCGCTGCGGCGCCTGGTCGACCGGTACACCGGTGAGCTGTGCGTGATGGCGTGCGCGGACAAGGCCCCGCCGAACTGGGTGCTCGACGCCCTGTACTGCATCCCCTGCGACACGGCACGGAGCAAGAGCGGCCTGGCGGACCGGCAGACCGTGGACCTGGCCGAGGCCGCGGTGCTCAAGGACCGCGTGGGCGAGGTGTTCGACGCCGCGGTCATCGACACCGACGCGGAGCGGGGCAGGCCGCGCGAGGGCAAGGTGTTCCTGGCCGACCCCGCCGTGCTGGCCAAGGTCGTCTCGACCAACGGCCTGGACCTCCAGCTCGGATCCAGCATCAGGGCCAGGCTCAAGCGGGCGGACCCCGCCGCGGACGAGGACAAAGTCCTCTTCACCTTGCCCTAGGGGCGTCCACGAGGCCGTGGGAGCCAGAGTCCTCGGAGGCTGGTGAGGACCTGCGGTGACAGGGTTTTGATCATGGTGTTGGTCCAGCGCATCTGCCGCAGGGTCCGGGGATGGCAGGCGGAGGAGAGGGCCAGGAGCCGGTCGTCCCGGGCGGCCTGGGCGTACTGGGCGAGCATCTCCCAGTACACGGAGTTCCCCGCCGCCGCCAGATGCAGCGAACGCAGGTCGCGCAGGAGCAGCAGGCCGGGTTCGGGCCGGTGGCCGAGCATCTCGGCGGTCTTCTCCCGTACGGCGGTCAGCAGGCCCTCGCCCGGGCGGTCGCCGGTACCGCCGCGCAGGTCGAGCCCGCAGGCCCGTGAGGCCTCCGCGATGCGCTCGGCGTGCTCGTCGGACCAGCGGGCGAGGTCGGTGGCGACGTGGTGGACCTCGTGTTCGGTGCGGTGGCGCTCGGCCGTGTACCGACGTGGGGCGCCAGGTGGACGTCGGCGCGCCGGGCCACCGGGGTGGGGCGGGGGTCCACGCACACCAGGCGCGGCGGCCGCTCACCCTCCAGCCGGTCCAGCACCCGCATCCACAGGACCGGCTGGGTCTCGGCCATGTTGTGGCCGAAGAGGGCGATCGTGTCCGCGTGGTCCACGTCCGTGTAGGAGCCTGGCTGGCCGTCGCAGCCGAAGGACTCCTTGAGCGCCTCGGCCGCGGTGGAGGTGCACAGGCGGGTGTTGCCGTCGAGGTGGTTGGTGCCGATCCCGGCGCGGGCCAGGACCGCGAGGGTGTAGTACTCCTCCAGGAACAGCTGCCCGGTGGTGTAGAACCCGATCGCTCCCGGCCCGTGCGCGGCGAGGAGCTCGCGGGAGCGTTCCACGACGCGCGTCATGGCCGTGTCCCAGTCGCACTCGACCAGCCGGCCGCCCTCGCGCACCAGCGGGCTGCGCAGCCGGTCGGTGCGTGGTTGGCCTGCCAGCCGGACAGGTCCTTCGGGCCCAGGCGGCCGCGGTTCACCCGGTCGGCGGCCCTTCCGCGGACTCCGACGATCCGGCCAGCCCTCACCGCGATGTCCATCGCATCGCCGTTCGAGTGGAGCACCGAGGCCGACTGCACCCACCTCTCGACGTCGTCCGGGGTGATGCCTTCGGCCAGGTGCGTGTCCACACGGGCCGGCCAGGCGTCGCCGGGCCCGTAGGCGGTACGCCCGCCCCAGGGCTGAGCGATCCGGTCCACGGACGTCTCCATCAGGCACCTCCGTCTTTCGGTGCTGGTCGGCGAGTCACGTGTACCCCGGGTGGCGTCGGCGCAAAAGCACCCTGGTGTGTCGCGGGCGCCGGTGCCCGGCCGCCGGTCCATGGTGGTCCCATGACCACCACGGCGCCGATCCGGCCCCGCAACGCCCGTGCGTGAGCCCCGGTACGAGGCTCCGCACGTCGCTCCCGCGGTGCTGACCATGCACTGGCGGCAGCAGACCATGGTGCACTGGCGCTACCCGCCCGAAGCCGTGCAGGCCCTGCTGCCCCCCGGGCTGTTCGCCGACGTGTTCGACGAGGCCGCGTGGGTCAGCCTCACCCCCCTCGTCATGCGGTCGGTCCGAGTGCTGCGGGCGCCCCTGCCGCCTCCCGACTTCCCGGAGACGAACCTGCGGACCTACGCGCGCCTGCCCGACGGCCGCCGCGGCCTGTGGTTCTTCTCGCTCGACGTCGTCAACCCGCTGATGCTCGCGGCCCGCGCTGTCGGGATCCCGTACCACGTGGCCGCCTTGTCGGTGGAGTCCCGGGGGCACGAGGTCGGCTACTCGGGGCGCCGCCGCCTTGGCGACGCCTCCTACCGGCTGCGGGTCCGCGGCGGCGCGCGCGTGGTGGAACCGGACCCCCTCGACGACTGGCTCACCCACCGGTGGGCGGCGTTCTCCCGCCGCGCCGGGCGTCTGTGGCTCACTCCGGTGGAGCACGAGCCGTGGCCCCTGTACCGGGGCACGATCCTGGAACTGAGCCAGACCCTCACCCGTAGCGCGAAGCTCCCCGACCCCGGGAGCGAACCGCTCGTCCATACGTCGCCGGGGGTGGGACCGGTGCGCATGGGGCTGCCACGACCCGTGGGATGACCCCCGGGCACCACGATGCCCGGGGTGGCGTGACCGGCCGTACCCGGGCAGATGGTCGAGCCGGAGGCCACCGTCGTCGAGCGAGGTGACCTGGACGAGTGCGCCGAGCGCGCACCCGCCGGCACGTGTATGAGCCCCGCACCGTCCTCTCAGGGGGTGCGGGGTCTTTCGCTAGCGGCTGCCGGAGCGTACGGGGACCGGGGCGACCGTGTTCGGCGCCTGCGGGCCCTGGCGGTCCTGTTCGAAGGTCCGGATCAGGTCCGCCGCGACGCTCACCGCGATCGTGGCGGGTTCCTTGCCGGTGATCTCGGACAGTCCGATCGGCGTCTTGATCCGGTCGATGGTGGCCGTGTCGTGGCCGCCCTCGTTGGCCAGGCGCTGCCGGAACCGCGCCCACTTGGCCGCCGAGCCGATCAGGCCGATCGAGCCGAGACCGGACGTGCGCAAGGCGGCGTCGCACAGCGCGGCGTCCTCGGCGTGATCATGGGTCATGATCAGCACGTGGGTGCCGGGCGGCAGCTCCGCGAGCACCTCCTCCGGAAGCAGCAGGGTGTGGTGCACGTGGATCTGCGCCACCGCGTCCGAGAGCACACCGAGCCGTTCGTCGGCGAGCATCTCGGGGCGGGTGTCGATCAGGTGCAGATCCACGTTGTGGCGGGCCAGGATGCGTGCCAGCTCCAGCCCGACGTGCCCGACGCCGAAGACGGCCACCGCTTCGACCACCGGCAGCGGTTCGAGCAGGACGCTGACGGCTCCGCCGCAGCACTGCACGCCGTGCGGGCCGGTGACCTTGTCGTTGAGGGCGAACTCCATCAGCTCGGGCTCCGCGTCGGGCGAGCCGTTCAGCTGGCGCGCCCGGTCGATGGCGACGGCCTCGATGTTGCCGCCGCCGATGGAACCCCAGGTCTCGGTCTGTCCCACGACGAGCTTGGCACCGGCCTTGCGGGGTGCGTGACCGCGCACGGTCGCGACGGTCACGAGCACGCCGGGTTCCCGGCGTGCCCGCAACCGCGCGACCGCGGCCACCCACGTCATGTCAGGCATTGCTCAAAGCGGTCGGGACGGCGAGGAACTCGCTGTCGTCGGACTTCACGTCGGCTCGACGTGCCGCTTCGATCGCCCAGTACACGGCCTCCGGCGTCGCGGGGGCGCCGAGCTCCAGGCTGAGTCCGGCCGGCCCGAACGCAGCGGCGGCCTGCCGCAGCGCCTCGCGGACCGAGAAGGCCAGCATCAGCGGAGGCTCACCGACCGCCTTGGAGCCGTAGACCGCACCCTCTTCGGTGGCGTTCTGCAGCAGGTGGACGTTGAACTCCTCGGGCATCTCCGAGAAGCTCGGCAGCTTGTAGGTGCTCGCTGCCTGGGTCAGCAGACGACCGCGGTTCGGGCCGTCAGTGGTGTCCCAGCGCATGTCCTCGAGGGTCAGCCAGCCCGCGCCCTGCACGAAGCCGCCCTCGACCTGACCGATGTCGATCATCGGGGAGAGGCTGTCGCCGACATCGTGGATGATGTCCACGCGCCGGATGCGGTACTTGCCGGTGAAGCCGTCCACCTCGACCTCGGCTGCCGCGGCGCCGTAGGAGAAGTACTTGAACGGCGAGCCCCGGAAAGTCTGCGCGTTCCAGTGCAGACCCTCGGTGCGGTAGTAACCGGCCGCCGAGAGCTGGACGCGCTGGAAGTACGCGGTGTGGACCAGGTCGTCCCAGGCCAGCTCCTTGTCGCTGCCGAGGACGCGTGCGACGCCCTCGACGATGCGCACGTCCGAGGCGTTGCCGCCCAGCTGGCCGGCGGCCACCTGGACCAGGCGCTCGCGCAGCTGCTCACAGGCGTTCTTGATCGCCCCGCCGTTGAGGTCCGCGCCGGAGCTGGCGGCGGTGGCGGAGGTGTTGGGCACCTTGTCGGTCCGCGTCGGGGCCAGCCGCACCTTGTGCAGCGGGATGCCCAGCGTGGTCGCGGCCACCTGCATCATCTTGGTGTGCAGGCCCTGGCCCATCTCGGTGCCACCGTGGTTGATCAGGACGGAGCCGTCCTTGTAGATCAGCACGAGCGCGCCGCCCTGGTTGAAGGCGGTGAGGTTGAACGAGATGCCGAACTTGATGTTGGTGATCGCGAGGGCCCGCTTGGTGTGCGGGTGCGCGGCATTGAAGGCCGCGATCTCGCGCTTGCGGTCGGCGATGCCGGCGTCGCTCTGGATCTTGTCCCAGATGAGGGAGATCCGCTCGGCCTGCGTGACCGGCTGCCCGTACGGCGTCGTCTGGCCCTGGCCCGGCTGGTAGAAGTTGCGCTCGCGCAGCTCCATCGGGTCCAGACCGAGCTGCGGCGCGCAGCGGCCGAGGATGTCCTCCATCACCAGCATGCCCTGGGGGCCGCCGAAGCCGCGGAAGGCGGTGTTGGAGACCTTGTTGGTCTTGGCGATGCGACCGGCGACACGCGCGTTGGGGATCCAGTACGTGTTGTCGATGTGGCACAGCGCGCGGGCGGTCACGGGCTCGGACAGGTCCAGGCTCCAGCCGCCGTCGGAGGTCAGCGTGGCGTCCAGGGCCTGGATGCGGCCCTCGGCGTCGAAGCCGATCTTCCACTTGGCGTGGAAGCCGTGGCGCTTGCCCGACATGGTCAGGTCCTGGGTGCGGTTGAGCCGCAGCCGGACCGGACGGCCGGTCAGCTTGGCGCCGAGCGCGGCGATGGCCGCGAAGCCGTGCGGCTGCATCTCCTTGCCACCGAAGCCGCCACCCATGCGCAGGCACTGCACGGTCACTTCGTGGCTGTGGATGCCGAGCACGTGCGCGACGATTTCCTGCGTCTCCGAGGGGTGCTGGGTGCTGCTCTGGATGAACAGCTGCCCGTTCTCGTCGATCTGGGCCAGCGCCGCGTGGGTCTCGAGGTAGAAGTGCTCCTGGTCGGAGAACTGGAACTCGCCCTCGAACACGTGGGCGGATTCCTCGAAGCCGGCGTCGATGTCGCCGGTCACCATCAGGGGCCGGGCGCCGTGGAAGGCCTCGGCCGCGATGGCCTCCTTCAGCGTCATGATCGAGGGCAGCTCTTCGAGCTCCACCTCGACGGCTGCCGCACCGAGCCGGGCCGCCTCCAGGGTCTCGCCGAGCACCCAGGCGACCGAGTGGCCGTAGTACTGGACCTCGTCCGGGAACAGCGGCTCGTCGTGCTTCATGCCGGCGTCGTTGACGCCGGGCACGTCGGCGACGGTCAGCACACGGACCACACCGGGCACGGCGAGCGCGGCCTCGGTGCGCAGCGCGGTGACCTTGGCACGGGCCTTCATGACCTGGACCGGGTACGCGTGCAGCACGTCCTTGGTGCGGTACACCAGGTCGTCCGTGTAGAGCGCGGCACCGGTGACGTGCAGGTTCGCGCTCTCGTGCGGCATGGAAACGCCGACGACGGGCTTCTCGGGGATCTCGGACAGATGGCTCATGACGACACCGCCTCAGGGGTCTCTGCGTGCAGCTTCAACAGGCTCTGGCCGAGCATCGCGGAGCGGTATTCGGCGCTGGCACGGTGATCGTTCATCGGCGTGCCCTCGGCCTGCAGCAGCTGGGCCGCTGCCTCGACCGTCTCCGCCGACCACGGCTTGCCCTCGAGGGCGGCCTCGGTGGAGAGGGCGCGGATCGGGGTGGCCGCCACGCCGCCCAGGCCGATGCGGGCCTTGGCGACGATGCCGTCCTGGATGTCGAGCGCGAAGGCGACGGCAACACTGGAGATGTCGTCGAAGCGACGCTTGGCGATCTTGTGGAAGGCCGCGACAGGCGACAGCGGAAGCGGGATGCGGACCGCGCGGATCAGCTCGTCGCGACGGCGCACGCTCTGCCGGTAACCGGTGAAGTACTCCGACAGCGGGACCACGCGCTCACCGTCGGCGTCGGCGAGCACCAGCGACGCCTCCAGCGCGAGCAGCACCGGCGGGCTGTCACCGATGGGGGAGCCGGTACCCAGGTTGCCGCCGAGGGTGCCGCTGTTGCGGATGAGCCGGGAGGCGAACTGCGGGAACAGCTCCGCCAGCAGCGGGACGCTGCCGTCGAGGCGGCGCTCGATCTCGGTGAGCGTCACCGCCGCACCGATCTCGATGTGGTCGGACTCGACACGCAGCTCACGCAGCTCGGGCAGGCGGTCGATGGCGACCACGTACTCGTCCCGGCGGGAGCGGATGTTCACCTCGACGCCGTAGTCGGTGCTGCCGGCGACCACCACGGCCTCGGGGCGCTCGCGCAGCAGCTGCGTCGCCTCGGCCAGGGTGCGCGGCCGCACGAACGTGCTGCCGTCCCGCGTGTACACGGTGGCAGCCGGCTCGGGCGCGGGCTGCTCGCGACGCTGCGCCAGCGGGTCTTCCTCGGTGGGCGCACCGACGGCGAACGCGGCATCGCGGATCGGGCGGTAGCCGGTACAGCGGCACAGGTTTCCGCTCAGCGAGTGCAGGTCGAAACCGTTCGGACCGTGCTCGGCGTCGGTGTGCTCGGCCGAGTCCGACTCCGCGTCCGACGCCGCGTGGGCGCAGCGGTCGGGCCGGTAGTACTCGGACGCCATGCTGCAGATGAATCCCGGAGTGCAGTAACCGCACTGGGAGCCGCCGCGGACCGCCATCTCCTCCTGCACCGGGTGCAGCGTGGGCTGCGCCCCGGCCTCGCCGGCCGTGGCGAGACCCTCGGAGGTGATGACTTCCTGGCCGTCCAGCGAGGCGGCCGGGATCAGGCAGGCGTTGACCGCCACCCAGTCGGTGGCCTTGTTCACGCCAGGACGTGCCACCAGCACCGAACAGGCGCCGCACTCACCCTCGGCACAGCCCTCCTTCGTGCCGGTCAGGCCACGCTCGCGCAGGAAATCCAGCACTGTGGTGTGAGGGGCAGCCGGTGAAAGCGGTGTTTCTTTCCCGTTGACCGTGATACGTGCCTCTACCATGGCACATCCTCATTTCCGTGCACGGTGGACCTGATTGTCCTAGTCGCCATTTCAGGAGCTTTCTATTTCGGTGGCGCAGCCTGAGAACCCGGAGGCACAGCTCGAGAACTCGGAGCGCAAATCGGCACACAACGATACGCCGAAGGCGGGTGACAAAAATCGAAAGATGCCGGGGCCGCGATCGGCGCGCCGGATAGGGGGCTGCTCAGCAGCCGTGTGCTACACGACCCGGAGTCCAGGCGACCTGGTGGGCGAGGCGAGACAGTTCGGAGATGGTCGACATCCGACTTCGCCTCCTTCCATCAGCTCACGAGTCGGTGCCTCGAAGCTACGGTGCCGCAGGTCCCTCGGTCAAGCCTTCGAGCGGCGCTTGGTTATGTCCATCCGGAATGCCGTCAGGGGCCGAAGCCCGCAGGTCAAATCAGTGCACCCGGAATCTGTTGCATCGACCAGTTGACGGCCGGGGCGCAGGTACTCGGGCTTGTCGGATCGGCTCGAATAATGCCTTGTGTGAAGCCACTAATGCGATGCCCGAATCAATCGGGCAAACCTCCAGGATGGAGCGCGTCTGGCGCGGTCCGGGGGCGTGCGGGCGGAGCGGCGAGCGCCCCGCACCGGCTCGGAGGGCCCGATGGCGGTCCCGACTCACGCTGCGTCCGCGCCGGAACCGGTGTCCACGCCGACAGCACGGTCCTCGTCTCGTCCAGCGCTTGGAGGATGATCCGAAAGGCGTGTGGGCCCCGATGGCGGGGGGTGTCCGTAGGCCGCTCGGGTGGTGGGCGAGGGCCGAGGGGGATCCGGGCGACGACAGGGGGCATAGGAGGGCATGGTGTTGTGACGGACCGGACCTGGGAGACGCGCGTGATCGTACTGTCCGGAGTGAGGCGTCGCCCGTGAGACCGGCAAGGGCGCGGGCCCTGCGTGCGGTCCTGTGCACCGGTGCGGTCGCCGCGCTGGTCGCCGGGTGCGGGGCGTCCGCGGCCCGGCTGGACGGGGCGCGGGCTGCGGGGGAGGGGTTCGAGCAGGCCCTGGCCGCAGGGAACCACGAGGCGGCCTGCCGGCTGCTGGCACCCGAGACGCTGGGACAGCTGGAGCAGGACGAGGAGAAGGCGTGCGCCCAGGCACTGGCCGGGGAGGAGCTTCCGAAAGCGGAGGCGGTGCGCGCCACCGAGGTCTACGGCCGGCAGGCAATGCTGCGCCTCGACGGTGACACGCTGTTCCTGTCGCACTTCGGTGACGGGTGGAAGGTCGTGGCGGCCGGCTGCACCCCGCGGGGGGAGCGGCCCTACCAGTGCGTGCTGAAGGGCGGCTGAGGATGCGCTTCCTGTTCGTGACCTGCCTCGTCGTGGTGGTGGGCGGGCTCGGGTACTTCATCGCGATCGGGGCGATGCACCGATGAGCAGCGATACCGACACCCAAGAGGGGGACCGACGGCGCGGCCGGTTCTGGCGGGACAACAGCCTGACCCTGGCCTTCGGGACCGGATTCCTGCTGGTCCTGCTCGGGCAGGCACTCGCCGGCCATGCCGAGTTCAACGAGCAACTCCGCGTCGACGGTCTCCAGCAGCTCACTCTGGGCCAGTACATGACCACCTCCGACTTCGCCGTGGACGTCAGCGAGAACTGGCAGTCGGAATTCCTTCAGTTCTTCCTCTACATCTTCGGAACGGTCTGGCTCGTCCAGCGGGGGTCCCCCGAGTCCAAAGAGCTGCACAAGGCCGGTACGGAGTCGGATCAGGAGCAGCGCCTGGGCGACCACGCCCGGAGCGACTCGCCCCGCTGGGCCGGCACCAAGGACTGGCGGCAGGGGCTGTACTCGCGCTCGCTGGGTCTCGTCATGGGCTGTCTGTTCATCGGCTCCTGGCTTGCCCAGTCGATTTCCGGCGTGGCGGCCTACAACGAGCAGCAGCTGCGAGAGCTCCAGGACCCCGTCGGATGGGGCGCCTATCTGGCACTGCCGGATTTCTGGAACCGGACCCTGCAGAACTGGCAGTCCGAGCTCCTGGCGGTGGCCGCCATGGTGATCCTCTCCGTCTACCTGCGCCAGCGGGGCTCACCGGAGTCCAAGCCCGTCGGCGCCGCCCACACCTCGACCGGTGTGGAGGGGTGACCCGGTAAGAGCTCCATGCCAGATGTCAGGCCCTCCACCCGGCCACGGGGGAGGGCCTCACATCTGATGTCACTACGTCGTTACACACGGTTATCATCCGAATGCCCCCTCTCCCGGGCGACATCCACGGCGCTGGGTCAGGCTGAGGTGATCCCTGCGGGGTGGTGCCAGGTGGGGGCGGCAGCCGCCGCCCGGCGAACCCGGCGTCCCGCGCTCTCCGCCTTTCCGAGAGGAGACCATCATGGGCTCTGTCGCGGCACCGACCTGGGAGCACGCCGTCGTCACCGGAGGCGCCGGCTTCGTCGGCTCGCACCTGTGCTCGGCACTGATGGCTGCGGGCACCGCGGTCACCTGCGTCGACGACTTCAGCACCGGACGGCTAGAGAACGTGGCCCATCTGGTCGACCGGCCCGGCTTCACCCTCCAGGAGGCGAACGTCTCGCGGCCCTTCACGGTGCCGCGCACCCCCGATCTCGTCCTCCACCTCGCCTCGCCGGCCTCTCCCGCCGACTATCTCCGGCTGCCGGTGCACACGCTGGAAGCCGGCAGCCTCGGTACCCGCAACGCGCTGGACCTCGCTCGCCGCAGCGGGGCCCGCTTCCTCCTGGCCTCCACCTCCGAGGTGTACGGCGATCCGGAGGAGCACCCGCAGAACGAGCGGTACTGGGGTCACGTCAACCCCGTCGGCCCGCGGAGCGTGTACGACGAGGCCAAGCGTTTCGGCGAGGCCCTCACCACGGCGCACGGCTCCGCGCTGGGAACCGACACCTGCGTCGTGCGGCTGTTCAACACCTACGGCCCGCGCATGCGGGGGTACGACGGACGCGCCGTCCCCACCTTCATCCGCCAGGCCCTGGCCGGCGCCCCCCTGACGGTCACGGGCGACGGCCTGCAGACGCGTTCCCTGTGCTACGTCGACGACACCGTCTCCGGGATCCTCAGGGCGGCCGCCCACGGCATGTCCGGCCCCGTGAACATCGGCAACCCCGCCGAGCTCACCATGCTGGAACTGGCCCAATGGATCATCGAACTGACCGGGTCCCGCTCGGAGATCACCTTCGTGGAGCGGCCGACGGACGATCCGGCCGTGCGGTGCCCCGACATCACGCTCGCCCGGGACAAGCTGCAGTGGGAGCCGCTCGTGACGGCCGACGAAGGGTTGCGCCGCACCATCGACTGGTTCCGCGCACACGCCGACAACTGACCGCCGGCAACCACCCCACAGCCGAAAGGCCGTACCTCCATGCGCATTCTGGGAATCAACGCGCTCTTCCACGACCCCGCCGCCGCGCTCGTCATCGACGGCCGCACCGTCGCCGCCACCGAGGAGGAACGCTTCTCGCGCCGCAAGCACGGCAAGCGGCCGGTGCCGTTCTCCGCCTGGGAGCTGCCGGAACAGGCCGCTGCGTGGTGCCTGCGCCGCGCCGGACTGCGGCCCCAGGACCTGGACGCCGTCGCCTATTCCTACGATCCGGCCCTGGCCCTGCCCGCCGACGCCATGGGACTGCACGACCCGTGGGACCACCTGCGCCAGACGTACGCCCGCCAGGCCCCGGGCTTCCTGGCAGCCGCGCTCCCCGGCCTCGACCCGGACCTCGTCCGCTTCGTGCCCCACCACATGGCGCACGCCGCCTCCGGGGCGTTCGCCGCCGACGGCGCGGACAACAGTTCCGTCCTGGTCCTCGACGGCCGTGGCGAGCGCGCCTCGCACCTCGCGGCGCGCCGGACGGGCAGCCGGCTGGAGCCGCTGTACGCGCAGGACCTCCCGCACTCGCTCGGGCTCGTGTACGAGGAACTCACCGGCCATCTCGGCTTCCTGCGTTCCTCGGACGAGTTCAAGGTGATGGCCCTCGCGTCCCACGGCACGCCGCGCATGCTGTCCGAACTGAGGCGCTACGTCTACCCGACCGGTGACGGGGGCTTCCATGCCACCGGCGTCCCCTGGGACGAGTTCTGCCCGCCCCGGGGCGCCGACGAGCCGTGGACCGCCGCCCACGCGGACGTCGCCGCGAGCGCCCAGGCCGTGCTGGAGGAGACACTGCTCGACCTGGTGCGCTGGCTGCACGGCCGTACCCACGACCGGGTCCTCACGCTGGCCGGGGGAGTCGCCCTCAACTGCGTCGCCAACTCCCGCATCGCCCGCGAGGGCCCCTTCTCCCGCGTCTGGGTGCAGCCCGCGGCCGGCGACGCCGGCACGGCCCTCGGCTCGGCGCTGCTCCTCGCCGCCGGAGCCGGAGACGACCCCGAACCGATGGCCGGCGCGGACCTGGGCCGTGACTGGTCCGATGCGGAGCTCGGCGCCTGGCTCAAGACGGCCGGCGTGCCCTTCGAACGTCCTTCGGACATCGCCGCCACCGTCGCCGAAGCCCTCGCCGACAACGCCATCGTCGCCTGGTTCCAAGGCCGTTCCGAATACGGGCCCCGAGCCCTGGGGCACCGTTCCCTCCTGGCCCATCCCGGCCACGCGGGAAATCTGGAACGGCTCAACGACGTCAAGGGCCGCGAACAGTTCCGGCCGGTGGCGCCCATGGTGCTCGCCGAGCGCGCGCCGGACATCTTCGACGGGCCGCTGCCCAGCCCGTACATGCTCTTCGTCCACGACGTGGCCGCCGACTGGCGCGAGCGGATCCCCGCCGTCGTCCACGTGGACGGAACGGCCCGCATCCAGACCGTGGACCCGCGTACCGAGCCGCTCGTGGCACGCATGCTCACCGAGTTCGAACGGCGGACCGGGCTGCCGGTGGTCGTCAACACCAGCCTGAACACCGCCGGCCGGCCGATGGTGGACGACCCCCGGGACGCGCTGGAGTGCTTCGGCTCGTCGCCCGTGGACCTGCTCGCGATCGGACCGTACGCCGTACGGCGGGGCGGGCTCTTCCGGGACGGAGAGGGAGCGTGAGCCCGATGACGCAGCGAGCGACGGCCGAACCGTACGCCGTGGTCGTCCCCACACTCGGCAGGCCGAGTCTGCGGACCTGCCTGGAGGCCCTCGCGGCCGCCACGGCCGACGGCACCGGACCGGCCAGGGTCGTCCTCGTCCACGACCGCACCGACAGCGGCGCCACGCCGCCCGCCCTGGACGTGCCGCAGGCGCTGCGCCCGCTCACCACCGTCGTGGCCGGCGGCGGACGCGGACCCGCCGCGGCCCGCAACACCGGCGCCCGCGCCGCGGGCACGGCGCCGTGGATCGTCTTCCTGGACGACGACGTGGTGCCGGGACCCACCTGGGGCCGTGACCTGGCCCGTGACCTGGCGTCAGCGGCGCGCGACACCGCCGCCGTCACCGCCCGCGTCGACGTCCCGCTCCCGGCCGGCCGCCGTCCCACGGACTGGGAGCGCAATACGGCGGGGCTCTCCACCGCCCGCTGGATCACCGCCGACATGGCCTTCCGGCGCGAGGCGCTGGAGGCGGCGGGCGGCTTCGACGAACGGTTCCGGCGCGCCTTCCGGGAGGACGCCGACCTCGCCCTGCGCCTGCTCGACGGCGGATGGACCCTGGCCCCCGGCACCCGCCGCACCACCCATCCGGTCCGCCCCGCCGACCGCTGGGTGTCCGTACGGGTGCAGGCGGGCAACGCGGACGACGTGCTGATGACCCGCCTGCACGGACACGACTGGTGGGCACGGGCCGCCGCACCGCGCGGCCGGCTGCCGCGCCACCTCGCGGTCAGCGCGGCGGCGGCCGCCGCCGTGGGCTGCGCGCTGGCCGGCCGGGGCGGAGCCGCCGCCGTGTGCGCCGGCGGGTGGCTGGCCGGGACGGCCGAGTTCGCCGCGGCCCGGATCGCCCCCGGACCACGGACCCGGGCCGAGACCGCCACCATGCTCGTCACGAGCGTCCTCATCCCGCCCGTCGCCGCCTGGCACTGGCTGCGGGGCCACGCCCTGCACCGCGCCGCCCGCCCCCTGGGAGCCGCGCGGCCGCCGGTGGCCGGCCCGGCGGCCCCGCAGGAGTCACCGGCCGAACCGGTCCGGTCATGACGCGCCCCTCCGCCGCGGGCGGGCAGCGTGGCGAGCCGCCGTCCGCAGGCCCCTGGCTGTGGGGCGACGCACGTGCCGCCGGCCGGCCCCGGGACCGGTCCCCCGCACGGGACGCCCTGCCCGAGGCCGTCCTCTTCGACCGTGACGGCACCCTCGTCGTCGACGTCCCGTACAACGGCGACCCGGCCCGCGTCGTTCCGATGCCGTCCGCCCGGGCCGCGATAGCCGCCCTGCGGGACCGCGGCATCCCGACCGGCGTGGTGAGCAACCAGTCCGGAGTCGGCCGCGGACTGCTGACACGGGACCAGGTGCAGTCCGTACGGCTGCGCGTGGACGACCTGTTCGGCCCGTTCGCCGTGTGGGCGGTCTGCCCGCACCGGCCCGAGGACGGATGCGGCTGCCGCAAGCCCTCGCCCGGACTGGTCCTCGCCGCGTGCGAACGGCTCGGCGTCGCACCCCGCCGCACGGTGGTCGTCGGAGACATCGGCGCCGACGTGGGGGCCGCGCGAGCGGCCGGGGCACGGAGCGTGCTGGTACCGACACCGGTCACCCGGCCCGAGGAGGTCGCGTCCGCGGAGCGGACCGCGCCTGACCTGCTGGCCGCGGTCCGCCTGATCCTGGACGCGGCCGGGCCGGCGCCCGAACCCGGCGGTACCCGATGAACCTCCCGCGCAGCCTCGTCGTACGCCTCGACAGCGCCGGGGACGTCCTGCTGGCCGGACCCGCCGTGCGGGCGGTGGCGGCCGGTTCCTCCCACACCACCCTGCTGTGCGGGCCCCTGGGCGTTCCGGCGGCGCGGCTGCTGCCCGGCGTGGACCAGGTGCTCGTCTACGACGCGCCGTGGGTGGGCCTGGAGCCAGGCAGGACCTCCCGGGAGGAATGCGGCCTGCTGGTCGACGCCCTGTCCGCCGGCCGCTTCGACCGCGGCGTGGTCCTCGTCTCGTACCACCAGAGTCCGCTGCCGACCGCCCTGCTGCTCGCGCTCGCGGGCGTGGAGCGGGTCGCCGCCGACTGCGAGGAGTACCCCGGCTCCCTGCTGAGCCTGCGGCACCACCGGCTGCCCGGACGGCACGAGGCCGAGGCCGCGCTGGACCTGGTGCGCGCCTTCGGGTTCCGCCCGCCGCCCGGGGACGACGGCAGGCTCGCGGTGCTCCCGCCCCCCGACACCACGCGGCTGACGGGTCCGGAACCGTACGTGGTCCTGCATCCCGGGGCCGCCGTCGCCGCCCGCCGATGGACCGCCGGTCGCGCGGCCCGGGCCGCCGCGGCGCTGCACACGGCGGGCCACCGCGTGGTGGTCACCGGCAGCCCTGCGGAGAAGGACCTGACCGCCGAGGTGGCCGGACATCACGGTCTCGACCTCGGCGGTGCCACCGCCGACCTGCACGAACTGGCGGGCGTCCTGGCCGGCGCGCGGGTCGTGGTGACCGGCAACACCGGCCCCATGCACCTCGCCTGCGCCGTCGGCACCCCCGTCGTCTGCCTCTTCGCCCCGGTCGTGCCGGCGGAACGCTGGCGCCCCCACGGCGTGCCGCACGTCCTGCTCGGCGACCACGCCGCCGCCTGCGCCGGCAGCAGGGCCCGGGAGTGCCCGCTTCCGGGACACCCCTGTCTGGACTCCGTCAGCGATGCAGAGGTCCTGGCCGCCGTGGCCGGACTCCTGGGCCATCGACCGGTGAACGGGCACCCTGCCCGCCTGCCGGACCTCAGCGAGAGCGATCGAGGAGCCAGCGTATGAACATCCTGCTGTGGCACGTACACGGTTCCTGGACGACCGCTTTCGTCCAGGGACCGCACACCTACCTGGTGCCCGTCACGCCCGACCGGGGGCCCGACGGACTGGGGCGGGCCCGTACCTTCGACTGGCCGGAATCGGTCCGCGAGGTCACTCCGGCGGAACTCGCCGACACGCGGGTCGACCTCGTCGTACTGCAACGGCCCCACGAGGCGGAACTGGCCGAGCGCTGGCTCCGCCGCCGCCCGGGCAGGGACATCCCCGCCGTCTACCTGGAGCACAACGCCCCGGACGGAGCGGTGCCGCTGACCCGACATCCGTGCGCCGACCGCGACGACCTGACGCTGGTGCACGTGACCCACTTCAACCGGCTGTACTGGGACAGCGGCAGCACCCGCGCCGAGGTCATCGAGCACGGCATCGTCGATCCGGGGCACCTCTACACCGGCGCCCTGCCCCGCGCCGCCGTGGTCGTCAACGAACCGGTCCGCCGCGGCCGCCACACCGGCACGGACCTGCTGCCCGCACTGGCACGGTCCGCGCCCCTGGACGTGTTCGGCATGCGCACCGAAGGGCTCGCCGAGCACCTGGGCCTGCCCGCCGAGCGGTGCCGCGCGCACGAGCTCCCCCAGCGGGACCTGCACGCCGCCATGGCGGAACGCCGCCTCTACCTGCATCCCATGCGCTGGACGTCCCTGGGCCTGTCCCTCCTGGAGGCCATGCACCTGGGCATGCCCGTCGTCGTCCTCGCCGCGACGGAGGCCGTGGAGGCCGTGCCGCCCGGCACCGGTGTCCTGTCCACCCGGCCCGAGGTACTGGCCCGCGCGGCCCGCCACTACCTCGCCGAACCGGAGGCAGCGGCCGAGGACGGCGCCCGGGCCCGGCAGGCGGCCCTCGAACGCCACGGCCTCAAACGCTTCCTGGATGACTGGGAGCGGCTGATGGCGGAGGTGCGGTCATGACGTCCGCCCGCCGGTCCGCCCTCCCGGCCACACCGAGGCGGTCCCTGTCCGTGGCGCTGGTCTCCGAACACGCCAGCCCGCTCGCCACCCTGGGCGGCGTCGACGCGGGCGGACAGAACGTACACGTGGCCTGCCTGGCCGCAGCCCTGGCCGACCGCGGCCACCGGGTGACGGTCTACACCCGCCGCGACGCGCGTGATCTGCCCGAACGCACCCACATGCGCGCCGGCGTCACCGTGCACCACGTCCCGGCCGGCCCGGCGGAGCACCTGCCCAAGGACGAACTGCTGCCGCACATGCGCGAGTTCTCGTACTACCTGATGGACCGCTGGCGGCACGACCAGCCCCCCGACCTGATCCATTCGCACTTCTGGATGTCGGGTCTCGCCTCCCTCACGGCGGCACGGGAGCTGCGGCTGCCGATGCTGCACACCTACCACGCGCTCGGAACGGTCAAGAGGAGGCACCAGGGCGCCGCCGACACCAGTCCGCCGTCGCGCATCGGCTGCGAACGGGAGGTCGGCCTGGGCTGCGACCGGGTGGTGGCCACCTGCCGGGACGAAGTCGCCGAACTCGAACGGATGGGCATCCCCGCGGACAAGGCCGATGTGGTCCCCTGCGGCGTCGACACCGACCGGTTCCGCCCGGACGGTCCCGTCGCCGAACGCGGGACGCGGCACCGCTACCGGCTGCTCCAGATCGGCAGGCTGGTCCCCCGCAAGGGGGCGGCCGTGTCCATCGCCGCGCTCGCCCGCCTGCCGGAGGCGGAACTCGTCATAGCGGGCGGTCCCGACGCCGCCTGCCTGGACCGCGATCCGGAGGTGCGCCGCCTGCGCGACATCGCCCGCGGCGCCGGGGTCGCCGACCGCGTGCGCTTCCTCGGCGCGGTGCCGTGCGCCGAGGTCCCCGCCGTGATGCGCAGTGCCGACGTGGTGCTGTGCCCCGCGGACTACGAGCCGTTCGGCATCGTGCCGCTCGAGGCCATGGCCTGCGGCCGCCCCGTCGTGGCGAGTGCCGTCGGCGGCCAGCTCGACACCGTCGTCGACCGGGGGACCGGACGGCTGGTACCGCCGGGGGACCCCGGCGCGCTGGCCGGCGCCGTGGCCGAACTCCTGGCCGACGCCCCCCTGCGCGAGGCCTACGGGAACGCCGGCCGCCGGCGGGTGACGAGCCGGTACGGCTGGGCGCACGTCGCCTCGGCCACGGAGCGGGCCTACCGCTCGGCGCTCACCGGGCGCCTCACCGCCGCCGGGGCCCCGTGATCCCGCGGGCGAGCGCCCGTCCGACCCCACCGCCCGCCCGCCCCGTCCCGGCGGACCGGCGGCCCGTCCCGCGCAGCTTCGAAGCCTGAAGGAGGTGGGGCCCGGACCGCTCACGCGAGCGGGCCGGCCCGACGCCATGAGCCAGACCCCCGCACACGCAGGAGCCCACCAGCACTGCCAGTCGCTCGAAGACGCCCTGCAACGGCTGCGCGTCCACGGCCTGGACCAACTCGCCCACTGGGGCCACCGGCTCGCCGCGGTCCTGCCCGCGGGCGGTCGGCTGCTCGCCGCCGGCAACGGGGGCAGCGCGGCCCAGGCACAGCACCTGACCGCGGAACTCGTCGGCCGGTACCGCGAGGAACGCGCCGCGTACTCGGCCATCGCCCTGCACGCGGAGAGCTCCAGCGTGACGGCCATCGGCAACGACTACGGATTCGAGCACGTCTTCGCCCGTCAAGTGGCGGCCCACGGCCGGGACGGTGACGTCCTCATCCTGCTGTCGACCTCCGGGCGCAGCACGAACCTGCTGGCGGCCGCGATGACGGCCCGCGCGGCGGGAGTGGAGGTCTGGGCGCTGACCGGCGCCTCCCCGAACCCGCTCGCCGAAGCCGCCGACCAGGCCCTGTGCATCGACGCGGACACGACGGCGACCGTGCAGGAGGCCCACCTGGTGGCCGTGCACCTGCTGTGCGAGTCGTTCGACGCCGCGCTCGCCGACGCGCCCGCCGCCACCCGCGCCGCGGGACGGGCGGGACGGGCCGCGGGCCGCAGAGCACCGCGGCCGGCGGCCGCCGCCCTCCGGAGGACGTCGTGAACGCCGGCGGGCCCCTGGTCGTGGTCGGTGACGCCCTCCTCGACCGCGACGTCCAGGGCGTCGTGGACCGGCTCGCCCCCGACGCGCCGGTGCCCGTCGTCGACGTGACCGCCGACCTCTCGCGCCCGGGGGGAGCCGGACTGGCCGCGATCCTGGCCGCGCGGGCCGGCCGTGACGTCGTCCTGGTCACCGCGCTCGGCGAGGACCGGGCCAGCGAACGCGTGCGCGAGGCGCTGCGCGGTCGGGTACGGCTGGTGGAGCTCGCGCTGGACGGCACCCTGCCGGTGAAGACACGGGTGCTGGCAGGTGGCCGGCCCCTGGTCCGCGTGGACCAGGGCGGCGGTGAGGTCGGCCCGGTCACCGACGCCGTACGCGCAGCACTCGCCGGGGCGCACGCCGTCCTGGTCGCGGACTACGGCAGGGGCACGGCGGACGCCGTGCGGCCGCTGCTGGCCGGTGTGGCGCGCCGCGTGCCGCTGGTGTGGGACCCGCACCCGCGCGGCGGCCCGCCGGTTCCGGGAGCCCGCCTGGTGACGCCGAACGCCGCCGAGGCGGCCGCCCTGTGCCAGGGCGAGGGACATTCGCTGGGGGCGCACGCGTGGCGGGGCGCCGCCCTGGCCGAACGCTGGGACGCCGTCTCGGTCGCGGTGACCCTCGGGGACCGCGGCGCGCTGCTGACCAGCCCGCGCTCGGCGGCGCCGATGCTCGTGCCGGCCCCCTACCCGGCCGTCGGCGATCCGTGCGGCGCCGGCGACTGTTTCGCCGCCCTCGCCGCGGTCGCGCTCGCGGAGGGCGCCCTGCCGGAGGAGGCCGTGCAGCGCGCGGTGGCCGGCGCGGCCGCGTTCGTCGCGGCGGGCGGCGCCTCCGACCCCCGCCTGTGGCGGGAGGGCGGTGAGGCGGCGGCCGGCGCCCCCGCCCCGGCGGACGCGTTCGCGCTGGCCGAGAGCGTGCGCGCGGCCGGCGGCACCGTGGTGGCCACGGGCGGCTGCTTCGACCTGCTGCACGCCGGACACGTGGGCCTGCTCGACAGCGCGCGGCGCATCGGCGACTGCCTGATCGTCTGCGTGAACACCGACGCGTCCCTGCGGCGTCTGAAAGGGCCGGGCCGTCCGCTCACCCCCCTGGAGGACCGCGTGCGGGTCCTGTCGGCGCTCGCCAGCGTCGATGCCGTCGTCGCCTTCGAGGAGGACACCCCCCAGGCCCTGCTGCACGCGCTGCGGCCGGACGTCTGGGTCAAGGGCGGCGACTACTCGGCCGACGCGCTGCCGGAGGCGGAGGCACTGCGCGCCTGGGGCGGCCAGACCGTCGTCCTGCCGTACCTCGACGGCCGCTCCACCACCGGCCTCGCCCACCGGGCGGCACGCGCCGCCTCGGGTCCGGAGCCGGCCCGGGACCCCGCTCCCTGAGCCGGTCCGGGCCAGCGAGCCGGAAGGAGGGCTCAGGCCGCGGTGCCCAGGCTCGTACGGGCGGGCAGGACCGCCTCGGACACCCGGGCGGGCGCCACCGGGCGGACCCTGCGGCCGCGCAGCAGGTAGCCCGCCGCCACCGCCCCGGCGATGACGAGCCCGCCGGCCACGAGCGTGGCGCGGACACCGGCGAACTCCATCAGCAGCCCCAGCATCGGCGGCGCCGCGAGACTCCACACGGTGCGGATGCTGGACCAGGCACCGAGCACACGGCCCCGCATCCTGGCCGGCGGGTCCGTCTGGAGCACCGTGGACTGGGCGGTGTCCCCGACGGACTCCGCCACGGCCATGGGCAGGACCAGAACGAGGAGCAGCGCGAGCGACGGGGACAGGCCGGCCAGCACCTGGAGCAGCGCCCCGGCGAAGGTCAGCATCCCCACCAGGCGGACGCTGGGCCGGTGCAGCCGCGCACCCAGGACGGCGCCGATGATCCCGCCCACGGCAAGGACCGTGGAGACCTTGCTGAACGAGCCGGCGTCGCCCGCCAGCGGGCCGGTGACCAGCACCACCAGGGTGAGCGAGTAATTGCGGCCGAACATCGCGCTGATCCCGTTCAGCGCGGCGAGGGCCACCAGCCGGGGCCGCCGCATGAAGAAGGCGAGCCCGTCCCGGGCGCTCGTCTTCTGCTCCTCGACCGGCTCGGACGCCGGGTCCGCCCCGGGCGCCGTGACCGCCTCGGCACGCGGTTGCGCGGGCCGCGCCGCCTTCAGGAAGGGGATCACGCAGGCCACGAACAGGAACGACACGCCGTTCGCCGCGTAGGCCGCCGCCGTGCCCACGACGGCGACGGCGACGCCGGCGAGCGCCGCGCCCGCGAGCCGTCCGGCGCTGTGGACGAGCGAGCCGACGCCGATGGCGGAGGGCACGTCCTCCGTACGGACGAGGTCGTTGCCGAGCAGCGCGCAGGCCGGGCCGTCGACGGTGGCGATCAGGCCGGTGACGGCCGACAGCGCGAGCAGGACCGGCAGGTCCAGGCGGCCCAGCGCGACGAGCACCGCCGTCACCAGGGCCACCAGGCCGAGCAGGGCCTGGCCCGCGGCCGCCGTCAGCTTGCGGGGCCAGCGGTCGACGGCGGCACCGCCGGCGAGGCCGAGCAGCAGACCCGGCGCCACCTGGATGGACACGGACAGCCCCGTCGCGGCGGCCGACCCGGTGATCTGCAGCACGAGCAGGTTCTGCACCGTCAGCTGCATCCACGTACCGGCGTTGGACACGAAGTTGGCGACGGCCCACCAGCGCATGCTGCGGTAGCGCAGGGACCGCCACGGCGAGCGGTCGCCAGGGGCGGGGGCGGGGGCAGGGGTCGAGGTCGCGGACGGGGCGGCAGAAGGCACAGGCACAGACACAGACACAGAGGCACCGGGGACGGAGCGCGAAGCGCGGAGGACGGAAAAGGAAGGCGGGGAACGGGCGCTCCGCACCGTCGACACGCACACCGGCGCTCGACAGGTGGAGTGGAGGGGGAGGCACGAACCCGCCGGTCATGGTGGCAGACGCTCTCCCGCCCCCGCTGTGACCTGCGTCCCGGACCGGCCGGACCCGGCCACCCGGCTCCTGACCCCGCCCTTGGGCCACCAGGGATGCGGGGGTGCCCGTGTGCTTGCTCACACGCCACCGGGGGCAGGCGCCCGCCCCGCCGCCGGGGCGCGCCGGACCGGGCGCCGCGCCACCCTGCGGCCTAACCCGGCGTGCCGGAGACGGCCGCGCTGGTGACAGTGGAGACCAGAGCGGCCGAGCGGCGCGGACACACGGGTTCCCGGCGGCCGGCAGCCGACGACGGAGGGCAGGGCGGATGAGCAACGCGACGTACGTGGACCTGCAGGGCAAACAGGCATTGGTGACCGGAGGCGCCCGCGGACTGGGAGCCGCCATCTCCCGCCGACTGGCCGCCGCCGGGGCCTCGGTCCTCGTGGCGGACGTACGGCAGGACCTGGCGAAGGAACTGTGCGAGGACCTCATCGCCCAGGGGTGGCGGGCCCGTTCCGTGGGCCTGGACGTCTGCGACCCGGGCGCGGTGGCCGATGTCTTCCGTGACGTCGACGAGGCCGGTCAGCGGGTGGACATCCTCGTCAACAACGCCGCCGTGGACGTCTCGAAGTCGGCCGAGCACCTCACGGCGGACGAGGTCACCCGAGTGGTGAACACCAACCTCCTCGGGCCGATGTACCTGTGCCTGGAGGCGTACCGCCGCATGGTGGCCCAGGGCGGCGGCCACATCGTCAACATCCTCTCGACGGCCGCGAACCGGACGTGGACGGAGGCCGGCCCCTACGCGGCGAGCAAATCGGGGCTGCGCGCCTTCACGCACACCCTCTTCAAGGAGGCACAGCGCGACTGCGAGGGCATCGGGGTGACGGGGGTCATCGCCGGCGGGATGGAGACCGCCTTCATCCTGGAGCGCTTCCCTGACGCCGACGTCTCCATGCTGCAGAGCCCGGAGATCGTCGCCGACACCGTCGTGTACGCCCTGTCCGTGCCGAGCGGAAGCGCCCTCGGGGAACTGGTGGTGGTACCCCGCCGGGAACCGTCCTGGCCGTGAGCGGGTCAACCGGTGCGCCCCGCGCCGCCCGGCCCCAGGTGCTGGTGCTGCGCGCCTTGGGGCTCGGCGACCTGCTGACGGTGGTGCCCTGCCTGCGGGCGCTGCGCCGGAGCATGCAGGACAGCGACATCGTGCTGGCCGCCCCCGGCCGCCTGTCCGCCGCCGTGAGGGCGACGGGTCTGGTCGACCGGCTCCTGCCCGTCGGCGCACCCGGCCGCGCCGTGCCCGCGGGGCTCGGCTGGGCAGGCCCGGCTCCCGACGTGGCGGTGGACCTGCACGGAAACGGCCCACCGAGCCACCTCCTCCTCCAGCGGCTGCGGCCGGGCCGGCTCCTCGCCTTCAGGCACAGCGGCACGCCCGACATCGCCGGGCCCCACTGGCGCCCGGACGAGCACGAGCGCGACCGCTGGTGCCGGCTGCTGCGCTGGTACGGGATCGAGGCCGACCCCACCGACCTCGCCATCCCGCGCCCCGCGTGCCCGTCTCCCGCTCCCGGCGCCGTCGTGGTCCACCCGGGCGCCGACTCGGGCGCCCGCCGCTGGCCGGCGCAGCGGTTCGCGGCCGTGGCGCGGGCCCTGGACCGCGCGGGTCACCGGGTCGTCGTCACGGCGGGGGTGGGGGAGGGACGGCTGGGCCGCCGCGTGGCGGCCGAAGCCGGGCTGCCGGCGGAAGCGGTGCTGGGCGGCGCGGACGACGTACCGTTCCCGCAGCTCTGCGCCCTGGTGGCCGACGCCCGCTGCGTCGTGGTCGGAGACACCGGGCTGGCCCACCTGGCCACGGCCCTGGGCACCCCGTCGGTCGTGCTGTTCGGGCCGGTGGCGCCGCGCTTGTGGGGCCCGCCACAGCACCCGGCGCACCGCGTGCTGTGGCGACCGCGGCCCGGCGAGGACCCGCTGCGCCCCGGGGACGCCCACGGGCCGCTGCCCGACGCCCGGCTCCTGCGGATCACCGTGGACGAGGTGCTGGAGGCGGTGCAGGCGGTGCTGCGTCACGATCCGGACGCGGCCACCGCCCGCCGCTGACCCCCGGACGGCCTGTCCTCACCGGCCGCGGGCCACCACCCGGAACGTCTTCGCGGACGGGTCCGCCGCGTCCGGGAGGAGCATTCCGTGGTCGGCGCCGCTGCGCAGGTAGTCCACCACCTCGGAGTTGATCACCTCGCCGGGTGCCACCACGGGCACGCCCGGCGGGTACGGGCTGATGGTCTCGGCGGCGATCCGGCCGACCGCGTCCTTCGACGCCACCTGCTCCGCCTCGCCGAAGAAGGCCTCGCGCGGAAGACGCGCCTGCTCCAGCTCCAGCGACCGCGGCGGGGGCAGGTGCACCGCGGGCTGCCGTTCGATCGAGCCGGCCCCGTCCACCAGCTTGCGCAGGGCATCGACGAGGACCTTCTCGGTGTCGTCGTCATCCGCATGGGTGATCGACGCGTTGATCCGGAAGGTGTCGGATCCTCCCACGTCGACCTGGCACTCCGTCCGCAGCCACTCCGCCGCCTGCATGCCGCTGATCCCGAGGTCCTGTACATCGATCACGATCTTGAGCGGATCCAGCTCGGCGGCGAGCCCGGCCTCGACGACCTCGCGGTCCATCAGCCGCAGGCCGGACGTGCCGGCGACGGCCTCGCGCACCCGGTACGCCCGCCGCAGCGCGCCGTCCAGCAGGTCCCGTCCGTGCTCCACCATCTGCCGCCGCCAGCCGTCGAGCGTCGCGTACACGAGCGAGGACGCACTGGTCGTCCCCAGCAGGTCCTCGCGCTGCTTGAGCACGTCCGGCGAAACCCGGTCGTACTGCAGGTGGAAGACCGAACTCTGCTCGATGGCGCCACCCATCTTGTGCACGCTGGTGACCACCAGGTCCGCGCCCGCGTCGATGCCCCAGGCCGGCAGGTCCGGGTGGAAGGGCAGGTGCGCCCCCCACGCCTCGTCGACGATCAGCGGCACGTCGAAGGAATGGCAGACGTCGGCCACGCCCCGGATGTCGGCGCAGGTGCCCCAGTTCGTCGGGGTGATCAGCAGCATCCCCTTGGCGTCGGGGTGCTCCTCCAGCCGCCGGCGTACGTCGTCGGGCTCGGGCGGGTGCGCCAGGTGCCGTTCGGAGTCGAACTTCGGGTGGACCCAGATCGGCTCCACGCCGTTCACCACCACCGCCGCGATCACCGACTTGTGCGCGTTCCGTGACAGCAGCAGCTTCTCGCCGGGCCCGGCCACGGCCAGCATCGCGGTCCGCACCGACAACGAGCTTCCGCAGGTCGAGAAGAACGCCTGCTCCGCGCCGACCGCGTCGGCCATCAGTTCCTGTGCCCGGCTCAGCACTCCTTGGGACTCACGCCGGTCGTCCAGGCCGTTGAGCGTCAGCACGTCCGACCGGAACACATCGAGGCCCACCACGTCGGCCACCCTGGGATCCACCCCGCGACCCTGCTTGTGACCGGGCGGCCCGTAGGCGATGTCCCCCCGGCGCCGAAACTCCTCCAACGCATCGAGTACGGGTGCGTGGGAATGGTCCATGACTCCTCCAACGGCGTCGACCTGGCCTCCTGTCACGTGAAAACGCCGCAGCGACCGACCCTGCGGGCCCCTGCGGCGCAAGGCGCGCCTACCCCCGCGGCCGGGCCGGAAACGGAGGCGGCTGCCCCGTGCCGCAGAGGCGCTGCCGCCACGTCGGGGGACCGCTGCGCGCCTGCCACCGCACGCACTTAGAGCGTCCGTTCGGGTGGCGTCCGGCCTGCGCCGACCTCAAGTGCCGCTGTAATCCCTCAGGTCCGTGCTGTGCTGTGGCCACGGCCCGAACACGGCCGTACGCGGGCCCGCCCGCTGTTTGCGGCAGGTCCGCCCCAACAGCGAAGGAGGACTGATGTCGCGCCACCGCAAGGACCGGCGAAGCCGGAACACGATCGGTCAACTGCTGGCCGCCACGGTCTTGTTGACCGTAGCCCTGCTGGATGTCTCCGGGGCTCATGCGGCCTCGGTCCACTCCAAACCGAAGCCCGACTGGAATGCCATCGCCCGCTGTGAATCCGGCGGCAACTGGCGTGCGAACACCGGCAACGGCCATTACGGCGGATTGCAGTTCACCCAGTCGAGCTGGAACGCGGCCGGAGGCCGCAGGTACGCACGACGTGCCGACCTCGCCACGAAGGCGCAGCAGATCGCGACGGCGAGGAGACTCGCCAAGATCCAGGGCATGGGGGCCTGGACCTGCGCACGGCGCCGCTGATCCTCCTGCCGCCCAACTGACCCCGGTGGCCCGGGAGATGGCCACCGACTCGGACCGGCGGCCCGTGCCCGGCGCACGACGTCCAAGCTCTGGAGTTCCTCAAGTGGGGTTGGTCCGGCCACCGGGCGGGGGATCCCCCTGACACGGACCGGACGGGACCGTACGGGGAACGGGGGCAGGGCACATGACAATCCTGGTGATCCTGGGGTTCATCCTCATCGTGGTGGTCGTGGCCAAGGCGGGGGGAAGCGGCGGGCCGTCGCGCAAGGGCAGGCGCGGTGGCTCGTGGGGCGACGGCGGCGGGGGCGGTTGCGGCAGCTCGTCCTGCGGCGGCGGTTCCTCCTGCGGAGGCGGGGGAGGCTGCGGCGGAGGCGGCGACTGACCTCCGACGCCGCACGTCCCACGTGACGTCCCGCATGCGTCGGCGCGGGAGCGCTGACGGCCGCCCGCCGGGGGCGCCGTGCCCCCGGGCACGCACGGAAACGGTGCCGCAGGCCCTTACGGGGTGGCGCGGGCGGGGAAGGTGAAGGTGTAGCCCCGCGCGGTGAGCCAGGGCAGGTACTCCTTCAGCGCCGCGACGGTCTCGCTGCGGTCCCCGCCCCCGTCGTGGAAGAGGACGGTCGGCTGCGGGGGCAGCTCGCCCTCCACGACGGCGACGATGGCCGGCAGGCCGGGCCGGCTCCAGTCCTTGGGGTCCACGCTCCAGCCCAGGGGCCGCATCCCGCTCGCGGCGGCGATCGCGCGGCTCGCGGGGGTGAAGGCACCGCCCGGCGCACGGTAGTAGGTGACGGGGACCCCCGGCGCGGCCTTCTCGATCATGGCCTTGCCGTCGAGGATCTGCTGCCTCTGGAACGCGACGGGCTTGTGGTCCATGGTCACGTCGTGGTCGACCGAGTGGTCGCACAGCCGGTGGCCCTCGGCGGCGACCGAGCGCACCAGGGCCGGGTACTCCTGCGCGCGGGTCCCGATCATGCAGAAGGTGGCCTTGACGTGGTTCTCCCTCAGCACGCGCAGGACCTCCGGGGTCCAGCGCGGGTCCGGGCCGTCGTCGATGGTGATGGCGATGTCGCGGCCCGAGCCCGAGGTCTGCGCCAGCCGGGATATGCCCAGCGGGACCCGGGCGGGGCCCTGGGCGGCCCCGGCGGGACCCGTGGCCGAGGACCGGTCCGCCGGGCCGCCCGCGGCGGCCAGGGCCGGCGCGCCGGCAGCCGCCACCAGGCCGAGGACGGCGGCCGCCACGGCGGAGCCCGCCCGCAGGCGACGTACGGAACTGCTGCTGATGCCCATGGACGCGCTCTTCCTTTGCGCTCGGCCCCCCGGTCTGCGTTGCCGGTACAGGCTAGGGCAAGCGGAAGCGGAATCTCCTCATCCGATCGGCCCCCGTTGGGCCGCGGGAGGTGCCGCGCTAGGCGGCCCCGAGGGCGGGGTAGTCCGTGTAACCGCGGGCGTCTCCACCGAAGAAGGTGGCCGGGTCCGGGGCGTTGTACGGGCCTTCCGTGCGCAGTCGCTCGGGCAGGTCGGGGTTGGCCAGGAAGAGCGCGCCGAAGGCGAGCAGGTCGGCCGTGCCGTCCTCGATCAGCGTGAGGGCGCGGTGGTCGGTGGGGCCTTCCGTGGCCGGGTTCAGCACGAGCGGGCCGCTGAACTGCTTGCGGAGGGCGAGGGTGGCCTCCCGTGCCTCGGGGCCGTGCTCCAGGACGTGCAGGTAGGCCAGGCCGAGGCCGTCGATCTCCTTGACCAGCGCCTCGTAGGCGGCCTGCGGCTCCGGCTCGGAGATGTCGTTGTACGGGTTCCCGGGCGAGACGCGCAGCGCCGTGCGCCCGGCGCCGATCGCCGAGGCCACCGCCTTGACCACCTCCACCGCGAAGCGGATCCGGTTCTCCACCGGCCCGCCCCACTCGTCGGTGCGCAGGTTCGAGCCGGGGGCCAGGAACTGGTGGATCAGGTAACCGTTGGCGCCGTGCAGCTCCACCCCGTCGAAACCGGCCTCCATCGCGTTCCGGGCGGCCGCCGCGTAGTCGGCGATGGTCTGCCGCACCTCGGCTCCGGTCAGCTCGCGCGGGGTCACGAGATCCTTCATGCCGTCGCCGGTGAAGAGCTGTCCCCGGGCGGCGACCGCCGACGGGGCGACGGGTACGAGGCCGTCGGGCAGCAGCGTCGGGTGGCCGATCCGGCCCGCGTGCATCAGCTGGGCGAAGATCCGGCCGCCCGCCGCGTGGACGGAGTCGGTGACCTCGCGCCAGGACGCGACCTGCTCGGCGCTGTGCAGGCCGGGGGTGAAGGGGTAGCCCTGGCCGACGGCGGAGGGCTGGATCCCCTCGCTGATGATCAGGCCCGCGGAGGCCCGCTGGGTGTAGTACTCGGCGACGAGGCGGGTGGCGACGCCGCCCTCGCCCGCGCGGCTGCGCGTCATCGGCGCCAGGGCGATCCGGTTGGAGAGCGTGGCGCCGGCGAGGTGGACGGGGTCGAAAGCGCTGGTCATGACTGCCTCGCAGAAGATGGTTGGTCGGCCAATGATTTGCTGCGGGAAGCAGCGTACCCCATTACTTGGCCGACCAAGATAAAATGAGGGCGGCAGGTAGGATCAACCCACCAGGGATCTGCCGGACCGACCAGGAGGAGCACTCCCATGACCGCGGAATCCGTGCGGGAGGCGCACACCACCCCGCAGTGCGCGGCGGTGCCCAGCGCCGTGCTGGACGGGCCGGTGAGTCATGCGATCAGCCGCGTCGCCCGGCTCCACCGGATCGCCGCCGGGCGGCTCCTGCGGGACCTGGGGCTGCACCCGGGGCAGGAGTTCCTGATGATGCACCTCTGGGACAGCGGCGCGGTGCGCCAGTCCGAGCTGATCAAAACCCTCGGCCTCGACCCCTCCACGGTGACCAAGATGCTCCAGCGCCTGGAGCAGTCGGGCCACGTCCGGCGCCGCCCCGACCCCTCGGACCGGCGGGCCTCCCTGGTCGAGGCCACGGAGGCCAGCTGCGGGCTCCTGATCGACGTCCGCAGGGCGTGGGGCGAGCTCGAACTCCAGACCCTGGACGGCCTGGACGCCCCGGAACGCGCGGAACTGGCCCGCCTCCTGGGCAAGGTCGAAACCGCCCTGTGGGCGGAGGTCACCCGCGCGGGCACGGAGTGTGAGACTCCGCCCACGGCCCCGGGCGGCTGCTAGGGCCTGTCGTCAAACTCCCGTCGTCGCCCGGAGGGCGGCCACGCGGCGTCTGGTGCGTGCTCTCGGTGTGCCGGGGGGAAGCCCTCGTACTGGACGTACTCGGGATTCCGCCCGGTGCGGCGAGAGCGCGTGCCAGGCGTCGCGGGGCAGACGGGAGTTTGACGACAGGCCCTAGCCCGCGAACGTACGATGGGCGGGAACCGGCGCGGCGGCTCGTCCCGCCGCCGGCCCAGCCCGCTCGTGGGAGACGTATGGCACAGGCCGCCGACACCGCACGGACCGTCATCCTGACCGTCGACGACGATCCCGGAGTCTCCCGCGCCGTCGCCCGCGACCTGCGGCGCCGCTACGGTGCCGGCTACCGGATCGTGCGCGCCGAGTCCGGGGAGTCCGCGCTGGAGGCGCTGCGCGAGCTGAAGCTGCGGGGCGACCTGGTGGCCGTGATCCTCGCCGACTACCGGATGCCGCAGATGAACGGGATTGAGTTCCTCGAACAGGCCCTGAGCGTGTACCCGGGCGCGCGGCGCGTGCTGCTCACCGCCTACGCCGACACCAACGCCGCCATCGACGCGATCAACGTCGTCGACCTTGACCACTACCTCCTCAAGCCGTGGGACCCGCCCGAGGAGAAGCTCTACCCGGTCGTGGACGACCTGCTCGCGGCCTGGCGCTCCAGCGACCACCGGCCCGTACCCGCCACCAAGCTGATCGGGCACCGCTGGTCGGCGCGGACCTCGCACGCGCGGGAGTTCCTGGCCCGCAACCAGGTGCCGTACCGCTGGTACTCCTCCGACGAGCCCGAGGGACGGCGCCTGCTGGAGGCGGCCGGGGCCGACGGGCAGCGGCTGCCCGTGGTGATCACACCGGAGGGCACCGTGCTGATCGAGCCGGCGGCGCCCGACCTGGCCGCCCACGTGGGGCTCGCCACGACACCGGCCGCCGACTTCTACGACCTCGTGGTGATCGGCGGCGGCCCGGCCGGGCTCGGCGCCGCGGTGTACGGGGCCTCCGAGGGACTGCGGACCGTCCTGGTCGAGCGGTCGGCGACCGGCGGACAGGCCGGGCAGAGCTCCCGCATCGAGAACTACCTCGGCTTCCCGGACGGCGTGTCGGGCGCACAGCTCACGGAACGCGCCCGCCGCCAGGCCGGCCGCTTCGGCGCCGAGATCCTCACCGCGCGCGAGGTGACGGGGCTGGAGGTCAACGGCGCGGCGCGCACCGTCCGCTTCTCCGACGGCTCGGCGGTCGCCGCGCAGAGCGTCATCCTGGCCACCGGCGTGTCGTACCGGCACCTGCGGGCACCGGGCTGTGACGACCTGATCGGCCGCGGGGTGTACTACGGCTCCTCGCTCACCGAGGCGTCCTCCTGCCAGGGGCACGACGTGTACATCGTGGGCGGCGCCAACTCCGCCGGACAGGCAGCGATGTACCTGGCCCGCGGCGCGAAGTCGGTGACCCTGCTGGTACGCGGGGAGTCCCTGACGGCGTCGATGTCGTACTACCTGATCCAGCAGATCGAGGAAGCGCAGAACATCACGGTGCGGACCCGGACCGTCGTCGAGGCGGCGCACGGCGAGGAGCACCTGGAACAGCTGACGCTGCGCGACGTGGACAGCGGCACGACGGAACTCGTCGACGCCCACTGGATGTTCGTCTTCATCGGCGCGGCCCCGCTGACCGACTGGCTGGACGGTACGGTGCTGCGCGACGAGCACGGCTTCATCCTGGCCGGGCCCGACCTCACGCCGGACGGGCGCCCGCCGGCCGACTGGGAGCTGGACCGGCCGCCCTACCACCTGGAGACCAACATCCCCGGCGTGTTCGTGGCGGGTGACGCGCGCGCCCAGTCCGCGAAGCGCGTCGCCTCCGCCGTCGGAGAGGGGGCCATGGCCGTGATGCTCGTCCACCGGTACCTGGAGCAGTCATGAGCGGACAGGTCATGCCCTGCGCCCCGCAGGAGATCGCCTCCCTGTTCCTGTTCGAGAAGCTGACCCCGGAGCAGCTCGGGCGGCTGTGCGCGCAGGGGCGGGTCGAGCGGTTCGAGACCGGCCCGGTCTACACCGAAGGCGAACCGGCCACCTGCTTCTACGTGATGATCGAGGGCACCGTCGTCCTGTCCCGCCGGGTCGGCGGCGACGACGTGGAAGTGAGCCGCACCTCGCAGCGCGGCGTGTACGCGGGGGCCATGCAGGCCTACCTGGGCGAGCAGGTGCCGCAGACGTACACCAACTCGATGCGGGTGACCGAGCCGACGCGGTTCTTCGTCCTGCCCGCGCAGTCGTTCGCGGACATCATGCGGGAATGGTTCCCGATGGCCGCGCACCTGCTGGAGGGGCTGTTCTTCGGCTCGAAGAACACCCAGCGGGCCATCGGCCAGCGCGAACGGCTGCTGGCCCTCGGATCCTTGTCGGCCGGGCTCACGCACGAGCTGAACAATCCGGCGGCGGCGGCCGTCAGGGCCACCGCGACGCTGCGCGAACGGGTCGGGAAGATGCGGCACAAGCTGGCCCACATCGCCCAGGGCAACTACTCCCGCGAGGCGATCGCCGACCTCATCGAGATCCAGGAGCGCACCGTCGAACGGGTCGCCAAGGCGACGGCGCTCAGCCCGCTGGAGGCGTCGGACCGGGAGGACGAACTCGCCGACTGGCTCGAGGACCACGGCATCCCGGAGGGCTGGCGGATCGCGCCGACCTTCGTGCAGGCCGGACTGGACACGGACTGGCTGGAACAGGTCGCGGTGGCCGTGGCCGAGGACATCCTGCCGGCGGCCGTGGGCTGGCTCAACTACACGGTCGAGACCGAACTGCTGATGGACGAGATCGACGACTCGACCACCCGCATCTCCCACCTCGTGGACGCGGCGAAGCAGTACGCGCAGCTCGACCGCGCACCGCACCGGGTCGTCGACGTCCACGAACTCCTCGACAGCACCCTGCTGATGCTGTCGGGCAAGATCGGCCCCCGGATCCGGGTGGTCAAGGACTACGACCGCTCCCTGCCGGCCGTGCCCGCCTACCCGGCGGAGCTCAACCAGGTGTGGACCAACCTCATCGACAACGCCGTCTCCGCCATCGGGAGCACCGGCCGCGACGGCACGCTGACGGTCCGCACGGCACTGGAGGGGGAGCGGCTGCTCGTGGAGTTCCGCGACACCGGCCCCGGCGTCCCGGCGGACATCCGCGACCGCATCTTCGATCCCTTCTTCACCACCAAGCCGGTCGGCGAGGGCACCGGCCTCGGCCTCGACATCTCCTGGCGCATCGTCGTCAACAAGCACCACGGCAGCCTCCACGTCGAGTCCGTGCCGGGCGACACCCGGTTCCAGGTGCTGCTGCCGCTGACCGACCCCGAACCGGGGGCCGCGCCCGAAAACGAGACCGAGAACGAGACCGAGAACGAGACCGGAAACGAGACCAGGACCAAGAGCGAGTCAGCGACCGCCGAGGAGCCGGCATGAGTGACATCAACGCGATCGACCCGAGCGTCCCGCCCGCCGGCACCGGCTGCGCCGATTGCGACGCGGTGGGCGGCTGGTGGTTCCACCTGCGGCGCTGCGCCCAGTGCGGTCACATCGGCTGCTGCGACTCCTCCCCGGCCCAGCACGCCACCGCCCACTGGAAGGCCAGCGGCCATCCCCTGGTGCAGAGTTTCGAGCCGGGCGAGGAGTGGTTCTGGGACTACGACACCGGTGCCCTGTACGAGTCGGGGCCCGAGCTGACGCCGCCCGGCAGCCACCCGGCGGACCAGCCGGCGCCGGGACCGGCCGGCCGGGTACCGCAGGACTGGACGCGCCGACTGCACCGCTGAACGGCCCGGCGCCTCGACGGGTACCGGCTCGCGCCCTCCGGTCACGCCACGTCGCGCGTGCGGGCCGAAACGTTCATCTGCGGTGAGTCAAGGCGCTGTTGGGCTCTGCCGGACGTCCTCACGCAAACCCCCCGTCGCGTACGCATCTCCCGCACCTCGTGAACCCCTGTCCCGCCGCGCTCGTGGGAGCCGGCCGGCGAACGGGCGCTGCTCAGGCGTTCGTTCACGCATGTTCGCGAATGCACCGTGAAGTGTCGTGTATGTGTGGGCGGTTCGAAGAGTGTGGTCATTCCGAGGGGCCCCCGGGGAGGTCTCTTTCAGAAACCTTGTTGAAGAACGGTCGGGCGCCGGGCGGCCTTGAATCAACTCCGCCAATCGGTCAGGGTTTCGAAGGTCGCTCCGGAGATCTTTCGGCTCCGGAGGGGCGGCGCAACACGCTTTGACGCCCCACACGTCAACACGAGGAGCACTCTCTTCATGTCAACTCACAAGCACGCACGCACCCGTTCGCGAGGCTTCCGTGTCCTTGCAGTAGCCACGGGAGTCGCCACTGCAACCGGTGTCTGCATGCTGTTGTCCCCCCTGGCCGGAGCCGACACTCCGGCCGAGGGAACGGTGTACGGGCTCGGCGCACCCGGAGCGCTGAGCGGCAGCTACATCGTCATCCTCGACAAGGAAGCGGACCGGCAGGCGCTCGCCAAGAAGTACGGCGGCGAGCTGAAGCGCACCTACACGTCCGCCGTCAACGGCTTCTCGGCGGCGGGGCTTTCGGAGACCGGCGCCAAGCGCCTCGCCGCCGACCCGGCCGTCCGCAAGGTCGTCCAGAACAAGAAGTTCTCCATCAACCGCACCCAGGAAAACCCCCCTTCGTGGGGCCTCGACCGCATCGACCAGACGGCGACCGCAGCAGACAAGAAGTACACCTACCCCGACGCGGGAGGGGAGGGCGTCACGGCCTACGTCATCGACACCGGCGTGCGGATCAGCCACAAGGACTTCGGCGGCCGGGCCGCGCACGGCTTCGACGCCGTGGACAACGACGAGACCGCCGACGACGGCAACGGGCACGGTACGCACGTCGCCGGGACCATCGCGGGCACCTCCCACGGGGTGGCCAAGCAGGCCAAGATCGTTGCCGTCCGGGTGCTCGACGACAACGGGTCGGGCACCACCGAGCAGGTGGTGGCCGGCATCGACTGGGTGACGAAGCATCACACCGGCCCCTCGGTGGCCAACATGAGCCTCGGCGGCGGCGCCGACGAGGCGCTCGACGAGGCGGTGCGCCGGTCGATAGCCGCCGGTGTCACCTTCGCCGTCGCGGCCGGCAACGAATCCTCCGATGCGGGTCAGGGCTCTCCCTCCCGGGTCACCGAGGCCATCACCGTGGCTTCCAGTGCGGCCGACGACTCCCAGTCCTCCTTCTCCAACTTCGGCTCGGTCGTGGACCTCTACGCCCCGGGCTCGGAGATCACCTCCGACTGGAACGACAGCGACAGCGGTACGAAGACCATCTCCGGCACCTCGATGGCGACCCCGCACGTGGTGGGAGCGGCCGCCCTCTACCTCGCCGGACACAAGGACGCCTCGCCCGCGCAGGTCGCGCAGGCCCTGACCGCGGCGGCGACCCCGGGCAAGATCACCAACCCGAGCAGCGGCACCCCGAACAAGCTGCTGAAGGTCTCCGCGCAGTAGGCACCGCCGCCCGTGAACGCGCCGGGGCCGTCGCACCTGAGGGGGTTGCGGCGGCCCCGGCGTTCGGCGCACCGGGGCACGCGGCGGATGGCGCGGACTCAGGCGAGTCCCACGGTGTAGGCGGCGCGGTAGCCGCCGCCGTCGGGGACGGGGGCCAGTGTCATCGCGGCGCCGGAGGCCCGGTAGCGGTCGTCGCGGGCGTTGGGGTGCTCGGGTGCGCGGCGCCGGTCGTACGGCGGGCGGGCGTACACCGTCAGCAGGAGGTCCTCGGGGAAGAAGAGCTGCGAGGTCGTTTCCCTCCGGCTGTCCGGGCGCACCTTGAAGTGGATGTGCGGGGCCAGCCCCGCGTACCAGCCGGGCACGACGGTCCGGAACGCGCAGCGGCCGGCCCCGTCGGTGACCTGCGTACCGCGCAGGAAGGCGGCGCCGCCGGTGGAGTAGGTGCCCGAGGCGTCGGCGTGCCACACGTCGACGGCCGCGCCCGCGACCGGCCGGCAGCCCGAACCGGCCCGTACCACCGTCAGGTCCAGCCGGAACGGCACACCGTCCCGGTCTTCCCTGATGTCGGACCGGACCCGGTCCAGGCCGAGGTAGTACGGCCCGGCCCCCGCTTCGACGGTGAGGACGCAGGAGGGGGTGCTGCCGCCGGGTGACGGTGACGCGGACGGCGCTGCCGGGGACGCCGGAGCCGACGGCTCCCGTGCCGCACCTCCGGTGCCCGCCGGTCCGGAGCAGGCCGCCGTGAGGGCCGCGACCCCGGCCGATCCGGCGGCCAGCAGGAGCGCCCGGCGGCTGGTCGGGGAACTGCCGTTCTCGGTCATGCGAACCTCTCCCGCGCGCTGCGCGACCGTCGCACGCGACGGCCTCCGACCGCGCCCACCGTGCCGGACCAGAGGCGTCCCGGCCACCACCGACACGCCGCAACGGAGCGGCGGACCCGGAAACGGCGGCAATCCCCGCCCCCGTCGGCCGGAAACGGCGGCGCCCCCGCTCCCGTCGGCCGGGAGAGGGGGCGCCACCGCAAACGCGATGAGGGGAGGCGTCAGAGCACGTTCTTCGACGCGCTCGCGACGACGCATTCCTTGTACTCGCTGCCGTCGCCCTTGCCGGTGTACGGGGTCGTGGCCTCGGTCTGCTGGGACGCACCCGCCTTGACCGTGAGACCGCTGACCCTGGCCTGGACCTGGGTCGCGCTGGAGGTGGCGTCCCCGCGGAACTTCATGGTGATGTTGTACTTGTAGTCCACCGAGCCGCTGTTGGTGACGGTGAGCCTGGCGACCAGGTTCTTGCCCGAGTCGTCCAGCTTGCACGTGTCGATCTTGATGTCGCGCTCGGCCTTGTTGTTGCTGCTGCTGCCGCCGGGGACGGACGTACCGCCCGAGCTGCCACTGCTGGTGCTGCCACCGGTGGTGCTGCTGTCGCTGTTGTGGCTGCCGCCCGTGGTACCCCCGCTGGAGCCCGATCCGGAACTGTGGCTGCCGCCGCCGCAGCTGGCGCCGTGGGAACCACGGGCTCCGGTGAGTGCGAAGACGGCGATACCGAAGACGGCGACCGCGCGGACATGGCGAAGCTTCACGTCAAACCCCGTTGAAATGTCTGGAAGTGAGAGCGCCCAACTTGACGGGCGCACGTCACCCTAACAGCGGATGAGGAGCGTTCGATTCACCCCGAGCGCCATGAACGCCGGTCCGGTCACGCCGAACCGGGCGGAATGACCGCGTTGAGGGTGAACAGCCCCCCGTCCGGGTCGCGGAGGGCCACCCAGTGCTCGGTGCCGTTCGAGGTGATGCCCGAGACGGGGCGCCCGCCGAGCGACGTGGCCACCTCGATCGCCGGTTCCAGTGCGGGCACGCGGAAATGGACGCGCCAGCGGGGCCGGGTGTGCGAGGCGTGGGCGGCCGTCTCGACGGGGCCGCTGCCCAGCCGGGCGACGGGGTCCTCGCCCTGCCGCAGGACCACCTCGTCGTTCTCGTAGGAGACCTCGCAGCACCCCGCCCGGCCGCTGGCCCATTCCAGCACCCCGCCGTAGAAGATCGCGGCGTCGAACGCGTTCCTGGTACGCAACTCCAGCCAGGCGGGGGCCTGACCCTTGCCCACCCGCCAGTCGGCGGAGACCGGCCCTTCCCAGATCCCGAACGCCGCGCCGTCGGGGTCGGCGACGAGGGCACCGCGGCCGCCGGCGGCGAACGAGAGCGGGCCGACGGCGATCGTGCCGCTGCGCTCGCGGATGCGGCCGACCGCCACATCGGCGTCCTCGACGGCGAAGTACACCGTCCACGCGACCGCCACCCCCAGATCCCCGGCCAGCGCACCGATGCCCGCGACCGGGACACCCTCCGCCCTCGCCACGGTGAACGCCTCCCCGAGTCGGCCGGGCGTGAACTCCCAGCCCAGCACGGCCGCGTAGAACTGCTGCGCCGTCTGGAGGTCCCTGACCAGCAGGCTGACCCAGCACGGCGCGCCGAAGACGTCCCGCGTCGAAATCGCCAAAGGTCGTGCTCCGCTCTCTGGGACGGCGCTCTACATCAGGTGTGGAGGCGGCTGTTCACGCCGTCCTGGCTGTCGGCGCTGTCGTCGTTGAACCAGTAGTCGCCGGCCGCCAGGTAGCGGAAGGCGTGCGTGCTCTCGCCGGGCAGGGCCACGGTCACCGCCCTGCTGCCGTCCTTCCTGCTCCGCAGTTCGTGGGCGCCGGGCTGCCAGTCGTTGAAGTCACCGACCACGCTGACCGGACCGGGCGGGGTATCGGCCGGAAGGACGAAGGTGATCTCGGTACGGTCCTCGCGTCGCTCGCGTTCCAGCACGGAAGCCTCCAGTCGGTGGTGCAGGTCGGGGCCCATCCTGGTGCCCGGTCCTGTCCGCGCCGCGGCGGCGCGGCGGCGGAACACCCGACAGAGTGCGAGCGGCACCCTTACGCACCAGGGCCGCACCGGCGCCGCCTCCCCGGAACCGAGCGGCTCAAGGATGCGGCTGAAAGGGGGCCGCCCGGCCCCCGGAGGAATGCCGCGCGGCGGCAACGGGCAGGCGCCCCCCATGCTTCCAGTGATCGACAGCACCCTTCCGCTGCTGGCCCAGGGCTACGCATGGCTCCCCGACCTGCGCCGACGGCGCGGCGGTGACACCGTCGTGCGTACGCGCTACGCCGGCCGCCGCGCCGTGGCGCTGCACGGCCCCGAGGCGGTCGCGTTCTTCTACGACGAGCGTCACGTGCTCCGGCACGGCGCGCTTCCCGCGCCCGTCCTGGACACGCTGTTCGGCCGGGGCGCCGTGCACACCCTCGACGGGGACGTCCACCGCGTCCGCAAGGACATGTTCGTGTCCCTGCTCATGGCGGACCAGGGCATCGAAGCCCTGCTCAGCCGGGTACGGGAGCACTGGGGCCGGGCCGTCGAGAGCTGGCCGGGGCGCGAGGTGGTCCTCTTCGACGAGACGGCCCGTGTGCTGGCCCGGGCGGTCTGCGACTGGACCGGGGTGCCCGTGTCCGAGGCGCAGGCCCATGAGCTCGCCGCCGACTGCCTGGCCATGGTCGACGGCTTCGCGACCGCCGGCCCCCGCCACTGGAAGGCCCGCGGCGCCCGGCGCCGCCAGGAGCGGCGGCTGGCCCGCACCGTCGAGGAGGAGCGCGGGGGAGTGGCCCACCTGGGCGCGGCCGCCCACCCCGGCGACACCGCCGGGGCCCGCAGCGTGCTGGAGACGGTGAGCCGGCACCGGGACGCCGACGGGAGGCTGCTCGACGCCCGCACCGCGGCCGTCGAACTGCTCAACGTCATCCGCCCGACCGTCGCCATCGCCTGGTTCGCCGTGTTCGCCGCGCACGCCCTCCACCGCGACCCCGGGCAGCGGGCCGCCCTCCGCGCGGACCCGGGCCCCTACGCCCGCGCCTTCGCCCATGAAGTGCGGCGCTTCTACCCCTTCGTTCCGTTCGTCGGAGGGCTCGCCGCACGGGACGTGGACTTCGGTGACGAAACGATCCGGGCGGGAAGCCTTGTGCTCCTCGACGTCTACGGGCACCACCACGACCCCGCGCTCTGGCCCGACCCCTACCGTTTTGACCCACGGCGCTTCCTCGGCCGCGAGCCCGGGGCCGGCGACCTCATCCCGCAGGGCGGCGGCGACGCGCGGACGGGGCACCGGTGTCCCGGCGAGGACATCACGGTCACGGTGCTGGCCGAGCTCGCCACCGCGCTGGCAGAGCTGGACTTCGACGTCCCGGAGCAGGACCTCGGCATCCCGATCCACCGCATCCCCACCCGCCCGCGCAGCGGTTTCGCCGTGTCGTTCCCGGCCCGCACGGCCGCCGGCGCGGCGGCGGGCGCGCGTGGGGCGGCCGGTCGGGGGTAGGCGCAGAAGACCGCCGCATCCGGGCGCCCGACCACGGAGGTGAGGCCATGCGCACGCCATCGGCACACGATGCCCGGCACGAGGCCCAGCGCCTGCTCGGCATCTACCTCAACGACCACCTGGCGGGCGCCTACGCCGGCGTCGAGCTCCTGAAACGGGCGGCGAAGAGCCACCGGGGCAGCCCCATCGGCCACCAGCTGGAACGCCTGGCGCGGGAGGCCGGAGAGGACCGCGAATCCCTGAAGGAGATCATGCGGACCCTGGACGTGCCCGAACGCCGCTCCCGGGCCGCCCTGGGCCGGCTGGCGGAGAAGGCGGGACGCCTCAAGCTCAACGGACACCTCTTCTCCCGTTCCCCGCTCAGCGACGTCCTCGAAATGGAGGCCCTGCGGCTGGGCGTCCAGGGCAAGCGGTCCGGCTGGCTCACCCTGCGCGCCCTCGCCGAGACGGACGACCGCATCGACACCGCGCGGCTCGCGCGGCTCCTGGAACGGGCGGAGGAACAGGCCGAGACGCTCGAGGAACTGCGTACCCGGTGCGCCGTACGGGCCCTCGGGCCCGGCGGGGAGGGCCGCTCGGGCCGCGCCCGCCGCGCCAGGGGCCATGCGCTGCCCCGCGGCGCCTTCTGAAGGCGCTGAAGGCCATCTGAAAGAGGAGGGCATGGAACCGACCGCACCGGCTCACCCGCTGGCCGAATACCACCGCCGGCGCGACTTCTCCCGGACGGCCGAGCCGAAAGGCGACGACGACCGCGCCGGGGCCGAGGGCCGTCCGGTGTTCGTCGTACAGATCCACGACGCCACCGCCATGCACTTCGACTTCCGGCTGGAGGTCGACGGGGTGCTGAAGTCGTGGGCGGTCCCCAAGGGCCCGTCCGACGACCCGCACGACCGGCGCCTGGCGATGCCCACCGAGGACCATCCGCTGGCGTACCGGGACTTCGAGGGCGTCATCGGCGAGGGCACCTACGGCGCCGGCACCGTCATCGTCTGGGACGAGGGCACCTACCGCAATCTCACGACCGACCGCACGGGACACGAAACCCCCTTCGCCGAGGCGCTGGAGCGCGGCCACGCCTCGTTCTGGCTGAACGGCCGCAAACTGCACGGCGGCTACTCGCTCACCCGCATCCGCACGCCCCGCGACGACGCCGGCGCGCGCGAGGCCTGGCTGCTCGTCAAACACGCCGACGCACGCGCCGGCAGCAGCGGCACCCCCGACCCGCGCCGGGCCCGCTCGGCCCGCAGCGGGCACACCCTCGGGCAGGTCGCGGCCGAGGCCGCCTCCCCGGCCGGGCGGACCGGATCCCGATGACCCCGAAGAAGAACGTCCGGATCGGCGGGCGGTCCCTCGACATCAGCCGGCCGGACAAGGTGCTGTTCCCCGAGGACGGCATCACCAAGGCCGATCTGGTCGGCTACTACCGCCTGGTCGCCCCGCGGATGCTGCCCCACCTGCGGGGCCGGCCGCTGATGCTGGAACGCCACCCCGACGGCGTACAGGACCCGGGGTTCATGCAGAAGGACGTTCCGGAGCACTTCCCCGACTGGGTGGCCCGGGCCGAACTCCCCAAGGAGAACGGCACGGTCACCCACGCGCTGTGCGAGAACGCCTCCACCCTCGCCTACCTGGCCGGACAGGCCTGCATCACACCGCACCGCTGGCTGTCCAGGGCGGACCGGCCCGACCACCCGGACCGGCTGGTGTTCGACCTCGACCCGCCGGGCGAGGACTTCGAGGCCGTACGCGAGGCCGCCGGCCGGACGCGTGACCTGCTGGACGAACTCGGACTGCCCTCCCTCCTCATGGCCACCGGCTCCCGCGGGCTGCACGTCGTGGTGGCGCTCGACCGCCGCGCGCCGTTCGACGAGGTCAGGGCCTTCGCCCGGGACGCCGCCGGGGTGCTGGCCGCCCGCCATCCGGACCGGCTCACCACCGAGGCCAGGAAGAACGCCCGCCGGGGCCGCCTGTACCTGGACGTCCAGCGCAACGGATACGCCCAGACCGCCGTGGCCCCGTACGCGGTGCGCGCCCGGCCGGGAGCCCCGATCGCCGCCCCGCTGCGGTGGACCGACCTGGACGACCCGGACCTGACCGCACGGCGCTGGACGCTCACCACCGCCGGCGGCCTGCTCCAGGACGACCCGTGGCACGACGCGCCCCGCGGCCGCTCCCTGCACGCGGCCGGCCGGCGCCTCGCCGCGCTGAGGGCCGCAGAGGGGGCGAGGCGGTGAAAACGCACATACGCCCCTCGGCCACGGGTAGGCGCGGCCCATGGACACACTCCGCTTGGATCGTGCCGTGGGCGGCACCGGGCCCGGGCCCCTGCTGGGGGCCGTGGAACGCCTGGAGCAGGCGTCGTTCCCCGACCCCCTGATCCGCGTCGTCCGCCGGGCCGTGCGCGCCGTACCGCTGGGACCCGTCCGCGACGTCCTGCACGGCCGGCCCCTGGGACATCCGGCCCATCCCCTGCTCGTACAGGTTCCGCTCGGGACCTGGCTCTCCGCGGCGGTCCTGGACCTGCTGCCCGGCCAGCGCCGCGCCGCCCACGTCCTGGTCGGGACCGGGCTGGCCGCGGCGGCGCCCGCCGCGGCGGCGGGCTGGGCCGACTGGGCGGAGCTCCCACCCGAACAGGCCCGCACCGGACTCGTCCACGCCCTGGCCAACAGCGCGGGAGTGCTGCTCTACGCGGGTTCCTTCATCGCCCGGACGCGGGGCCGCGCCGGGCGCGGCAAGGCGCTGGCCCTGGCCGGTCTGGCCGCCGTGGGCGCCGGCGGGGCGCTGGGCGGGCACCTCGCCTACCGGCAGGCGGCCGGGGCCAACCACGCCGAACAGGTGACGCACCTCGTGGGCGAGGGCTGGCACCGCGTGGGGCCGTTGTCCGACTTCCCCGTGGGCCGGGCGGTCCGCGCCGTCGTGGACGGTGTCGACGTGGTCGTCGTACGCGAGAGCGGTGGCCCCGTCCGCGTCCTGGCCGACCGCTGCGCCCACATGGCCGGGCCGCTGTCGGAAGGGGAGCTCGTCGACGGCTGCGTCCGGTGCCCGTGGCACGGCAGCCTGTTCCGCCTCTCGGACGGCTGGAACGTCGAGGGCCCGGCCACCGCTCCCCAGCCCGCCTTCGACACGCGCATCACCGACGGACACGTCGAAGCGCGGCTGCGCCACTCCCACCAGCCCCGCTCGTCGGCGCGGTGACCCCCCGGCGGCGCCGTGACGCTCACCGCCCGCCCACGAGACGCCGGAAGGCCCTGGCGTCGACGACGGCGGCCCCGCCCGGGTCGTTGTTGAAGTAGACGAACACGTCGGCCTCGGCGGGCCAGGCCTCGCCGACGCGTCCCGCCCAGGTCTTCAAGGCCGTCCGGCCGTACCGCGGGGCGGGCGCGGCCCGGCCTTCGTGGAAGCGCACGTAACCCCAGTCGGCGGTCCGCCACAGCGGCGTCACGGGACGGGAGCCCCGGTCCGCCCAGCAGAGGGCGGCCCCGCGCCCCTCCAGCACCGCCCGCACCTCGGGGATCCACCAGGAGGCGTGGCGCGGTTCGACGGCCACCCGGGTCCCCTGCGGGAAGCAGGCGAGGCAGGCGTCCAGCGCCTCCGGATCCACGCGCAGGGTCGGCGGCAGTTGGAGCAGCACCGGCCCCAGCCGGTCGCCCAGCGCGCCGCTGTGCTCCATGAGGCGGCGGACCGGCTCTTCCGGCTCGCGCAGGCGTTTGATGTGGGTCAGGAAGCGGCTGGCCTTCACCGCCATGACGAAACCGCCGGGAGTCCGGTCCCGCCAGGCCGCGAACGTCTCCGGGCTCGGCAGCCGGTAGAACGCGTTGTTGCTCTCCACCGTGAGGAACTGCTGCGCGTACTCCTCCAGCCAGAGCCGCTGGGGCAGTCCTTCCGGGTAGAAGACCCCCCGCCAGTCCCGGTACTGCCAGCCGGACGTGCCCACGAGTACGGGCATGACGCGGTCACCTGCCTTCGGACGGGATGCGACCAATCCCGCGGTGTGCGGCTACCCGCGTGCCGGCCGGGCATGTGCCCGGACCCGCACGCGAGGGCGCCCCCGGCCGGCCGCGAGGAGCGGCGGACCGGGGGCGCCGGGTTCAGACGAGGTCGAACCGGTCGAGGTTCATCACCTTGTCCCACGCGGCCACGAAGTCACGCACGAACTTCGCTCCCGCGTCCTCGGCCGCGTACACCTCCGAGACGGCTCGCAGCTGGGAATGCGAGCCGAAGATGAGGTCGACGGCGGTGGCGGTCCACTTGACCTCGTTCGTCGTGCGGTCCCGGCCTTCGAACACGTTCTCGGTCGAGGTCGACGCCTTCCACTCCGTGCCCATGTCGAGCAGGTTGACGAAGAAGTCGGTGGTCAACGCCTCCGGCCGGTGGGTGAAGACGCCGTGCGCGGACGACTTGAAACCGGTGTTCAGGGCGCGCATCCCGCCGACCAGGACCGTCATCTCCGGGGCGGTCAGCGTCAGCAGGTTGGCCCGGTCCAGGAGGAGGGTCTCCGGCGACAACTTCTCACCCGCCCGGAGGTAGTTGCGAAACCCGTCCGCCCTCGGTTCGAGCACGGAGAACGACTCCACATCGGTCTGCTCCTGCGAGGCGTCCGTGCGCCCGGGTGCGAACGGGACCGTGATGTCGTGGCCGGCGTTCTTCGCGGCCCGCTCGACGGCCGCGCACCCGCCCAGGACGATCAGGTCGGCGAGCGAAATCTTCGTTCCGCCGGCCTGTGAGCCGTTGAAGTCCCTTTGGACCCCCTCCAGCGTCCGCAGCACCTCGGCCACCTCGGGCAGGTCGTTGACCTCCCAGTCTTTCTGCGGTGCGAGCCGGATCCGTGCCCCGTTGGCCCCGCCGCGCTTGTCGGTGCCGCGGAAGCTCGCCGCCGCCGCCCAGGCGGTGGTGACCAGCTGGGAGACGGACAGTCCGGAGTCGAGGATCCGGCCCTTGAGGGCCGCGATGTCCTCGTCGGAGACCAGGGGGTGATCGACCGCGGGGACGGGGTCCTGCCACAGCTGCGGCTCGGGGATCCACGGGCCGAGGTAGCGCGAGAGGGGTCCCATGTCGCGGTGCAACAGCTTGTACCACGCCTTGGCGAAGGCCTCCGCGAGCTGGTCGGGGTTCTCGTGGAATCTCTTCGAGATCGGCCCGTAGACCGGATCCAGCTTCAGCGAGAGGTCCGTGGTCAGCATCATGGGAGCGTGCCGCTTCGACGGATCGTGGGCATCGGGCACCGTGTTCGCGGCCGACGGATCCGTGGGGGTCCACTGGTGCGCACCGGCGGGGCTCGTGGTCAGCTCCCAGTCGTACCGGAACAGGTTGTCCAGGTACCCGTTGTCCCACTTCGTCGGCTCGTTGGTCCACGCGCCCTCGAGCCCACTGGTGAGCGTGTCGGCGCCCTTGCCGGTGCCGTACGTGTTGGCCCAGCCCAGGCCCTGCTGTTCGAGGGGACAGGCCTCGGGTTCCGGGCCGATGTAGGAGGGGTCGACCGCACCGTGGCACTTGCCGAAGGTATGGCCGCCGATGATGAGCGCGACCGTCTCCTCGTCGTTCATCGCCATGCGCCCGAACGTCTCGCGAATGTCCCGGGCGGCGGCCAGCGGATCCGGATTGCCGTTGGGCCCCTCCGGATTGACGTAGATGAGGCCCATCTGCACGGCGCCGAAAGGACCGGTGAGTTCCCGGTCGCCGCTGTAACGCTCGTCTCCGAGCCAGGTGTCCTCGGGTCCCCAGAAGATTTCCTCGGGTTCCCAGATGTCCTCTCGCCCGAATCCGAACCCGAACGTTTTGAACCCCATGGATTCCATGGCGCAGTTGCCGGCGAAAACCAGAAGATCGGCCCATGAGATTTTCCGGCCGTACTTCTGCTTGACCGGCCAGAGCAAACGGCGGGCCTTGTCGAGGCTCGCATTGTCGGGCCAGCTGTTGAGGGGGGCGAAGCGCTGAGCGCCGGAGCCGCCACCGCCCCGTCCGTCGGCGATGCGGTAGGTGCCCGCGGCGTGCCAGCTCATGCGGATGAAGAGCGGCCCGTAGTGGCCGTAGTCGGCGGGCCACCAGTCCTGGGACGTCGTCATCACCTCGAACAGGTCCCGCTTCAGGGCGTCGACGTCGAGGTTCGTGAACTCGTCCGCGTAGATGAAGTCCTCGCCCATCGGGTTGGACCGGGACGAGTGCTGGTGGAGCACCTGCAGGTCCAGCTGGTTCGGCCACCAGTCGCGGTTCGTCCGGGGACGAGTCGGCGTGGTGGTCGGGGAGGGGATTGCCGGGTTCTCGCTTTCGCTGCCGGACACGTCGTCCTTCTTCCTGTTTCGGTGTTTCTGGCGGCCGGCGAGGCCGTTTCTCACGCTCGACGCCGATGATGGTGCCTGTGTCGGCGTCCGTATGGTCGCGCACCGCAGACCGCTGCGCCACGAGAACACGCAGAGGCGTCCCCGGGTAACAAGAACCCAATACGACTCGGAAAAAGGTGCCCTTTTCCGATCATCATTCAATGGAGTGTGAACCTGTGACCCCGATGCCACCGTCGCCCCGGAAAGCCGGGCCGCCCGGGCCTCCGCCGCCTCCCTCGCCCCCGGCGCCCGCGACGCCCCCGCCCGGTCCGGCGCGTCCCGAGTTCTGGCGCAGTCCGCTGCGGGGACCGTGGCTGACCGCCGTGTTCGGCCTGCTCCTGCTGTTCGGCGTGACGGTCCTGTTCGCGACCGGGCTGCTGTCGTACGCCGCGTACAACCCGGATCTCGCGCCGGTCAACGACCAGACGCCCGGCAAGGGGTGGCTCGGCTTCTACCTCTTCTCCTGGCCGACCTCGCCGTACTGGCTCTACCGGCTCACCCAGGGCGTGCACGTCGTCCTCGGCGTGGTGCTCGTGCCCGTGCTCCTCGCCAAGCTCTGGTCCGTCATCCCCAAGCTGTTCGCATGGCCGCCCGTACGGTCGCCCGGCCAGGGCATCGAGCGCCTGTCCCTGCTGCTCCTGGTCGGCGGGGCGGGCTTCGAGTTCGCCACCGGCATCCTCAACATCCAGCTGCACTACGTCTTCCCGGGCTCCTTCTACACCCTGCACTTCTACGGGGCCTGGGTGTTCATCGGCGCGTTCGTGGTGCACGTGTCCCTCCGGCTGCCGCGCGCGATCCGCGCCGTACGCGCCGGCCACGCCGCGCAGCCCGCCGCCGGCAGCGAGGAGGCGGCCGGGCTGGTCTCGCCGCGGCCCGCGCAGCCGACCCTCTCCCGCCGGGGCGCCGTCGGCCTGGTCGGCCTGGGGTCGCTGGCGCTGTTCGCGGTGACGGCCGGGCAGAGCGTGGGCGGCCGGTGGCGCCGGACCGCGCTGCTCGCCCCGCACGGCGGCCGGGACCCGGGGGCCGGCCCCAACGGCTTCCAGATCAACAAGACCGCCGGATCGGTCGGCATCCGCCCGAGCGACACCGGCCCCGCCTGGCGGCTGACCGTACGCGGCGCGGGGCGCCAGGCCGTCCTCACCCGCGAGCAGCTGCTGGCCATGCCCCAGCACGAGGCGGCCCTGCCCATCGCCTGCGTGGAGGGCTGGTCCACGCCGGACCAGCTGTGGAGCGGAGTACGGCTCACCGACCTCGCCGCCCTCGTGGGACTGGGCGGGCCCGACGGGGACGTTCCGCACGTCCTGGTGGAATCCGTCCAGCGGGGCGGCCCGTTCGGCTCCGCCGCCCTGCGCGACAACCAGGTACGCGACCGTCGTGCCCTGCTCGCCGTACGCGTCAACGGCGCCGTCCTGTCCCCCGACCACGGCTACCCGGCCCGCGTCATCGTCCCCGGCGCTCCGGGCGTCCTCAACACCAAGTGGGTCACCCGCCTCACCTTCGGAGAGCCGGCATGACGGGCATGAGCCGGCTGCGCCGATGGTACGGAGCCTCCGCGCTCCACCTGCTCCTCCTGCTCGCCTCCTTCGCCCTGGCCGGCTACGCGGGTGTGCGCCTGCTGACGGGGAACACCCTCGGCGTGGTCCTGTGGTTCGTCGGCGCGGCCGTGCTCCACGACCTGGTCCTGCTGCCGCTCTACGCGGTGGCCGACCGCGCCGTGCAACGCCTGGTCCCGGGCAGCCCGAGCATCAACCACGTGCGCGTTCCGGCCTTCCTCTCGGGTCTGCTGCTCCTGGTCTGGTGGCCGCTGATCCTGCGCCGGGTCGGCCACTACACGGCGGCCACCGGCCTGCCGGCGGACGTGTTCCTCGGGCGCTGGCTGCTCGTCACGGCATGCCTGTTCATCGCCTCGGCGGCCGTCCTGCTGCTGCGGACGTGCCTCGGGCCGAGGCCGACGCCCCCGTGAGGGAGGGGCGGTCCGGCCCGCGCCACCGCCGGACCGCCGAGGCCAGGAGGACCAGGAGGACGGCGGCGCCGTAGGCGGTCGCGGTCAGCGCCGCCCGGAAGCCGAAGACCGGGCCGAGGACGTAGACGGCCGCCCCGGCGAGGGCGACGCCCAGCCACTCCGGGCGCCCGTCCAGGGCCGCGAGGGCGATCAGCAGCAGGGCGTACCAGGAGTAGCCGGGGGTGAGGAGGGCGAAGGCCCAGCCGGTGACCAGGAGGGCGCCGCTCCAGGGGCGTTGCGGGTTGCCGCGCCACATCACGTGGAGGGACACGCCCGCCATGGCGGCGACGAGCACGGGGACCGCCCAGCTGTCGGGCAGGAGGAGCCGGAGCAGGGCGTAGCGGGAGCCGGCGGAGGGGTCGTCGTATCCCTCCTCGTCCACGTAGCCGCCGAGGTAGCCGAAGACGGAGCCGTGCGAGAGGAGGACGTAGGGGAGGTAGCCGAGCAGGGTGAACGCCGCCGCCGGGACCAGGAGGGCGGCCGCGTCGCGCCACCGGCGCACCCCGGACAGCGCGCCGGGCACGACGACGGCGGGTACGAGCTTGGTGGCGATGGCGGCGCCCAGGGCCAGGCCCCCGGCCACCCGGCGGCCGGGCCCGCGCGCCGCGACCAGTCCGAGGCCGGTGACGGCGAGCAGTGCCCCCAGCGCGTCCACGTGCGCGTTGTTCACCGCCTCGATCGGTACGGCGGGACACCATGCCCAGCAAGCGGCCCTGCGCGGGTCCAGGCCGCGGCGGCGCAGGATCAGCAGGAGCGCGCCGGTCACGCCGAGGGAGATCAGGCCGGCTCCGACCTGGAGCGGCTTGTGCCGGGCTCCCTGCGGGGAGAGCCTGTCGACGGCCAGGAAGTACGCCTCGGCGACGGGCGGGTAGATGGTGTGCACGGCGGGCCGGTTGATCCGTGTGCAGTGCGCGACGGGGCCGTCGCCGGGGATGCGGGCCAGATCCGGCCCCGCGCAGGCGGCGCCCGTCGGGAACAGCCAGGGGTCGCGCAGGCGGGCCGGCTCCGGGTCCTGAGGGGCGTGGTCGTACGGGGAGAGGCCGGCCGACTGGACGCGGCCGTCCCAGGCGTAGCGATAGGAGTCGGTGCTGGTCCGGGGCGGCGCCACCAGCCCGGTCGCCGTCACGGCGACCGCCCCCGCCAGGAGCAGGGGGACGACGTGGGCGGCCGGGATCCGGCGCAGCGCCGCCGGCAAGAGGGCGAACAGCGCCCAGCAGGCCGCGTACCAGCGGAACAGCCCGGCGGGGTCGGTGGAGTGACCCTCGTACCGGAGGGTGAGGACGAGGACGGCGGTGAGGGCGGCCAGGCCCGTGGCGGCCAGGCCCGTGGCGGTGCGAGCGGTGGGCGGGTTCACGTCCGCAGCGTTCCAGGAACGGGCTCCGGAAGGCGGCCCGCGCTCCCGCATGTCCCCGTTCCGTAAGGTGTTCCACCCGCCCGCTCGAGAGCCTCGGGTGTGTCGGGGCGCATGCCGCGTCAGCGCCGCAGGGCCACGAAGCTGCGGCCCGCGGACCGCCACGTCCCGGACCGGGTCCAGCCCGCGCCCGCGGCTTCGCCGCAGAGCGCGCGGGTGCCGAGGCGGGCCCACCGGAAGGGCGCTCCGCGGCCGCCGCGGCCGTCGGCGACGTGGACCTCGTCGCGTTCGTCGAGGTCGGCGGTGGCCACCTCGGCCAGCAGGAACCCTGTCGGCGAGGCGAGTTCGGCGGCGCGGCGCAGCAGGGCGGCCGGGTCGCCCCCGATGCCGATGTTGCCGTCGATGAGCAGGACCGTGCCCCAGCGGCCTTCGCCGGGCAGTGGATCGAAGACCGACCGGCACAGCGCGCTGCCGCCGGCGCGCCTGGTACGGGCCACCGCCTCCGGGGTGACGTCGACCCCCAGTGCCCGGTGCCCGCGTGCGGCGAGGGCCGCGACCAGGCGGCCGGGGCCGCAGCCGATGTCCAGGACGGGCCCGGTGCAGCGGGCCAGGACCGTGGCGTCGGCCGCGTCGGGGCCGGCGCACCAGCGTTCCACGTCCAGCGGCAGCAGCCGGCCGTCCGAGCGCCGCAGGTAGAGCGGGCCCCGGCCGGCGCGCAGCGCGTCGGTGTACGGGTCGGCCCGCCAGGCCAGGCCGGGCTCGGTGAGCTGGGCGGTCACGGTGTCACCGCGCGGAGGCCGGCGTGCAGGGCGGCGAAGCGGGTGCCGGGTACGGCGGCCGCGACCCGCGCCGCGTCGGCGGGGGTGTCCACGTCGCACAGCTCGGGCAGGTCCCGTACGGCCCGCCCGGAGGCGGTCAGCCGTCCGCGCTGCACCTCACCCGTGGCCGGCAGGGACATGGGGACGCCGAGGAGCAGGGCGGGGTCGGGTTCGGCCAGGCCGAGCGCCCAGAAGCCGCCGTCGTCGGCGGGGCCGAACCAGGCGTCGGTCTCCCCGAAGTCGAGACCCCGGGCGAGGAGTTCCGGGGTGACCTGGGGGGTGTCCATACCGATCAGCAGGGCCGGTCCGTCGCTCTGCGCGAAGGCCGCGGCCAGCCGGACGTCGAGCCCGCCCGCGCACTGCGGGACGACCTCGATGCCCCGGGGCAGCCAGGGCCCCGGCTGCCCGTCGAGGACCAGGACCCGCCGCCGGGCCGGGGTGGCGAGCACGGCGTCGAGGGTGTCCTGCAGCGCGGCGCCGGCCAGAGCGGCGGCCTGCTCGGGGGTGAAGTACGGGGTGAGGCGGGTCTTGACCCGGCCTGCGAGCGGGGCCTTGGCGATGACGAGGAGGGTGCTCATGCGCGGACCCCGCCGGCCGGCGCCGACCGGACGCCCGGAGGCGGCTCGGCGAGCACCCGGCGCATGTCCCGTACGGCCTGCCAGGTGCCCCGCCAGGTGCCGGTGACCTTGGACCTCCCGGAACGGGGCAGGTACGGGACGTCCGTCTCGGCGACCCGCCAGCCGGCGTCGGCGGCCCGGACGACCATCTGCAGCGGGTAGCCGCTGCGCCGGTCGGTGAGCCCCAGGCCGAGCAGCGCCTCACGGTGCGCGACCCGCATCGGTCCCAGGTCGTGCAGCCGCAGCCCGGTGCGGCGGCGCAGCATCCGCGCCAGCGCGAGGTTCCCGGCGCGGGCGTGCGCGGGCCAGGCGCCGCGCCCCTGCGGGCGGCGCCGGCCGAGCAGCAGGTCGGCCTCACCGGCCGCGACGCGCGCGGCCATGGGGGCGAGCAGCCCGGGATCCAGGGAGGCGTCGCAGTCGCAGAAGCAGACCAGGTCGGCGTGCGCGGCGAGGAGACCCGCGTGGCAGGCCGCACCGAAACCGCGCCGGCTCTCGTGCACGACGGTGGCACCGAGGCTCCGGGCGATCTCCGCCGAGCCGTCGGTCGACCCGTTGTCGACGACGATGGCCCGCCACCCGGCCGGCACGCGCGCCAGCACCCAGGGGAGCGCCCGCGCCTCGTCGAGGCACGGCAGTACGAGGTCCGCGCGGAGCGGAGTACGAGGAGAGGGAGTCACCCTCGACACCGTAGGAACCGCGAGCCGGGATGAGGGGCTTGCAGACCTTACGAAACGCGGACGGCATCCCGGACGAGGGGGTGCCCGGTACCCGCGGGCCCGGACGGGTGACAGCCTGGACCCATGGCAGTGAGCACAGCGGAGAGCGCGAACGAGGAACGGCGTGCCGACGGCACCGGGGAGGCCGGCGCGGCGGGCGGCGTCCTGGTCGTGGACGACGATCCGACCGTCTCGGAGGTCGTGGCCGGGTACCTGGAGCGGGCCGGTTTCGCCGTGCGGCGGGCGGCCGACGGCCCGGCCGCCCTGCGCGCCGCCGAGGAGCGGCGCCCCGACCTGATGGTCCTCGACCTGATGCTCCCCGGCATGGACGGCCTGGAGGTCTGCCGCCGGCTGCGGGCACGGGAGGACGGCGCCCCGCCCGTCCCGGTGATCATGCTCACCGCGCGCGGGGACGAGGACGACCGGATCCTCGGCCTGGAGGTGGGCGCGGACGACTACGTCACCAAGCCCTTCAGCCCGCGCGAACTCGTCCTGCGGGTGCAGTCGGTGCTGCGCCGGGCGACCGCCGCCTCGCCGCCGGGCGACCCGGCCGCCGCCGGGCCGCGCCTCGCCGCGGCCGGCCTGGCCCTGGATCCGGCGGCCCGCCGGGTCCACAAGGACGGCCGCGAACTCGCCCTGACCCTGCGGGAGTTCGACCTCCTCGCCTACTTCCTGCGGCACCCCGGCCAGGTCTGCGACCGGGAGCGGCTGCTGCGTGAGGTGTGGGGCTGGGACTTCGGCGACCTCTCCACGGTCACCGTCCACGTCCGGCGGCTGCGCGGAAAGGTCGAGGACGATCCGGCGAACCCGCAACTGATCCGGACCGTGTGGGGCGCCGGATACCGCTTCGAAGCGGCCCCCGGCGCAGGGGCCGCCCCCGCCGTCCGGACCGGCGGAGGACAGCCGTGAACGACCTCCTGCTGATCGCCCTCTACGCCCTCCTCGGAGCCGGCGCCGCCGGGCTGCTGGGGGCCGTGGCGCTGCGGGTACTGCGCCGGCGCAGCGTCGCCGTCTCCCTCGCCATCGTCGCCGCCGTCGCCGTGTCCGCGATGCTCGCCGGGACGCTGACGGTGGCCTGGGCCATGTTCCTGTCCTCCCACGACCTGGCCGTGGTGACCCTGGTCGTCGCGATGGCCGCAGCCGTTTCGATGGCCACCGCACTGCTGCTGGGCCGCCAGGTCGTACGGCGCTGCCGGGAACTGGCGAGCGCGGCCCGCACCTTCGGGGAGGAGGGCACCTTCACGGCGCCGCTCCTGCCCGCCCCCGCCGAACTGACGGCCCTGAGCCGCGAGCTGGCCCTCACCGGCGAACGGCTGGCCGCCTCCCGTGAACGCGAGCGGGCCCTGGAGAGCTCCCGGCGGGAGCTCGTGGCCTGGATCTCGCACGATCTGCGCACCCCGCTGGCCGGGCTGCGCGCCATGTCGGAGGCGCTGGAGGACGGCATGGCCGCCGACCCCGCCCGCTACCACCGGCAGATGCGCACCGAGGTCGACCGGCTGAACTCCATGGTCGGCGACCTCTTCGAGCTCTCCCGCATCCACGCGGGCGCGCTGTCCCTCAGCCCCACCCGGATGTCCCTCTACGACCTGGTGGGCGACGCCCTGGCCGGCACCGACGCCCTCGCCCGGGAACACGGGGTCCGGCTGGCCGGGGAGGACGTCGCACCGCTCCCGGTGGAGGTGGACGGCAAGGAGATGACCCGGGTGCTCTCCAACCTCCTGGTCAACGCCATCCGCCACACCCCGGCCGACGGGACGGTCGCCATCGCCGCCGAGCGCCGGGCGGACTCGGTGGTGCTCTCCGTCACCGACGCGTGCGGAGGCATCCCCGAGGAGGACCTCCCGCGCGTCTTCGACACGGGCTGGCGCGGCACCCCGGCCCGCACCCCTCCCTCGGGCGCGGGCCTCGGCCTGGCCATCGTCCGGGGCATCGTCGAGGCCCACGCGGGTCACGCCCACGTCCGCAACGTCTCCGGCGGCTGCCGCTTCGAAGTGACCCTCCCGGCGGCTGCGGTCCAGACCGCGTCCTGAAGGACGAGCCCGGCCTGATCCGTACACAGCCCTAAGGGCGCCGGACGAGTTCCGTCTTCTCGCGGGCGCGGGATCCGGCCCCGGCGGCCAGCTCGGCCATGCCCACGGCGAAGGGCACCGCCGGGAGCCAGCCCAGTTCGCGGCGCAGCCGCGCCGAGTCGGCGGTGATGTGCCGGACGTCGCCCAGCCGGTACTCGCCGGTGACGACGGGGGCCGGGCCCGCGCACGCGGCCGCCAGCGCCCGGGCCATGTCGCCGACGGTCCGGGGATCGCCGCTGCCCACGTTGTACGCCGTGAAGCCCGGCGGCGCCTGCGCCAGTGCCTCCAGCGCCACCGCGTTGGCCCCGGCCACGTCCCGCACGTGTACGAAGTCCCGGCGCTGACCGCCGTCCTCGAAGACCCGCGGCGCCTCACCCCGCGCGAGGCAGGAACGGAACAGCGCGGCCACCCCCGCGTACGGGGTGTCGCGGGGCATCCCCGGCCCGTAGACGTTGTGGTAGCGCAGCGAGACGGCGCGCCCGCCGGTGGCCCGCGCCCACGAGGCCGCCAGGTGTTCCTGGGCGAGCTTGGTGGTGGCGTAGACGTTCCTCGGGTCCATCGGCGCGTCCTCGGTGACGAGCCCGGGGGAGAGGCCGGCGCCGCAGGACGGGCAGCGCGGCTCGAACCGGCCCGCCGCCAGATCGGCCTCCTCGCGCGGCCCGGGCCGGACCACGCCGTGCGCGGCGCACTCGTAGCGCCCCTCGCCGTAGACGACCATCGACCCGGCGAGCAGGAGGTGCCGTACGCCCGCCTCCGCCATCTGGGCCAGTAGCACCGCGGTGCCCAGGTCGTTGGCCGACACGTAGCCGGGCGCGTCCCCGAAGTCCTTGCCCAGGCCGACCTTGGCCGCCTGGTGGCAGACCGCCTCCACGCCCGCGAGCGCCTCCCGCACGGCCCCGGGATCCCGTACGTCCCGCCCGTCCTCGGCCAGGTCGAAGACCACCGGGTCGTGCCCGCGTGCGGTCAGCTCGGCGACGACGTGCGAGCCGATGAAGCCCGCTCCTCCAGTCACAAGTACGCGCATGGTCCGACGCTATGCCGCGTGCGGCCCGGCGACGCGATCGCCGGGCCGCACGTCACGGATCGGTAAGAACCGACGGCCGTCACCCCGCGGCGGCGGGCCCCCGCTCCAGCAGTGCCTTGAGCCGCGCGAGGTCCTTGCGCTGGGCCCGCCGCATGGCGGCTGTCAGCACGCGCGCGCCGACGGAGGCGAAGCCGCTGGGCTCGCCGCGATTGCGCAGGGTCATGCGGGTGTGGTTCCCGGCCTCCCCGTGCGGCTCCCAGGTGTAGGAGGTCTCCATGGGGAAGGGGCCCTCGCCGGTCCGCATCACCAGGCGGCGCCCGGGCTCGTAGGCGGTGATCTCGTACGTGTAGGAGAGCCGCCGGCCGAGGAAGCGGGCGGTGAACGCCATCCGCGAGCCGACCGTGGCGGGCGCCGGGGTCCGCCACTCGACCGACACGATGTTCTCGTACCACTCGGGTGCGTGCGAGGGGTCGGCCGCGTAGGCGGCGACCCGCTCGCACGGGGCGGCGATCACGATCTCGGTCAGGACGTCGACCTTCATGGGTGGCCTCGGAAGGTGAAGGAGAGGTCCGACCGGACGACGTGGTCGCCGGTCAGCGGGACACCGCGATGCCGAGGGAGTCGGCGGCCAGGAACTTCGGGGCGCCCTTCTCGTAGAAGACGTCCAGCTCGGCGAGGGTGAACCCGGCGGCGGTGAGCAGGTCGACGATCGGCCGGGTGAGGTGGCATCCGGCGAAGAGGCGCTGCTGCAACGGGTCGAGGCGGCGTTGCCAGCGGCGCACCCGCTCCTCCGGGGCCAGACCGTGCTCCACGAAGTGGAAGGCCGCGCCGGGCTTGAGGACCCGCCGCACCTCCCGCAGGGCGGTACCGGCATCCGGGATGGTGCAGAGCGTCCACGTCGACAGGGCGGCGTCGAAACTCGCGTCCGCGAACGGCAGCGACTGGCCGTCCAGCCCCGAGCGCTCGACCGGGACGGTGCTCGCGCTCAGGCGCTTGGCGGCCAGCTTCCAGCCCACGCCCGAGGGATCGACGGCGGCCACCCGCGTGACGGCCGCCGGGTAGTAGGGGACGTTGTGCCCGGAGCCGAACCCGATCTCCAGGACCTCACCCGCCAGCCCCCGGCAGACCCGGCGCCGCAGGTCCTTGGCCTCGCCCATGGCGCAGGCGACGTTGATGATCCGCGGGACGATGTGCTCGGCGTAGAACCCCATGGCAGCCTCCGGCCCTCACGACGAGTCTGGCACCGTGCCGGGGGCGCTGCGACTCGCGGACCCCTGTGGTGCGGCCGTCCGGGGCGGCTGTGGGTGTGTCGTGCGTGTCGGCCGTGCGGGCGTGGTGGGCGCGGTGCTGTTGACCTGGCCGAATGTGGCCGATTGCCCCGGTAAACGCCACGCCGGACAAGATCACTGCATTGAGGTAATGGCAGGGGCTTTTTGAGGTCTATGGGCGTTGGAGGCCATTAGTGTTCCCCGGGATCTTGATGGATCCGCGGATGTCCTCCCCCTTTTCCCTCTTTCACCCGGTGAAGCACACCCCTGCCCATCACCGCCCTGACGAAGGAGCGCTCGCCCGATGACCGTTGACACCAGCCCGGAAGCTCAGCTGGAGCCGCCGCAGCAGTCCAGCCTCAGCACGGCGGCTGCCCGCAACCTTGCCAGCACGACCAAGTCCGCCCCGCAGATGCAGGAGATCACCTCCCGGTGGCTGCTGCGGATGCTCCCCTGGGTGGAGACCAAGGGCGGCACCTACCGGGTGAACCGCCGGCTGAGCTACACCGTCGGTGACGGACGGATCGAGTTCATCCAGGACGGCGGCGACGTCCGGGTGATCCCCCGCGAGCTCGGTGAAATGGCCCTGCTGCGAGGGTTCGACGACGAGGAGGTGCTGACCGCGCTCGCCGGCCGGTGCGTCCAGCGCGACTTCCGGGCCGGCGAGGTGCTGGTCGAGCGCGGTACCCCGGCCGACCAGATCCACCTGATCGCCCACGGCCGGATCAGCCAGACCTCCGTCGGCAAGTACGGCGACGCGGTCGCCGTCGCCGTACTCGCCGACGGAGAGCAGTTCGGCGAGAACGCCCTCCTGGACGCCGACGCCACGTGGGACTACACCGCCACCGCCGAGACCCCCGGCACCCTGCTCACCCTGTCCCGCGCCGAGTTCGCCGCCGTGATGTCCACTGCGCCGAGCCTCCAGGCCCACATCCAGCGGTTCAGCTCGCTTCCCCACCAGCGGCAGAACAAGCACGGCGAGGCCGAGATCGCGATGTCGGCCGGCCACACGGGCGAGGCCGAACTGCCCGGTGCCTTCGTCGACTACGAGCTCAAGCCCCGCGAGTACGAGCTCTCCATCGCGCAGACCGTGCTGCGGATCCACACGAGGGTCGCCGACCTCTACAACGGCCCGCACAACCAGACCGAGGAACAGCTCCGGCTCACCATCGAGGCCCTGCGCGAGCGCCAGGAACACGAACTGGTCAACAACCGGGAGTTCGGCCTGCTGCCGAACGCCGCCTTCAAGCAGCGGATCCAGACCCACTCCGGCCCGCCCACCCCCGACGACCTCGACGAGCTGCTCTGCCGCCGCCGCGGCACCAAGCTCTTCCTCGCCCACCCCCGGACGATCGCCGCGATCGGGCGGGAGCTGAACGCCCGCGGGCTCTACCCGGACCACGTCGACGTCGGCGGACAGCAGGTCCCGGCCTGGCGCGGGGTCCCGATCCTGCCCTGCAACAAGATCCCGATCTCCAAGGACAACACCAGCTCGGTCATCGCCATGCGAACCGGCGAGGACAACCAGGGCGTGATCGGTCTGCGCCAGACAGGTCTGCCGGAGGAGTACGAACCCGGCCTGTCGGTGCGCTTCATGGGCATCAACGAACAGGCGATCATCTCCTACCTGGTCACCACCTACTACTCCGCCGCGATCCTGGTGCCCGACGCGCTCGGCGTGCTGGAGAACGTACAGATCGCCCGCAGGCGCGACTGACCGCCCCACCGCCCTATCGCCCCGACGGCCCCGACAGCCCGGACCTTCCCGGGTCCACCGAGCATGCCCGGGATCCGGAACAGACCACCCACCTCATCAAGGAGCCACGGATGCCCGATCCCGGGCCCTCCCCTCTGCAGTCGAGCCTGCCTGCCGCTGCGGCCCGCTTCGGGGCCCACGTCCTCGCCACCGCCCAGGCCGCCGGTGCCGAATCCGTAGCCGACGCCCTGCCCGTCCCGTCAGTCGCCCCCGCCCCGCCCGTCTCGTCCGTCCTGCCTTCCGGGCCCTCCCTGCCCTTCGTGCCCGCCTCCGCCCCCGCCCCCGCCGCAGGGGCCGCGCCCGTACCGCAGCAGGAGGTTCCTGCCGCCGTACGGCAGCCCGGCCCCGCCCTCGCGCGGATCCTGCGCGGTCCCAGCGGTCTGGGTACGGAGAGCCTGCACTGGGGCCGCACCGTGGAGCCCGCGGCACCGCCGCAGCCGGGCGGGGCGCCGGCGCCGGGACATCCCATCCCGGGCCTCTACCACCACCCCGTGCCGGAGCCCGACCCGGTGCGGGTGGAGGAGGTCAGCCGCAGGATCAAGGCCTGGGCGCTGGACGAGGTCGAGCTGTATCCCGAGGACTGGGAGGACCAGTTCGACGGCTTCCACGTCGGTCGCTACATGGTCGCCTGCCATCCGGACGCCCCCACCGTCGACCACCTGATGCTCGCGACCCGGCTGATGGTCGCCGAGAACGCGGTCGACGACTGCTACTGCGAGGACCACGGCGGCTCGCCCATCGGCCTCGGCGGACGCCTCCTGCTGGCGCACACCGCCCTCGACCCCCTGCACACGACGAAGGAGTACCAGCCGGAGTGGGCCGATTCGCTCCAATCGGACGCGCCCCGGCGCGCCTACCGCTCCGCCATGGAGTACTTCGTCCGGCAGGCCAGCCCCTCCCAGGCCGACCGCTACCGGCACGACATGGCCCGTCTGCACATGGGGTACCTCGCCGAGGCGGCGTGGGCCCAGACGGACTACGTCCCCGAGGTGTGGGAGTACCTGGCGATGCGGCAGTTCAACAACTTCCGCCCCTGCCCCACCATCACCGACTCGGTCGGCGGCTACGAACTGCCGGCGGACCTGCACGCCCGGCCCGAGATGCAGCGGGTCATCGCGCTGGCCGGCAACGCCACCACCATCGTCAACGACCTGTACTCGTACACCAAGGAACTCGCCAGCCCCGGCCACCACCTCAACCTGCCCGTGGTGCTCGCCGAACGTGAGGGCATCTCCGACCAGGAGGCCTACCTGAAGGCGGTCGAGGTCCACAACGACCTCATGCACGACTTCGAAGCCGAAGCCGCCGCCCTGGCCGCCGCCTGCCCCGTCCCGAGCGTGCTGCGCTTCCTGCGGGGAGTGGCCGTGTGGGTCGACGGCAACCACTACTGGCACCAGACCAACACCTATCGCTACAGCCTGCCCGACTTCTGGTAAGGATGGACTTATCCGTGACTAGCACCGATCTCACCACCACCGCCGGCACCTCTGCCGACACCCCCGTGATGATCCCCTCCCCGGCGACGCCCTACCAGGGGGACATCGCCCGTTACTGGAACAACGAGGCCAGGCCCGTGAACCTGCGGCTCGGCGATGTCGACGGCCTTTACCACCACCACTACGGCATCGGCGACGTCGACCACGCCGCCCTCGGCGACACCGATGACAGCGAGTACGAGAAGAAGCTGGTGGCCGAGCTCCACCGGCTGGAATCGGCGCAGGCCGAGGTCCTCCTGGACCACCTCGGCCCCATCGGACGCGACGACACCCTCGTCGACGCCGGCTGCGGCCGCGGCGGCTCGATGGTCATGGCCCACCAGCGCTTCGGATGCAAGGTCGAGGGCGTCACGCTGTCGGCCAAGCAGGCCGACTTCGCCAACCAGCGGGCCCGCGAACTCGGCATCCAGGACCACGTCCGCGCCCGCGTCTGCAACATGCTCAGCACGCCGTTCGAGACCGGGCAGGCCGCGGCCTCGTGGAACAACGAGTCGAGCATGTACGTCGACCTGCACGACCTCTTCGCCGAGCACTCCCGCGTCCTCGCGGTCGGCGGCCGTTACGTGACCATCACCGGCTGCTGGAACCCGCGGTACGGCCAGCCCTCGAAGTGGGTCTCGCAGATCAACGCGCACTTCGAGTGCAACATCCACTCCCGCCGCGAGTACCTGCGCGCCATGGCGGACAACCGCCTCGTACCGCAGGCGGTCATCGACCTGACGCCCGAGACCCTGCCCTACTGGGAGCTGCGCGCCACGTCTTCACTGGTCACCGGCATCGAGGAGGCGTTCATCAACTCCTACAAGGACGGCTCCTTCCAGTACGTCCTGATCGCGGCCGACCGCGTCTGACCGACCGGCGCACAAGACCGGCGGTTCAAGACCGGCGGTTCAAGACCGGCGACCCAGGGGCCGGGCCCGTCACCCGACGGGCCCGGCCCTTTTCCACGCCCCCGCACCTCCACCCGCACCCGAGCCGGCGCGCATCCACCAGGTGGCGGCCCCCGCACCCCCTTCCGAGTGACTCCCACGCTAGGCCTCCGCATCCGGCGGGCGGCCGGGACCGACGATCGCCAGCGGCCGTACGTTCCGGCCGGCGATCACCGAAGTCCGGACGCTTGGGAGATCACGTGCACATCCTGCTCGCCGCCAGCGCCTTCAACAGCCTCACCCAGCGTGTCCACGCCGAGCTGAGGGACCACGGCCACCACGTCGCGGTCGCACTCGCCCTGACCGGCGACTCCCTGCCCGAGGCCGTCCGCCGCCACCGGCCGGACCTCATCCTGGCGCCGATGCTGAAGACGGCCGTCCCCCGCGAGGTCTGGTCCGCGCACACCTGTCTGATCGTCCATCCGGGGCCCGTCGGCGACCGGGGTCCCTCCTCGCTCGACCGGGCCATCACCGAGGACGCCACCCGATGGGGCGTCACCGTCCTGCAGGCCGGCGAGGAGATGGACGCCGGCGACGTCTGGGCGTCCGTCGACTGCCCGCTGCCGCCCGTCGGCAAGAGCGACGCCTACCGCGGCGAGATCGCCGACGCGGCGCTCGCCGCCGTCCTCCTGGCCGTCGACCGCTTCGCGTCCGGCACCTACGTCCCGCGGCCGCAGCGCTCCGGCCGCGCGCGGCCGTACCTGCGCCAGGAGCACCGCCGGATCGACTGGGCCCAGGACACCACGGAGAGCGTCGTACGCGCCCTGCGCGCCGCGGACTCGCAGCCCGGGGTCCTGGACGACCTGCTCGGCAGCCAGTGGTACCTCCACGGCGGCCATCCGGAGGGGCGGCTGCACGGCCGCCCCGGAGAGCTCCTGGCCACCAGGACGGGTGCGGTCTGCCGGGCCACGGCCGACGGAGCGGTGTGGATCCCCGAACTGCGGGCCCGGCGCGTGCCGGGAGAGCCCGCACCCGTCAAACTGCCCGCCGTGCTCGCCCTCGGGGACCGGCTCCCGTCGCTGCCCGAGATCCCCGCCCCGCCGGACGCCGACCCTCCGGCGCGGACGTGGACCGACATCCGGTACCGGGAGCAGGGCGGCGCCGGCTTCCTGTCGTTCTCCTTCCCCGGCGGCGCGATGAGCACCGGCCAGTGCCGGCGCCTGCTGGCGGCGTACCGTACGGCCTGTTCCCGTCCCACCTCCGTCATCGTCCTCGGCGGTGGCCGCGACTTCTTCTCCAACGGCATCCACCTGGGCGTCATCGAAGCGGCCGACGACCCGGCCGCCGAGTCCTGGGCCAACATCAACGCCATGGACGACCTGGTCGAGGCCGTGCTGACCACCACCGACCGCCTCGTCGTGGCCGCCCTCGGCGGCAACGCGGCGGCCGGCGGGGCCATGCTCGCCCTCGCCGCCGACGAGGTCTGGTGCAGGGCGGGAGCGGTCCTCAACCCGCACTACCGGCTGATGGGGCTCTACGGCTCGGAGTACTGGACGTACACCCTGCCCCGCCGCGTCGGTACGGGCGTGGCGGAGCGTCTCACCACCGAGGCCCTGCCGCTCAGCGCCGACGCCGCCCGCCGGCTCGGGCTGACCGACCGCACCCTCACCTGCGGCCCGCAGGCCTTCGCGGCCGAGACCGCCCGGCTCGCGGCCCGCCTGGCGGCCTCACCCGCCACGCAGGCCGCGATCGCCCGGAAGAAGGACCGGCGGGGGCACGAGGAGGCGGTCCGGCCGCTCTCCGCCTACCGGGAGGCGGAGCTGGCCCGGATGCGCGAGACCTTCTTCGACCCGCAGGCCCCCTACCACGCGCTGCGCCGCGCCTTCGTACGCAAGGAGCCACCCGACCGGACGCCCCCGCACCTGGCGCGGTTCGTGCCCGGCCGGCGCACCGCCCCGCTCCCCGCCCGGCGGCCCGCCGTCACCGGACCGGCCCAGCACGACAGGGCAACGGGCCCCGGGGGCTGCTAGCAAGAAGGGTGGAGGCGGACGGAAAAAGCTCCGCCTCCGCCGCACGCCCGGCCCCACCCGGCCCCCACCCCTCCGCATCCCTCCCCAAGGAGATCCCCATGGATGCAGCAACGCCCAGTACCGTAGAGGACCCGCCGATCCACATCCTCTGGATCAACGCGGGACTGAGCTGCGACGGCGACTCGGTGTCCCTGACGGCAGCGATGCAGCCCAGCATCGAGGACATCGTCACGGGCACGCTGCCCGGCCTGCCCAAGGTCGCCGTGCACTGGCCGCTGATCGACTTCGAATGCGGCCCGGTCGGCGGCGCCGACACCTTCATCGAATGGTTCTTCAAGGGGGAGCGCGGCGAGATCGACCCCTTCGTGCTCGTCGTCGAAGGCTCGATCCCCAACGAGAAGATCAAACCCGAGGGTTACTGGTGTGGCTTCGGCGACAACCCCGAGACCGGCCAGCCCATCACCACCAGCGAGTGGATCGACCGGCTCGCGCCCAAGGCCCTCGCCGTGGTGGCGATCGGCACCTGCGCCACGTACGGCGGCATCCACGCGATGGAGGGCAACCCCACGGGAGCCATGGGCGTCCCCGACTACCTGGGATGGGACTGGACCTCCAAGGCCGGTATCCCGATCGTCTGCGTGCCGGGCTGCCCGATCCAGCCGGACAACTTCGCCGAGACGCTCACCTATCTGCTCTACCAGGCGGCCGGCTCCGCGCCGATGATCCCGCTCGACGACAAACTCCGCCCGACCTGGCTGTTCGGCGCCACCGTGCACGAAGGGTGCGACCGCGCCGGCTACTACGAGCAGGGCCAGTTCGCCGAGACCTACGACTCCCCGAAATGCCTGGTCAAGGTCGGCTGCTGGGGTCCCGTGGTCAAGTGCAACGTCCCCAAGCGCGGCTGGATGAACGGGATCGGCGGCTGCCCGAACGTCGGAGGCATCTGCATCGCCTGCACGATGCCCGGTTTCCCCGACAAGTTCATGCCGTTCATGGACGAGCCCCCCGGCGCCAGGGTGTCCGCGACGGCGAGCGGCACCTACGGCGTCGTGATCCGCAAACTCCGCTCCCTCACCACCCACACCGTGGACAAGGAGCCCAAGTGGCGCCACACGGGCCGGAAACTGACCACCGGCTACCGCCCGCCGTGGTGACCCCCGCCCGCCGGCCCGGTCCGCGAACCGCCGCCCGCCCGCCCCACGTACCCCGCACCCGCTTCCAAGAAGGGCCACGGCACACACGATGACACCCAACACGAAGGCGGCCGGTGACGGCAGCGGCCTGGTGGAGATGGCCTGGGATCCGATCACGCGGATCGTGGGCAGCCTCGGCATCCACACCAAGATCGACTTCAAGCAGAAGCGGGTCGCGGAGTGCTACAGCACCTCGTCGGTCTTCCGCGGCTACAGCGTCTTCATGCGCGGCAAGGATCCCCGCGACGCGCACTTCATCACCAGCCGCATCTGCGGGATCTGCGGCGACAACCACGCCACCTGCTCCGTGTACACGCAGAACATGGCCTACGGGGTGAAGCCGCCCCACCTCGCCGAGTGGATCATCAACCTGGGCGAGGCGGCGGAGTACATGTTCGACCACAACATCTTCCAGGAGAACCTGGTCGGGGTCGACTACTGCGAGAAGATGGTCCGCGAGACGAACCCGGGCGTCCTCGAACTGGCCGAGCGCACCGAGGCCCCGCACGCCGGAGACCACGGCTACCGCACCATCGCCGACATCATGCGCTCGCTCAACCCCATCGAGGGCGAGTTCTACCGCGAGGCCCTCCAGGTCAGCCGCTACACCCGCGAGATGTTCTGCCTGATGGAGGGCCGCCACGTGCACCCCTCCACCCTCTACCCGGGCGGCGTCGGCACCATCGCCTCCGTGCAGCTCTTCACCGACTACCTGAGCCGCCTCATGCGGTACGTGGAGTTCATGAAGCGCGTCGTCCCGCTCCACGACGACCTCTTCGACTTCTTCTACGAGGCCCTGCCCGGCTACGAGGAGGTCGGCCGGCGCCGTGTGCTGCTCGGCTGCTGGGGCGCGCTCAACGACCCCGAGTACTGCGACTTCACGTACGCCAACATGACCGACTGGGGACGGAAGATGTTCGTCACCCCCGGTGTGGTCGTGGACGGCAAGCTGGTCACCAACGACCTCACCCAGATCAACCTCGGCATCCGCATCCTGCTGGGCAGCTCCTACTACGACGACTGGGCGGGCCAGGAGAAGTTCGTCACCCACGACCCGCTGGGCAACCCGGTCGACGCCCGCCACCCCTGGAACCAGCACACCATCCCCGCCCCGCAGAAGCGGAACTTCGACGACAAGTACAGCTGGGTGATGTCGCCGCGCTGGTTCGACGGCAAGGACCACCTCGCCCTGGACACCGGCGGCGGGCCCATCGCGCGCCTGTGGTCCACCGCCCTGTCCGGGCTCGTCGACGTCGGCTACGTCAAGGCCACCGGGCACAGCGTCGTCATCAACCTGCCGAAGACGATGACCAAGCCCGAGACGCGCTTCGAGTGGAAGATCCCGCAGTGGAGCAACGCGCTGGAGCGCAACCGCGCCCGCACGTACTTCCAGGCCTACGCGGCCGCCATCGCGCTGCACTGCGCGGAGCAGGGGCTGGCCGAGGTCCGCGCCGGACGCACCCAGACCTGGGAGAAGTTCGAGGTGCCCGACGAGTCCATCGGAGTCGGCTTCACCGAGGCGGTCCGCGGCGTGCTCTCGCACCACATGGTCATCCGCGACGGCAAGATCGCCAACTACCACCCCTACCCGCCGACCCCGTGGAACGCGAGCACCCGCGACACCTTCGGCACGCCCGGACCGTACGAGGACGCCGTCCAGAACACCCCGATCTTCGAGGAGAACCCCCCGGAGAACTTCAAGGGCATCGACATCATGCGCGCCGTGCGCAGCTTCGACCCCTGTCTGCCCTGCGGCGTCCACATGTACGTCGGCGGCGGCAAGACGGTGAAGTCGATGCACGTCCCCACCGGCCTGAGCGGACTGGGCGGATGAGCGCGGCCGTCGACGCCCGGCTGGCCGGGCAGCGGGTCGAGGAGGTACTCGACGGGCTGGCCGCCACCGGCGACCGGGCGGCCTGCGCCGCCGCCGAGGAACTCGTGCGCGTGCTCATGGACTTCTACGGGGCCGGGCTGGCCCGGATCGTGGAGCGGCTCGGCGACGGGGCGCTGTCCGCCCTGCTGGACGACCAGCTGGTGTCGAGCCTGCTCGCCCTGCACGACCTGCACCCCGAGGACGTGCACACCCGGATCGCCCGCGCCCTGGACGCCGCGGCGCAGCCGGTGGAGCTGGTCGGCTTCGAAGAGGCCACCGCCACCCTGCGGCTGCGGTCCACCGCCGCGGGCGGGGGCGGCTGCGGCTGCGGGAGCACCGCCGACGCCGTCCGGCAGCAGGTCGAGGACGCCGTGGCCGCCTTCGCACCCGAGGTCACCTCCGTGGAGGTGGAGCCCGCCGCCCCGCAGCCGGCGCTGCTCCAGATCGGCACCCGGCCCAAGCCCCCGGCGCGGGTTTCGTGAGCGCGCCCCACTTGGGCCTCGCACCCGCGCGCGGCCTGCGCCGATTCACCGGGCCCCGCGAGCCGCGCCCCGAGAGCTGCGAGCTGTGCGGGGTCGCGGTGGCCGAGGACGCGCACCGCCACCTCGTGGAGACCGAGAAGCGTTCCCTCGTCTGCGCCTGCACCGGCTGCGCCCTGCTGTTCGACCGGCCGGGCGCGGGCGCGGGCCGGTTCCGCGCGGTCCCGGACCGCTACCTCGCCGACCCGGGGCACCGGCTCGACGAGGGTGCCTGGGAACGGCTCCAGATCCCGGTCGCCGTGGCGTTCCTCTTCCGCAACGCCGCCCTCGACCGGCTCGTCGCCCTCTACCCGAGCCCGGCCGGAGCCACCGAAAGCGAACTCGACCCCGCGACCTGGGAATCCGTACTGGGAGCGAGCCGGCTGTCCGCGCTCCTGGAACCCGACGTGGAGGCGCTGCTGTTGCGCCGCTCGGAGGGGCACACCACGTGCCATCTGGTGCCGATCGACATCTGCTACGAGCTGGTGGGGCGGATGCGGCTGCTGTGGCAGGGCTTCGACGGCGGAGCCGAGGCCCGGGCAGCGCTGGACGCCTTCTTCGCGCAAGTGGAGCGGCGGGCCCGGGTCGTGGCGGCGGAAGGGGTCCGATGACAGACCTCGCCTTCACCTGCACCGGCGTGCGCGCCGACGCCTACGCGGCCGGTCCCACCCTGGTCTTCAGGCTGCGGATCACCGCGGGCGACGGCACACGGGTGCACGCCCTCGCCCTGCGCTGCCAGATCCGTATCGAACCGGCCCGGCGGGGCTACGGCCCGGCGGAGGCCGAAGGCCTCGCCGACCTGTTCGGCGAGCGGAGCCGCTGGGGCAGCACCCTCCAGCCCGTGCAGTTCGCCCAGGTCGCCCTCATGGTGCCCGGGTTCACCGGGGAGACCGAGACCGATCTGGTCGTGCCCTGCACCTACGACATGGACATCGCGGCGACCCGCTACTTCGACGCCCTTGAGGACGGAGAAGCGCCTCTGCTGATGCTGTTCTCCGGCACCGCCTTCACCGGAGCGGGGGGTTTCCACGTGGAGCCCGTGCCCTGGGACCGCGAGGCCTCCTGCCGGATGCCCGTGACCGTGTGGCGGGAGATGATCGAGCAGCACTTCCCGGGCACCGGCTGGCTGCGCCTGCCGCGCGACACCATGGCGGAGCTGCTCGCCTACCGGTCGCGGCACGCGCTCGCCTCCTGGGAGTCGACCGTACGAGCCTTGCTCGAAGCGGCCGCCCCACCGCCGCCACCCCGCCGGCTCGGCCCCGCGGGGCCCCGCGTCAGCGAGAGGACGGCGACATGACCACGACGGCCGCGCCGGACTCCCGCTTCGCCGCCGCCCGGCAGGTGGCCGACGCCGTCCTGTTCGAGGGGTACGTCCTGTATCCCTACCGGGCCTCGGCGGCCAAGAACCGGCTGCGCTGGCAGTTCGGCGTCCTGGTCCCGCCCGTGTGGGGCACCGCGCACGCCGAGCACTCCTTCCAGCGGACCGAGCTGGTGATGGAGCCCAGAGGGGCCGCGACCCTCGCCGTCGAGCTGCGCTTCCTGCACGCGCAGCGGCGTACGGTCGAAGAGGCCCGCGGCGACGGCAGTTACGAGGCCGTGCCCGAGCTGCACCTGCCCGACCGGGTCCTGGTCCCCTGGGACGAGGGGACCGAGGAGCAGGTGGACATGACCGTCTCCGTCGCCGAGTTGACCGCGGGGGAGGTCACCCTCGCCTTCGCCCGGCCGGCCCGGACGGAGACCGAGCCCGTCCTCGGCCCCGACGGCCGCGAGCGGGGCCGCCTCGTCCGCCGCGCCGAGCGGATCGACGGGGTGCTGCGCCTGCGCGCCGAGGAACTGGACGTGCCCTACCGCGCGTTCAAGCTCACCGCCGTCGTGGAGAACACCAGCGCCTGGACCCCGGAGGCGGACGGCGCCGACCGCGACGAGGCCCTGCCGCGGTCGCTGGTCGCCGTCCACCTGCTGCTGGGCCTCGACTCCGGTTCCTTCCTGTCGATGACCGACCCGCCCGAGTGGGCCCGAGCTGCCGTCGCGGCCTGCGAGAACCGGCACACCTGGCCCGTCCTCGCCGGGGAACCCGGCCGCGCGGACGTGGTCCTCTCCTCCCCGATCATCCTGGAGGACCACGCCGCCATCGCCCCCGAGAGCGCGGGGGCGATGTACGACGCCACCGAGATCGACGAGATCCTCGCCCTGCGCACGGCCGCCCTGACCGACCGGGAGAAGCGCGAGGCGCGCGGGACGGACGCCCGCGCCGCCGCCGTGATCGACCTGGCCGACTCCATGCCCCCCGAGGTACTGGAACGCCTGCACGGCGCCGTCCGGGCCCTGCGGGAGATCACCCACCCGGGCGCCCCCGACGGGCCGCCCGCAGCCCCCGGATCCCTCGCCGACGAGGCCGTGTTCCGGCCGGAGACCCCCTGGTGGGACCCCGCGCACGCGGACCCCGCCGACCCGGCCCGCGACCGGATCCTGATCGACGGCGCCTCCGTGGGCGCGGGCAGCCGCGTCCTGCTGCGTCCGGGCCTGCGGCGCACCGATGCCCAGGACCTGTTCCTCCACGGCCGCACCGCACAGGTCGAGGGCGTCCTCCACGACGTCGACGGGGGAGTGCACCTCGCGGTCACCGTCGACGGCGACCCCGGGGCCGACATCCGCCGGGAGCAGGGCCGGTTCCTGTACTTCCAGCCCGACGAGGTCACCCCCCTGGAGGACACGTGAGGGCCGGGATCCTCGTCGCGGGCATCGGCAACGTCTTCCTCGGTGACGACGGCTTCGGAGTCGAGACGGTGCGCGCCGTGGGCGCGCACCCCCTGCCGGACGGTGTGGAGGTGGTGGACTTCGGCGTGCGCGGGGTCCACCTCGCCTACCAGCTCCTCGACGGCTACGACACGCTCGTCCTCGTGGACGCCACGGCCCGGGGCGGCGACCCGGGAACGCTCTACCTCATCGATGCCGACACCGACGCCGGTGCGGGCGCCGAGGGCCACGGGCCGGCGGAGGCCGCCGGACCCGGCGCCGCCGTCCTCGACGGGCACCACATGTCCCCCGACGCCGTCCTGGCGCTGCTGGGCACCCTGTGCGCCGGCACCGGCACCACCCCGCCCCGGCGCACCCTGGTCGTGGGCTGCGAACCCGCCTGCGTCGAGGAGGGCATCGGCCTGAGCCCGCCCGTGGCCGCGGCCGTGCCGCGGGCCGTACGCATGGTCCTGGACCTGATCACGCCCGGGACCGAACACCCCGGGCCTCACCGCGAACTCAGGAGAACCCCATGAAGAAGGCCCTCATCGGCGGGGTGACCGCCACCGCGCTGGCGTGCGTGCTGATCCAGATCTTCCCCGACGTCAGGCGCTACCTGCGGATGGTCCGCATGTGAGGGGCCGCCCGCCCGGGCGTCCGAATGGCGTACGGGGCGGTCGCGGTGTCGGCGCGCCCGCCCCCGGCGCCCCGGTCCCGCCGGTGTAATGAGCCCCGGCAGGACGGAGTCCGATGCACGAGATGTCGATCGCCATGGCCGTCGTGGGCCAGGTGGAAGAGGCGGCGCGGGACGGCGGGGCGGGGGCCGTGACCTCCGTACGGCTGCAGATCGGAGAGCTGGCGGGGGTGGTCCCCGACGCCCTCGACTTCTGCTTCGAACTGGCCTGTGCCGGAACGCTCCTCGAGGGCGCCGAGCTCACCACCGAATCCGTCACCGCCCGTGCGCGGTGCGGCTCCTGCACGGGCGAATGGGCCGTCGGGATGCCCCCCGACCTGTGCTGTCCCGGATGCGGCAAGGCCACCGCGGTGGAACTGCTCACGGGCCGCGAGCTGCGGATCCTCAGCGTCCGCTGGGAGGACGGCCCCGCCCGCCGCCCCGTACGCGAACCGATCCCCGAGGAGGCCTGAACCATGTGCCGAGTGGTCGACCTGCAGCAGGCGGTGCTGGCGAAGAACGAGGAGGCGGCGCAGGTGCTGCGCGCCGAACTCGCCGCCCGCGGAACGACCGTCGTCAACCTGCTCTCCAGCCCGGGGAGCGGAAAGACGGAACTCCTGGAGCGCGAACTGCTGCTCGCCCGGCAGCGGGGAGTGCCCGTCGCCGCGCTGACCGCCGACCTGGCCACCGAGAACGACGCCGTACGGCTGGCACGCTCGGGCGTCCCGGTCAAGCAGGTGCTCACCGACGGCCTCTGCCACCTCGAGGCCGGCATGCTGGGCCGACACCTGGACGGCTGGCTGCCGGCCGGCACCCGGCTGCTGTTCGTCGAGAACGTGGGCAATCTCGTCTGCCCGGCCTCCTACGACCTGGGGGAGTCCCTGCGCGTCGTGCTGGCCTCGGTGACCGAGGGCGAGGACAAACCGCTGAAGTACCCGACGGCCTTCGGACTGGCGCACCTGGTGGTGGTGACCAAGACGGACATCGCCCGCGCGGTGGAATTCGACGAGGCCGCCTTCCGCGCGCACGTCCAGCGGGTCAACCCGGGGGTCGAGGTGGTGCTGACCTCGGCCCGTGCGGGCGAGGGCGTGGGCGCGCTGCTGAACCGGGCGCTGGCGGTCGGCTCCGGCGGTGCGGTGCACGCGCCCGTCATGGCCGGGCAGCCCCACCCGAACGCGCACTATCACCACCCGGACCACGCACATCCGCATCCGCATCCGCATCCGCATCCTCACCCGGATCCCGCCGTGGCACAGGCCCGTTGATGGAGGCCGTCCAGCGCCGCCGGATCCTCGTCCGCGGGGTGGTGCAGGGCGTGGGTTTCCGCCCGTACGTGTACACCCGCGCGACCGGACTCGGCCTCGCCGGGCACGTCACCAACACCCCCGAGGGCGTCGTCGCCGAGGTCGAGGGCGCGCCCGCCGCCGTATCCGCCTTCTGCGAGCGCCTCGCGGCGGACGCCCCGCCGCTGGCCGTCGTGGACGCCGTCGACCACTGCGAGGTCCCGGTCGCGGGCGGGGCGGGCTTCACCATCGTCGCCTCCCGCTCCGGCGGGCCCGCGCGCACGCTCGTCTCCCCGGACGTGGCCACCTGCGCCGACTGTCTCGCCGAGCTGGCGGACCCGGCCGACCGGCGCCACCGGCACCCCTTCATCACCTGCACCCACTGCGGGCCCCGCTTCACGATCGTCACCGGGCTGCCGTACGACCGGGCCCACACCACGATGGCCCGGTTCCCGATGTGCCCCGACTGCGCCCGGGAGTACGCCGACCCGGCCGACCGGCGCTTCCACGCCCAGCCGGTGGCCTGCCCGGCCTGCGGGCCCCGGCTGCGGCTCCTCGCGGGGTCGCCGCCGCGCGAGGTGGCCGGCCCGGACCCGGTGGCGCGGGCCCGCCGGCTCCTGGCCGAGGGGGCGATCCTCGCCGTCAAGGGCCTCGGCGGCTACCACCTGGCCTGCGACGCCACCCGGCCGGCGGCCGTGGCCGAGCTGCGCCGGCGCAAGGCCCGCGGGGACAAGCCCTTCGCCCTGATGGTCCGCGCCCTCAGCGACATCGAGCCCCTCGTCCACCTCGACCCGGCCGAACGGGCCCTGCTCACCGGCCCGGTCCGGCCGATCGTGCTGCTCCGCCGCCGCCCGCAGCCCGCCGGCCCGACGGCCGTGGTCATCGCGGACGGGGTCGCCCCGCGCTGCCCCGACCTCGGCGTGATGCTCCCGTACACGCCCGTGCACCACCTGCTGCTGGGCCTCCCCGGCGACCCGCCCGGCCCCCGCCTGCTCGTGATGACCAGCGGCAACCTGTCCGGCGAACCCATCGTCACCGACGACGCCGAAGCCCTGGAACGCCTCGGCCGGCTCGCCGACGCCTGGCTCACGCACGACCGCCCCATCCACGTGCCCTGCGACGACTCCGTGGTGCGCGTCTGCGACGGCGAACCGCTGACCGTGCGGCGCTCGCGGGGCCACGCACCGCTGCCCCTGACGCTGCCACGGCCCGTACCGGCGACGCTCGCGGCCGGTGGAGACCTGAAGAACGCCTTCTGTCTCGGCGAGGGCCGCAAGGCCTGGCTGTCCGCGCACATCGGCGACATGGACGACCTGGCCACACAGGAGGTCTTCGAACGGGCCGAGCGGCAGCTGGAGTCGATCACCGGCGTGGCCCCCGGGCTGCTCGCCGCCGACCGGCATCCCGGCTACCGCTCCGCGCAGTGGGCCGGGCGGCACGCGGGCACCCGGCCGCTGGTCCGCGTCCAGCACCACCACGCGCACATCGCGTCCGCGATGGCCGAACACGGGCTGGACGGAACCCGCCCGGTGATCGGGATCGCCTTCGACGGCACCGGGTACGGCGACGACGGCGCGGTGTGGGGCGGAGAGGTCCTGCTGGCCGACTACGCCGGGTACTCCCGCTTCGCGCACCTCGCGTACGTGCCCCTCCCGGGCGGTGACGCCGCCGTGCGGCGCCCGTACCGCATGGCCCTGGCGCACCTGTGGGCGGCGGGCATCGACTGGACCCCGGACCTGCCGCCCGTGGCGGCCTGCCCGCCCGACGAACTGCGCGTACTGCGGCGCCAGCTGGAACGGAACCTGAACTGCGTGCCCACGTCGGGCATGGGGCGCCTCTTCGACGCCGTCTCCTCCCTGGCCGGTGTCTGCCACCACTCCGGGTACGAGGCCCAGGCCGCCGTCGAACTGGAGGCGGCCGCTCTCGCCGGGCCCGCGGGGCCCCCGGATGCTGCGTACCGGTTCGCCGTGCGCCACCCGGACCCCGGCACCGGTGATCCGGCCACCGCCGATCCGGGCCCCCTGCTGGCCGCCGTGGTGGAAGACGTACGCGCGGGCACCGCGCCGGCGCTGATCGCCGCCCGGTTCCACACCGCGGTCGCCGCCCTCGTCGGGGCGCTCTGCGTCGCGGCGCGCGAACGGCAGGGGCTGGGCACCGTGGCGCTGACCGGCGGCGTCTTCGCCAACACCCGGCTCTCATCGGCCTGCCACCGGCTGCTGACGGAGCACGGCTTCACCGTACTGCGCCACCACCGCGTCCCCCCGAACGACGGGGGACTCGCACTCGGTCAGCTCATGGTGGCGGCCGCGGCCCCCGCCACCGAACACCCACAGCAAGGAGAGGCCCATGTGCCTGGCGGTACCCGGCAAAGTGATTGACATCGCGGAGCAGGACGGCACCCGCATGGCCACCGTCGACTTCGGCGGCGTGCTCAAGGAGGTGTGCCTGGAATACCTGCCGGACCTCCGGGTCGGCGAGTACGCCATCGTGCACGTCGGGTTCGCCCTCCAGCGCCTCGACGAGGAGTCCGCGCTGCAGACCCTCGAACTCTTCGCCCAGCTCGGCATGCTCCAGGAGGAGTTCGGGGATCCCTGGGAGCTCGCCGCCCAGGCCGGAGGCGCCCCGTGGCCCTTCACCGACGATCCGGAAGACGTCCCGCAGGAGGCGGCGCAGCAGTGAAGTACATCGAGGAGTTCCAGGACCCGGCCCTCGCCCGCCGGCTGCTCGACGACATCCACGCCACCGTGACCCGGCCCTGGGCGCTGATGGAGGTCTGCGGGGGCCAGACGCACACCATCATCCGTCACGGCATCGATCAACTGCTGCCCGAACAGGTGGAGTTGATCCACGGACCCGGCTGCCCGGTGTGCGTGACCCCGCTCGAGGTCATCGACAAGGCGCTGGAGATCGCCTCCCGCCCCGGGGTGATCTTCTGCTCCTTCGGCGACATGCTCCGCGTCCCCGGGACCGGCCGCGACCTCTTCCAGGTGCGCAGCGAGGGCGGCGACGTACGGGTCGTCTACTCCCCGCTCGACGCCCTGCGGATCGCCCGGCAGAACCCGGACCGCGAGGTGGTCTTCTTCGGCATCGGTTTCGAGACGACCGCGCCTCCCAACGCGATGACGGTCCATCAGGCCAAGCGGCTCGGCATCCCGAACTTCAGCCTCCTCGTCTCCCACGTCCGGGTACCCCCGGCGATCGAGGCGATCATGACCTCGCCGAGCTGCCGGGTCCAGGCCTTCCTGGCCGCCGGGCACGTGTGCAGCGTGATGGGCACCGCCGAGTACCCCGAACTGGCCGAGCGCCACCGCGTGCCGATCGTGGTGACCGGCTTCGAGCCGCTCGACATCCTGGAAGGCGTACGCCGGGCCGTGCACCAGCTGGAGCGGGGCGAGCACACCGTCGACAACGCCTACGCGCGCGCCGTCCGCTCCGAGGGGAACCCGGCCGCCCTCGCCATGCTGGAGGACGTCTTCGAGGTCACCGACCGCGCCTGGCGGGGGATCGGAGTTATCCCGCAGAGCGGGTGGCGGCTGTCCGACCGGTACCGGGAATTCGACGCCGAGCACCGCTTCTCCGTGTCCGGGATCACCACGCGGGAGCCGGCCGAGTGCCGCAGCGGAGAGGTGCTCCAGGGCCTGCTCAAGCCGCACCAGTGCGAGGCCTTCGGCACCACCTGCACCCCGCGCACCCCGCTCGGCGCCACCATGGTCTCCAGCGAGGGCGCGTGCGCCGCGTACTACCTCTACCGGCGCCTGGACATCCCCACCGCCACGAAGGCACCGCTGGAGGCGAGCCCCGTTGTCTGAGACCGCACTGGACGCCGATTCCGTACTGGACGTCACCGGGTGGACCTGCCCGGCCCCGTTGCGCGACCGGCCCCGCGTGGTGATGGGCCACGGAGGGGGCGGCGCGCTCTCCGCCGAGCTCGTCCAGCACCTCTTCGCCCCGGCCTTCGGCGGCGAAGTGCTCGCCGGGCTCGGTGACTCGGCCGCGCTCACCCTCGGCGGGGCCCGGCTGGCCTTCTCCACCGACTCGTACGTGGTGCGGCCGCTGTTCTTCCCCGGCGGCAGCATCGGGGACCTCGCGGTCAACGGCACGGTCAACGACCTGGCCATGAGCGGAGCCCGGGCCGCCTACCTCTCCTGCGGATTCATCCTGGAGGAAGGCGTCGAGATCTCGGTGGTGGCCAGGGTCGCCGAAGCCCTCGGCGCGGCCGCCCGCAGCGCCGGCGTCGAGGTGGCGACCGGTGACACCAAGGTCGTGGAAGCCGGCCACGGGGACGGCATCTACGTCAACACCTCCGGAATCGGTCTGATCCCCGACGGGGTGGACCTGCGCCCCCAGCGCGTCGTACCGGGCGACGTCGTCATCGTCAGCGGGGAGATCGGGCTGCACGGCGTGGCCATCATGAGCGTCCGCGAGGGACTCGGCTTCGGCGTGGAGATCGAGAGCGACTGCGCGCCGCTGGGCGGGCTCGTCCAGGCGATGCTCGCCGTCACCCCGGACCTCCACGTGCTGCGCGATCCCACCCGAGGGGGCCTGGCCGCCTCCCTGAACGAGATCGCGGCCGCCTCCGGCACCGGGGTCGTGGTCCAGGAGAGCCGGGTGCCGGTCCCCGACGCCGTGGCCAACGCCTGCGCCATCCTCGGCCTCGATCCCTTCTACGTGGCCAACGAGGGCAAGCTGGTGGCGTTCGTACCCCGGGAACACGCCGAAGCCGTACTCGACGCGATGCGCGCCCACCCGCTGGGCCGGCGCGCCTCGGTGATCGGCGAGGCGGTCGAGGCCCACCCCGGTCTGGTCGTCGCCCGTACCGGCCTCGGCGGCACCCGAGTGGTCGACCTGCCGATCGGGGAGCAGCTGCCGAGGATCTGCTGACGCCACCCGCCGGAGTGCCTGCCGGCCGGGGCCGCGCTGCGCGGCCCCGGCCGCGCGCTACGCGGGGTCCTTGGGGCGGCTCGTGTCGGCCCACGCCTGCAGGGCCGTTCCGAAGGCGGCCATGCAGGGGTCGCAGTAGCGCTCGGTTGCCGCCGTGACGGCAGGCTCGTCCGGTGTCGCACGGGGCGCAAGGTGGCCTCCGCAGAGGGTGCCGGCGATCGTGTCCTTGGCAACGACGTGCCAGATCAGTTCGCATCGGTCGTCGGTGGATTCGGCGCGCATCTCGTACATGGGCGTGCCCTTCTGCGAGTGACGGGGTCGGGACCTGCCCCCAGTTCATGAGAGGCCCGTCCGTCCCGAAGGGCTACCCGGGGTAGGCCATCAGAGGGAAAAGCGGCCGACTGAGGTTTGACCGGCCCGACCGGCCCGACCGCCCGCACGCGTACCCCGGAGATCGCTGCACGCTCTCAGGACGTCGTCGTGCCCGTGGAGCTGATCGCCACCAGTCCCTTCGTGCCCATGCCGTACACCCGTCCGCCGCCCGCCCAGATCGGAATCTGGCTGTACGTCACGGTCCCGTTCAGCTCGTGCGTCCAGCGGGCCTTCCCGTCCCGGGCGGCCAGGGCCCAGATCCGGCCGCCCGACGCCAGGTACACGGTGTCGTCGGCGCTCTGGAGGGCGAGCCCGCCGATCGTCAGCCCTTCGATGGAGCCCGCCCAGCGCACCTCACCGGTGGCCGCGTCGAAGGCGTAGACGCTGATCGCGAGGGCGGTGGTGGGGCGTCCGGCGGCGTAGACGGTCTTGCCGTCGGGGCTCGCCACCACTGCCTTGAAGGGAAACCTGGGCGAGCGCCAGGCGACTTGGCCGTTGGCCGGGTCGATGGCGTAGACGCCGTCGGTGACGTGGAGGAAGAAGCCGCCGGCCGAGGAGTGCGGGCCGTCGTTCCAAGGGCCGCGGGAGCCCTGCATCAAGGCCTCGAACGTGCTTCCTCCCGCACCGGGAGACGGCTGCTCCCAGGCGATCTTCCCCTGGCCGCCGACTTCGATGCCCGTGATCTTGGACGCGCTGCCGTCGGTGTTGGCGCTCACCCACATCAGACGGTTGCCGGAGGACGGCAGGAACATGGTGCCCTTGGGGAACTTGGTGTCCGGGTCCGTGAGGTTCACCGCCCAGACGAGCTTGCGCTGAGCCGGGTCCACGGCCCAGAGGAACGGTCCGCTGCGGGACGTGAACCTGTCCTTCGGGTCGGCGGCGTTGGGGTCGAAGGTGGTCGAGGTCCCGTTGCCGGTGATGTAGAGCCGGCCGCCGAGCGCGCCGAGCACCGACACGTCGTACGCCACCAGCTTGGGCAGCGGCAGGGTCCACGCGTCGGCGCCGGTGTCCAGGCGGATGGCCCGCAGGGTCCGGTCGGTCATGGTCGTGCCGTTGGTCGTGACGGTGTAGGCCAGGCCGTCGCCTACGGCCGCGACGATGCCGGTGAGGTTGAGCTGCGATTCGCCGGTTCTGGCCAGCGGGCCCCAGAGGGGGAGCCCGGTCCGGCCCACGGCCCAGATGTTCTTGGCGCTGAACGCGAGGACCGTCTCGCCCTCGCCCGCGATCTGTACGAGGGGCTCGGAGACCGGCGCCGTCCAGAGCGGGGTCGCGGTGACCTCGGTGCCGAGCGGGCGCTTCGGGTCGGTGAGGGCGAACGCGGAGGACGTGCCGTCGGACGACCCGGAACCGCCGCGGGTGAGCCACAGCCCGAGCCCCGTGCCGCCGCCCGCCAGCGCCACCGTCCCGCCCGCGATCCCGAGCAGCAGGCGGCGCCGGCTGGGACCGCCGCCCGCCGGTTTGGGCTGCTCCGCGGACTGCGGCGCGTACGCGGGCGGAGGGGGCGGCGGGACGGCGTCCGCCGGAGCGGCCGTGCCGAGTGGGCCCGGCGGGGGAGCGGACGCGGTCACCGAGGGCGCCATCACCGCCGCCGCCTCCTCGATCGCGGTGATCAGGGCGGGCGGCAGCCATGCCCCGGCGGGCCGCGGGGCCGCCACCCGCTCCACGTACTCGACGATCTGGCGCGGGGTGGGCCGGTCACCGGGCGCCTTCGCCAGGCACGCGGAGACCAGGACCCGCAGGGAGTCCGGTACGGCCGACAGGTCCGGCTCCTGCCGGACGACCCGCTTGAGGACGTCCACGGGCCGGCCGCCGTCGAACACCCCCGAGCCGCGCGCGGCGAACGCGAGGGTCGACCCCAGCGAGAAGACGTCGCTCGCCGGGCCGACCGGACCGGCCGTGGCCTGCTCCGGCGACATGTACGAGGGGGTGCCGAGGATGATCCCGGTGGCCGTCAGGGCGGTGCCGTCCGTGGCCCGCGCGATCCCGAAGTCGATGACGTGCGGGCCGTCCAGGGCGAGCAGGACGTTGCCCGGCTTGAGGTCCCGGTGGGTCAGGCCCGCCGCGTGGATGGACTCCAGGGCTTCGGCGATCCCGGCCGCGAGCGCGCCCAGGGCCGGCTCCGGCAGCGGGCCGCCGATCGCCACCGCCCGTCCCAGGGAGACTCCCGGGACGAACGCCGTCGCCATCCACGGCACCGGGCCGTCAGGGTCCGCGTCGACGACCGGGGCGGTGAAGGCGCCGGACACGGCGCGTGCCGCGGTCACCTCGGCGCGGAACCTGGTACGGAAGCCCGCGTCGGCCGCCAGCTCCGGCCGTACGAGTTTCACGGCGACCGTGCGGCCGCCGGCCGAACGCCCCAGGTACACCGTGCCCATGCCCCCGGAGCCGAGGCGGCCGAGCAGCGCGTACGGGCCGATGCGGGACGGGTCGGCGGGAGTCAGCGGTTCCAGCGGTGCGTGCGGCACCGGCGACTCCCGTGAGCCCCGCGGCTCCCGTGGCTCTTCCGACTTGTGCGACTCCTGCGGCTCTTGAGACTCTCGTGGCTCCTGCGGCTCCGGCGACTGCATCCTCAGGCTCCGTTCGCGTGCAGGGCGGCGACCGTCGTCGTGCTCGGGTTCGACAGGGCGAGCCGGCCGTCGCCGGCGCCCCAGGCCAGGCCCAGGGGGTCGGTCCCCTTCCAGTCGGTGAACTTCCAGCGGAACCTGCCGTTCGAGGCGTCGAAGGCCCACAGCACGCAGTCCGCCCCCATCCGGTACACGTTCCCGTCGGCGTACAACAGCCGGGCGCCCAGGTAGGGCGAGCCCTTGGCATCGGCCGGGACCGGTGTCCTCCACTTGGTCTTGCCCGTCGCGGACTCCAACGCGGCCAGTGAGAAGCCGCCGTCCTTGTCCCGCCGGAGCGCGAACAGGACGCCGCCCTGTTCATCGGTGGCGATGCCGTCGCCCCGTACGGACGCGCCGACGGCGTCCGCGACCTGCCACGCCTGCCGGCCCGTCGCGGGTTCGAGGGCGTACATCCTGCCCTCGCTGTCGACGACGACGAAGTACCGACCCGCGGCGGCGACCGTCAAGGGCTTGAAGCCCTTCGTCCAGGCGACGGCGCCCTTCGCGTCCAGCGCGACCAGCTTGTCCACACCGGCGTACAGCGCGCCGCCGCCGGTGTGGGGCAGCGCCCAGAGGACGGGCATCGTCTCCGCGGTGTGGTACCAGGCGGTGCCGTGGGTGGCGAGGTCCAGCGCCCACATCCCGAATCCCGTGGACGGGCTGCCTTCCTGGTACGTCATGGACATCAGGCAGGCGCGCCCGTCGCGGATGCCGCAGAAGCCGGACACCCCCATGCCGCCCACCTCGTTCAGCGTCGCCTTCCAGGCGTCCTTTCCGTCGGCCATGCCCATCGCGAGGACGGCGGTCCTGGGAGGGGCCTTCGGATCGGAGAGTCGCACGCCGGTGGTCCCGCCCACGTGGAGGCGGCCGCCGTCGACCCCGGCGACATTCCTCGGGTGGGGCCCCGTGACGGAGAAGGCGAGGCCGTGGTCGTCGGCCTTGACGGTCCACTTGGCGTGGCCCTGGTCGTCGAGTCCCGTGATCTGGCCCAGGGACACGCACGCGACGATCCCGTTCGCGGACAGCACCTGCGTGCTGCCGGCGACCGGCGCCTGCCACGCCAGCTTCGCCTCGGGAACGTCGTTGCCCGAGGGGCGGGCCGAGCCGGCCGCCCCGGACGTGCCGGGGTCCAGCGCCCACACGGCCCCGCCCCCGGCCACGGCGAGGGTTCCGCCGGCCAGGCCGAGCAGCAGCTTGCGGCGGCTCGGACCGCGGTCCCCTGCCGCCCGGCCCGCAGGAGTCCCGGACCCGCCGGGCAGGACCTGCGTCGGGCCGGTGAGCGGCATGGTCGCCGCCGGGGGCGGGAGGGCGGCGGTGGGCGCCTCCGAGGGGTCCGGCCCGGGCAGCGCCGTGAGCACTGCCCGCAGGGCGAGGACGTCCGCCGCGACCGGCCCGGGGAGCCAGCCCGCCGAGGGGCGGGGGCGCTCCTCCCGCTCGACGTACGCGATCACCTCGCGCGGGGTGGGCCGTTCGCCGGGGTCCTTCGCGAGGCAGCGCTCGACGAGCGGCCGCAGACCTGCCGGCAGGGCGGCCAGGTTCGGTTCGGTGTGGACCACCCGGAACAGGACCGCGGCCCCCGCGCCGTCCCCGAAGGGGCTGGCGCCGCTCGCGGCGAAGGCGACCGTGGAGCCGAGGGAGAACAGGTCGCTCGCCGGGGTGAGGTGCTGCCCCAGCGCCTGCTCCGGCGACATGTAGGGCGCGGAGCCGATCACGGACCCGGTGGAGGTGAGCGCGGTCCCGTCGGCGGCGTGGGCGATGCCGAAGTCGATCACGTGCGGGCCGTCCAGGGCCAGCAGGACGTTCGCGGGCTTCAGGTCGCGGTGGATCACCCCGGCTCCGTGCACCGAGACCAGGGCCTCGGCGAGGCCGGCCGTCAGCATCCGCAACGCGTCCTCGGGCAGCGGGCCGTGGGCCGCCACCGCCTTGTGCAGCGAAAGGCCGACGACGAACGAGGTCGCCATCCACGGCACTTCGGCGTCCGTATCGGCGTCCACCACGGGGGCCGTGAACGCCCCCGACACGCGCCGCGCCGCCGCGACCTCCCGCCTGAACCGGTCCCGGAAGGCCGTGTCCCGCGCCAGGTCGGGCCGTACGACCTTCACCGCCACCGTCCGGCCGCCGGCCGACCGGCCGAGGTACACCTCCCCCATGCCGCCCGCGCCCAGCCGTCCGGCCAGGGAGTACGGCCCGACCCGTAACGGATCGGCGGCACCCAGTCGTTCCATGTCTCGATTCCCCTCCCGTGGGCCCACAGGCTAGTTGCCCGGGGTCTCGGTAGGTAGATCGTTCCCCGGTACCGGAGGGAAAGGAACGCCGGGCATCGCGTGAAGGGCGGGAGCGGTGCGCGGCGTGGCCGCGTCGGGTACCGGCACCGGCTACGGCGCGAGCGGCGCACAGTCGCGCGAAGGGCCGTGGTGGTCTTCGCCGGCAGGGACGCCGGCGGGCACAGAAGCCCAGGAGCAGCACGGCCGGCGTGGGGACCACCAGCCGACCCGCGGACGGGCGGATCGGCCGGCCACCCGGACGCGACCGGGCTGTAACCACGCCGTGATCCTACGGCGTCCGGTGGGAAGCCGGGGCTACTCGCGAGAAGTAGGGGCGAACAACTCAGGCGCGCACCAACCCACTTGGAGAAACCTACGGCGGGGGCCGCCCCTGCGCACACCGGAACGCCCGGCGCCGGGACGGCGTACCTCATCCGGTCTCCGGTCTCCCGCCCCTCGCCGGCGGGCAGGCCCCGCGCGGGGGCCGTGACTACGCTGGAACCGGGCACAGGGAGGCGGCACCGATGAGATCACGCCATCACTTCCACATCGAGCACGCCGGGCACTCCGTCAGCGCCACCGTCGAGACCGGCCACACCGCGGTCGTGGAGATCCTCGTCGACGGCAAGGAGACCGGATACGCCACGACCCCCGACGAGCACCCCGTGACGGTGCGGGTGGAGCTGCCGACCGATCCGCCGACGGCGGTCGCCGTACGCGTGACGCCCGGCCCCGGCGTGCCGCGCTGTCTCCTCGAGACGCCGGGGGCCGAGCCCCACATCATGTCGCCGCGCCCGTACTGACGGGCGGGGGCCGGCCCGAGGGCGTTCCCCCGGGCCGGCGGTGCTCAGCCCTTGCCGAGGAGCGTGTTCATACGGGTGATCTCGGCGCTCTGGGAGGTGACGATGGCGCCGGCCATGTCCTTGGCGGGCTGGTACGAGCCGCCGGACTGCTCGGCCTTCGCCATCGCGACGGCGCCCTCGTGGTGCTTGACCATCAGCCGGAGGAACGCCGTGTCGAAGGCCTTGCCGGAGGTCTTCTCCAGGCCGCCCATCTCCTCGGCCGTCATCATGCCCGAGGTGTCGTGCCCGCCGCCGTGCCCGCCGTGTCCGCCGCCTCCGGCGGGGACCTGCTCGCCCCACGCGGTCAGCCAGCCGGTCAGGGTCGTGATCTCCGGGTCCTGGGCCTTCTTGATCTCGTCGGCGAGCGACTTGACCTCGGCCGATTCGGCACGGGTCGCGGCGAGGTCGGCCATCTCCACGGCCTGCCGGTGGTGCGGGATCATGCCCTGCGCGAAGGCGGTGTCGGCCGCGTTGTGCGCGCCCTGCGGCGCGGCGGAGGCGGCGGAAGGGGCGGACGGCGAGGCGGAGGCGTTGTGCCCGCCGCCGTGGGCCGACCCGTTGTCGCCGGTGCCGCTTCCGCCGCAGGCGGCGAGGACGAGAGCGGCGGTGGCGGACGCGGCCACGGCAGTGGCGCGACGGACGAGAGAACGCTTGACGGTCATGCTGATGCTGCTCCTGGTGTGAGGGCACGCCACGCGGGCGCGCCGGAGAGAGGGCGTGGGCCGAAGGGAGGGGCGGCCGCCCTATATGCGCAGGAGCTGCAGTTCGCTCAGAGACGGTGGAGCGCGTCCGCCGAAGGCGGCATCGGGAACGAGCCCGCGCCCGGGCGTCGTCGGACCGTGGACCGTACCGGGCAGTGCGGCCGGTACGGGCAGGACGGGAGAACCCGCGACGCCGGCGGCGGCGCAGGTCGCATCGGCGTGCTCGGCATGCCCGCCGCCGCTCCCGCCGTCCGACGGATCACCGGCGTGGACGCACCCGTCGTGCGCGGCAGCGGCCCCGGCACCGTGGTGCCCGTCGTGCGCCGCCGCGGCCCCGGCACCGTGGTGCCCGCCGGCGGAGGTGTGTGCGGCCGCGGGGACGCCCCCAGGGCCCAGGCCGTGCATCGCGACGAGCCCGAACAGCACGGCCGGCACGAGCAACAGGCAGGAGAGCAGCCCGAAGCGCACCACCACTCGCTGCACCTGCCGACTCATACCCCGCATCGTAAACGGCCCCTCCCGGCCCTGCGGGCCCGGGACCGTCTACTGCGTCTCGTAGGGGCGGACCCGGGCGATGACCAGGGCCACGTCGTCGTGGTCGTCCGGGTGGCGCAGGGAGTCCAGGAGCCGGTCGCACGTCTCCTCCAGCGTCCGGCCGGTGCCGGCGAGGAGCTCCAGCATCAGGGAGAGGCGGTCGTCGATGGGCCGGTCGCGGGTCTCGACCAGGCCGTCCGTGTACAGGACCAGCTGGTCGTCGGGCTTCATCGGGACCGTGGTCGCCTCGAAGGGGATCCCGCCCACGCCCAGCGGTGTGCCCGTGGGCAGGTCGAGCAGCCGGGGTGCCCGGCCCCTGCGGATGAGGACGGGCGGCAGGTGTCCGGCGACGGCTATCCGGCACTCGGCGCGGTGCGGGTCGTAGACGGCGTAGATGCAGGTCGCGATCGTCTCGTCCAGCCCGGCGGTGGTGCTGTCGAGGTGCTGGAGCACCTGGGCGGGGTCCAGACCCAGCTCGGCGAGCGTACGGGTTGCCGTGCGCAGCTGGCCCATGCTGGCGGCGGCGTTGATGCCGCTGCCCATGACGTCGCCGATGACGATGGCGGTCATGTCGTTCGGTTGCGCGATGGCGTCGAACCAGTCGCCGCCGATCTCGCTGGTGGCCGCCGCGGGCTGGTACCGGTAGGCGACTTCGAGGCCCGGGGTGGCCGGCGGGTTGTGCGGCAGGAGGTGGTGCTGGAGGGCGAGCGCGGTGTGGTGCGCGTTGCGGTACCAGCGGGCGTTGTCGATGCACACGGCGGCGCGTGCGGCCAGCTCGCCCGCCAGGATGATGTCGTCGTCGTCGAAGGGCAGCGGGTTGCGCGTCCGCTTGAGGTCGAGCGCCCCGAGGACCTCGCCGCGGGCGATCAGCGGCACGGCCAGGTAGGAGCGCAGGCCGGCGCGGGCCAGGAGGGCGGCCGCGTCGTCGTTGCGGGCGATGCGCGACAGGTCCCGGGCGTGTACGTGCGCCACGAGCACCGGGTGCCCGGTCGTCACGGACTGCGTGACCAGCCGGTCCGCCTCGTAGCGGGCGATGTCGCCCGGCGGGTCCGCGGCGCGCACGGCCTCGCTGGGGTAGGCGGCCGCCACGGCCAGCGCCCGGAACACGGCCGGCCCGCGGGCCGTCTGGGCCACGCTGGGACGGCCCTCCAGGACCGAGTCCAGGATGTCCACGGCCGCCACGTCGGCCAGCTCCGGCACGACGACATCGGCCAGCTCACGGGCCGTCTGGTCCAGGTCTAGGGTGGTGCCGATGCGGACCGTGGCGTCCGCGATCATGGCGAGCCGGCGGCGGCTGTGGCCGATCTCCTTGGCCGCCTGGTGACTCTGGGTGACGTCCACGACCGAGGTGGCCACGCCCAGCACGCTGCCGGCGGCGTCCTCCAGCCGGTAGTACGACACCGACCAGGCGTGCTCGGCGCGCCGGTCGGCGTGGGTGTGGCCGGCGGTGAACTGCTCCAGGAGCGGGGTACCGGTGGCCAGCACCTGCCGCATCGCGGCCTCGACGGCCTCCGCGTCGTCCAGGAACGACAGCGCGTCCCGGACCCGGCGGCCGATGTGCGCGGCGGCCGGCAGCCCGTTGATGCGCTCCAGCATCGGGTTGACCAGCACGTACCGCAGGTCGGTGTCCAGCACCGCCAGCCCGATCGGCGACTGCGCCACCAGGCGCGCCGAGAGGGCGAGGTCCCGCTCCAGGTGCCGCAGCCGGGCCCGGTCGGTCGCGATGCCCAGGGCGTACCGGTCCCCGCGCTCGTCCAGCAGCCGCATGTTGCGGAACTCCACGAGCGTGGAGCTGCCGTCCTTGTGCCGTACGGGGAAGGCCCCCGCCCAGTCGCCCGCCCCGCCCATCACCCGGGCGAACAGCTCCAGGACCAGGTCCACGTGGTCCCGGGAAGCCAGCAGCTTGGCGGCCGGGCGGCCCAGCGCCTCCTCGGCGGTCCAGCCGAACAGCTGCTCGGCCTGCGGGCTCCACAGGGCGATGCGCCCCTGTTCGTCCAGGACGACCGCGGCCACGTTGAGGACGTCGAGCAGTCCGCTGGGCGGGACGAGACCGGCCACCGCGCGGTCGACGTCAGCCCTCGGCGCATCGGCTGCATCCATGCGATGGCTCCTTCCGGCCGTCGGCCCGGCGCCGGTGGGACCTGTGGCGGACGAGCCTCGCGGGGCTACCCCCATCGTCTCTCGGGAGCCGTGGTCCTACAGCGCGGCGCCGGCCGCGCCTGCCACCGCGAGCGTCCGGTGCACGGGAAAACCCCGCGCCACCTGGCCGTATCGGAGAAACCTCCAAGATCTCCTCGGGGGCCGCTGCGGTGACGCAGAGCGGCGGCTTCCCTGCCCGGTGCCTGCCCCGGCGATACGGTCGCCCCTCCCGGCCCAGCCGAGCGCGCGGCCGCCTATGCTGCGGCGGTGCCCACACCCTCCGCAACTCCCAAGTACCCGCGCGCCGGGCTGGTCGTGCTCGTCCTGCTGATCCTCGTCCCGGCGGCGGGCCTCGGAGCGTGGAGGTGGTGGGAGAGGGCGCGCGCCGGGGAGTTCACGGCCGATCCGCACTCCTGCGAGCTGGTGACCCCGCAGACGATCCACCGGCTGGTGCCGACCGCGCTCGGCGGCCGGGAAGATGCCGGCGCGTGCACCTGGGCCGCCCCGCGCGTGCAGGGCACGTACCGCTCCAACGTCCACCTGCGGCCCTTCCGGCTGACCGTCGACCTGGCCCGTGAGGACATGCGCGAGGACCGCGCCGACGCGTCCGGCTGGGAGACGGACACCGTCGAGGACGTGCCCGGCATCGGGGAGGAGGCGTTCCTGCGCTTCCGGAAGACCTCGCCGGGTGATCCCGTCTCGGCGCAGCTCTGCTTCCGGCGCAGCAACCTGGTGCTCTGGCTGACCTACGCACGGAGCGATGACGACCGTCAGGCCGCCCGGGCCGGCGCCATCGACGCCGCCCGCGAGGCGGCCGGCCGGCTCCGCTCCGGCTGACGGGCCGGCGGGCCTTACCGGACGGGCCCTTCCGGACGCCCCGGCGTGCGTCGCGGGGCGCCGCCACCGCCCTCAGGACAGGGTGCGTACGCGCTGGTCGCGCAGCTCGTAGCGGGCGGCGACCACGGCCAGCCGGCCCGAGGCCACCCTGCCCGCCAGGTCCGCCTCGGCGGCCAGCCGGTCGCGTACGGAGCGCGCGTGCGCGTTGATCGTGGCATCGACGCGGGCCTGCCCCTGCTGGCCGTGGTCGATGGAGGGGCGTATCTGGTCGGCGAGGTACTGGATGTGCGCGGGCAGCGGCTCTCCGGTCTCCTCCGCGTGGACCGCGGCGCCGACGGCGCCGCACGACTGGTGGGCCAGGACGAGCACCAGCGGTATGTCCAGTTCGAGGACCCCGTACGCGACGCTCCCCAGGACCGCCTCGTCGAGCACCTCGCCCCCGGACCGGACGGTCATCAGATCGCCCAGCCCCTGGTCGAAGACGAGTTCGGGCGGCACCCGCGAATCGATGCACCCGAGCACGAGCGCGAACGGCTGCTGCCCCTGGGTGAGTTGGCGGCGCAGGTACGCCGACTCGTGCGGGTGCTCCTGGCGCAGGGTGCGCCAGCGCTCGTTTCCGGCGGCCAGGCGGCGCAGTGCCTGCGCCGGAGTGGTCGGACGGGGCGCGCCGTCCGGCTCCGCGGTGGCGGCGGAGGCGGGAAAGGCGGACCCCAGGGCGAGTCCTGCCCCGGCGACCGCCGTGCCCGCCACGGCGGTGCGCAGCAGGGCGCGGCGGCTGGACTGAGAAACGGCAGGGGTTCGTCTGTTCGAATGCATGCCGGGACCGTAACCCGGCCCATGGAGAACGCAGTTGCTCCCAGGCCACAATGGCGCGATCCGATGGGGTGCGGGCCGAATGCGGACGAAAGGGTCTCACGATCCGGGCGGTCTGCCGCTCCTCGCGTCACGCGGGCGGCAGGTCCAGAAGGCGCAGCGCCGCCTCACGCATCTCGACCTTGCGGATCTTCCCGGTGACGGTCATGGGGAACTCCTCCACGACGTGGACGTAGCGCGGGATCTTGAAGTGCGCGAGACGGCCGTCGCAGTACGCGCGCACGGCGGCGGCGGTCAGCGGCTCGGCCCCCTCGCGCATCCGCACCCACGCCATGAGCTCCTCCCCGTACTTCGGGTCGGGAACACCGATGACCTGGACGTCCAGGACGTCCGGGTGCGTGTGCAGGAATTCCTCGATCTCGCGCGGGTAGATGTTCTCGCCGCCGCGGATCACCATGTCCTTGATCCGGCCCGTGATGCTCAGGTAGCCGTCGTCGTCCATGACCGCCAGGTCGCCCGTGTGCATCCAGCGGGCCGCGTCGACGGCCTCGGCCGTCCGCTCCGGCTCGCCCCAGTAGCCGAGCATGACCGAGTAGCCGCGGGTGCACAGCTCGCCCGGCTCCCCCCGGGGCACGGTCCGGCCCGACTGCGGGTCGACCACCTTCACCTCCAGGTGCGGCCCGACCCGTCCCACGGTCGACACCCGGCGCTCGACCGAATCGTCCGCGCGGGTCTGCGTGGACACCGGAGAGGTTTCCGTCATGCCGTAGCAAATGGACACCTCGGCCATGCCCATCCGGTCGATGACTTCCTTCATCACCTCGACCGGGCAGGGCGAACCCGCCATGATTCCCGTCCGCAGGCTGGACAGGTCGTACGCGTCGAAGCCCGGATCCGCCAGTTCGGCGATGAACATGGTGGGGACTCCGTAGAGCGAGGTGCACGACTCCGCCTCGACCGCGGCCAGCGTGGCCGCCGGGTCGAATGCGGGAGCCGGGATCACCATGGCCGCGCCGTGGCTCGTGCAGGCGAGGTTGCCCATCACCATGCAGAACGATCGGTACATCTTGGGGGTACCATGCCGTTCATGCAACGTCGCGGGTCAGGGCAGAAGGTCGAGTGCGATATCTACGTCCGCATCAGCCAGGATGTTACGGGCGAAGAACAGGGCGTCCAGCGGCAGGAGGAGCGCTGCCGGGCACTTTGCGCTCAGCTCGGGCTGAAGGTCCGGCACGTCTGGGTCGACAACGATCTGAGCGCCACGAAAAAGAACGTCATCCGGCCCGACTTCGAGGCCATGCTCCAGAGCAAGCCGCAGGCGATCGTGTGCTGGCACACCGACCGTCTCATCCGCGTAACGCGGGATCTGGAGCGAGTGATTGAGCTCGGCGTGAACGTCTACGCGGTCGAGGCCGGCCACCTGGATCTGTCCACGCCGGCCGGTCGGGCTGTCGCCCGCACGGTGACAGCCTGGGCCACGTACGAGGGCGAACAGAAGGCGATCCGCCAGAAACTGGCTAACCAGCAGGCCGCGCAGCAGGGCCGCCCGTACACGGCGGGCATCCGACCCTTCGGGTACGCGGACGACCACATGACGATCATGGCGCAGGAGGCTGCGGCCATCGTCGAGGGTGCGCAGATGATCCTCGCCGGGGAGTCCCTGTCGGCCGTCGCGCGCAAATGGACGGAGGCCAAGCTCTTGTCCCCTCGCAGCAAGGCCGCAGGCGCGCAGGCATGGACCCTGCGCGGAGTGAAGAAAGTGCTCATGTCCCCGCGCTACATCGGGCAGTCCACGTACCACGGCGAGGTGATGGGCGAGGGGCAGTGGCCCCCGATCCTTGATCCAGAAATCCACTACGGGGTCGTGGCCATCCTGAACAACCCGGAGCGGTTCTCGGGCGGCAAGCGGACTGGTCGGACGCCGGACAATCTGCTCTCGGGCATCGGGCTGTGCGGATACGGCGGCTGCACCGACACGGTAGGAGGTCGCGGCTACCGTGGCGTGCCGGTGTACGGCTGCACGGCTACGCACACGCGTACCCCTCGGAGCATCGCTGACGACCGTGCGAGCAAGGCGACTCTGGCCCGGCTGATGTTCCCCGACTTCCTGGGCCAGATCCTGGAGGCCCAGAACGCCCAGGACGGCGCCTCGGGGGCTCAGCTCCAAAGTCAGACCCAGGAACTGCGGCAGCGCCTCGACGGGCTGGCCCTGGCCTACGCAGAGGGCTCGATCAGCTTGTCTCAGATGACCGCTGGGTCGGCTGCGCTCCAGAAGAAGCTCGAAGCCATCGAGTCGGAGATGGTCAGCTCGGCCGGCATCCCCCCGCTCGACCCGGTGAAGGGCGTGGCTGGCCTGATCCAGGGGTGGCCCACTCTGCCGCTCCCGACTCGGCGGGCCTGGGTGGACTTCTGCGTCATCGTCACCCTGAAGCCGGCGAACGGCCGACACATGTCCTCCATGTCTGTCGATGATCACGTCACGATCGAGTGGCGGAACGTAAGCGAGAAGCAGGTACGACGAAGCCCCGGCGACCCGCGTTAGGGGGTGCCGGGGCTTTCGGCTGTCAGTTGTGGTGACCGCTCTCCAGGCGGCCGGCCTCCTGGAGGAGGAGTAGGCGGAGGTCGGCGAGCTTGTTCCGGGCCCAGACGAGCGGTTTCGCCTCCGCTCGGTCCCGAACAGCTTTGGCGCAGTAAGAGGTGGAGATACTCACCGGCAAGACCATGCGGGCTACCTCGCTGCTGAGCACATCGCCTGAGCCTTCCGACCACTTTCCATTCAGCCAGTCGTCGCCCCTGAGTAATCAAGACCCCGTCAGTCCATCGCGGCCGCCGGGTTCTCTGCGTTCGGTTACTCGGCTCGCTCGACGAGAGCGAGCGACGTACACAACCGACGGAACCTCGCATGCCCTACCCGGCCGGTGTGGCTCATGCACTCGACGTCAACCGTCGCGCCGTCTGTCGACGGCTTCGCCTTCCACTCGCATGTCATGCACTCGGCCCCGAACGTCATGCACGTATCCGGCTGCTGGGCGATCCGGTGCTTCACGTACCGCAGGACAGAGCGGGTCAGTGCGCGCCCTCTCGGGCTCTCATCGCCTCGGCCATCCGCTCGGCCACGTCCGCACGCACCATGCCTACGTGTACGTACGCCGTGCCCTTGTGGGTGACGACAGGGCGCACGGTCCTTCTCTGGGGCGCCGAGGGAGGCGAGGGCCGCCCGTAGCGCCTCGGTCGCTTCAACGGCCTGAGGTTGTTCCGGTTTGGCGGACAGGTTGTTTGTGTTGGTCAGGCTGCGTGGTTTTCGTACTCGGCTGGGGTTTGGTAGCCGAGGCTGCTGTGGAGGCGTCGGGTGTTGTACCAGCCCTCGATGCATTCGAAGATCGCGGATCGGGCGACGGACCGGCTGTGCCAGTTGCGCTGGCTGACCAGCTCGTTCTTGAGGGTGGCGAAGAACGATTCCGCGAGGGCGTTGTCCCAGCACACCCCCGTCCGTCCGACGGAGAGCCGGATGTTGTGGGCGGCGGCGAGGGTGGCGAAGGCGTGGCTGGTGTACTAGCTGCCGCGGTCGGAGTGGAAGACGACCGGCCCTTCGGGCCGGCGCTGGTGGCAGGCGGCTTTGAGGGCGTCAGCGGCCAGAGAGGTGCCCAGGTGGTCGGAGGTCGACCAGCCGACAACGCGGCGGGAGGCGATGTCGATCACTGTGGCCAGGTAGAGCCAGCCCTGACCGGTCGGAATGTAGGTGATGTCGCCGCACCAGCGGGTGTCGATAGCGGCCGGGCTCGGCTGGAAGTCGCGTTGGATCAGGTCAGGGCGGGTGACTGCGTTCGGGTCCGGGACAGTGGTGCGTTGCCCGCGCCTGCGGTGCCGGCCCGCGAGACCGGCGGCCCGCATCAGGCGGGCGACCCGGCGCCTTCCGCAGGACAGTCCCTCACGCCCGAGGGCGGCATGGATCCGCGGGGCTCCGTAGAGGCCGCGGGAGCGTTCGTCCGCCTCGGGGGCGGTGCTGAGCGGTCCACCGTGGATCGCCGGTCCCGAAGGAGCACGCCCCATGACCGTCGCCATCGCCGCCCTGTACCTCGCCCTCCTCGTCGAGGTCTTCACCCTCGCTCGCGTCGGCGTCAACGTCCTGTTCCCCGCGAAGCCTGTCGGCCGAGGAGTCCCGTACTCCGGTGCCCTGCTGCGCCACATGGCCCGCGACCGGTACGTCCGCGAGACGGCACGCAACGCCTGACGACCCCGGCCGCGTCGTCGACCGCGTGCCGGGTGACGTTCGTACATTTCCCACTTGACGTACCGGGCGCCCGCCGAAGGCGCCACTTCGCTCACCCATCAGGGGTGTCCGGGCTGCTGGTGTCTTGGCCACCCCCGAGCCTGCCGGGTCACCAAATATTTGTAATCACCCGAGTACCTTGTGTTACGTTACCAATACCGGAACGGAACTTGCCGAACCGGACAGGCTTGTTGGTGCCAGTCCCCAGCAGGTCGAAGGAGACAAGGGACCAGGCCATCCCCGCTCTGGGGTGGCAACCAGCCCCTCTTTGGGGTGGCAAACGGACACAGTGTGTCCGTGTAGTACCGAGTACCGACGCCGGACTGGGGCGACAGGGCTCGACCGACTCCTCTGGAGGCGCGTCCAGTGACGCGAACCGAAGGAAGTCATGTCACTTGCAAGCGCGGGTGACTGGTCGAGGCCGTCGCGCGTTCGCCAGCACCCGATTACAGGGAGGGAGTGCTGGTGAGCGCCAACAAGAAGAAGCTCATTGTCCTTGGGTACGGCACCCTGCTGTCCACCGTCATTTCGCTCATCGCGTGGGCCGTGTTCTACGTCAACGGCACATCCGGGCTGAACAGTCTCGCGATCGCGGGTGCTGTGCTGAGCTCTGGGCTGTTCCTCAGTCTCGGGGTCATCGCCGCGTTCAAGTTCGAGGACGACGACACGACGCCCCCGGACGGCAACACCATGACGCCCCCACCTCACGGGCCGTCCGGAGCGCCGTCGGCAGGTGATCGCGCAGGCCAGGTGCCCGATGCGCGTTCTTCGTCGATGCCGCCCGCGACGGTGCCGCCGTCGGCGGATGACCGGTCGTAGGGGGTGAACTCGTCGACGGCGATCCGCTCGCACTTGGCCTGCGGGCGGATGCCGTCGGGGTTCAGCCGGGCGCCGACCGAGCGTGACCGTTCACCAGGGGACGTGATCCCACGTCACCTTGTAGCAGTACGCGTCGCGCTGCACGTCTTGGTAGAAGTCGTAACCCTGGTCCACGTCGTCGAACTCCCTGACGTGGACGTGATCCTTGTCGGTGTCTACGTGCTTCCACGTCACTCGGTACGTGACCGGGACTCCGTCGATCTCCCATTTGCGGGTCACAGGGTTCATCTTCTTCTCTGCCACGGGCCCCCCTCGGGCTGTGAATCGAGCCGGTAGGGCTCTTCCCTGGCTGACAACGCCGTCGGTCGGCGTGCGGTTCCGGTCCGCGTCGCATGATGCCCGGAGTTGACTACGCGCCACCCGATCATGTAGGAACCTTCTTCCGCCCGATCAAGGGCGGACACCGTAGATCCCGCCGCTCGACGGCGGTTGAGCTGGACACTCCGCGAGAGTCCGCCATCCCGAGGGGCTGGCAGGGGAAGCCGAAGGCACCCCGAGCGCGAACGGTACGCGCGATCTCCCATCATCACGCCGAGGCGTAGCCGTGCGCTGCCTCGGCCTCTCGAAGGAGGTCGCAATCCGTGACATCGACTGGCTACCTGCTCGACCTGCCCGTCACTGACTACCACCTGTCCTACTCGCACATCTCCGCGGAGCTCATCGCCGCTCTGCCCGAGGGCTCAGCCGTCTCGGCCGTCCGCATGATGCCGGACGGCTCCTCGCTCCGACTGACGTCCGTTCGCAGCTACGGCGAACGGGAGCTCTGGCATGTCCCCGGACTTCGCGCCCGAGGGGTCTCGAACGAAGACCTCTCCCGAGAACTCGTCTGCGTCCTGTACCGCCCCACTGCCACCGTGGCCGCGTGGGCTTAGCGCGCGTGGCGTTCGGGGAGGTCCACCTCGGCCGGGGTCCGCGTGAAGCCGCGCGGGCCGGCCGACGCCGGGCGCCCGCCGCAGAACGCCGCTTCGAGGGTCCCGCCTAGGGCCGTGTTCGCGGTGCCCCGGTTCGAGGTGTTCGCCATGGCGGCGAGGCTGCGCCGGCCGTCGCGGGTGGCGAAGGCGTAGGTGTAGAACCCCTGCACCGTGCCCGTGTGGCCGTAGACCGAGGTGCCGCACGAAAGGTCGTACCGGCGCAGCCCCAGCCCGTAGGAGCGGGTGCCCGTGGCGTCGGTCGGGCTCATGGTGAGCATCAGGTCCAGCGTCCGCGCGGGCAGCAGGCGGCCGCCGAGCAGCGCGGAGGTGAAGGTGTTCAGATCGGCCGCGTCCGAGATCATCGCGCCGGCGGACTGCGCCCAGGACACCGTCTGTTCGGTGGAGTCGACCAGGGGCCGGCCGGCCTCGTCCGGGTGGAGGTATCCGCGGACGTGCAGCCCCTCGATCTTCTTGCCGGGATGCACGTACGAGGTGTTCCGCAGCCCCAGGGGCCCGATGATGCGGCGGCCGTACTCCTGCGCCACGGGGTGCCCCGTGGTCTTCTCGATGAGCATGCCGAGGACGACGAAGTTGGTGTTCGAGTACTGGTACGAGGCGCCCGGCTCGGTGGTCCTCGGTTCCCGGAGCGAGAGCGCCACGAGGTCCCGGTAGCCGAACACCTTGTTCCGTACGGCCTCGAAGCCCGGAACGGTCCGGGCGAACATGGCGTCCGTGTAATCGGCCAGCCCGCTGCGGTGGTTCAGCAGATGGCGCACGGTGATCCGGCCGTCGGGCAGCAGGCCCGGCAGGTGCCGGCCGACGGGATCGTCGAGCCCGATCCGCCCCTCCGAGACGAGCTGCAGCACCACGACGGCGGAGAACGTCTTCGTGACGCTGCCGATCCGGAAGCGGGCCCGCGGGTCCATGGCCGCGCCCGTGCTCCGGTCGCGTACGCCCACCGCCCGGGTCCGGACGCCGCCGGGGCCGGTGACACGGGCCATCGCACCCGGGGCTCCGGCACCGGTCGTGTCCCGCAACGCCCGTTCCAGCGCCGGGAGATCGGCGGCCGGCGCCTCGGCGGCGTGGGCGGCGGCGGCCGGGGTGACGGTGAGCGTGAGCGGTGCCACGCCGGCCACCACGGCCAGCAGGGCGGCGCAGAGGGCCAGCCGTCGGTTCGGGGACGGCGGCAGGGGCAGGGGGAGGGGCATGCGGATCCTCGACTCAGCGGGAGATACCGGGCAGGGGTACCGACCCTACGGAAGATCCACAGGCCGACGGGCGCGCGCCTACGGCGTGTTCCGCGGCTCCCGCCGGCCTTCGACGATGTCGGCGATGCCGTCGAGCAGGGGGCGCAGGCCGAACTCGAACAGGTCGTCGAGGTCCAGGTCGTAGCCGTCGGAGAAAGATGTGACCGTCCGGGTGAACACGGGATAGCGGTCCGATGTGGTGATGGCCCGCATCGAGGCGGCCTGGCGGTCCAGCCACTGGTCGTCGGTGAGGCCCGTGGCGGCCTGGGCCTGGGTCTCCCGCTCCAGGTTGACGGCGATGCCCTGGACGTAGCTGTACAGCAGCAGGTGCAGGTCGAACATGGTCACCGGGTCGAGGCCGTGGCCGTCGAGCGCGCTGAGCATCCACTCGGCGTGCACCATGAGCTGGGGCAGCATCAGGGGCCGGCTGAGCGGGTGGAGCTGCGCCAGCCAGGGGTGCCTGCGGTACAGCCGCCACATGGTGCGGCTGCCCAGTTCCAGGCGGGCCCGCCAGTCCTCGGGCGCCGGGTCGGGATAGGTCAGCTCACCGAAGGCCTCGTCGGCCATCAGCAGGACGAGTTCCTCCTTGCCACCGACGTGGCGGTACGGGGACATCGCCGCCACCCCCAGCCGGGCGGCGACTCCGCGCATGGTCAGCGCCGCGAGCCCCTCGCCGTCGGCGATGTCGATGGCCGCGCGGACGATCCCCTCGCGGGTCAGCTCGCGGTCGGCGGCCGCGGCCGGGGCGCCCGGCTTCGGGGCCCTCGGCTCCGGCGCCGGTGCCGGTGCCGAGGCCGGCGGTCGTGCCGGCGGCGGTGCTGGTTCCGCGCGCCCGGCGACCACCGTGGCGGCGCGCGGGCGCGTGATGACGAGCCCCTCCGAGCGCAGCGTGGTCAGCGCCTTGGTGGCGGTGGCCAGGGCGACGCCCCAGTCCCGGCAGATCCGGCGGGTCGAGGGGACCGGGTCGCCCGGGGCGAGTTCGCCGGCCAGGATGCGGCGCCGGATGTCGGCCGCGATGCGCAGGTAGGGCGGTTCGGACGTCTCGGTCACGAGGTATCCCTTTCCGGTCCTGGATCTCTTCCCGAATTTTTTCAGGCACGTCACATCCTGTACTAGTACAGGTTCTGTCAGCGCAGATACTGCCGGACCCGCCTTCTGCCCTAGTACAGGTGCCGAAAAATGCTGTTGGCGGGCCCGTGAGTACGCCGTACATTCAGATGCGTACCAGCTGCGTACATCGTATCCACGGGAGGGTTACCTTGAAGACGGTCCTGATATCGGGCGGCGGAATCGCCGGATCCGCACTCGCCGGTCCGCTGCGCGACCGGGGCTTCGTCCCCACGGTCGTGGAGCGCGCCCCCGGCCCGCGCCGGGGCGGGCAGGCCGTCGACATCCGGGGGGTCGCCCTCGACGTCGTCGACCGCATGGGCCTGCTGGAACGGGCGCGCGAGGTACGCACCCGGATGCGCGGGATGTCGGTCCTCGACGCCGACGGCAAGGAGATCCACCGGTCCACCGAGGCGACCTTCAGCAGCGGCCGGCTCGACAGCGCCGACATCGAGGTGCTGCGCGACGACCTGGTCGCGCTGCTGCACGACCACACGCGCGAAGGCGTCGAGTACCTCTTCGGGGACAGCATCGCGGCGCTCAAGCAGCACGAGGACACGGCCGCGGCCGCGGCCGAAGAAGGCGGCGGCGTGCGGGTCGACTTCGCGCACGGCCCCTCCCGCACCTTCGACCTGGTGGTCGCGGCCGACGGCCTGCACTCCTCGGTACGCCGGCTGGTCTTCGGAGCCGAGGAGCAGTTCTCCCACCATCTCGGGAGCTACCTCTCGGTGTTCGGCGCGGACAACTTCCTCGGGCTGGACAACTGGCAGATGTGGCTCAACGACGGTGAAGCGGGCTTCGGGATCATGCCGGTCCGCGACAACACCGAGCTGAGGATCGCCTTCGGCTTCGCATCGGGGCCGCTCGACGCCGGTCAGCGCGACCCCGAGCGGCTGCGCGAGCTGATCGTCGAGAAGGCCGCCGGACTGCGCTGGGAGGGGGAGAGGCTGGCCAAGGCCGCCGCCGAGGCACCCGACTTCTACTGCGACGCCATGGCGCAGATCCGCATGGACCACTGGTCGCGCGGCCGGGTCGTACTGCTCGGCGACGCGGGCTACTGCCCGTCCCCGCTGTCGGGCCAGGGCACGAGCCTGGCCCTGGTGGGGGCGCACGTCCTCGCGGAGGAGCTGGCCCGGCCGGGGGCGGACCACCGCGCCGCCTTCGCCCGGTACGAGGAGCGCATGCGGCCGTACGTCGAGCTCAACCAGGCCCTGGCCCTCGAGAACGCGGGCGGACCCGCCTCCGAGGAGTCGGTGGAACGGGCCAAGAACGCCATCAGCCTGGACGCCTGACCGCACCACCGGGTGCCCCGGTCGGGCAGGGGGTGTCCGCAGGGACCGCCGGACACCCCCTGCCCAGCGGTCACTTGAGGGCCGAGAAGGCCTTCGTGAAGGCCAGCGGCTGCTGGAGGATCGAGCTGCACGTGGCGTCCGCGTAGCCGACGGCCCCGGCCGCGCACTGCCGGTCCCGGGCCGAGGACCACATGGCGAGCCGGCCGATGCCCTTGGCCGCCGCGAAGTCCACGAGCTGAGCGGCGTCCGCGACCGTGAAGACCTCGCTCGCCACGTCGTTCACCCCGATCATCGGCGTGACGGCGACCGCCTTCCAGGCCGCCGCGTCGGACAGTCCCAGCACCCCCTTGATCTGGGCCTGGGTGGCCGTCGCCGCCTGGATCGCGTACAGGCCCATGTCCCCGCTGTACGCCGGCCCGTAGTCCATCGCCATGATGTTGACGGCATCGACCCGCACGCCGTTCTTGCGCGCGTCGGCCAGCAGCGCCACTCCCGGCTGGGTGAGCCCTTCCGGCATCACCGGCAGGGTGAACGCCACGTCCAGGCCCGGGTGGGACTTCTGGAGGAGGGCGATGGCCTGGGCGCGGCGAGTGTTCGCGGCGGTGTCCGGCAGGGCCGCGCCCTCGATGTCGAAGTCGACCTTGGTGAGCCGGTACTGGTCGATCACCTTGCCGTAGGCGGCGGCCAGCGCGTCGGCGGTGGCGCAGTTCAGCGCCAGCTCGTGCCCGGCGGCCCCGCCGAAGGAGACCCGGACGTCGCCGCCCTTGGCGCGCAGCGCGCCGATCTGGGCGGCGACCCGGTCGCTCGCCAGGTCCGTGACCCCGCCCCACAGCGGAGCGCAGCCGCCGCCCGAGGTGATGAAGGCGAGGTGGAACTCCTTCACGCCGGTGGTGGCCGCCGTGTCGAGCAGGTCGTACGCCGGGTACAGCGAGGTGTCCACGTACGGCGCGAAGCGCGCGCCCGCCCCCGGAGCGGGCGGCCGGGGAGTCGAGGTGGGGGTGGCCGACGGGGTGCGGGTGGGCTGCGCGGAGGTCGGGGCGGGTGACGCGGGGGAGGTCACCGTGGCCGTGGGCGTGGGCCGGGCGGTGGGCCGCCCGCTCGGACCGGCCGTCGCGCCCTGGTCCACCGAGCACTTCAGCCCGTCGATGCGGCAGGCGGTCGGGTCGCCGGGGGTGCCGGCCGCGCTCGTCACGAAGCCGACGGTGACCGAGGCCCCAGCCGCCAGCTCCCGGTTCCAGCTCGCGGGCTTGACGGTGACGCGCCGCCCGTCGACCGTGTGGGTCCCGTTCCACAGCGAGTCGATCTTCGTGCCGGCGGGGAGCTCGAACTGCAGGGTCCAGTCCGACCGGCTCGCGCCGGTGTTGTTCGTGATGACGTACTGGCCGGTGTAACCACCGCTCCAGGAACTGGACTTGGTGTACACGGCTCCGACGGAGCTGGCCTGGGCGGTGCCGGTGAACGCGAAGGCCGCGCCACCGATCACCGCCGCCGCCACGATCGCGCCCGTGACCTTCGCCGTACGGCTCGTCCTGCGCCGGTGCCCGCCCGTGCTGCTGCCCATCGCATGCCTGCCTTTGTGTTACCGGGGAGTTGGGGTTGCGGCAGCACGCTAGCCGCCCCGAAACGGACATTCGTTCGCTTCGGGGCGGCGGTCGAGAACTTAGGTTCCGCTTAAGGAAGGCATCGGCGGCCGTTAAGCCGGCCCGGGCGGTCAGCCGTGGGCGGTGTCGATGACGCAGAAGCGGTTGCCCTCGGGGTCGGCCAGCACCACGAAGTCCGGGTCCTCGGGGTAGGAATCCCAGTCGACCCGCACGGCCCCCAGCGACAGCAGGCGCGCCACCTCCGCCTCCTGCTCGGCCGCGTCCGCGGCGTACAGGTCCAGGTGGACGCGCGGGTGTTTCTGTACGGGCGTGGTGCTGCGGCCGAGGGCCAGCCCGGGCCCGGAGCCCCCGGCCGGAACCAGGACGGTCCAGTCGTCGTCGACCTCGCCGTCGCGGGGGACGTAGCCCAAGGCCCGGCCCCAGAAATCCGCCGCCCGCCGCACGTCGGCGGCGCCCATCACGATCGTTCCGATGCTCAGCATGATCCGCATTCTGGCAAAGGGCCGAACGCGCCGCGCCGACCCCGGAGTTCATCACGCAGGCCCCGCAGTCCGTCACGCAGGCCACGAAGTCCCCAGCGCCCCCGGAACCACCCTGGAGCAGCCCGCGCTACCCGAGCCGCTCGATCGCCACCATCGCCGCGTCATCGCCCAGGGTGCTGCCGGTCACGTGCGCCAGCAGGTCCTCGCACAGCCGGTCCAGCAGGACGCGGGGCGCCAGACCCGACCAGGCGGCCGCGCGCTCCGCGAGCGGGTAGAAGGCCCCCGAGCGGTCGCGCGCCTCCAGAACGCCGTCCGTGTAGAGGAGCAGGACATCGCCCTCCGCGAAGGCGAACGTCTGCGCCGTGACGGAGCATTCCAGCAGCCCCGCCAGACCCAGCGGCGGCGCCGGCTGCGCCACGTCGAGCGCGTCGACCCGCCCGCCGCGGCGCAGCACCAGCGGTGGCGGATGCCCGCAGCTGACCAGGTGCACCACCGGCTCGTCGTCGGGGATGTCCAGAACGGCCGCGGTGATGAAGCTTTCGTCCCGGTCCACACCGTCGTCCAGGTCGGGGGAGACCGCGCCGTCCAGGTAGTCCACCAGCCCGGGCAGCCCGGCCTCCCGGTGTGCGGCCGCCCGGAAGGTGCCGAGGACGAGGGCGGCGTCCCCGACCGCGTCCAGGCCCTTGCCGCGGACATCGCCGATGATCAGCCGGGAGCTCCGGCCCCTCCGGGCGGCCGCGTACAGGTCGCCGCCGATCTGGGCCTCGGCCGCGGCCGCCAGGTACACGGAGGCGACGCCCAGCGGACCGATCCGGTCGCGCAGCGGCCGCAGGACCACCTCCTGCGCGGTCTCGGCCACGGAGCGGAGCTGCACCAGCTCCTTCTCGTGCACCTCGCGCAGGTGGGCGAAGAAGGTGACGAACACCGAGATCATGACCAGCGCGCCGATCTGGAAGGTGTGGTTCAGATCGGTCAGCGTGGTGCGGGCCGCCGCGACCACCGCCTGGGCCACCACGGCGACCAGGCCCATGAAGCCGGTCATCCGCGGCCCGGCGAACGAGGCGGTCACGGCCGGCGCGGCCACCAGGAACGGACCGAGGTGCACGTCGGGCGGAGCGAGGACGTCGACCACCGTCACCAGAGCGATCAACGCGAAGGGAACCGCCAGCTGTGCGTAGCGCACCTGCCGGGACCGTGGGCGAGACGTACGCAGCGGGCGGAGGTCCATCCCTCCTGCATACACCGCGACGCGATCGGGTGCCCCCAGCCCCCGCCGCCGACGGCCGCCGTTCTCCCCGTCGGCTCCGCCGCCCCCGGGAGATCCGACCGGGACGGCCTACGGGCGGCGGCGCGGCTTGCCGCTCTTGCCGCCCTTGGGGCCGCCGGAGCCGCCGCGCGGGTTCTTGCCCGCCGGCTTGCCGGCGGCCTTGCCGGATCCCGGCTTGCGCTGTGCGCCGCCCGCCTCCGGGCGCTTCGCCTTCGCCTTGGCCTTGGCGGTGGCCTTCGGCTGCGCCGGGGTCTGCGGGCGGCCCCGGGTGCTGTTGACGGTCCGGCCGCGGACGATGCCGATGAACTGCTCCACCAGCTCGGTGGTCTCCTCCTGCGGCCAGGACAGCGCGACGCGCGACTCGGGGGCGTCCGAGACCGGCCGGTAGGTGAGGTCCTTGCGGTGGTGCAGGCGGGCGAGCGACTGGGGGACGACGAGGACGCCCACGCCGGCGGCCACCAGCTCGATGGCGTCCGCCGTCGTGGCGGGACGCTCGATCGCAGGCTTCCCCGGCAGGCGCTCCCAGTCCAGGGTGTCGTCGAGGGGGTGCAGCACGATCTCCTCGGCCAGGTCCTCCGTCGACACCTCCTCGACCGCCGCGACGAGGTGGTCCTTGGGGATCACCACGACGGTGGTCTCGGTGTACAGGGGGATCGCGCTGAGGTCGTCGCGGTCCACCGGCAGCCGGACGAACCCCGCGTCGGCGCCGCCGTCGCGCAGCACGCCGAAGGCCTCGGCGGGCGATACCGCGACCAGGGTCAGCGGGACGTCGGGCAGCCGCTCGTTCCAGATCCGGATCCACTTGGTGGGGGTCACGCCGGGGACGTAAGCGAGCCGGAACGAATGGGGTACTTCCGAGCCTGTCACCCCGCCAGGTTACCGGTCGTGGTCGGAGGTAGCGCACACGCTCGATACTCTTGACAGCATGACGTCGCACCAGAACACCCAGACGATGAAGCCCGCGACCGCGGCGAAGAAGCTGGGCGTGTACCTCGAGGCCACCCCCGCAGAGTTCCAGGAGGGTGTCGTCTCGCGCAGTGAATTGAGTGCGCTGCAGGCCGACCCGCCCCAGTGGCTCCAGGAACTGCGGCGCAACGGCCCGCACCCCCGCCCGGTGGTCGCGGCCAAGCTCGGCGTCTCCATCGCCGGCCTCGCCCGCGGCGGAGTCACCGAGCCCCTCACCACCGAGCAGATCGAGGCGCTGAAGCAGGAAGCTCCCGAGTGGCTGCAGAAGGAGCGCGCCACCCAGGCCGAGGTCCGCAAGGAAGCGGTCCGCATCAAGGAGAAGCAGGCCGAGACCGCGGCGCGGGCCGCCGAGCGGGCCCGCGACCCGCGTTCCTGATCCGCGCCGAGTCCCCCCTCAGGCCCGGTTCCCCTCAGGGAGCCGGGCCTGAGGGCGCTGGTCGCCGACCAGGGCACGATCCGGGACCTCCCTCCGAGGCCGGCCCCGCCCTGACCGTCCCCGGCGGCGCCGGCCGGGCGGTGGCGGCCCCCGTCGGGACGGCGGCCGGTGCCGTCCGGTGGCGGGCCGACTGACCGTGCGGTCCGCTGGAGGGGTGAGCCCTCTTCCCGGCCGCGGCTGGTGGGCCGGACTCCCGCCGGCCGCGGGAGCCGCCGTCATGGCCCTCGGAGTCATCTCGATCGGCCTGCACCTGACCGGGCGCGAGGCGCTGTCCCTCGCCGCGCTGGTGCTCGCCGGGGCGCTGTGGCTGGTCCTTGCCGCCGATTTCACGGCCCGGCTGTTCGGCGACCGCGGGCGGTTCCGGGCCGAGGCCGACACCCCCGCCGCCCTGACCGCCGTCGCCGCCACCACCGTCCTCGGCACCCGCCTCTCCGCGCTCGGACTGCACGCTGTGGCCGCCGCCCTGCTGGTACTGGCCGCCGTGCTCTGGCCCGGGCTGCTGCTCTCCGTCGTACGGCACTGGCGGCGGCGCATGCCCGGCGTGGCCTTCCTCGTCTGCGTCGCCACCCAGGGACTCGCGGTCCTCGCGGCCGTCCTCGCCGCCGCCGCGCACCGCGACTGGCTCGCGTGGGCGGCGCTGGCCGGTTTTTGCCTCGGGTTGCTGCTCTACACGGCCGCCCTGGCCCGCTTCGACCTCCGCGAAGTGGTGGGCGGAGCGGGCGACCACTGGGTGGCGGGCGGGGCCCTGTCCATCTGTGCCCTGGCCGGCTCCAAGCTCACGGCCTCGCCCGTGTGGACCGGTTCGGCGCACACGGCCCTGCGCACCGCCACCCTCGCGGCGCTCGGGCTCTCCCTCGCCTGGTACGCGGCCCTGCTCACCGCCGAACTGCGCCACCCCCGGCCGCGTTACGACATCAGGCGCTGGTCCACCGTCTTCCCGCTCGGCATGACGGCCACCGCCTGCCTCTCCGCGGCGGAGCCGACCCAGGTGGCCTGGCTGCGCCCGCTGGGCGAGGTCCTGCTCTGGATCGCCGTCGCCGCCTGCCTGTTCACCTGCGCCGCGCTCGTCACCTCCCGCCTCCCCCGCCGGGCGGCGCGGGAACGGGCGCCGACGGGTCTTGAGTGAATACCGGATAACCGACCACCTGATAATTGGGTACCGGGCAGTCCCTCCCGCACGTGAGAATGAGCCATCTCAAACCGGGAGGAACCCATGAGCCAGGACCACCTGACTCTGCATGACCTGATGCCCGCACAGGCGCTGGCCGACTCGATCGACGCGGGGTACGTGACGCGCAAGCCGCACCCCGAACTGCCGCTGTCGATCTACACGTACACGAGGACGGCCCAGTACGAGCGCGTCTGGAACCAGGTCACCACGCGCTGCCGCGGTCTCGTCGCCGACGACACCACCGGCGCCGTGGTGGCGCTGCCGCTCCCGAAGTTCTTCAACGTCGGCGAGCACGAATCGGGTCAGCCCTACGCCCCCGTCCTCCCGGACGAGCCCTTCGAGGTCTACGACAAGGTCGACGGCAGCCTCGCCGTCGTCTTCCACTACGCGGACCGCTGGCGGGTCGCCTCCAAGGGCTCCTTCACCAGCGCCCAGGCCACCTGGGCCCAGCGCCGCCTCGACGCGAAGGACACCTCGGCCCTGCGGCCGGGCACGACGTACCTCGCGGAGATCCTGTACCCGCAGAACCGCATCGTCGTCGACTACGGCGACCGCCGGGACCTCGTCCTCCTCGCCGCCTTCGGCCGGGACGGCACGGAGGTTCCGCTCGCCGAGGCCGCGCCCCACTGGGAGGGGATCGGCTCCGTCGTCAGGGTCTGGCCCGCCATGCCCCTCGACGAGCTGATCGCGCTGACCGAGTCCAACACCCTGCCCGGCGGCGCCTCGGCGACCGGCGTCGATGCCGAGGGCTTCGTCCTGCGCTTCGCCTCCGGCGTGCGCGCGAAGGCCAAGCTGTCCGAGTACGTACGGCTCCACAAGGTCCTCACCGGCGTCACCGAGCGGGACATCTGGCGCAGCCACGGCGTCCAGCGCTTCGCCGCGCTGCCCGCCAAGCAGCTGGCCCAGGGGCTGAACTGCACGGTCGCCGACATCGAGGCCTCGGGCGGCAAGCCCCTCGACGCGCTGCTCGAGCAGGTGCCCGACGAGTTCGACACGTGGGTGCGCGAGGTGATCGCCCGGCTGGAGGCCGAGGCCGAGCGGCACGAGCGCGCCATCGACGAGGCCTACGCGGGCCTCGCCCACCTGGCCGCCGACCGGGGAGCCTTCGCCCGCGCCGTCCGGGAACTGCCCGACCGCGGCGTCCGCCCCGCGATGTTCCTGCGGCTGGACGGCAGGTCCACCGAGCTCACCACCTGGCGCCACGTGCGCCCGCAGACCGCCGACCCGTACACCACCGACGAGGAGAACTGAGCCGTGCCCGAAGAAGTGCCCGTAGTGCCCGAGGCCGTGCCCGACGAGGCCCCACTGCCCGTCGTGCACGTCATGACGGGGCTGCCGGCCTCCGGCAAGACGACCGCGGCGCGCGCCCTCCAGGCGCAGGCGGGCGGCCGGATGCGCCGCGTCAACCTGGACGACCTGCGGAGCATGCTCGACCTGCCGGACCCCGAGCGGGGCCGGTCCTGGGCGCACGAGCAGACCGTACTGGCCGTACAGGACGCGGCGGTCCGCGCGGCCGTCGACGGCGGTTTCGACGTGGTCGTCGACAACACGCACCTGACCAAACACATTCCGAAGCGCCTCAAGGCGGCGGTCGGCGGACTCGCCACCTTCGTCGTGCACGACTTCACCGACGTCCCGCTGGAGGAGTGCCTGCGCCGGGACGCCGCCCGGGAGAACGGGGTCGGCGAGGAGATCATCCGCATACTCGACGATAAGCACCGCAAGGCCCGCAAGGGCGGATGGCGGCTGACGGCGGAGTGGATGAACGGCGGCTCCGGCGCGGTGGCCGCGCCGCCCGTGACCCGGTACGTACCCGACCCGGCGCTGCCCACCGCGGTGATGTGCGACATCGACGGCACCCTCGCGCTGACCGGAGACCGGGGGCCGTACGACTTCTCGCGCTGCGAGCTCGACCTGCTCAACGAGTCGGTGCGGCACGCGCTCGACGCCTTCCGGCGCGCCGACGGGGACACGATCGTCCTGCTGTCGGGGCGCGGCGAGGAGCACCGGCCGCAGACCGAGGCCTGGCTGCGGCGCCACGAAGTGCCGTACGACGAACTGTGGATGCGGGCGGCCGGCGACACGCGCCGCGACGACGTGGTGAAGGCGGAGCTGTTCGACACGCACGTGCGCCACCGCTACGCGGTACGGGTGTCGCTCGACGACCGGGACCGGGTGGTGGCGGTCTGGCGCCGGATGGGGCTGCCCACCTGGCAGGTCAACTACGGCGACTTCTAGGCCGTAGCCGACCTGCGGACCGGGCGAGCGGTCAGTGGCAGTACTTCACGTGGGAGAGGTTCTCGACGTAGCGTGCGGTGACCCAGTGCTCCTTGCCGTACGCCTTGTCCTCCGAGCCGGCGCCGTACGACCGGTGCAGGCGGTACCAGAGGCTGTTGCCGTCGACCGACTCGCCGTGCGTCTTGCACTCGATCTCGATCTTGCGGTGCGGGTACACCTGGTTGACGGCTTGCGAACGGGTCGTCGGCTTGCTGCGGACCTTCAGCGGGCCCTTGGAGACGACCTTGCCGAGGGGGTAGCGCTCCCAGCCGTCGGCCCGAGGGGCCTCGTCGTCGATGATGACCGTCTGCCCCGGGGGAGTGGCGGCGGCCGATCGGCCCTCGTCGTCGTCGGCGACGGCGGCCCCGGCCCCGACCAGGCCGAGCACCAGGCTTCCGGCGGCGAGGGCGAGGATGGACCTGGGGGGCTTCAGCATGAGCCGGCTCCTCTACGAAGACGTCCGCCCGGCCGCGACGTGCGGCGCGGGGTGGCAACCAGGCGGTTGCCAGGGACGACTATGACGAGGGAGGGGCGCGCAGCCCTGCTGACTCACCGTCGATTAGCCCGATATGCCCAATATTTGACGCGGCTCGACGCGAGGTGGCGGGGTCCGCACCGGCCCCGCGCGTACGCGGGGCCGTGCCCGCCCCCGAACGGGCACGGCCGCGCGGCGAGGGCCCCGGGGGGCAGGGCCGGTGCCGGCCGGTGGACCGGCGGAGGAAAATCTACGGGCGGCCCGGCACCGGCTGCGCCCATCCACGGGTTGAAACGTGCCTACCCCCTGTGGAGTGCACCCTGTACAACCAGGGGTGTACACAGGGGGGTTGACGTGCACTTTGCCACACATCCGGCGACGGTCCGGCTCCGAGCCGGCCTGCCGGTCGTCGCCGAGATCGGGTGGGCGGCCGGCTCGCTCTGGATCTCGTCCACGCTGCTTGACAACTGGCCCGACCCCCACGGCTACTGGCGCACCCCCGACGCGTTCGCCTACGGCCTGCTCGCCGCGATCTACCTGCCGCTCGTGCTGCGCCGCCGGTTCCCCGTCGCCGTCCTGTGCAGCACCGGGCTCTGCGTCGCCACGTACCTCACCCTCGGCTATTACCACGTCGTCGCCGTGTGCGGGCTCGCCACCGCGCTCTACACCGTGGCCTCCCTGCGGCCCCGCCGGGTGTCGGTGCGGTGCGCGGCCGCTTCGCTGGTGGTGTTCCTCTGGGGCACCCGGCTCGCCGAGCCGGGGATCGGCGCGCTCAGCGTCGCCTTCGTGACGGTGGCCACCCTCGTCTGCTGGGTCGTCGGCGACGGCGCGCGCAGGCTGCGCGAACTCACCCGGCGGCTCCGCCTGGAGCAGGAGGAGAAGGCCCGCCGGGCCGTGACGGAGGAGCGCATCCGGATCGCCCGCGAGCTGCACGACGTCATCGCCCACCACGTCTCGGTGATCTCCGTCCAGACCGGCCTCGCCGCCTACGTGTTCACCGCCGACCCGCCGACCGCTCGCCGGGCCCTGGACACCGTCGGGGACAGCGCCCGCGAGGCCCTCGCCGAGATGCGCCGGATGCTGGAGGTGCTCCGCGAGGAGGGCCCCGGCCCGGCCACCGCCACCGGCCCCGCATCCGCCGCCGACCCCCGCGGGGTCCCCGGGCTCGGGCACCTCGACGAGCTGGTCACCCGGGTCGGGGAGGCCGGCGTACCGGTCGAGGTACGGATCACGGGGACGGCGTACGCGCTGCCGCCCGGGATCGACCTGTGCGCGTACCGCGTCGTCCAGGAGGCGCTCACCAACGTGATCAAGCACGCCCCCGAGGCCCGCACGACCGTACGCGTCGACTACGGTGCGGACGAGATCCGCGTACGCGTCAAGGATGACGGCAGCGGGCGCGCACCGGTCCGCACCGCGACGGGCGCGCAGCGCGCCGCCGGCCACGGCCTCATCGGCATGCGCGAGCGGGCGACCATCTATCACGGCACGGTGACCGCCGGGCCCGCCCCCGGGGGCGGTTTCGAGGTCAGTCTGCGGGTCCCCGTGCCCCGAACGGGAGGGGATGAAGCGGATGCCGTCCGTACTCGTCGTCGATGACCAGTTCCTGATCCGGTCCGGGCTGACCGCGCTGCTCACCGCCGCGCCCGGCTACGAGGTCGTGGGCGAGGCCGCGGACGGCGACGAGGCGGTCCGGCTGGCCGCCGAGACCCGCCCCGACGTGGTCCTCATGGACATCCGGATGCCCGGCACGGACGGCATCACCGCCACCGAGCGGATCCTGGCCGGGCGCGACGCGGACCGGGCCGACGGCCCGAAGGTGCTGGTGCTCACCACCTTCGACTCCGACGAGTACGTCTTCCGCGCCCTGCGGGTCGGGGCCAGCGGCTTCCTCCTGAAGGACACCCCGCCCGACCGCCTGCTCGCCGCCATCGCCACCGTGCACGCCGGCGACATGCTGTTCAGCCCCCGGGCCCTGCGCGGACTCGTCGACACCTACGCCGCCCCGGCCGCCCGCGCCCCCCACCCGGGGCTGGCCGCGCTGACCCCGCGCGAGCGCGAGGTGCTCGGCCTGGTCGGGGCGGGCCTGTCCAACGCCGACATCGCGGCACGTCTCGTCCTCAGCGCCGCCACGGTCAAGACCCACGTGCACCGCTGCATGAGCAAGCTGGAGCTGTCCAGCCGCGCCCAGGCCGTCGTCCTCGCCCACGAGTTCGGTCTCGCCGTCCGGATGCCCTGAGCGGGGCCGCCTCCGGATGCGGGCGGCGACGGGCCGGGGGAGAGTGACTGCCATGGGTATCGAAGACTACGGCGGCGGCCCCGGCGCCGAGCAGACCGGCGTCCTGGTCGTGACGACCAACGACGTCCCCGGCTACCGGGTGGAACAGGTCATCGGAGAGGTCTTCGGCCTCACCGTGCGCTCCCGCAACCTGGGCAGCCAGATCGGCGCGGGCCTGAAGTCGGTGATCGGCGGCGAGCTGAAGGGGCTGACCAAGACCCTGGTGGAGACCCGTAACCAGGCCATGGAGCGGCTCATCGACCAGGCGAAGTCGCGCGGCGCGAACGCCGTCCTGATGATGCGCTTCGACGTGACGGACGCCGGCAGCGTCGGGACCGAGGTGTGCGCCTACGGGACGGCCGTCGTCCTCGCCTCCGCAGCCACCTGACGACCTCGCCGCGCTCCCCGGTCCCGTGACCCCCGGGCCCCGGCCCCGTGCCCCCGCGCCCCTCCGGCCCCTTCCGGGCACGTAAGTCCAGGACGGCGCTCCGCTTTGTCCATGGGCCTTCGCGCCCCGCGGTCCGCAAGCTGTCAGGTCAGTGAGCGGACCGCTCGGGCCTGCGTGCCGAGCGGTCTTCCGCCGAGGAAGAGCCGACTCCCGGAGGTCCGATGCGAACCCCCCTCTGGCCGGCCGCAGCCGCGGTGGCCGGCCTGGTCGCCACCCTGGTCGTGGCAGCGCCCGCCGCCCCCGCCGCGGCGGCCCCACCCGTGACGATCACCTCGTCCGAGCTGTCCGTCAGCGTGGACAGCGGCTTCCCCCGCGTCATGGGCTACACCCGCCGCGCCACCGGCGACGTCCTGCACGGCAACGAGGACCCGCTGAGCACCGTGCTGGTCAACGGGACCGCCTACACCCCCACCGTGACCTCGACCCCCTCCGCCTCCGCCGTGGACTACGCGCTCACCTTCTCCGGAGTGACCATCAGATCCCGCATCTCGGTGGCCGGTTCGGTGGTGGAGTTCAAGGTGACCGCGATCGAGGACACCGCCGCCCTGCGCGTCCGCAGCCTCGCGATACCCGAGCACCACCTCGTCAGCGTCCGCAGCGACCAGCCGGGCGCCGCGCTCTCCACGGCCACGATGCACACCGCCACCACCGGCAGCGGGGACACCTTCACCCCGATCACCGGCAGCACCCCCGTCGACCCCGCCGCGACCACCGTCATGTACGGCCTGGTCAACACGGGCAGGCTGGCCGCCGCCATCGATTCCAACTCCCTGTACGACACCCCCTCCGGCGGCACGGCACGGGAGAACGGCCGTACGGCCAAGCGCGTCACCGACAAGGGCTCCTACCGCCGCGCCGGACTGTGGAGCGGAGCCTGGCTCCACCGGGCCGCGGGCGCGGCCGACGGCGACACCGAGCCGCTGCCGTACGCCCGTATCGCGATCACGGCCGACCGCAACGCGGACTCGGTCGTCGACTGGCAGGACGCCGCGATCGCCCACCGGGACATCTGGACCCCGCCCACCGGCTGGCAGCGGACCGCCGACCGGGTCGTGCAGCGGATCCCCTTCAACTTCGCCTCCCAGGCCACCCACCCCTTCGCGCAGACCCTCGACGAGACCAAGCGGGTCTCGCTCGCCACGGACGGCCTCGGACAGTTCGTCCTCCTCAAGGGGTACGCCTCCGAAGGCCACGACTCCGCGCACATGGACTACAAGAACATCGGCTCGAAGCTGGGCGGCGCCGTCGACCTGAACACCCTCACCACCGCGGGACACGCCTACAACGCCGACTTCGGCGTGCACGTCAACGCCACCGAGGAGTACCCCGTCTCGGCCACCTTCGACCCGGCCCACCAGAGCGGCGGCCTCGGCTGGGACTGGCTCGACCAGTCGTACTACGTGGACACTCGCAAGGACGGCCAGTCCGGGGAGCGCCTCAAGCGGCTCCAGGACCTCAAGACCGCCGCCCCCGGGCTGGACTTCCTCTACGTGGACGTCTGGTACGGCGACGGCTACGTATCGCGCAAGCTCCAGCGCGAGATCGGCGCCCTGGGCTTCCAGCTGGCGACGGAATTCCCCAACACCCTCACGGAGCAGTCCCTCTGGCACCACTGGGCGGCCGACGTCGACTACGGCGGCAGCGACCTGAAGGGCATCAACTCCACCATCGCCCGTTTCATCGCCAACCACACCAAGGACGACTGGATCGCCCGCGACCCGCTGCTCGGCGGCGCCGAGGTCACCGCCTACGAGGGCTGGCAGGGCAAGAAGGACTACACCGCCTTCCTGAACACCACCTTCGCCGTCAACCTGCCGACCAAGTACCTCCAGGGATCCCCGATCGTGAAGTGGACCGCCGACACGGTCACCCTGGCCGACGGCACCACCGTCACCACCGCCGGGAACAAGCGCCAGATCACCACCGCCGGCCGCACGGTCCTGTCCGGGGACGCCTACCTGCTGCCCCGCGACGGCAAGCTCTACCACTGGAACGACAAGGGGGGCTCCACCACCTGGACCCTGCCCGCCGGCTGGACCGCGCCCAAGCTCTGGAAACTCACCGACACCGGCCGCCAGTCGGTCGGCGACCTCGCCGTGAGCCAGGGCCGGATCACCGTCAACGCGGCCGCCCGCACCGCCTACGTCGTCACCAACGGCGCCGCGCCCGCCCCGGCCGACCCGAAGTGGGGCGAGGCCACCCCGGTCAAGGACCCCTCCTTCTACGCCGGGAACCTGAACGCCTGGACCGTCACCGGAACCGGAGCCGCCGTCACGCGCAACGCCCAGGGCCAGAGCGAGCTCACCTTCGCCCCCGGCACCGCCCCCGCCGTCTCCCAGCAGCTCACCGCTCTCGCCCCCGGCACCTACGCCGCCTCCGTATGGGTCTCCACCCCGGCCGGACGCGCCGTGACCCTGACCGCCACCCCGGCCGGTGGCGCCGCGGCCTCCGTGTACGCCGACTCCTCACCGCTGACGAACAGCCTGGGCGGCAGCGAGAAGAACGGCACCAGGATGCAGCGCATGAAGGTGCTCTTCGACGTCCCGGCGGGGCAGTCCGCCGCCACGATCAGGCTGTCCGCGACCGCCGGATCCGGCGCCGGCACCGTCTACCTGGACGACGTACGAGTGGTCCGCTCGGCCCGCACCTCCCTCGCCGGTCACTTCTTCGCCGAGGACTTCGAGAACGTCGACGCCGGCTGGGGTCCCTTCGCCTTCGGCGGCGCCGGAGGCTCAGCCACCGACCCGCGCACGCACATCGCCCAGCGCAACGCCCCGTACACCCAGGCCGGATGGAACGGGAAGCTGGTCGACGACGTGATCAACGGGCAGAACTCCCTCAAGTCGCACGAGGAGCGGACCGGGCTCGTCTACCGCACCCTGCCCCAGACCCTGCGGCTGACCCAGGGCCGCACGTACAAGGTGACCTTCACCTACGAGAACGGCTTCGCCGGCGACTACCAGTTCATCACCGGCGCCGGCTCCACCGAGACCGCCACCGCGCTGGGCCAGGCCCGTACCCCCACCACCTTCACCCGGACCTTCACCGCCGGCACCGACGCCTGGATCGGCGTACGGAAGGTGACCCCCGAGAGTTCGCACAACGAAGCCGACCTCGTCCTCGACGACCTGACCGTGGACGACCTCGGCCCGGCCGGCGGCGAACTCCTCGTACCGCAGAGCGCGATGAGCGTGAAGGCCGTCGACAGCCAGGAGACCGCGGGCGAGAACGGCAACGCCGCGAACGTCCTGGACGGGGACGCCGCCACGATCTGGCACACCCAGTGGTACGCCGCCACCGCGCCGATGCCGCACGAGGTCACCCTGGACCTCGGCGCCCCGTACAACGTCTCGGCGCTGCACTACCTGCCCCGGCAGACGCAGAGCAACGGACGCATCGCCGACTACCAGGTGTTCACCTCGCCCGACGGGGTCACCTGGGGAACGGCGGCGGCCACCGGCACCTTCACCGACGGCACGGACCGGCAGGACGCCTCGTTCACCCCGCGGACCGCGCGCTACGTCAGGCTCAAGGCCACCAGCGAGGTGGGCGGCAACCCGTGGACCTCGGTGGCGGAACTGAACGTCGGCCACCGGCCCTGACGTTCACCGCGACGGCCCCCGTACCGACTGCTGCGCGCGGAACCGTACGGGGGCCATCCCCACCCGGCGGCTGAACAGCCGGCTGAAGTAGGCCGGGTCCTCGTAACCGACCCGCCGGGCGACCCCGGCGACCGGCAGGTCGGTGCGGGCCAGCAGCTCCTTCGCCCGGCTCAGCCGGATCCCGAGGAGGTACTCCTTGACCCCCTCGCCGGTACTGTGCCGCACCGCCCGGCGCAGTCGGCGCAGCGGCATCCCGAGCCGGGCGGCGTGCTCGGCCACCGAGATCGGCAGCAGGGCGTCCCGCGCCAGGGTGTCCATCACGGCGTCCCCGTGCCGGGACACCTCGGCGCGGGCGTAGCGCAGGGCCACCAGCAGTCCGTGCACGGCGGCCGCGGCCTCCACCTCCAGCAGCGGGCCGCCGCGCCGGGCGGCCCGGACGATCCCGTCGACCACGTGCCGCACCCCGGCCGTCCCGCTCAGCGGCACGAGCGGTCGGTCCGGGGTGATGTAGCCGAGGTCGGTGTACGCCTCGACGCCGAGGCCCGCGAAATCGACGAAGCACTCGTCCCAGCCGCTCCGCGGATCGGGCCCGTAGTGGTGCTCCACTCCGGGCACCAGCCACAGCAGCGCGGGCGCGGTCACCGGCTGGGCCGGCCGGCCGCCGTGGCTGAACCAGCCCCGGCCGCGCGTGACGACCACGGCCACATGGTGATCGAGTACGCGCGGCCCCACGACCGGCAGTCCGCCCTCCTGCACCCCCACCCCGAGGCAGACCAGGCCGAGTCTGCGGTGGTTGGCGGTGGGGGAGAAGTACCGCATCCAACTGCTGTACGGGGGCGTCGCCATCTGCGGATTGTGATCCACGGGGCCGGGCGCGCTCAAGGGAGGCGGCAGTCGGGACAGGCACCTCCGGCTCACGGCGGGGGCGGCAGCCGGGGCCGGCACCTCCCGCTCACGGCGAGGCGGCAGCCGGGACCGCCGCCCCGGCGGGTGCGGGGCGCGCCGGCCGAAGGCCCGCGGCCGGCCCGGCGATCACCACGCCCACGCTCGGCAGCGCCCTGCAGCAGGTGCTGCGGCGCTCGGGGCGACGGCCGGAAAGTTTTTCGGATCCGGCGGCAACCTCCCCGGGGGTCGCACGTCGTGAGGGGGTGGAGGGCGCGGTACCGCGTCCTCGACCCGACCGTGGAGAACCACCGTGAAGAACCTCGAGCGCGTCCCCCTGGCCGTCCGCCGAACGGCCGTCGCCGCTGCCGCTGCCGCTGCCGGGACCGTCGTCCTGCTCGCCGGGCCGGCCCTCGCCGCGAGCGGGAGCTCGGCCGCGCCCTCCCCTTCCCCCACCGTCCCGCGGAGCGCGAGCCCGTCCGCGGTTCCGACGCCGGCCGCACCCGTTCCCTCGGTGAGCACCCCCACCAGCGGCTCGGGCGCGAAGCCCAGCCCGTCCGTGTCCGCGACCGCACCCGCGGCGGCGAGTGCGAAGCCCAGCCCGGCCCCGGCCGAGCCCTCGGCCGTACCCACCTCACCTGCGGATTCCGAGCTCGCGCATACTGGCTCGTCGGCGACCACCGTCGCCATGGGGGCAGGGGCCACCGGACTGATCCTCGCCGGAGCCGGAGCCCTGTACGCCGTGCGGCGCCGCACGAACAGCTGAGGAATCCCGTGCTCCACCTGGCTCCACCCGTCGGCCCCCTCGCGCCCGGCTCCGGCCGGGCGTGGCGGGGCCTGTGGTCGTTGCTCCGCCGGGAGCGTTCCGCCCCGCCGGCGTCCCGGCATCCGTACGGCTCCGCGCACGGGGATCCGTACGGGCAGGCGTACGGTGCGGCGGGCCACGGCGATCCGCGGCCACCCACCGTCACCGAGCTCTACCACGCGCACCGGCTGCGGATGGTCCGGCTGGCGGTGCTGCTGGTCGACGACCTGGCCACCGCCGAGGACGTCGTCCAGGACGCCTTCACGGCCCTCTACCGCCGTCACGGGGAGGAGATCACCGAGGTCGACAACGCGCTCGGCTACCTGCGGACCGCCGTCGTCAACACCTCGCGCTCCGTGCTGCGCCGCCGGCGGACCGTCCGGGCCTGGACGCCGCCCCCGGCGGTCGGCGTGCCCTCGGCGGAGTCGTCCGTGGTCCTCGAGGAGGCGCACCGCGAAGTGCTGGCCGCACTGGGCCGGCTGACGCCGCGCCGTCGCCAGGTCCTGGTGCTGCGCTACTGGGCCGACCTCAGCGAGGCGGAGATAGCGACCACCCTCGGCATCAGCCGCGGAGCGGTGAAGTCGAACGCGAGCCGCGGCCTGGACGCGCTGGAACGGATCCTGGAGGGACGGATATGACGCGTACGACGCGTGAGGGCGAACGCCCCGTCGAGCGCCGGCTGCGCCAAGCCCTCGACGCCCGCGCCGACTCCATCGACCTGCGCCTGCTGCGCCCCGCGGATCCGCCCCGGCCCCGCGCCGGACGCCTGCCGGTCGCACGGCTCAGGCGTTTCGCGGTGCCCCTCGGCGGCCTGGCGGCGGCCGCGGCCGCCGGGGTCGGCTACCTGCTGCTCGCACCCGACCCGGCCCCCGCCCCGGCGCCGCCCGCCACCCCGCCGAGGATCACGGCCCCCGGCCCGGCCCCGGAATCCCCGCACACGCCCGCGCCACGGCCGTCGTCGTCCGCGTCGGGCCCGGAGCGCTCGCCGGGCGCGAGCGTCAGCGCCGGTACGGGCGCGAGCCGGAGCCCGAGTACCCCTGCGAGCCCGAGTGCGAGCACGAGCCGGACGGTGCCCCCGCTCCCGCCGAGCTCCCCTTCGGCGTCCCGGCCGCCGACGCCCTCCGCCTCCGCTACTCCCTAGTGTCCGGCCCGGCCGGCCGGAGGTTCTCCACCGCCGCGACCAGCGGGGCGAGTTCCGGCTTGCGGGCGGCCTCGTCCAGCGCCTCGCGCAGGGCGGCGTCGTTCGTGGGCCGGGCCTCGGCCAGCAGCGCCAGCCCGGCCTCGCTCACATCGGTGTAGATGCCCCGGCGGTCGGTGTCGCAGAGGTAGCGGCTCAGCAGGCCGCGGTCCTCCAGCCGGCTGACCAGACGCGTCGTCGCGCTCTGGCTGAGCACCACCGAGTCCGCCACCTGGTGCATCCGCAGGTGCCCGCCCGGTCCGTTGTGCTGGCGGCTGAGCACGTCCAGCAGCGAGTACTCGCGCACGCTGAGGCCGTGTCCCGCCTGCAGTGCCCGCTCGATGTGCGCCTCGATCCGCCCGTGCAGGAGGGAGAGGGCGCACCAGCCCTGGGAAAGGGCGGTGAGCGCGCCGTCCGTCGCCGTCATGGGCTCCTCCTTCGTCCGTGTGCCCCCAGGATAGGTGACTTCCGAAATAGCCCGCGCTTGCAAATATCCCGCGTCTGCAATTAATGTGGACGCACGTAAGCAGCGGCAGCATCCATGTGCCGCGAGCGCCGGCGGCCCGGCGCCGCACCACCCACCACCCCCTGAAGGGCATCTCCCCTCATGCCACTCGCACTCCTCGCCCTCGCCATCGGGGCCTTCGGGATCGGCACCACCGAGTTCGTGATCATGGGCCTGCTCCCCGAGGTCGCCGCCGACTACGGCGTCTCGATCCCCACCGCGGGCTTCCTCGTCACCGGCTATGCCCTCGGCGTGGTCCTCGGCGCGCCGATCATGACCATCCTGGGCACCCGCATCCCCCGCAAGCGCATGCTGATGCTGCTCATGGGCCTCTTCGTCGCGGGCAACGTGCTCTCCGCACTCGCTCCCGCCTTCGGCGTCATGCTCACCGGCCGCGTGGTCGCCTCCCTCGCCCACGGAGCCTTTTTCGGCATCGGCGCGGTCGTCGCCGCCGAACTCGTCGCCCCCGAGAAGAAGGCCGGCGCCATCGCCATGATGTTCACGGGCCTGACCGTGGCCAACGTCGTCGGCGTCCCGCTCGGCACCCTCGTCGGGCAGACCCTCGGCTGGCGCGTCACCTTCCTGATCGTCGCCGCGCTCGGCGTCCTCGGCCTGCTCGGCATCGCCCGCCTGGTACCCGAGCTGCCCCGGCCCGCCGGCGGCGTGCGGATCCGCGGCGAGTTGGCGGCCTTCCGCAACGTCCAGGTGCTGCTCGCGATGGGGATGACCGTCCTCGGTTTCGGCGGGGTCTTCGCCGCGATCACCTACATCACCCCGATGATGACCCACGTCGCCGGCTTCGCGGACTCCTCCGTCACCTGGCTCCTGGTCCTCCTCGGCCTCGGCATGGTCGCGGGCAACCTCATCGGCGGCCGCTTCGCCGACCGGGCGCTCATGCCGATGCTGTACGTGTCCCTGGGCGCGCTGACTCTCACGCTGGCCGCCTTCACCCTCACCGCCCACACCAAGGCCGGCGCCGCCGTCACCATCCTGCTCATCGGCGCCCTCGGCTTCGCGACCGTGCCGCCGCTGCAGAAGCGGGTCCTCGACCAGGCCGCCGGCGCGCCCACCCTGGCCTCCGCCGTCAACATCGGCGCCTTCAACCTCGGCAACGCCCTAGCCGCCTGGCTCGGCGGCCTCGTGATCGCCGCCGGACTCGGCTGGACCGCCCCGAACTGGGTCGGTGCCGCACTGGCCGCCTCCGCCCTGGTCCTGGCCCTCGTCTCCGGTGTCCTGGAGCGCCGTACGGCGTCCCGCCCGGCCGGTGGCCCGGCCAGGGTCGTCGCCGCCGGAGCCCCCGCGGCCGTCCCCGTCCACCACTGATCCACGACCCCTCGTACGACATCCCAGGAGAACCCGCGCATGTCCAGCACCCTCCGCACCGCCGTCGCCCCCCTGAGCACGGACGACGCCGACCTGCTCGTCGCTGCCGCCCGGACCGCCGCCGAAGCGGCCGGAGCCACGGTCAGCGTCACCGTCCTCGACGCCGGCGGGCACCTGCTCGCCTTCCGGCGCGACGACCGGGCCGTGCTGATCTCCGGCGAGACCAGCACCCGCAAGGCCTACACCGCCCTCCAGCTGAACGCCCCCACCGCCGACCTCGTGGACGCCGTCCGGCCCGGCGGCCCCTTCCACACGCTGCCCACCGCCCTCGACCGGCCGCTGCTCTTCATCGCCGGCGGGCTCCCCGTCCACCGCGACGGCCGTCTCATCGGCGCCATCGGCGTCGGGGGCGCCGCCCCCGACCAGGACCACGGCTTCGCCGCCGCCGCGCTCGACGCCCTGGTCTGAGGCCGCCGGGTCGCGCGCCCGTGTCCCCCGTGCCACGTTGGTACGGGGGACAAGGGTGCACGATGATGCGGAAGCCGAGGCAGTACGGGAGAGTCCACATAGGCGCGACGGCCACTGCCGCCGCGCTGGCCGTACTCGCCCTCCCGGGCTGCACCGCCGCCTCCGACGGGGCCGGCGCCCCCGCCGCCCCGACGGCCGGCACCAGCGCGCCGCCCCCGACCCCGCAGGGCACCGGCGAGGCCGCCCCCACGCCCACCCCGACGCCGTCCTACCCGCTGTCCACCGCCCCGCGCACCATCCCGGCCGTACGGGAACACGAACCCGCCCGCGGCCCCGGCTGGAAGCCCGCCCCCGCCGCGCGCGTCGTCGTCGCACAGAAGGACGAGGCCGCCCTCGCCGACGAGGGCAGACTCCTCGCCGGTGAACTGCGCATGGGATACGCGCAGTCGGCTGCCCCGCGCCCCGGCGACGTGGAACTCGCCCTGGGGGCCGAGGACTCCGGGTCACCCGAGTCGTACACCCTCACCGTCAAGGACGGCCGGGTCCGGATCGCCGGCCCCGACGAGGCCGGGGTCTTCTACGGCACCCGCACCCTCAAGCAGGCGGTGCGCACAGCCGGTTCGGCCCCCGAGGGCACCGTGCGCGACGGTCCGGCCAAGCCGCAGCGCGGCCTCAACCTCGACATCGCGCGCAAGCACTTCACCCCCGACTGGATCGAGGACAGGCTGCGCGAGATGGCCGACATGAAGCTGAACCAGCTCGGCCTGCACTTCTCCGACGACCAGGCCTTCCGCATCCAGTCGGACACCCACCCGGAGATCGTCTCCACCCCGCACCTCACCAAGGTGCAGGTCCGCGACATCACGGCGCTCGCCGCCCGCCTGCACATCACCGTCGTCCCGGAGATCGACTCGCCCGGCCACCTCGGCGCCGTGCTGCGCGCCCACCCCGGCCTGCAACTGCGCGACGTACAGGGCAATCCGGTGAAGGGTGCCGTGGACATATCCGACCCGGCGGCCGCCAAGCTGATCGACGAACTCCTGCGCGAGTACCTGCCGTTGTTCCCCGGCGGGGCCTGGCACCTGGGCGCCGACGAGTACCAGGCACTGGTCGTCCGCAACCCGGAGGCCTCCTTCCCGCAGCTCGCGCGCGCCGCACAGCAGCGGTACGGGCCCACCGCCCGGGTGCAGGACCTCGCGACGGGCTGGCTCGACGACCGCGCGGACACCGTGCGCCCGTCGGGCAAGGCGCTCAAGGCGTGGAACGACGGCTTCTTCGCCGGCGGGGTCGCCGTCCCGGCCAAGGACCTCCAGGTGGAGTACTGGACCGGCAAGGAGATCGGCGCCCGCCCGCCGCTGGACTATCTGAGCGCCGGCCGCAAAGTGGTGAACCTCAACGACGAGTACCTGTACTACGTCCTGGGCGAGCCGAACCAGTTCACCTATCCCACCGGGCGGCGGATCTACGAGCAGTGGACCCCGCTGGTCCTGCGCGGCACCACCGCCGTCCCGGCCCGGTACGCCGGCCAGATCCTGGGCGCGCGCCTCGCCGTCTGGTGCGACCTCTCCGGGGCCCAGACCCAGGCCCAGGTGGCGGCCGGCATCAGACTGCCGCTGGCCGCGCTCTCCCAGAAGGTGTGGGACTCCCGGCCGCCCCAACTGACCTGGCCCGCCTTCAGCGCCCTCGCGGACCGGCTCCGCTAGGTGACGGAGTTCCGTACTCCGCAACAACGTGATCTCGGGCCGGTGACGAACGACATCCGGCCATCGTCCTGGCCGAATCCCGCGCGCTACGTTGACGCCACGCTTCAACCCGGCAGAGGGAGACGACCATGAGGGCCGCACGCAACGGCAGACGGGCTCACAGGCAGGCGGCACTGGCCGCCCTGGCGTTGTGCGGGCTCCTCGCGCTCACGGCCTGTCAGGGGGACGAGGACGCGGGCCTGCCCGGCGCGAAGCCCGGCGGCCCCACCGCGCCCTCCGGCACGGCGACGGCCTCGAAGGCCCCGAAGCCCTCGGCCTCCAAGGCGGCCCCGAAGCCCACCGGGACCGCCACGGCGGCGAAGAAGCCGGCCTCCCCGGCTCCGACCGCGACGTGCGACCACGTCATGCCCATCGCACCGGACCTGCTCGCGCTGCGCCGCTACACACCCGAGGGCGGTTCCCACAACCTGATCGTCCAGCACGGGAACTGGAGCTGCGGCAGCAAGGACACGGAGGGCGCCACCTTCGAGCCGGTGGGCAAGGAGACCTTCATCCCGATCGCGGAAACCGCCAAGATCACGGCCACCGCCCCGATCGTCACGGGCCTGGAGCCCAAGCCGATCACCCTCCACGAACTCATCTCCTGGGTGAGCGCCCACCCCGACTCCGGGCTGCCCTTCCGCTACCACCTCGGTGCCGACGGAGCGATCGACACCCTGGACGAGATCTACCTGTCCGACTAGGCAGTCTCTTCCGGATCTTGTGGGTCAGGCAGCATTCAAAGATGACGGCCCAAACAGGGCCCTGTCGGTGGGGTGCCGTAGCGTCGGCAGCGTGATCTCCAAGCCGACGAGCCAGGCCGAGGGCCCCTACGATGCAGCCTTCCTGCCGCGGCTGCGCATGTCCTTGCGGGCTGCACCTGGGCCGGTCACGGACCCGGTGTCGAAGTTCGGCGGGCAGCCGGTCTGGTTGGACGGTCCGGCGTGGCCGGTGCATCCGCGTACGGGTGAGCCGCTGGTGTTCATCGGCCAGTTCCGAGTGCCAGGGAACGAGGTACGCCTCGCCTACTTGTTCCTGCACGAGGAGGGCATGGACATGGGCGGCAACGCAGCGGAGGACGGCGAGGCCGTCGTTCTGGTCCAGCCGGGCGGGCGGATACCGTCCTTCGCGTCGATCGGGTCCCGCAGCACCCAGGGGCGAACCCTGTGGCGTTGGGGTCCGGACGATACGGAGGTTCCCGTCGAATGGCTGACAGACCTGACGCCGATGCCATCGGAACTCGACGAGGCGGCGAACCAGGCCGCTGCCTGGTCCCGGTGGCTGCGAAGCGAGGGACCAGAGGTCGAATACCCCTACGAGGAGCGACCCAAGGACTTCCTGGGGGGCGAGGCCCTTTACCCAAACGACCGGGCCTTCGGCATCGATTCCTCTTGGCTTTTCCTCTGCCAGTTCGAGGACCGGGGCGAGGCGGAGTCAGACCCATTCTTCCTCAATTTCGGCTACGGGAGTGGTTTCCTCTTCCTCAGCTCCGACTACCTTGAAGGCCGGTTCATGTGGGACTGCAGCTAAGGCCGCCTCTTACGGATCACCTCGCCGACCAGACGAAGATGGCGGCAATGTGGAGTCCGGCGAGGTAGATGGTGGCGGTCTTGTCGTAATGGGTGGCCAGGCCGCGCCATTGCTTGAGCCTGTTGATGCACCGCTCGACGGTGTTGCGCTGCTTGTCGGCCTCGCGGTCGGAAGGCCGGCGGACGGCCGCCGAGGTGGATCTTCGTGGTCAGTCCGCCGCGGGACCGTCCGAGGGCATGATTGTCCGGCTCGCCAGCCGGAGCCCCTTTTGACCGGCCCTGGCGGCGTGCTGATGTGCCCGGACGCTCGTGGAGTCGACCGAAACGACCCAGTCGAGGTCGCCTTCGGCGTCGGCCTGGGAGAGCAGGGCGGTGAAGACCTTCTCCCAGGTGCCGTCGGCCGCCCACTTCCGCAGCCGGTTGTGAGCGCCCTTCCACGACCCGAAGTGCTCGGGCAGGTCCATCCACGGCGTGCCCGTGTGGTACTTGAACGCGATCGCGTCGATCACCTGTCGGTGATCACGCCACCGCCCACCCCGCCGAGGTGTCCGGTCCGGCAGCAACGGCTCGATCTCGCCCACTGGGCATCAGTCAACGACACTCCAGACCAGCGATCCGATGATCCGAAGGAAACGGCCTAGCGGTTCCGGCTCAAGGGGCGTCCGGCGCCTGCGGCCGCGCCGTGCGCTCACGGCGCTGCCAGCGGCGGCGGACCCACCCGCCGACCAGGGGCAGCGCGGTGACCACGGTCAGCATCCAGGCGGCGGCGAAAGCCCAGATCAGCGGCTGGGACACGGTGATCGACGCCGCGACGAGCAGCGCCACCGTCACCGCACCGAGCAGACAGGCCGCAGCGGTGCGGTGACGCAGATGCGCGGACCGCAGCAGCCGGTCCAGCGACCGGTCCCTCCTGAGATGGGCTTCGATCGCCGAAAGGGCGCGCTGCTCGCGGTCCGAGAGTCCGGCTCCGTCCATGACCACGTACCTCCGTCGGCTGCCCCGCCCGGCGCGGACCGCAGCCTCTGACCTGCGAATACCCGGCCGGGCGCGGCCCAATCCCCGGAGTGGTCCAGGACTGCCGCTCCCGTCACCAGATGGAGTTGACCCACTCCGGGTGGTCGATGAAGGGGTTGCGGTTGTGCTGGAAGCTGTCGAATATGACCTGGTTGCGGCGCTGCTCGAAGGCGTCCGGCGGGTCCAGCTCGTTCCACTGCTTCAGCAGGCTGATCCGGCCGAAGAGGGGGGCGGTTCCGTTGTTGACCTTGTCGTTCATCTCCAGGTCCGCGAAGCCGTCGCCACCGTCGTAGCGCACCGCCATGTACAGCAGCATCCGCGCCACGTCGCCCTTGACCGCGTCGCGCGGCTCGAAGGAGTCGGCGTCGGTGTAGCTGCCGGGCGCCTCCGAGACCGGGCTGCCGCCCATGTCGAAGTCCTTGTTCCCGCGGGTGCTGTTGACCGTGACGTCCTCGGGGCGCAGGTGGTGCAGGTCGGTGCCCGGGCCGGTCGCGGTGCCGAAGTCGCCGTGACTCTTGGCCCAGACGTGCTCGCGGTTCCAGTCGTTGGGGTCGCCGCCGTTGGTGGACTTGGACTGCGAGCGGCCGGAGTAGACCAGGATGACGTTGTTCGGGTTCGCCGGGTCCTGGTCGGTCACCTTCAGCGCGTTCCACACGCCGTCGTAGGTCACCTTGGACTGGGTCTTGATGATCTCGTGCAGCGCGGTCTTCAGCGCGGCGCCGGTCTTGCCCTCGGCTGCGGCGTAATAGGCGTCGACGGACGTCGCGGAGGTGCCCGCGGAGCCGGCGGACACGGCCTGCGGGGAGACCGCCGTCCGCTGCTGGCCGGCGGCGGCCGCGGCGGGCACGGCGAACAGGGCGACGGCCGCGAGACCGGCCGCCCAGGGGGTCAGGCGAGGGATTCTCTTCACGTGGGGGTACCTCTCCGGAAGAACCGTTCCCGCCCGGGGAATTGGCGGGACATCAGGTGGCAGAGCGAGGCTCACATTGTCATGTGCCGTACAGGTAAAAACCATGTGTCGGGCGTGCACACCTTGGGGTGTGCCGGGCGTCCGGCGCGGGCAGGGTAGCGGTGGCCCGGGCGGGGTCCGGGCCGACCGTGAACAGCCGTGACGGGAGCAGCACATGGCAGCGAAGATCCTCATCGTGACCGGAGACGCCGCGGAGTCGCTGGAGGTCCTGTATCCGTACCAGCGTCTGCGCGAGGAGGGGTACGAGGTCCACATCGCGGCGCCGTCGGTGAAGAAACTGCGGTTCGTGGTCCACGACTTCGAGGACGGCTTCGACACCTACACCGAGAAGCCCGGCTACACCTGGCCGGCCGACCTGGCCTTCGCCGATGTCGTCACCGACGACTACGCGGCCCTGGTCGTCCCCGGCGGACGGGCGCCCGAGTACCTGCGCAACGACCCAGAGGTGCGGCGGATCCTCGACGCGTTCGCCGGCTCCGACAAGCCGATCGCCCAGATCTGTCACGGCCCGCTGATCACCGCCGCTGCGGGGGGCCTGGCGGGCCGCCGGGTGACCGCCTATCCGGCGCTGGAGCCGGACATGAAGGCGGCGGGCGCCGAGTTCGAGGACTCCGAGACGGTGGTGGACGGCACGCTCGTCTCGGCGAGGGCCTGGCCCGACCACTCGCGCTGGATGCGGGAGTTCCTGACCGTGCTGCGGAGCAAGGCCCCCGTGACCTGACCCGCCGCCCGTGCCGCCGGCCGCGAAGGGGAGGCTCCTCATTCCCTTGTGAAGTGTCGTGCTCCGGGACTGCCGGGACACGGGAGGTGTGCTGAGGTGGAGACCTCAAATGACCTACCCGCCAAGGCAGTTGAAGGGACACCATCGTGACTGGACCCCTGGGACGGCGCAGTTTCCTCGGTGCGGCCGCGGCGCTGGGCGGCGCGGCGCTCGCAGGTCCGCTCGCCCCGCTCGCCCAGGCCCGGCCCGCCGGGGCCGGGCCCGCCGCATCCGCCGCGCTCCGGCGGCCCGACACCCTCGCGACCCCGCCCGGCTTCCAGCCGGAGGGCATAGCGGTCTCCGGCCGTGGCGTGGCCTACACGGGCTCGCTGCTCGACGGCTCGGTCTACCGCGCCGACCTCGCCGACGGGACCGGCCGGATCCTCACCCGCGGCCAGGGCCCGATGTCGGTCGGCCTCAAGCTCGACACGTACGGCAGGCTGCTCGTCGCGGGCGGCGACAGCGGCCAGATCCGGGTGATCCACGCCGGCGACGGCCGGGTGCTGGCCACCCACCAGGCCGCCACCGGCACCGCCTTCGTCAATGACGTCGTCGTCGGGTGCGGCGGCGCCTGGTTCACCGATTCGTTCAACGACGTCCTGTACTTCCTGCCCGCCGGCCGCGAACTCACCGGCGCCGGCGCGGCTCCGCGCACGCTGCGGCTGCGCGGGGAGTGGGCGCCGGTCCCGCCCGGCGGCCAGTACTGGGGCGCCAACGGCATCGAGCGGACCCCCGACGGCCGGGCCCTGCTGGTGGTGCACGACACCGCCGAGGCGCTGTACCGCGTCGACCCGCGCACCGGTGACGCCACCCGCACCGTGCTCGACGGCGGATCGGTGGGCAACGGCGACGGGCTCGTGGTGCACGGCCGCACGCTGTACGTCGTACGCAACTGGGCCTACGCCGTCGACGTGTTCACCCTGAGCGCGGACGGCCGCCGGGCGCGGTTCGTGAAGCAGATCACCGACCCGCGCTTCGACGAGCCGACGACCGCGGCGGTGTACGGCGGCCGGCTCTACGTCGTCAACGCCCGCTTCGACGCCGACTGGTCGGACCCGGCCACCGCCTCGACGATCGTCAGCTGCCCGCTGTGAGGCCCGACGTGACCTGCGGGGCAGGCTCGTACTTGTAGTCGGCCGCGCCGAAGTTCTTCTTCACGGCCGCTTCCCAGGAGCCGTCTTCGACCATCTTCTTCAGAGCGGCGTTGATCTTGCTCCGGAGCTCCTTGTCGCCCTTCTTGACGCCGATGCCGTAGCTCTCGTTGCTCAGGCTCAGCCCGACCATCTTGAACTTGCCCTCGTTGCCCTTCCTGGCGGTGTACCCGGCCAGGATCGAGTTGTCGGTGGTCATGGCGTCGACCTGGCCGTCACGGAGGGCGACGAGGCACTCCGAGTAGCCCTCCTGCTCCAGCAGGCTCGCCTTCGGGGCGAGGTTCTTCTTGATGTTCTCCGCCGAAGTGGAGCCGATGACCGAGCACAGGGTCTTGTTGTTGAGGTCCTCGGCCTTGGTGATGCTCGTATCGCCGGCCCGGACGAGCAGGTCCTGGTGGGCGACGAAGTACGGGCCGGCGAAGTCGACCTTCTCCTTGCGCTTGTCGCTGATCGAGTAGCTCGCGGCGACGAACTCCACCTCGTTGTACTGGAGCAGCAGCTCGCGGTCGTTGCTGTAGACCTGCTTGAAGTCGATCCGGTCCGGCTTGTAGCCGAGCTCCTTGGCCACGTAGGTGGCGACGTCCACGTCGAAACCGGAGAAGGTGCCGTCGGGCTCGCGCATCCCGATGCCCGGCTGGTCGAACTTGATGCCGATGGCGAGCTTCCCCTTGGGCTCGTCGTCACCGCCGCACCCGGAGGTGGTGAGGACGAGGGCGATCACTGCGGCGACCGCTCCGGCCTGGGGAACCTTCATGCTGCACTCTTTCCTGGGAACGCGGGCCGTGCGCCGGGATCGCCGGGCGCGCGGGAACCGCGGTGACGCGGGGGAACGTCGAGACACGTGTACGAGGAAGCTAGGAAGGGGACGGCCGCAGCGTCACTAGATCTGAGGAAAACTTGAGGATAACGATCCGGAACGGCCGCAGATCGTGTGGTCGATCATGGTCGGAACGGGAAAAAGGGGCGGACATGGGACCTGATTCGGTACGGCTCGACGGTAATGCGCTGCACTTGGGAGAAGGGGTGCAGATCCGCTTCATGCGGACATTGTGCCTGCCGGAATCGGGCACGCACGCGCTGCCCCCGGGGCTGGGGGAGTTTCCGCTCCGGCGGGTGGAGGACCACCCGGACACGGTGCCGCCGGAATGGCTGGCCAAGGGCGGCGTGATGCTGCCCGTGTACCTGCGCGAGGCGATGTGGCTGAGCTTCGGCGGCACCCGGGAGCCCGCCGCGCTCCAGGTCGGGGTCGGCAAGGTGTGCGCCGTCTCCGGCGAGCGCTGGACGGGCCGTCTCGCCCGCGATCCGCAGAACTACGTGGTGCTGCCCCGGCAGCCGTGGCTGGACGGGATCAACTCGGGTGACGGGACGGTGCGCCAGTTCGTCGCCGTACCGCTGGGGCTCGGTGCCACCGTCGAGGGCCAGGTGACCGGCGAGGAGACCACCGGCGGGGTGCAGCTCCAGGCGTTCCCGCTGGGGCCGGAGGCGCTGGCCGAGTGGCGGCTGGCCGAGCGGGCGCGGGCGGCGGGCGCGGCGCGCGGTGGCGGTGGCCTCTACGGGGCTCCGCCCCCGCCGCCGGCGCCCGGTGGTTTCGGGGGCGCCGTGCCGATGCCGATGGCGGCGGCCGCACCCGGCGCCGCCCCGAGGGCGGCCGCGCCCGCGGCCCCGGCGATGGGGCTCGGTGTCGGCGGCGCCATGCGCCAGGAGGTCTACCGGGACGAACGGCCGCTCTCCGCCTGGGCCGGGGAGCCGGCCGCGCGGGTCTTCGTCCACCTGGTGACCCCGCCCGCGTGGCGCCGTATCACCGGGGAGGAGGCACCGCCCTCGCCGGTCGACCGTGCCGCCTACACCAAGGCCGGGCTGCCCTGGTTCGACTACTACGACGAGACGGCCGCCGACCTCGCCCCGGCCGGGGCCCTGGAAGGGGTCAAGCCGGTGGGGGAGTGGCTCGGCGACGACCACACCCCCTGGGCGGAGCCGGGCCCGGGTCAGGTCAAGCCGCTCGGCAACGCCCCGAGGCCGGGCAAGCCGGTACAGGACGGGGACTGGTAGGGGGAGGTCACGCGGCGGGTGCGGGCGGCCGGCCACGGCCGGCGGGACACGGTGGCCGGCCGGCCCCCTGCGAAGTGGCCGGGAACGTACGGCCGTTCGGCCCGGGCGGCGGCCGCGTGGGAACATGACGGGGCCACAACCGTTCAGAGGAGGGGGAGTTCGGTGACCGGTGTACGCAAGGGTCTGGCCAAGGTGGAGGTCGGGCTGCGGTGGGACCCCAGCCCCGCCGGCACGCCCCCGCACGACCTCGACCTGGTGGCCGCGGTCTACGGCGCGGCCGACCTCCACGGGGTGCCCCTCCACCTGGTCCACTTCGGCAGCCGGTCGCCCGACGGAACCATCACCCTGAACCGGGACAGCCAAACGGGCCAGGGATTCGGCTACGACGAGGTCATGACCCTCGAACTCGACCGGATGGCACCGGAGTTGCGCCGGGTGGTGGTCGGCGTGATCATCCAGGACACTGGCGGCGGTCCCCGGAAGACCTTCGCCGACATCCCCGGCACGGGCGTCCGTATCCGCGAGGGGTACACCGACCTCGCCCAGGGCGGCTTCGATTCCGTCCCGGCGGCCACCGCGGCCACGGTCGCGGAGTTCACCCGGGAGGACTCGGGCATCTGGTCACTCGACGCGGGCCTGCGCGGCTTCGACGCGGGCCCGGAGGAGTTCACCCGCACCATGGGCGCCGTCCGCTGAGGCGACCCGGGGCGACCGCACAGACCGGGCGGCGGGCACTGCGCGTGTGAGTGCCCGCCGCCCGGTCCGGGTGGCGCGCTGCCGCCGTCCCCACGAGGCAGCGCGGGCAGGTCGCCGTCCGGTCATCGGGACGGCGGCCCGCCGGTTCAGGGGGTCCCGGGTGCTGCCAGACCCAGGGAGGGGAGCATGACCGCGTCGACGAACCGCACCAGGTAGTCGGCGTCGGCGTACCGCCCCTCCAGCACCGGCCGGATGCGGAGCACGCCCATCAGCTGCGCGGGCATGAACTCCACGGCCGGGTGGTCCGCGGCGATCTCGCCCCGCGCCACGGCCCGCTCCACCATGGCGTCGAACGCCGCCAGCTCCGGCTCGACCAGGGCCTCGCGCAGCGCGGCCTGGAGCTCCTCGTCGCTGAGCACGGCGTGCCCGAGGGCCTGCATGAGCCGGGTGTCGCGTCCCGAGCCGCAGCCCGCGATCCGGGCCGCCTCGCGCAGGTCGCCCGCCAGCGTCCCGGTGTCCACCGCCACCAGGGTGCCCTGCCGGTTCGCCCGCAGGGCGGCGGCGACGAGCTGGGGCTTGGTCTTCCACTGCCGGTACAGCGTGGACTTGCCGCAGCTCGCCCGGGCCGCGACGCCCTCCATCGTCAGGGCCTCGTAGCCGTGCTCGCGCAGCTGGTCCAGGACGGCCTCGTAGAACTCCTGCTCCCGCTCCGGTGTGATCTTGGAGCGGCGCGCGGGGGTGGGAGTCGACGTCATCGGGGTGCGGCTCTCCTCGGGGGCGCCGGGGGTGTGGGTTCGAGTACGAGTGTAGCGGAACGCGAGCGTATCGGTACACGGTCGTATCGATACGCGAATGTATCGATACACTGGCGTGTCGATATGTGCCGTGTCGATGTGCGCGTACAGGAAGAGAGACCGGGGGATGACCTCCCACACCACACCTGCCGATCCGGCAGCCGGACCGAGAGCCGCGCGCCGCCGCCTCATACGCGAGCTGCTGCTCGTCGCCGGGCTGTTCACCGTCTACAAAGCCGGCCGGATGCTCTCCACGGGGCGCACGGACGAGGCCTTCCGCAACGCCGCCCGGATCCGGGACGCCGAAAGCGCCCTGCACCTGCCCGGCGAGGGTGCGGTCCAGCGGCTGCTGCTGCACGGGGACGCCCTCGTCCACGGCGCGAACACCTACTACGCGGCCGTCCACTTCCCCGCGACGGCGCTCTTCCTGGTCTGGCTCTACCTGCGTCGCCCCCACCACTACCTGTGGACCCGCCGCGTCCTCGCCGTCCTCACCGGCGCCGCCCTCGCCCTGCACCTCGCCTTCCCCCTCGCGCCGCCGCGGATGCTCGGCGAGGCGGACCTGATCGACACCGGCCGGGTCTACGGGCCCACCGTCTACGGGGCCGCGCCGGCCACCGACACGATGGCCAACCAGTTCGCCGCGATGCCCTCCTTGCACTTCGGCTGGGCGCTCATGCTCGCGCTCGGCATGATCGCCGCCACCCGGTCCGCGTGGCGTGGGCTGTGGCTGCTGCACCCCCTGCTGACCCTGCTGGTCGTCGTCGGCACGGCCAACCACTACTGGCTCGACGCCATCGTGGCGACCGTCCTGCTCGGGGCGGCCCTCCTGCTGATCCCGCGGCCGGCGCGGAGTGGCGCCGCCGGCCACCCGAGTGACCCGGGCGCCGACGCGGGCGCACCTCCGGGAGCGGTGGTGCAGCAGCAGCCGCCCGCCCCGCGGCGCGCCGCCGAGGTCGTGGGGGCCGGGCGATGAACGCCACCGCCCTCGCCGTCGGCCTCTGCCTCGCCTCGGCCGTGGCCTACGCGTCCGCCGCCGTCGCCCAGGAGCGGCTCGCCCGGGCCGCCGTCGCCCGCACCGCCGGGGCCCTGCTCGGCAACAGCGCCTGGTGGTGGTCGGCCGGGCTGAACGCGGCCGCCGCGCTGCTGCACGCCGCCGCCCTGCGCTACGGTCCCCTCACCCTGGTCCAGCCGCTCGGCGCGCTCACCCTCGTGGCCGCCGTCCCGCTCGGTGCGCGCGGAGCGGGGCGCCGGGTGGCGACCACCGAGTGGCGGGGCACCCTGGCCACCGTCGCCGGACTCGGCCTGCTGCTGCTCCCCGCCTCCGGACCGGCCCCCGACGACACCCTCACCCTGGCCGAGGCGCTCGCCGTGTCCGGGGCCACGGCCGCGGTGATCCTGCTGCTCACCGCCGTCAAGGACCCGCGCTCCGGCCTGCGGCACGCCACGGCCTCCGGGCTGGCCTCCGCGGCCGCCTCCGCCCTGACCCAGACCGTGGCCGTGGCGGGCGGGCGCGGGGGATCCCTCCTCAGCGTGCGGGTCATCGGGGTGGCCCTGCTCGTCGTGGTGTTCGCGGTCGGCGGGCTGCTCCTGTCGCAGCGGGCCTACCGGGGCGGGCTCGGCGCCCCCCTCGCCGTGGTGAACCTGGCCAACCCGCTCGCCGCGGCCGCCATCGGCATGGTCCTGCTCGGCCAACGCCTCCAGGGCGGCGCCCTGGGAGTGCTGCTCGCGGTGGCGGGGGCCTTCGCCGCGGCGCGCGGCGTGCTCCTGCTGACCCGTACGCCCGCGCCGCCCACCGCCCGGGCCCTGCCGGCCGCGCCGGACCTGCCGGGGGCGCCGACCACGCAGACCGGGTCGACCGGGCCGGTCAACCGCGTGGCGGCCTGAGCCGCACGTCCGGCCCGGCGCCCGGAGAACCGTTTCGGCCCCGGCCGCGTCCTCCCCGGTGAACACCGGACCACCGAAACGGAGTGAACGGGCATGGGGATCGTCGGCTGGATCATCCTGGGACTGCTGGCCGGAGGCATCGCCAAGCTCCTGTTGCCCGGCCGGGACCCGGGCGGCCTGATCGGCACCACCCTCATCGGCGTCGCCGGCGCCTTCATCGGCGGCTGGCTCTCGGCGCGGTTCCTGGACCGGCCGGTCCAGACCCAGTTCTTCGACCTGGCCACCTGGGGCTCCGCCATCGCGGGCTCGCTGGTCCTGCTCATCGGCTACCGGATCCTCTTCGGCAACTCCCGCGACTGACCCGGGCCGCCGCAGATCCCGGCCCCGCCGCGGGGTCCCGGGCCCGCCGCAGGGTCCCGGGTTGCCCATTACGCTGGCCGCACGGCGCGACGTACGAGCGAGAACGAGCAGCGAGGAAGTTTCAGCGAGATGAGCGTCACCCCAGTCCCCACGGCCGACATGTACGACGAGCACGGCGAGGACCTCGGCATCTGCGGCGCCCCGTTCCGGCAGCTGGGCGGCCGCCGGCTGTTCGCCGGCCCGGTGCGGACCCTGTCCTGCCACGAGGACAACGCGCTGCTGCGCGAACTCGTCCACGGACCGGGCGAAGGCGCCGTCCTCGTCGTGGACGGAGGCGGCTCGCTGCGCACCGCCCTGGTGGGCGACCTCATCGCGGGCGCGGCCGCACGCAACGGCTGGGCGGGCCTGATCATCAACGGCGCGGTCCGCGACAGCGTGGCCCTCGGCGGGCTCGACCTCGGCGTCAAGGCGCTGGGCACGGTTCCCCGTAAGAGCGGGAAGACCGGCGCGGGCGAGGTGGACGTGCCCGTCACGATCGGCGGCGCCACCTTCCGCCCCGGGGACACGGTCCACGCGGACGACGACGGCATCGTGGTCCTGCCGGCCTGAGCCGGAGCCGGTGCCAGGGCCGGCTCCTGCCGTCCGGCCGCGGGGGCGAAATCGCGCCACGTTCGGCACACCGGCCCTGGCGCGGGCCGGGCGGGCCGGGTTTCACTGCGGGCCCATGAGACGACACAGGACCATGGGCGTGCTCGGCGCGATCGCGCTGGCCGCCGCCACCCTGGCGGGCGCGGGACCCGCGCACGCCACGACCGCGCCGGCCGCGGCCGCGTACCCCGCGAGCGCACAGCCGGCCGCCACCACAGCCGCAGGTGACCCGCCCGCCGAGTTCGGCACCGACTGGCACGACCCGCTCACCGCCGCCCCGCCCGTCACCCGGCCCGCGACCCGGTCCTGCGAAGTGACCCTCGCCGAAGCGCAGTTCCGCGACTTCACCCCCTACCGGGGCAGCTATGCGCCGCCCCGGGCCTGTGGCGCCGACCACTGGGCCAAGGTGGTGCTCCGCCTCGACGGCAAGGTCAAGGGCCGCCAGTACGACCGGCTCGGACACCTCTCCCTCGGCGGCGTCGAGATCCTCCGCACCTCCACCCCGCAGCCTTCGCCCGACGGCATCACCTGGTCCGTCGAGAAGGACGTCACCCGCTACCGGGACACCCTCACCCGCCCCCAGCCCGTCGAGATGCTCATCGGCAACGTCGTCAACGACACCTACACCGGCGTCATCGACGTCAAGGTCACCCTCACCTTCTACGCCGCCGAGCGCTCTGCCGCCGCCCCCGACACCCCCGACCGCGTCCTGCCGCTCACCTCCCCGGCCGTCAGCACCCCGCGCAACACCGAGCGCCTCCTCGCCGAGGTCTACGCCACGGGGTCGGGCGGCGGCTGCGAGGAGTACTGGTACATGACCACCCCCGACGCGGCCCCGTACTCCTGCAAGGCCGCCGACGGCCCCCACCGCGAAGTCCGGATCTCGGTCGACGGCCGGCTCGCGGGCATCGCCGCGCCCTTCCCCACCGTCTGGACCGGCGGCTGGTCCAACCCCTTCCTCTGGTACGTCACCCCCGGCCCCCGAGCCTTCGACGTCCAGCCCGTCCTCTACGACCTCACCCCCTACGCCGCCCTCCTCAACGACGGCCGCCCGCACCGCATCGAGGTGACCGTCGCCGGCGTGCCGGCCGGGCAGAGCGGCTGGAGCACCCCCACCAACCTGCTGCTCTGGCAGGACGAGGCCCGCGAGGTCGTCACCGGAGCCCTGACCCGGCACGAGCAGAGCGATCCGGCCAACTCCTCCCGCTGGACGCCCGCCACACCGGGCACGCCCGGAGCCGAACACCGCCTCGACACCGAGGGCGCCCACCGGCTGACCGTCACCGGACACCTCGACACCTCCCACGGCCGGGTCACCACCACCGTCACCCGGGCCGTGCGGGGCACCTCCGTCCACCGCTGGACCGACGGCGAGGACCGTGACGCGCTCAGCGCCACCTGGACCGACGAGGAGACCGTGACCCGAGGGGCCACCGCCACCCGCACCGCACGCACCTACACGATGGACGGCGAGACCACCCTCGGCGCCGGGGACCGGCTGCGCACCGTCCTCTCCCTCGGAGACCGCGCGGACACCGTCACCCTGCGCGGCGGCCGGAGCGTCGACACCACCCGGCTCGACGACCGGTACACCGGTGACGCCACCTACACCGCGAACGTCCCGCGCGACCAGCGGCACGCGGTCGCCACCACCACCGTCCGCCACCGGGTGCACGGCTCCGGAGCGCCGGGCGGCTGCTACGACCGCACGGTGTCCGCGGTCCAGGGCACGGTCACCGCGGACCGCCGTCGCTGCTGACACCCGCTCCTGACATCCTGGCTCCCGATCCTCGTACGGGCGGGGAGAAACGTTTCGAGGGGAGCACCACCACCATGCCGAGCTGGCGCACCACGCTCACGGCGGCCGGGATCTCCGGCACCCGGCTGCGGGAGGACTACACACATGCCGCACGCCGGGTGCTCCGCCGGGAATCCGCCCCCTACCTGACGCTGCGCCTGCTCGCCGACCCGCCGCTGGTGCCCTGGCTGGCCGCCGGTCTCGCCTTCATGAACCTCGTCGACGACGTGGCCGAAACCGGCAGCCCGCAGCAACGCGCCGCCGCCCTGGCCGCGTTGACGGAGCAGGTCGAGGCGGCGCTGAAGTCGGGCGACAGCCCCGACCCGGTGCTGCGGGCCTACGCCCACGCCGTGCAGGCCCGCGCCCTGCCCCCGCACTGGGTCTCCCGGTTCCTGGAAGGTGCCGCCACGGCCGAGGCCGGTTTCGACGGCTTCGCCGGCGAGGAGGACTTCCAGGCCTACCTCGACGCCTACGCCTGGCCCGGCGTCCTGGTCTTCACCGGCCTGCAGTACCAGGGCGGTCCCGACCCGGAACAGGCAGCGGGCTGGCGGCGGTTCGTCGACGCCGCCCAGCGCGTCGACTTCCTCGCCGACCTCGCCGGTGACCTCGCGGACGGGCGGCTCTGCATCCCCCGCGACCGGCTCGCCGAGCACTCCGTGACCCGCGCCGACCTCGAACAGGGCCGCGACACCCCGGCGGTGCGCGCCCTCCTCGCCGACGAAACCCGCCGCGCCCGCACCGCACTCGACGCCACCGACGGCCACCTCGGCCTGGCCGCACCGGGCCTGCGCCCGGTCGTCGCGACCATGCTGCAGCTCATGGCGCAGCAGCTGAACGCCGTGGAGCGCGCCGGCATCACCGCCGTCCGCCGGGACACCGGCTACGGTCTGGTCGCCCCGCTGCGCATCCTCCTGCGCGCCCGCACGCACCGCCCGCGCACGGGCCGGCTCTGAGCCCTCCCCCCCAGAAGGCCCGTCTTCTTGCCTAGTAGGGGCCGTTGACGTTGTCGATGGATCCGTACCGGGCGGCCGCGTAGTTGCAGGCGGCGGTGATGTTGGCGACCGGGTCGTAGGAGTCCTGCGAGGTGCCGGGCACGTGGTAGGTGCGGAACGTCGGGTCGATGACCTGGAGCAGGCCCTTGGACGGGATGCCGTTCTGCGCGTTGATGTCCCAGTTGTTGATGGCGAGGGGATTGCCGGAGGACTCGCGCATCACATTGCGGTAGATGCCGTTGTAGGTGCCGGGAATTCCGTGCTTGGCCATGACGTCCAGGGACTCGCGGATCCAGCCGTCGAGATTGTTCGGGTAGAGGGTGGTCGGCCGGGCGCCGGACCGGCTCGCGCGGGGGGCCTCCGCCTTGGTGCCGAGCTTCAGTTTGATGCCGGGCCGGATGATCGCCGGATTCGCGCCGATGACGCTCCGGTTCGCCTCGTAGAGGGACTTCCAGCCGCCGGCCACGGAATGCTCCGCGGCGATCTCCGAAAGGGTGTCGCCGGCGACCACGGAATAGGTCGTGGCAGCGGCGGTGGCGGCGGGAGCGGTGGTCTTCTCCACCGCCCCGGCGGTGGTCGCGCTGATCAGCGGAAGGGTGAGGGCCGCGCCACCGGTGCCGGCGAGAGCCAGCTTGCGGGCGATCGGGTGGTGCTTCGGCCGACGGTGCTTACCCTTTGCGGGCATGGCGGACTTCCTCACGTGGGGGGACGGGAGAGCCCGGAGGTGGCCGTATTCGGCAGCTGTCCACCGGGAGTGAGGGTGACCGTAGGCGAGCCCGCGGGGCCGGAACAAGGCCCGAATTACACCGGTAGATCGACTTCCTGCCTTCCGCCCCGAAAATGACCTTGGCGGCACCTTTGCGCACCGGTCAACTTTCTTTCCGGGAAAAGGGAATCCGGCCCACGCGGGGAAATGATGTTGACGCTCCCGAGTGACTCACATCACGGTTTGAAGGGCCCGCCGTGGGGCGGGCGGACAGACGGACAAGTCCGCTCTCCCTATGCCGCATTCGGGCGAGCCACCCGTTGGTTGCGAATCGCCCATCACGGACTCATTCCGACATTCCAGAGCCCCCGCTGCCCCTCCCGTCCCCTCCCGTCCCTTTCCGTCCCTCCCGCCACCCCGCCTCAGAGCTCCGCGAGCCGCTCCAGCGTGGCCGCCACCGCCTCCCGCGACGCCGGCAGCAGGGGAAGCCGTACGCCCGGATCCGGGATCCGCCCCTGGGCGTGCAGCACGCCCTTGACCACCGCCGGATTGGGCTCGGCGAAGGCCGCCGCCGAGATCCGGGCCAGCGCGTGCCCCAGCGGCCGCGCCCGCCCCACGTCGCCCGCCCGCCAGGCGGCGGCCAGCTCCGCGAAGCGGGCCGTCGCCAGGTGCGCCGAGGCCAGGATCCCGCCCGCCGCACCCAGCGCCAGCAGCGGCGACAGGTACGCGTCGTCCCCGGCCAGTACCGCGAACCCCTCCGGCAGGTCGCCGAGCAGCTCCACCGTGTCCTGGTCGATGCCGCCGCCCGCGTACTTCACCGCCGCCACCCCCGCGAGCGCCCCGAGCCCCCGCAGCGCGGCGGCGTCCAGCGGCTGCCCGGTCCGGTACGGGATGTGATAGACGATCAGCGGTACGGGGCTCACCTCGGCCAGCCGCGCGAAGTGCGCCGACACCCCCGCCGCCGAAGGCCGCACGAACGAGGGCACCGTCACCAGCGCCGCCCGCGCCTGCGGCCACCGGGACAGCCGGGCCAGCGAGGCCTCCGCGGCCCGGGTCCCGCTCGCCCCGGCCCCCACGGTCAGCAGTGCGCCCCGCTCACCACAGACCCGGGCGCACACGTCGGTGACGAGGTCCCGCTCCGCCTCGTCCAGAGCGGCCGTCTCGGCGGTGGTGCCGAGGGCGACGATCCCGGTGGCGCCCGCGTCGAGCACCTCGTGGGCGAGCGCCTCCAGGGCCTCGGCGGCGATGTCCCCGCCGCGGGTGAAGGGGGTGACCAGCGGCACGTGGATGCCGTGGAGCGGGAGGCCCGCCGCGGGGGGCTCCGCGGTGAGGGGCTCCGCGGGGACGGCCCCCGGTGTGATGAGCTCGGTGGTGATGCGTCCGCGTGCGATGTCCTGTGTCATGCCTTCGAGCGTCACCTGCCCCGAGGCCCGAATCCAGTTCGCATTTCTTACCCGACTCGTAAGCTGAGCCGATGCTCGACGTACGACGCCTGCGCCTGCTGCGCGAACTGGCCCGCCGCGGAACCATCGCCGCCGTGGCCGAGGCCCTCGCATTCAGCCCTTCGGCGGTGTCCCAGCAACTGGGCGTCCTCGAAAGGGAAGCCGGACTGCCCTTGCTGGAGCGCACCGGCCGCCGGGTCCGGCTCACCCCGGCAGGGCAGAACCTGGTCCGCCACGCCGAAGCCGTCCTCGAACGGCTGGAGCAGGCCGATGCCGACCTCGCCGAGGCCCGCGGCGGCCTGGCCGGCGCCCTGCGCATCGGGGCCTTCCCGACCGCCACCCGGGCCATCGTCCCCGCGGCCCTCGTCGCCCTCGCCCGGCGCCACCCCGGGCTGGAGCCCATGGTCTGCGAGACCGACCCGGCGGCGGTCGCGCACGCCCTGCGCTCCGGAGACCTGGACGTGGCGCTGGTCCACGCCTACGACCTGGTGCCCGCCGCCCGCGAGCCGGGGCTCGCCACCGAGCCGCTGTACGGGGAGGCGATGTACCTGGCCGCGCCCGCGGGACGGGCCCCGCAGCGGACCGCCGCCCCGGGCCGGGTCCCTGCGCCGGGTCCGGCCGTCGACGGGGGCGCGGCCTCCGACGAGGGCACGTTCCCCGGCGGAGCCACGGCGCCCGACGAGGGCAAGGCGCCCGACGAGGGCACGTTCCCCGACAAGGGCACGGCCCCCGATCAGGGCACCGTCCTCCGCCGCCACGCCGACGACCCCTGGATCACCGCCACCCCCGGCACCCTCTGCCACGCCATGACCGTACGGGCCTGCCAGGCCGCCGGTTTCACGCCCCGGATCCGCCACCAGGTCGACGAGTTCGCCACGGTCCTCGCGCTGGTCGCCGCCGGTCAGGGCGTGGCCGTCGTTCCCCAGCTCGGCATCACCGGCCCCGCCGAACCGGCCGTACGCCTCACCCGCCTGCGCATGCAGCGCCGGACGCAACTCGCCTTCCGCAGCGGAGCCGCCCGCCACCCCGCCGTGGCCGCCTTCGGTGCGGCCCTGCGTGCCTCCGTACCGTCCGACTTGGCCAGATCGCACGCCGCGGAGTGAGGCAACTCCCGTACTGCACGAAGCCCGTGTACGTTCGGACGGAACTCAACGAGAGCGGGGTAGAACGAACGTGACGCATCGCGTACGAGGGGTCATCGCCCGGAGCAAGGGCGCGCCGGTGGAGACCACGACGATCCTCGTGCCCGACCCGGGACCGGGCGAGGCGCTCGTCCGGGTCCAGGCCTGCGGGGTCTGCCACACCGACCTGCACTACCGCGAGGGCGGCATCAACGACGCGTTCCCCTTCCTGCTCGGCCACGAGGCCGCCGGGATCGTCGAATCCGTCGGCGCGGACGTCACCTCCGTGGCCCCCGGCGACTTCGTCATCCTCAACTGGCGTGCCGTGTGCGGGACCTGCCGGGCCTGCCGGCGCGGCCGCCCCTGGTACTGCTTCGCCACGCACAACGCCACCCAGCCCATGACCCTGGAGGACGGCACCCCGCTCTCCCCGGCGCTCGGCATCGGCGCCTTCGCCGAGAAGACCCTGGTCGCGGCCGGCCAGTGCACCAAGGTGGATCCGGCGGCCTCCCCGGCCGCCGCCGGACTCCTCGGGTGCGGGGTGATGGCCGGTCTCGGCGCGGCCCTGAACACGGGCAACGTCGGCAGGGGCGACTCCGTCGCCGTCATCGGCTGCGGGGGAGTGGGCAATGCCGCCGTGGCCGGCGCCCGGCTGGCCGGCGCCTCGCGCATCATCGCCGTCGACCTCGACGACCGGAAGCTGGAGTGGGCGCGCGGCCTGGGCGCCACCCACACCGTCAACGGCCGCAAGGAGGACGTGGTCGAGGCCATCCAGGGCCTGACCGGCGGGAACGGCGCCGACGTGGTCATCGACGCCGTGGGCCGCCCCGAGACCTACCGTCAGGCCTTCTACGCCCGCGACCTGGCGGGGACCGTGGTCCTGGTCGGCGTACCGACCCCGGACATGAAGCTCGAACTCCCGCTCCTCGACGTCTTCGGCCGGGGCGGGGCCCTGAAGTCCTCCTGGTACGGGGACTGCCTGCCCGAGCGCGACTTCCCGCTCCTCGTCGACCTCTACCTCCAGGGCCGGCTCGACCTCGACGCCTTCGTCTCCGAGACCATCCCCCTCGACGGCGTCGAGGCCGCCTTCGCCCGCATGGAGCGCGGCGAGGTCCTCCGCTCCGTGGTCGAGTTCCCGTAAGCCCCGGACCGGCGCCGGGGCCCGTACGAGATCCGAAGGAGACGGCCTAGACTCCGACGGACCGCCATACCCGCCCCCGGCCGCGATCCGGCCGGGGCGCGGGTCACCGCACCTCGTACCCCAGGGGCCGTCCGTGACCATCGCCCACAGCTACCGCCAGCCCGGTACGGTCCTCACCGACCACCGGTTCACCGTCCCGCTCGACCACACGCGCCCGGACGGCGAACGGATCGAGCTGTACGCCCGGGAGGTCGTCGCCTCCGGCAAGGACCCGCAGTCCCTGCCCTGGCTGCTGTACCTGGAGGGCGGCCCCGGCTTCGGGGCCCGGCGGTTCATCGGCCGGCAGGCCTGGCTGGAGCGGGCCCTGGCCGACTACCGCGTCCTCCTGCTCGACCAGCGCGGAACCGGCCGCTCCACCCCGGTGAACCGGCAGACCCTGCCCCTGCGCGGCACGCCCGCGCAACAGGCCGAGTACCTCGCGCACTTCCGCTCCGACTCGATCGTGCGCGACGCCGAAGCGATCCGCCCCGGCCTGACCGGCGGCGCCCCCTGGACCGTGCTCGGCCAGAGCTTCGGCGGCTTCTGCGCCACCCACTACCTCTCCACCGCCCCCGAGGGCCTCGCCGCCGCCCTGATCACCGGCGGCCTGCCCTCGCTGACCGCCACGGCCGAGGAGGTGTACGAGGCCGCGTACCCCCGCATCGAGCGCAAGAACCTGGCCCACTACGCCCGGTACCCGATGGACGTCGAGCGCGCCCGCCGCATCGCGGCCCACCTCGCCGAGCGCCCGGCCGAACTCCCCGGCGGCTACCGCCTCACCGTCGAGGCCTTCCAGTCCCTCGGCCTCGTCCTCGGCTCCGGGGACGGCAGCCACCAGCTGCACTACCTGCTGGAGGACGCCTTCGTCCCGACCCCCGCCGGCCCCGCCCTCTCCGACGCCTTCCTTGAGGGCGCCCGCGCACTGCTCTCCTTCGCCGGGCACCCCCTCTACGCACTCGTCCACGAGGCGATCTACGCCCAGGACCCTGCCGCACCCACCGCCTGGGCCGCCGAACGGGTGCGCGCCCGCCACCCGCGCTTCGACGCCGCCAAGACCCTCGCGGGCGACGAGCCGCTCCTCTTCACCGGCGAGACCATCCACCCCTGGCACTTCACCGCCGACCCCTCCCTCGCCCCGCTGCGCGAGACCGCCGATCTCCTGGCCGCCCGCACGGGCTGGGGACCGCTCTACGACCCGGAGCGGCTCGCGGCGAACGAGGTGCCGGTGGCCGCCGCCGTCTACCACGACGACATGTACGTCGACACCGCCCACTCCCTGCACACCGCCCGCGCGGTTCGGGGCCTGCGGACCTGGGTGACCGACGAGTTCGAGCACGACGGCGTCCGCGCGGGCGGCCCGCGCGTCCTGGACCGGCTCCTGGCCCTCGTCCGCGACGAGGCCTGAGACGGCACCGTTCCGCGGCGGCCCGGGCGACTCGGGCCGGGTACGCCGCCCGGCCCGGGTCCTCGCCTAGGGTGCGGTGCATGACCGAACAACGTGAACAGAGCGCCTCTTTGCAGCCCATGCCCACCGACTGGCAGCGCGCCCTCGCCGTGGTCGCCCACCCGGACGACCTGGAGTACGGCTGCTCGGCCGCGATCGCGGACTGGACGGACGGCGGCCGCGAGGTCGTCTATCTCCTCGCCACCCGCGGCGAGGCGGGCATCGACACCATCGCCCCCGCCGAATGCGCCCCGCTGCGCGAGGCGGAGCAGCGGGCGAGCGCGGCCGTCGTCGGCGTGTCCCGGGTGGAGTTCCTCGACCACCGCGACGGCATCGTCGAATACGGCCTCGACCTGCGCCGGGACATCGCGGCGGCCATCCGCCGGCACCGCCCCGAGCTCGTCATCACCCTCAACCACCGTGACACCTGGGGCGGGGACGAGGGCGGCGGCTACTGGAACACCCCCGACCACAAAGCCGTCGGCCGGGCCACGCTCGACGCTGCCGCCGACGCCGGCAACCGGTGGATCTTCCCCGAACTCATCTCCGAGCAGGGCCTGGAGCCGTGGAACGGCGTGCGCTGGGTCGCGGTGGCCGGCACCAGCACGCCCACGCACGCGGCCGACGCGCGCCCGGGCTTCGAGCGTTCGGTGAAGTCCCTGCTGGAGCACAAGGCCTACATCGAGGTGCTGACGGACCAGGACCCCGAGGAGTACGTACGCACCTTCCTCGACGGCAACGTCCAGCGGGTGGCGGCCCGGTTCGGCGGCTCCCCGGCGGTCGCGTTCGAGCTCTTCCCCCGCTGACCGGCCACCCCTAAGCTGACGGCTCGTCAGCTATCGGGCGGGGGTGCGGACAGGGTGATCGACACCATCTCCACGGAGATCGCGGAGGGGGAGGAGCGGATCCGGCTGGAGGTCGCGGACGGGATCGCGGTGCTCACCCTGTGCCGGCCCGACCAACTCAACGGCTGGAGCTGGGAGTCCACCCGCCAGCTGGGTCTGCTGGCGGACCGGATCCGCTTCGACCCCTCGGTACGGGCCGTGCTGCTGCGCGCCGAAGGCCGGGCCTTCTGCGCGGGCATCGACGTCACCGCCCCCGGCGGCGCGATCACCGGCGGATCCGCCGCCGAGCGCACCCGCAACTACTACGAGGGCATCCGCTGGGTTCACGAGCGGTTCGCGGTCCTCTCCCGCCTCCCGCAACCGGTGGTGGCCGCCGTCCAGGGCTACTGCCTCGGCTTCGGCTTCGAACTGGCGCTGATGGCCGACATCCGGGTGGCCGCCGAGGACGCCGTCTTCGCCCTGCCGGAGGCACAGCTGGGCGTGGCCGTGGACGCGGGCGGTGACCTGCGCATCGCCCGCGAGGCGGGCGCCGGCTGGGCCAAGTACCTGGCTCTGACGGGCCGCCGCATCGACGCGGCGACCGCACAGCGCCTGAACCTGGTCCAACTGGTGGTCCCCGGCCCCGAACTGGACTCCGCCGCCAGGGCGCTGGCGGCGGACATCGCCGCCAACGCCCCCCTCGCCGTCCAGGGCATCAAGCGCGCGGTCGACGCCTACGCGGACGCCGCCCTCCCCGCGGCCCTCGACCGCGTCGCGATGACCGCGGCGCTCACCCTCAGCTCGGACGACTGCCGCGAGGGCTACACCGCCAAGGCGGCCCGCCGCCCGCCCCGCTTCACGGGAGGCTGAACGGCGGTTCGAGCATGTCCTTGACGAACACGATCCCGTCGGTGCCCGCCAGATGGGCCGGGTCGAACGGCGCGTAGCCGAACCAGGGCGAGACGCGGGGCGCGGGCGGCGTGTCGCCGAGGGCGGCGGCCAGCTGCCGGGCGTCGACGAGGCAGTGGTCCTCGGGGAGCGCGTACAGGAGACCTTCGACGGTGTCCGGCGGCGGCGCGTCCACTCCCCGGTGCCGGATCGTGCCCAGGGTCGTGGCGACGAAGGCGTACTCCTCGCCCAGGTGGGCGTCCACCAGCGCGCCCGCGCTCCACCACTCCAGCGGCGCCCCGCCCATCCGCATCGAGCTCTTCTCCCGCTGGAGATGGGCGTTGTGGGCGTGGACGAGCGCCGGGCCCCGGGCGGCGACGGCGAGGAGGTTGTCGGCCATCATTCGGCTCCGGGCGCCCAGCAGGCGGGTCATGCGGGCCGGTGAGGTGTCGGCCATCCAGTGGTGGTAGCGCAGCAGCCCGCGGGCGGTGCGCCCGTACAGGCGGGCCCGGTCCCAGTCGTCCCGCGACGTCGCCGCGATCAGGTGCGGGGTCTGCTCGTCGAGCAGTGCCTCCAGCTCGTCGGCGAGCAGCCGCAGCTCCGCCGCCTCGGCCGACCGCCCCACCGACCGGGCCGGGTCCATCATCGCGGCGGGTTCGGTCCACCGGTCGTCGGCGCCCAGCAGACGGTCGAGCGTGTGCGGGGTGCAGGGGAGCAGGGCCGCGTCCACCCGGGCCGAGAGGTAGCCGTGCAGCGCGGTCAGGGCCTGCCGGGGGCTCGCGGCGCCGGTGATCTCCAGCGGGCCGTCGATACCGGCGAAGCGCAGCCGCTCGGGCGCGGGCCGGCCGTCGTTGTACGCCCGCATCCAGCGCACGAGTGCGAGGTTGGCGGCGGACGCTCCGAAGCCGTGGCTGAAGCCGTGCTCCATGACCTCGTCGAGCGTGCCCGTACCCGAGGTGACGTAGGCGTCCACGATCAGGCCGCCCAGGCAGTCGCTCTCGATCGCGATCGTCCGGTAGCCCTCCTGCTCGACGAGCTGCCGGAACAGGTCGTTGCGCACGTCGAGCAGGGTGTCCTCGCCGTGGGTGGGCTCGCCGAGGGCGAGCAGCCGCGGGCGGGAGGGGAGCAGCTCCATGACGGCGGCGGCCTCGACGGCGCGGGCGGTGTCCTTGATGTCAGGTGGCATGCCTTCAACGCTATCGTTGAACCTTCGGTGGAAACTTTTCCGCGATATCGTCCGCTCCGTGGCGCGAAACCTTCAAACCGGGGGACAGCTCCGGCCGATTGACCTGGCCCGGGGGCACGGTCTGTCCACCCAGGCCATCAGGAACTACGAGGAGGCCGGCATCCTTCCGGTCGCCGCCCGCACCCCCTCCGGATACCGCACCTACACCCCGCTGCACGCGCGGGCGCTGGGCGCGTTCCTCGCCCTCGTGCCCGGGCACGGCCACCCGACGGCGACGGCGATCATGCAGCACGTGAACCGGGGCGCGGTCGACGACGCGTTCCGCCTCATCGACGAGAGCCACGCCCGGCTGCTCGACGACCGGCGTACCCTCCGGGCCGTCGAGAACGCGCTGCGCGACCTGGCGCCCCTGCCCGCCCCCGAACCGTCCGGGCGCGGCGGCACCTTCATCGGGCCGCTGGCGGGGGAGCTCGGGATCCGGCCCGCGACGCTGCGGAAATGGGAGCGCGCAGGGCTGCTCAGCCCGCGCCGCGACCCGCTGACCGGGTACCGCGTCTACGACGAGGCCGACGTACGGGACGCCAGGCTGGCCCACCAGCTGAGGCGGGGCGGCTACCTGCCGGCGCAGATCGCCCCGCTGCTCACCCAGGTACGGGCGGCCGGCGGGCTGGAGCCGCTCGAGGCCGCCCTGGGCGACTGGCACGCCCGGCTCTCCGCCCGCGGGCGGGCCCTGCTGACCGGGGCCGCCGAACTGGAGGCGTACCTCCGCGCCCGCGGATGAACCCCCGGCCTCACCGCTCACCCGCTCACCCGCTGAACGGGCCGCGGCCCAGCTGCTCCCGTACCGGCACGACCTCCGGGTTGACCAGGGCGCGGCGCTGCCAGTTCGCGCCGTCCACCACCAGGGTGTGGCCGGTGACGAACCGGGCGTAGGGGGAGGCCAGGAAGGTCGCCGCCCAGCCCAGCTCGCGCGGAGCACCGACCCGCAGGGCGGGCTGGCGCGCGTCGAGGGCGTCCGGCGCGGCGCGGTCCAGGCCGGTGCGGATGTCCCCGGTCATATCGGCGTGCGGGAACAGTCCCGGGACCAGGCCGTTGATCTGGATGCCGTACGGGCCCCACTCGACGGCGAGCGTCTCCACCAGGTTCTTCACCCCGGCCTTGGCGGCCGCGCTGTGGGCGAAGCCCGGTCCGCCGGTCCAGGCGTACGAGGCGCCGATGTTCACGATCGAACCGGGTGTGCCCGCCGCGAGGTGGCGGCGGCCGAACTCGCGCGTCATGAACCAGGTGCCGGTCAGGGTGATGTCGACCACCGCCCGCCAGGCGTTGGGGGAGAGGTCCTCGGCGGGCGAGGGGAAGTTGGCGGCCGCGTTGTTGACCAGCACGTCCGGCAGGCCGAGCGCCGCCTGCGCCGCGTCGAAGACCTCCGCGACCCGCTCGGGGTCCCGGATGTCGCAGACGGCCGCCGTCACCCGGCCCGCGCCGGGAACGGCCGCCAGCTCCTCGCGCGCCGCATGGAGCTGCTCGGCGCGCCGGCCGGCGATCACCAGATCGGCGCCGAGCCGGGCGAACTCGGCGGCGATGGCCTTGCCCAGCCCGGTGCCGCCGCCGGTCACGAGCACCACCTGCCCCGCGTACGTACCGGGTGGCAGGGCGGCGGAGCCGAGCGGCGGCGGCGCGGGCAGGCCGCGCGGGATCTCGTCCTTCATGGGGGCATCGATAGCGCGCGGACGCCGAGATCACCATGCCCCCGACGGGGTCAACTCTGCGGCGTGTACGCCTGCTTGCTCGCACACGTCCAGATCACGGCGCTGCTCGCCCGGGTCTCCCGGTCGACGACGGTGCCGCCGACCCGGTCGTCGTCGGTGGCGGCGAAGGCGCGGGTGAGCGGAACCTCGCCCGGGGCGGCCGCCGGGAAGGGCAGGGCCTTCAGGGCTCCCGTGCCGGACCAGTAGACGGCCTGGAAGTAGCTGGGCCAGCTCTCCTCGAAGGTGGTGGCGGTGCCGACGGCCACGTTCGTGGTCGGGCTGCTGCCCGACAGCTCCAGGTCGTGGTAGCCGTTCAGCCGGCCCGGGTCGGTGGGCAGGGCGTCGTACGGCTTCTTCCAGACCGCCGGCGTCAGCTTCGGGTCGTTGCGGTAGTGGTAGTCCTCCAGGCCGACCACCCGGCCCCGGTCGTCGATGTCCCGGCCGATCGTCGCGAACGAGCGGTGGTAGCCGTTCCACACCTCCAGGCTGTAGGGCGGGTAGCCGCCCCCCGCGGGCCAGACCACCGGGAAGGTCTTGGTGACCTCGATGTCGTTGTCGGCGTCGAAGTACGAGCCGCTGACCGTGCCGACGATGTCGCCGCGCTTGTTGATGCCGTTCAGCGCGACGACCTTGCTGCCGGGGATCGCGTCGGCCGGGACCGGCAGTTCGCGCACGACCGCGCCGCCCTCCCACTCCTTGGCGACGCCGTCGTCCACGGCGACGACCCGGCCTGCCGCGTTGATGTCGACGGGCACCTCGTACCGCCCGGCGGCGGGTGCGGTGAGCGCCGCGGAGGTCGCGGCCCCCATCTGGTGGGTGAAGGCGACCGCGGCGCGGTCCGAGGTGCGCGTGGCGCTGCCCACCATCAGGCCGGTGGCGCTGACGGCCTTGATCTCGCCCTCGTCGAAGCCGGCGGGCAGCGGGACGGCGTGGACGGTGTGCTCGGCGCCGGTCCAGTAGGCGGGCCGGCCGCCGCTCGCGCCGACCGCGAGTCCCCCGCCGCCGAAGCCGGTCACGGTGCCCCCGCTCAGCCCGGGCAGGGCGGGCAGCCGCGCGACGGCCGGGCTGCAGGCCGTGGCGTCGGCCGCCGAGGCCGGCCCCGCGGCGGTGATCAGCCCCGCCAGGACGGCGGCGGCCGCGGCGGCGGACGTGGTGCCTCTCATACGGCTTCTGTTCATCGGACGGTCCCCCCGTTGATCCTGTCATATGCCCTGTGGCACCTGCCCGTTGATGCTAAGCCCGCGGCCCCGGAAGGGCCGCTTCCCTTCCCGCGCGTCCCGGTGGTTCACAGAAGGGCAAGCGACCGCTTAGTATGCCCGCGGAGCGCGGTTCCCCGACGGCGGCTGGAGGCCCCGGATGCAGGCATGGCGAGTACATACCCCCGGCGAACCCCGTGAGGCCATGCGCCTCGAAGAGGTTCCCGAACCCGTCCCCGGCGAGGGCGAGGTGAGGCTCAGGGTGCTCGCCGCCAACGTCAACTTCCCCGACGCGCTGCTCGTCCGCGGCCAGTACCAGATCCGCCCGCCGCTCCCCTTCACCCCCGGCGTCGAGATCTGCGCCGAGAACGAGGACGGTAGCCGCGTCATCGCCAACCCGAGCCTCCCGCACGGCGGCTTCGCCGAATACGTCACCGCGCCCGCCCGCGCCCTGCTGCCCGCCCCGGACAGCCTCGACGACGCCGAGGCGGCCGCCCTGCACATCGGCTACCAGACCGGCTGGTTCGGCCTGCACCGCCGCGCCCGCATCCAGGCGGGCGAGACCCTCCTCGTGCACGCCGCCGCCGGCGGGGTCGGCAGCGCGGCCGTCCAGCTCGGCAAGGCCGCCGGGGCCACGGTCATCGGCGTCGTCGGCGGCAAGGCCAAGGCGCGCACCGCCGAAGAACTCGGCTGCGACCTGGTCATCGACCGCACCGCCGAGGACATCGCCTCGCGCGTCAAGGAGTTCACCGCCGGGCGCGGAGCCGACGTGGTCTACGACCCGGTCGGCGGGGACTCCTACACCGCCTCCGCCAAATGCGTGGCCTTCGAGGGCCGGATCGTCGTCGTCGGCTTCGCGAGCGGCACCATCCCCACCCCCGCGCTCAACCACGCGCTGGTGAAGAACTACTCCGTCCTCGGCCTGCACTGGGGCCTGTACGCCACCAAGGAGCCCGCCGCGATCCTCGCCTGCCACGCCGAGCTCACCCGGCTCGCCGCCGAAGGGGCCGTGAAACCGCTGGTCAGCGAACGCGTCCCGCTCGCGGCGGCCGCCGACGCCGTCCAGCGCCTCGCCGACGGGGCCACCACCGGCCGCCTGGTCGTCGTACCGGCCCTGGACGGAGGTGCCTCGCGATGACGGTCACCGCCGAGGACCTGGTCGCCCGCACCCGGGACCTGCTCGCCGCGCACCCGCCCGCGGCCACCCCCCGCACCGACTTCCTGCGGGCCCGCTTCGACGCCGGCCTGGCCTGGGTCCACTACCCCGTGGGCCTGGGCGGACTCGCCGCCCCCCGCACCCTCCAGGCCGTCGTCGACGCCGAACTGGAGGCAGCCGGAGCCCCCGACAACGACCCCCGCCGCATCGGCATCGGGCTGGGCATGGCCGCCCCCACCATCCTCGCCTACGGCACCGACGAGCAGAAGCGGCGCTTCCTGCGCCCCCTGTGGGTCGGCGAGGAGGTCTGGTGCCAGCTCTTCAGCGAGCCCGGCGCCGGCTCCGACCTCGCCGCACTCGGCACCCGCGCCGTCCTCGACGAGGACACCCGCGAATGGGTGGTCGACGGCCAGAAGGTGTGGACCTCCAGTGCGCACACCGCCCGCTGGGCCATCCTCATCGCCCGCACCGACCCGGCGCTGCCCAAACACCAGGGCATCACCTACTTCCTCTGCGACATGCACGCCCCCGGCGTCGAGGTCCGGCCACTGCGCCAGATCACCGGCGAGGCCGAGTTCAACGAGGTGTTCCTCACCGGCGTCCGGATCCCCGACGCCCACCGCCTCGGTGCCATCGGCGAGGGCTGGGCCGTCGCCCGCACCACCCTGATGAACGAGCGCGTCTCCATCGGCGGCATGCGCATCCCCCGCGAGGGCGGCATGATCGCCCCGGTCGCCGCCGCCTGGCGCGAACGCCCGGAACTTCGGACCCACGCCCTCCACCAGCGCCTGCTGGAACTGTGGGTCGAGGCCGAGGTGGCCCGCCTCACCGGGGAACGGCTGCGCCAGCAGCTCGCCGCCGGGCAGCCCGGCCCCGAGGGATCCGGCATGAAGCTCACCTTCGCCCGCCTCAACCAGGAGATCAGCGGCCTGGAGGTGGAACTCCTCGGCGAAGAGGGCCTCCTGTACGAGGACTGGACCCTGCGCCGCCCCGAACTCGTCGACTTCACCGGCCGCGACGCCGGCTACCGCTACCTGCGCGCCAAGGGCAACAGCATCGAGGGCGGCACCAGCGAAATCCTCCTCAACATCGTCGCCGAACGCGTCCTGGGCCTGCCCCCCGAGCCGCGCGACGACAAGGACCTCGCCTGGAAGGACCTGGCCCGATGACGGCACCGACCGATCTGCTGTACTCCGAGACCGAGGAGGAACTGCGCTCCGCCGTACGGTCCCTCCTCGCGGACCGCTCCGACAGCGCGGGCGTCCTCGCCCGGGCCGAGACCGGCCGTCCGCACGACCCGGCCGTCTGGAACACCCTCGCCTCCGGCATCGGCGCCGCCGGACTCCTCGTACCGGAGAAGCTGGGCGGCCAGGGCGCGAGCCACCGTGAGGCGGCCGTGGTCCTGGAGGAGCTGGGCCGGGCCGTGGCGCCCGTCCCGTACCTGACGAGCGCGGTGCTCGCGACGGAGATCCTGCTCGGCTGCGACACCGCGGACAGCGCGGAGGTCGCCCCGCTGCTGCGGGAGATGGCCTCGGGCCGCCGGGTGTGCGTGCCGGCCGTGCCGCTGACCCTGGCGCCCGGCGCGCCCCTGCCCGCCGCGTTCCGGGATTCCGGGGGAGGCGTCCTGACCGGCAGGGTCACCGCCGTCGCGGACGCCGTGGCCGCCGATGTCCTGCTGGTCCTCGCCGACACCGGGCTGTACGCCGTCCCGGCCGCCTCGGCCCGGCTGACCGCGCAGGTCCCGCTGGACCTGACCCGCCCCCTGGCCGCCGTCACCCTCGACGCCGCCGCCGGCACCCTGCTCGCCGACCCCGCCACGGCCCGGGCGGCCGTCGCCGGAGCCCTGCTCTCCGGCGCCGGGCTGCTCGCCTCCGAGCAGCTCGGGATCGCCGAATGGTGCCTGACGCAGACCGTCGGGTACGTCCGGGACCGACACCAGTTCAACCGGCCCGTCGGCTCCTTCCAGGCCCTCAAGCACCGCCTCGCGCGACTCTGGCTCGACGTGGCCTCCGCCCGCGCGGCGGCCAGGGCGGCGGCCGACGCCCTCGCCGGCTCCGCCCCCGACGCTCCCCTCACGGTCGCCGTCGCCCAGGCCTACTGCTCGGGCGTCGCCGTCCGCGCCGCCGAGGAGTGCGTCCAGCTGCACGGCGGCATCGGCATGACCTGGGAACACCCGGCCCACCTCTACCTCAAGCGGGCCAAGGCCGACTCCCTGGCCCTCGGCACGGCCGGCCACCACCGGGGTCTGGTGGCCGACTTCGCCGAGCTGCCGGCGCCGTAGGCCTACCACAGGATGATGCTCGGCTTCTCGGCCGGCAGGGGCCGGATCGACGGCTCCTGCCGGTATGGAGGCAGGCTCTGCTCCGGGCCGGAGGACAGGACCGTTACGCGTTCCGCGATCTTTCCGCCGTTCGGGCCGTCGAGGAAGTGGATGGTCTTCTCCAGCAGCCCGCCCGTCCGCGGATCGATGATCAGCCGGACGCGCGTGTGGGGGGTGTCCACCTCGACGGCCGTTCCGGCACGCTCCTTGCTGTCCTTCACCGGTCCGATCAGCCGCAGTCCAGGCATGTCCGCGAGGGCCTCGTACACGGCGGCCCGCTGCCGCGGTTCCAGGGGCGCGTCCTGAAGCAGGCTCTCCAGGTCGCGCAGGTAGAACAGATCTCCGAATCCGCCGGACTCGTGGCTCCTCGTGTAGGACTGCGCCAGCAAGGCCTTCAAGGCCGCGGCGTCCGTGGGCAGCCCTTTCAACTGCTCCCAGGTGAACCCCTCGAACTGCCCCGGAACCCGCAGCCACCTCAGCGACGGGAAGTTGGTCTTGAACACCTCACCGTCGCCGTCCTGGCTGAGCAAGAGGTCGGGCCCCACCCACGAACGCTCGTCGTGGACCTGCGGACTCTCGAGGTACGGGGACGCGAATCCGACCCAGCTGCTCGTCACCTTGTGGACCTTCCAGTACGGCGCGTCCACGGCGGGCGACTTCGCCTCCGTGGCGGCGACCTGCCTCAGGAAGTCGGCGGCGCCGGCGGTGGCCGCCGGCGGCGCGCCCCGCAGGCTGCTGACCGGGTAGACGCTCACGCCCGCCGCGATGGCCGCGATCGCCGCGGCCGAGACCAGGAGCCGGCGGGTGCGCAGGCGCCGCGGCGCGGCAACGGGCGCGGGGTCTTTCCGCTCGGCGGAGGCCGCCGCCCGTACGGCCAGCAGGGCGGCCTCCACGACCGCCGGGGCCGGCCCGGGCACCTCACCCGCCCTGCGCAGCCGGTCGGCATCGGGGAAGTCCAGGAAGTCCGTCGTACGGTCCGTCATGCCAGCTCTCCCGACAGGTGAAGGGGGTTGGTGGTGCCGAGCGCGTCCCGCAGCCGGCCGCGGGCGCGGTGCAAGCGGGAACGGGCGGTGCCGGCCGGTACCCCGACCACGTCCGCCGCCTCGGTGGGGGTGAGCTGCTCCCAGGCGATGAGCAGCAGCAGATCGCGCTCCACGGCCGGCAGACCGGCCAGGGTGTCGCGCAGCCGCGGTGCCAGGGCCGCGGCGTCCAGCCGCTGGTCCACGGCCTGCCAGGGATCGCTGGTGTCGGGCGTGCGCCGGTGCCCGTCGGGCCGCTCCTGGGCGATCCGCCGCCAGTGTTCGGCGAGTACGTTCCTGGCCACGCCGAAGAGCCAGGCCCGCGCCGTGCCCCGGCCGGCGTCGAAGCCCGCCCGGCCGGTGAACGCCCGCAGCCATACCTCGGCCAGGAGGTCGTCCGCCGCGTCCGGCGCCCTCCGTACCAGATAGCCGTGCAGGACCCCCGACAGGCGCACGACCAGAGCCTCGAAAGCCTCCGGGTCCCGAGTCGATCCCGTCAACAGTTCTTCGTCGTCCGCGTCCACGCGCGTTCCCCTCCCCGGCCGCGCGTCGTCGCGGCCCTCACCCCCTACTTGTCGCGGCGCGCGCAAGCGTTCGCGCCCCCGCTCGACCGCGCCGGCGACGTCTGCGCCGGGCTGGTCTCGCTCCGGATGGCCGCGGTCTTCCACGGCCTCCGTCCGCCCCGCCCCCGGAGCGCGGCCGGCCGGTCCCTATCCTCGCCGCATGACGCCAACGATCACCCCGCTCTCCGCCACCGGGCTGCGCACCCACCGCGACGAACTGGCCGCCCTGCTGTGCGACGTGGTAGACGGCGGCTCCTCACTCGGCTTCCTCGCCGGCCTCGGCCATGAAGAGGCCGCCGCCTGGTGGGACTCCCTGCTGCCGGCCGTGGAAGAGGGCTCCCTCGCGCTCTGGGCCTCCCGGGGCCACGACGGCCGGATCGACGGCACCGTCAGCTGGTACCGGGAGACCAAGCCCAACGGCCGCCACCGCGCCGAGCTGCGCAAGCTCATGGTCCACCCGGCCGCCCGCGGCCGCGGCACCGCCCGCGCCCTGCTCGCCGAGGCCGAGAGGGCCGCCGCCCGCGCCGGGGTGGTGCTGCTCTTCCTCGACACGGAGACCGGCAGCGGCGCCGAGCACGTCTACCGCTCCGCCGGCTGGACCGAGGTGGGGACCATCCCCGACTACGCCACCGACCCGGCCGGCCGCCTGCGCCCCACCACCCTCTTCTACAAGCACCCACAAGAGTGACCTCGCCCGCCGCGCCGCGTTAGACCGTAGTCACCGGCCACCGAGCGAGGGAGACCGCATGTCCGACGCACCCGCCGCCGTACTTCCGACCCGCCGCGGGATTCTCCGTACGGCCTTCACCGCGGCCGTGTTCGCCGGCACGGCCGCTGCCCTGGCGCCCCTACTGCGCGCCCGGCGCCCCCGTCAGATCCTCGTCCCGGCCCCACTCGCCGAGGAGGAGACGTACCGCGGCCGGCACATCGCCGTCGACTCCGCCGGGGTCCGCATCGACGGCCGCCCGCTGCACGTCATGCGCCGGGCCGACGGCAGCTACCTCAGCGGGATCAACCACTTCCAGTCCTTCGGGACTCCGCTGGAACTCGCCCGCGCCGCGGTGGACGAACTGGGCACCGGCCAGCTGGCGCCGGCCTCTTCCGTCCACCACGGCTGACGGGGGGAGCACCTTGTACACCAGGCAGAACCAGAGGGACCTGACCAGCGCGCAGAAGAAGCGGTTCACGGCGGCCGTGCTGGAACTCAAGCGCAACGGCACCTACGACAGCCTCGTGCGCACCCACGACAAGTACTTCGTGCCCGACCGGGACAGCCGGCTGCGCGTCGGCCACATGTCCCCGTCCTTCTTCCCGTGGCACCGGTGCTATCTGCTGGCGTTCGAGAGGGAGCTGCGGGAGATCGACCCGAGCGTGTCCGTCCCGTACTGGGACTGGACCACCGACTCCAGCCCGGTCTCCTCCCTGTGGGCCGAGGACTTCCTCGGCGGCACCGGCCGGACCGGCGACCGCCGGGTGATGACCGGCCCGTTCGCCTACGACAAGGGGAACTGGACGGTGACGGTCGGCGTCATGGAGGCCGCCTACCTCACCCGCAACCTCGGCCGACCGCAGAACCCCATCTCCCTGCCCACCCGGGCCGAACTCCAGTGGGCCATCGACGAGCCGGTCTACGACGCCTCGCCCTGGGACTCCACCGCCGCCGGCTTCCGCAACAAGCTGGAGGGCTGGGCGGCTCCCAAGAGCGAGCGCTGGCGCAACCACAACAAGGTGCACCAGTGGATCGGCGGCCACATGACGGGCGGCACGGCCCCCAATGACCCGGCGTTCTGGCTCCACCACGCCTTCGTGGACCTGATCTGGGACCGCTGGCAGCAGAAGCACCCCCGCTCCGGCTACCTGCCCGCCGTACCGCCGGGGCCCGGGGACGCCCAGCGCGGCCGGGTCCTCGCCCTCGACGAGCCGATGCCGCCCTGGAACGTGACCCCGCGCGAGATGTTCGGCCACCAGGGCATCTACCGCTACGCATGAGACACGGGTGAGACCGCCCCGCGCGCACCGTACGGTGCGCGCAGGGCACACGGAAAGGGCCCCCACCCTGCGGTGGAGGCCCTTCCGTCACTCAGGCGATCAGTGGCCGTAGTCCCCACCCTCGGTGTGGTGGCCGCCCTCACCCGACGCGTTGACGCAGGTGTTGCCGAACGCCGGGTTCAGCAGCGCGATGATGTTGACGGTGTTGCCGCAGACGTTGACCGGGACGTGGACCGGAACCTGGACCAGGTTGCCGGACAGGACACCGGGGGAGCCGACAGCCGCACCGTGCGCTCCGGCATCGGCGACGGCCAGACCCGCACCGGCTGCCACGGCGGTACCGGTGACGGCGGTGATGGCGAATGCCTTCGCGAGACGCGACATCAAGATCTCCTCATGAGATATGGGGGCCACAGAATCTGCAGCGTTTGACATGGCGTACAACGCGGTGGCGGCCCAGGGGTCACGGCCGCTGGGCCTACCCGGTGACGACGAATGACCACGGAGACGACAGACGGGCCCACTCGGGTGATCGCGCCCCGCACCGGCCCGGCCCTGGAACGGTCACGCCTTGTCACCCGTTGGACGGCTGTGCGACGGTGCGCCCAGCACCGGATCCAGGAGGACGCATGAGCGCAACGGGCGGCAGCGGCCAGGGCGGCCGCGACCCCGACGGCAGCGGTACGAGGGACGCCGACCGCCGGCCCCGCCCGCGGGCCGCGACCGCGCACGGCCGGGTCGAGGGCCGCACGGGAGCCCACGGGACCGCCGTCTTCTGCGGCATCCCGTACGCCGCCCCGCCCGTCGGCGCCCTCCGCTTCGCGCCGCCCGCGCCCCCGGCGGCCTGGGACGGTGTGCGCGACGCCGGCGCGTACGGCCCCACCGCGCCCAAGGTCCCCTACGCCGGCCCCTACGCGAGGCTCCTGCCCGACCCGGAGATCCCCGGCGACGACTGCCTGAACGTCAATGTCTGGACCCCCGATCCGACGCCCGGAGCCGGGCTGCCGGTCATGGTGTGGATCCACGGCGGCGCGCTCACCCGCGGCTCCTCGGCCGTCCCCGTGTACGAGGGCTCCGCCTTCGCCCGCGACGGGGTCGTGCTCGTCTCCTTCAACTACCGTCTGGGGGTCCTCGGGTACGGGCTCTTCCCCGACGCCCCCGCCAACCGGGGCCTGCTGGACCAGATCGCCGCCCTGGAGTGGGTCCGGGACAACATCGAGGCCTTCGGCGGCGACCCCGCCCGGGTCACCGTCTTCGGCGAGTCCGCCGGAGCCATCAGCATCGGCGCCCTGCTCGCCGCCCCGAAGGCCGCCGGGCTCTTCGCCCGCGCGGTCCTCCAGAGCGGAGCGCCCGAGGTGCTGCCCCGGGACCGGGTGCGCACGATGGTCCGGCGGATGGCCTCCCTGCTGAAGGTGCCCGCGACGGCCGGGGCCTTCGCCGCCGTTCCCCTGCCCACCCTGCTGGCCGCCCAGGCCGCCGTGCTGCGCAGGTCCAACGCCCTGCTCGGCGGGCCCGCCTTCGGGCTGGTCGCCGATCCCGCCACGGTCCCGGCCGACCCGGTCGGTTGCGCCGCCGCCGACGTGCCCCTGCTGCTCGGGTGGACCGCCGAGGAGTACCGGCTGTGGCTGGCCCCCAGCGGCGGGATGCGGCTGCTGGACCGGCTGGGCCCGCTGGCCGTGGCACTGGCCCTGCGCCGCAGCGGCAAGGACCGCGCCGCCGTCCGGGAGCTGAGCGCCGCCCTGCCCGGCGCCGGCCCGGCGGACATCGCCGGGCAGCTGCTCACCGACCGGATGCTGCGCGATCCGCTGCGCAGGCTCGCCGGGTCTGGTCGCGCGGCGCCGAGCTTCTTGTACGAGTTCGCCTGGCCCTCCGGCGTACCGGGGCTCGGCGCCTGCCACGCGCTGGAGCTGGGCTTCGTGTTCGACACGCTCCGGGTGCCGGAGGCGTCCTGGCTGGCAGGCCCGGACGCCCCGCAGTCGCTGGCCGACGAGATGCACGCGGCCTGGGTCCGCTTCGCCGTGAAGGGGGAGCCGGGCTGGGAGCCCTGGGACGGCAGCGGCCCGCCGAAGGTGTTCGGCGGGCCGGAGCGCGAGCGCGAGGAGGTGGGGGAGGCGCCGGAGCTTACTCGACGGGTCCTTCCATGACCTTGCTGATGAACTGGATCGGTCCCTCGCCCATGTTCGGGACGTAGGTCTTGGCGTTGTGCTGGCCGCCCTTGATGATCCTGAGGTCGGTGTGGACCGGCCCCTTGTTGCCGAAGGTGGCGATGAACTTCTGCACGTCCGGCAGGGTCTTCTTGTTGTTCTCGCTGTCGCCGACCTGGAAGGCCAGGTACACGTCCGGACCCTTGCGGTCGATGAGCTGCTTGGCGAGGATCTCCGGGTTGTTCTCGGCCTTCTCCTTGTCGTGGCCCTTCCACAGGGAGGAGTCCGGGACGATGTCGGGACCGGAGGCGATCACGGCCTTGAACTTGTCCGGGTGCTTGAGGACGGCCTTGAGGCCCGCGAACCCGCCGGTGGAGGAGCCCATGAAGGCCCAGCCGTCACGGGACTTGACGGTGCGGAAGTTCGCCTTCATCAGGTCCGGGACGTCCTCGGTGAGCCAGGTGCCCATCTTGGGCTGGCCGGGGATGTCGGAGCCGTCCCAGTAGATGCCCTTGTCGTCCGGCTCCGGGTTGAGCACCGGCATGGCCAGGATGAAGGGCTTGCTCTTCCCCTCCGTGTACCACTTGGCGATGCTGGTCTGCAGGCCGAGGTCGGTGCCCATCCAGTAGTTGCTCGGGTAGCCGGCGCCGCCGGGCAGGGCGATCATGACCGGGAAGCCGCTCTTGGCGAACTTCGGGTCGTTGTACTCCTTGGGCGCCCACACCCACACCTTGCCCTTGAAGCCGGACTTCTTGCCGTCCAGCGTGGTGACGGCGACGTGCGTCCCGTCGGGCAGGGTCATCGAATTCTTGAAGTCCGCGGCCGGCCCGGTCGGCATCAGCATCTTGGAGCTCGCGGGCTGTTGGGGGGTGTCACCCTTCTTGGCACCGCCGGCCGGAGGCTTCCCGAAGGACACCGCCGCGCCCTTGTCGGTGAAGGGGGGTATCTCGTAGTAGGTCATGACTCCGGCCGCGATGCCGGCGAGCGCGAGGACGGAGACACCCGCTATGACCCAGCGCTTGACGCGTGACCTGCGCCGGGGCTCGTGCTCCGGCTCCTGGCCGTACGGATCCTGCTGCCCGTACGGGGGCTGCTGTCCGTAGGGCGGCTGGTACCCGCCCCGGGACTCGTACGGCTGCTGCTGTCCGTACGACGGCCGGCCGTACTGGTCGCCGTGGGGCTGCTGCGGCTGCTGCCCTTCCGGCCGGTACGGCTGGTACTGCTGCCCGTCGGGTGCGTACGACATGTGCGGTGGCTCTCCGGCTGCTGCTGCCCCCAGAGGGGCGGGTGGTCTGGCTGCATGATCCTTCCGTTCGAAGGATGAACGAAAGTCTGCCAGGGTTCCGAATTTTTCCTTCTCTTGGGGTGATCTGGAGAAGGCCGTTGCCCGAAGCCGGAACGGCCCGGGGAGTTCCCGTTCTGTTCGCCGACTGTCCCTGGCCCCTGCACATGCCGCTGGGTATCGTGCGTCCGCGCCGCCACCAGAACCCCCACTCCGCACCGGAGGTGCCCCATGTTTGGCATGCGCCTGCCAAGGTTCCGCCGTAAGGCCGCCCTCGCCACCGCCTTCGGCCTCACCGCCGCCGGCACCGCCCTGTGGGCGGGAACCGGCGCCGCCCAGCCCGCGCACGCGGCCGCCCTGCCCGCCCCCGACCACGTCGTCGTCGTGGTCTTCGAGAACCACGCGTACAGCCAGGTCATCGGCAGCTCCAGCGCGCCCTACATCAACTCCCTGAAGTCCGGGGGCGCCAACCTCACCCAGTCGTACGGGATCACGCACCCCAGCCAGCCCAACTACCTCCAGCTCTTCTCGGGCTCGAACCAGGGCGTCACCGGCGACAGCTGCTACACCCCCGGCTTCAGCTCCGCGCCCAACCTGGCCTCCGAGCTGATGGCCGCCGGCAAGAGCTGGGCCAGCTACAACGAAACCCTGCCCAGCCAGGGCTCCACCACCTGCAGCAGCGGGAACTACGCCCGCAAGCACAACCCCTGGTTCGCCTTCTCCAACGTGCCCACCAGCACCGCGAAGACCATGACCCAGTTCCCGGCGGACTTCACCACCCTCCCCAGGGTCTCCTTCGTCGTCCCCAACCTCTGCAACGACATGCACGACTGCTCCGTCGGCACCGGCGACACCTGGCTCAAGAACCACCTCAAGGCCTACGCGGACTGGGCGAAGACCCACAACAGCCTGCTCGTCGTCACCTTCGACGAGGACAACCGGCTCGCCGGCAACAAGATCCCGACCGTCCTCTACGGGCAGCCCGTGACCCCGGGATCCACCTCCGGCACCACCTACAACCACTACGACATGCTGCGCACCCTGGAGGGCCTGGCCGGCCTGACCACCCACGCCGGGAACGCGGCCACCGCCAAGGACATCACGGGGATCTGGGCCTCCTGACCATGTACGTTGCGGACAGTCGCGCAGCCCCCGCGCCCGCCGTGACCCCCGAGCCGCCGGCCGTCGCCCCGGGCACCAGCCCCGGGCGGCGCGCCGCGCTCGCGCCCACGGTCCTCGCCCTCGGCACGGTCAGCCTCGTCACCGACATCTCCTCCGAGATGGTCACGGCCGTGCTCCCGCTCTACCTCGTCGCCGGACTCGGGCTCTCCCCGCTCGGATTCGGCCTGCTCGACGGTCTCTACAACGGGGTCGGCGCCCTCGTCCGGCTCACCGGCGGCCACCTCGGCGACCGCTTCGGCCGCCACAAGGCCCTCGCCGGACTGGGCTACGCCCTCTCCGCCCTGTGCAAGCCGCTGCTGCTGCTCGCCCACACGCTCCCCGCCATCGGCGCGGTCCTCGCCCTCGACCGCACCGGCAAGGGACTGCGCACCGCCCCGCGCGACGCGCTGATCTCCCTGGCCGTCGCCCCCGAGCAGCGCGGCCGCGCGTTCGGCGCCCACCGGGCGATGGACACCGCGGGCGCCCTGATCGGGCCGGTCCTCGCCTTCCTCATCCTGCGCGGCGCCGCCGACGGCTACGACGCCGTCTTCACCGTCAGCGCCTGCGTGGCCGCCCTCGGAGTGCTGGTGCTCGTCCTCTTCGTCCCCGGCCGCCGCGCCCGGCCGGCCCTGGACGCCGAGCCCGTGTCCCTGCGGGCCGCCCTCGGCCTGCTGCGCCGGCCCGACCTGCGCCGGGTCGGCCTCTGCGCGCTGCTCCTCGGACTGTGCACGGTCAGCGACGGCTTCCTCTTCCTGCTGCTCCAGCGCGCCACCGGGATCGCCGACCGATGGTTCGCCCTGCTGCCGCTCGGCACGGCCGCCGCCTTCTTCCTCCTCGCGCTGCCGCTCGGCCGGCTCGCCGACCGGATCGGGCGCAGCCGCGTCTTCCTCGGCGGCCACCTCGCGCTGCTCGCCGCGTACGGCCTCCTCCTCGCCGGCGGACACCATCCGGCCCTGCCTTACGCGGTGCTCCTGCTGCACGGCTGCTTCTACGCCGCCACCGACGGGGTGCTGATGGCCGCGGCCGCCGGAGCCGTGCCCGAGGAGCACCGCGGCGGCGGCCTCGCCCTCGTCCAGACCGGCCAGGCCCTCGCCCGCTTCGCCGCCTCCCTCGGCTTCGGCGCCGTCTGGACCGTGTGGGGCGCGCGCCCCGCCCTCGCCGTTGCCGCGGTCCTGCTCGCCGCGGCGGCCGCGGTGTGCGTACGGCTGAGCCCCGCCGCCGACTGATCCCCGTCCCGGCCCGACCGAAAGGCCCCCCATGACCCTGAAGCGCCGGATCCTGATCCTCACCGCCGCCGTCGTCCTGCTCGCCGCCGTGGGGGTGCTCGCCGTGCTGCGGGCCTCCTCCCGGGCCGACGAGAAGAACCGGGCCCAGGCGGGCGGACCGCAGATCACCCGCGGGGAGGTGTCCCTGAAGCCGGGCGACGGCGGCCGCCGGATCGTGTTCCGCAACATGGCCTGGGGTCCGCACCGCGACGAGCTCGCCACCGTCCCCGCCGCCGGGCCCGAGGGGGCGCGTACCGCCTCCGGGGTGAACTGCCTGCGCTTCCACGCGGCGGCGGGCGCCGGGATATGCCTCCAGGCCGACAAGGGCGGGGTCCAGGACGGGTACCGGGCCGTGGTCCTCGACGCGGGCCTGAAGGAGGTCTCCGCCCACCCGCTGGCCGGCATCCCCACCCGCGCCCGGGTTTCGCCGGGCGGGCACCTCGCCGCCTGGACGGTCTTCGTCGGCGGGGACAGTTACGCCGGTACGGACTTCTCCACGCGTACCTCGGTGCTCGACCTGCGCACCGGGAAGCTCGACGCCTCGCTGGAGGACTTCACGGTCCTGAAGGACGGCAAGCCGTACCGCAGCGCCGACGTGAATTTCTGGGGGGTCACCTTCGCCGCCGACGAGCGGACCTTCTACGCGACGCTGGCCACCGGCGGCCGCACCCACCTGGTCCGCGGGGACCTGGCCGAGCGGACCGTGACCACGCTGCGCGAGAACGTCGAGTGCCCGTCGCTGTCGCCCGACGGCACCCGGGTCGTGTTCAAGAAGCGGGTGCCCGGCCTGCCGGCCGAGGCACCGTGGCGGCTGTACGCGCTGGACCTGGCCTCCGGCGCGGAGATCCCGCTCGCCGAGGAGCGCAGCGTGGACGACCAGGTGGTGTGGACGGACGACCGGACCGTCGTCTACTCCCTGCCCGGGGACTTCGGGGCCGACCTCTACTCCGTACCGGCCGACGGGAGCGGCGCCCCCGCACGGCTCATGGCATCGGCCCTCGCCCCGGCCTTCCTCGGATGAGCGGGCCGAGGAGGCCGGGGGAGGACAGAGCGAAGGACGTGCGAAGGACCGTTACGCCGGACGGGCGGGAGGAGACGAGACGGCCTAGGCGGGGATGAGGGTCTTGCGGCGCCGCTTGCGCGGCGTGCCGGCCGACAGCCTCAGCTCGATGATCGACCGCACGGCCGGCCACTCCTCGTCGAGGATCGAGTAGAAGGCCGTACTGCGGACCGCGCCGTCGAGCCCCCGCGAATGGGCCCGGCGGACCCCCTCACAGGTGAAGCCCAGGCGCTCCATCGCGGCCCGCGAGCGCCCGTTGCGGGCGTCCGCGCGCAGCGAGATCCGCCGGACGCCCCAGGTTTCGAAGGCATGGCGGAGCATGAGCAGCTTCGCCTCGGTGTTGATGCCGGTCCCCTGGGCGCCCGGGGACAGCCAGGTATTGCCGATCTCGGCGGCATCGGGGATCGCCGTCGCCGGATCACCGAACGGGACGCCCGGCACGGCGGGCCACACCAGCGGCCCCTGCCAGTAGTCCAGCTCGAGGAACCGGGTCGAACCGACGACCCGGCCGTCGGTGGCTCTGACCACCGCGAACGGGAGCGATCGACCCGCCGCCTGATCGGCGAGGGCGCGGTCGATGTACTCGTGGGACGCCTGCACGCCGTGGGGTACGGGGGTGAAGGCGTAAGTCGTACGATCCTCGGCCCCGGCCAGGGCCAAGGCCTCGGTGTGGTGGGGGGCGAGGGGCTCGAGCCGCACGGAGCGGCCGGCGAGGAGTACGGGTACGGGCACGGAGCCTTCGGTCCTTCTGGGCGGTGGGGTGGTTGCACAGTCTGCGTCTCTGACGTCGCCCCCCGTGCAAAACACGGGTGAAAGGCAACGGGCTGTCAGGTGAACGCGAGTGGCTCAATGTAGCCCCTTAAAGTCCTCTCATGAACCCCCAATTTGGCAATGGCGTGAACCTCTTTTTCGACGACTCCGGTCCCCGCCGCGGAACGCCCGTGATCCTCGTGCACGGACATCCGTTCAACCGCACGATGTGGGCCCCGCAGACGGCCGCCCTGACGGCCGCCGGTTACCGTGTGATCACCCCTGACCTGCGGGGATACGGGGAAAGTCCGGTGGTTCCGGGCAAGGCCCTGCTGGCCGATCTCGCCGATGACATCGCCGCTCTCCTCGCCCGCCTGGACATCGAACACGTGGTCGTCGGCGGTGTGTCCATGGGCGGGCAGATCGCGATGGAGATGCGGCTGCGCCACCCGGGTGTGGTACGGGCCCTCGTCCTCTCCGACACCTCTCCGGTGCCGGAGACCGAGGAGGGGCAGAAGTTCCGCCGGGAACTCGCGGAACGGCTGCTCTCGGAGGGCATGCGGCCCTATGCCGAAGAGGTCATCGACAAGATGCTGGCGCCGTACAACGTCGTCGGCATGCCGGAGGCGGCCGCGCGGGTGATCGCCATGATGTGCGCGACCGCTCCCGAGGGCGCGGCCGCCGCGCTGCGCGGCCGGGCCGAGCGCCCCGACTACCGGCCCGTGCTGGCGGCGGCCGCCGAGCCCTGCCTGGTGGTGGTCGGCGCGGACGACGTCTACACCCCGGTCGCGGAGGCCGAGGCCCTGCACGCCCTGATGCCGCACTCCGTGCTCGCCGTGATCGAGGGAGCCGGCCACCTGCCGGGCGTCGAGCAGCCGGAGGCCTTCAACCGGGTGCTGCTGGAGTTCCTCGCCGGCCTCTGACCGCTCTCCGGGCCTCCCGGGCCGTGGCCGGTCGGGCGGGCCCGCGGTGCGGCGGGCGGAGTCGGGTGCGTTCGGGCGGCGGCCCCGTCCGGGCCGACGTACGGTCGTCGTGGATGCATGCACCTGACAAGGGAGACGTGATGCTGCGAGGCCTCGCCACGATCAGCTTCTGGGCGGCAGACCTGGCCGCCGCCAAGCGCTGGTACACCGAGCTGTTCGGCTTCGCGCCGTATTTCGAGCGTCCGGGGTACATCGAGTTCCGCATCGGCGACCAGCAGCACGAGCTCGGCATCATCGACGCCGCCTACGCCCCGCCCCGGGCCGCCACCGCAGCCCCGTCGGGGGCGGTGGCGTACTGGCACGTGGACGACGTGGCGGCCGTCCGGCAGCGGCTGCTGGACCTGGGGGCCGAGGAGTACCAGCCGGTGACCTCCTGGGGCGATGCGGGATTCGTGACCGCCTCGGTGACCGACCCCTTCGGCAACGTGCTGGGGATCATGCAGAACCCGCACTACCTGGAGATCCTCGAAGGAGCGACCCCGGACCCCGCCTGAACCGGGACGCCCGTCCGCCCCGGGTGCCCCGGGGCGGACGGGCGCGCCGCCGGTGGATACCGTGCCTGACGTGGACGACGTACTGCGGCGACTCGCCTCCGTGGGGCCCTTCTTCACCGTGCCGTACGGGAAGGAGCCGCCCGGGCCCGGATTCCGGCCGCTCAGCGTGCTGTACGGGGAGCAACTCGGGCCGTACGTCGCGGAGGTGGGGCGGCGCGTCGGCAGCGGCCCCGGCCGGGTGGCCGCCTCGACCGCGCAGCTCGGGATCGCCTCGCGGCTCTGGTCGCTCGGGCTGGGCTGCGCCGCCCTCGCCGGGCGGGTGCCGGACCTGTCCCCCGACCGGGTGTGGTGGCGGCTGCCCGGCGCGGGATCGCTGGAACTGTGGCTCCCCGAGCCGGCGGACCTGCCGGCCGAGGCGCTCGGGGAGACGGTCCTGGGGAACCTGGCCGTGCTCGACGCGGGCCTGCGGGAGCGGTTCGGGGTCTCGTCCAAGGTCCTGCGGGGCAACGCCGCCTCGGGCCTGGTCGGGGCCCTGCGCGTGCTGATCGACCGGGTGCCGGCCGGCCCTGCCGTGGAGGCGGCGGCCGCCCTGCTGGCCGACGGCGGAGCCCTGGCGGGCACCGGCACCTTCCTCCACGAGGAGGGGCTCGGGGTGGCCTTCGTACGGCGCAGCTGCTGCCTGTACTACCGGGTGCCCGGGGGCGGCTTCTGCGGGGACTGCGTGCTGCGCACCCGCTAGCCAGGGGGTGTCGTGCGGATCAGGCCGGACGCACGGCGGCCACCGGGGCGCAGTCGCCTGCTCCCCGATGGCCGCCCGGGGCCGGTCCCGTCCTAGAAGGTGAGGTTCCAGGAGTCGATCTTGCCGGTGTCGCCGCCGGCGTTGTCGTTGACCCGGAGCTTCCAGGTGCCGTTGGCGACCTCGGAGGAGGCGTTCACGGTGTAGACGGTGTTGATGTTGTCGGCGCTGCCGCCGGCCCGGTTGTGCACGGTGTAGACGGAGCCGTCGGGGGCGACCAGGTCGACCTTCAGGTCACCGATGTAGGTGTGCACGATGTTCACGCCCACCTTGAGGGTGGCCGGAGCGTTGCCGGTGACACCGCTGACGGTGATCGGGCTCTCCACGGTGGTGTTGTCGCCGATGGCGAAGTCCCCGAGGTTCTCGAAGTACTTGCCGGGAGGCGGCGTGGCGCCGACGGCCTTGAGGGCGTCGACCTGGCCCTCGCCGAAGAAGGCGTTGTTGGCCGTGGTGCCGGTGCAGCGGCTGTCCGACGGGCAGGCGATGTCGTTGGCCTGGGTGGCCAGCTTGTCGCGGATCTGCGCCGGCGTGATGCCCGGGTTGGCACTGGCGATGAGCGCCGCCACGCCCGCGACGTGCGGGGTGGCCATCGAGGTGCCGCTCTTGGTGCTGTAACCGCCGCCGGGCGCGGTGGAGTAGACGTTGCTGCCCGGGGCCGCGACGTCGATGACGCCCTGGCCGAAGTTGGAGAACGAGGCCTTGGTGACGCCGGTGCCGTTCGCCGCGACCGTGACCACGCCGGGGAGCTCGGTCGGGATGTCCATGCACGCGTTGGTGATCGTGCGGGTGACCGGGGTCGAGTCGTTCGGGCTCGCCGTGTCGGTCGTCTTGTGCGCGAGGTCGTAGTTCTCGTTGCCCGCCGCGGCGACCTGGAGCGAGCCCTTGCCCTCCGCGTACTCCTGGGCGCGCTTGACGCCCTCGATGATCGCGGCCTGGTCGGCGTTGTCCGGGCAGTTGAACTGCCACGGGTCCGTGTAGTAGCTGTTGTTGGTGACCTTGAAGCCGTGGTCACCGGCCCACACGAAACCGCAGACGGTGTTCTCCGCGAAGAAGAGCGTCGAGTTCGGCTCGGCGATCCGTACCGAGGAGATCTTCACGCCCGGGGCCACACCGATGACGCCCTTGCCGTTCTTGGCGGCCGCGACCGTACCGGCCACGTGCGTGCCATGGGTGTCCACGTCCCGCCAGGCGCCCGTACGGGTGTCGGGCTTGCCGTAGGCGCAGGAGACCGAGTCGGCCGCGTTGAAGTTCGGCGCCAGGTCCTGGTGCTGGTCGTCCACACCGGTGTCCAGGATGCCGACCTTGACGGTCGGGGAACCGGTGGTGACGGCCCAGGCCTGATCGGCCTTGATCTGGCTCATGTCGGCGCGGACCGGCTCGCCGGCCGGGGTGGTCGCCTGCGCCGGGTTGGCGGGCAGCGCCGGGTTGTAGGCGTCCGCCGGTACGTCCGAGGTACGGGTGGCGCCGACCTGCTGGACCCCGCTGACCCCGCGCATCGTCGCGGCGAAGCCGGCCGAGGAGGAGTGGGCGACGATCACGCCGATCGCGTCGAAGTTCGAGAAGACCGTGCCGCCGTTGGCGACGACGGCGTTGCGCACCGCCGTGCTGTCACCGGGGGCCGTGATGACGAGGTAGGAGCGGGTGCCGGCAACCCAGGTCGCACTCTGGGAAGTCGGGGCCGCGGCCTTGGGCGCCGCCGTGGCGGGCGCGGAGGCGGGGGAACCGGAAGGAGAGACCGGGGCGGTGCCGGCGAGCGCGGCGGGCGCTCCGAAAGCCAGGGCGGCGCCGAGCGTGGCGGCCAGCACCAGGGTGCGTCGAGGTCGGCTGGATATGTGGGGTATCAATGCGTCCTCCGATGGACCGGTGGTGCGGGTGGCACCTACCGGGCCGTACGAAACGAGTGGTGGACGCAAGATGTCAGACGCGTGCCCCGATATGGAAGTACCTTTTACAGCACGCCCATTCTCCCGGGCGTGGCCGAAAACCGCCCCTCTCGGGACGAGTCGGGACCGGCCGGGCTGGGCACCGTGGGGGCGAACCCTGCCCGGCCGGCCCGTACGGGCGTCCCGGTTACACCGGTACGCCGTCCTTGTCGCCGGCCGACTGGACCGGTACGGCGGCCTCCGGCGCGCCGTGCCCGTCGTCGATCAGCGTGGTCTCGTCGAACGGCAGTCGCCCGGCCAGGACTTCACCGGCCCGCTCGCGGTCGAACTCCTTGGTCCACGTCCCGATGAGCACCGTGGCGACGGCGTTGCCCGCGAAGTTCGTCAGTGCCCGCGCCTCGCTCATGAACCGGTCGATGCCCACGATCAGACCGACTCCGTCCACCAGTTCCGGCCGGTGCGACTGGAGTCCGCCGGCGAGCGTGGCGAGCCCCGCGCCGGTCACCCCGGCGGCGCCCTTCGAGGCGATGATCATGAACAGCAGCAGCGAGATCTGCTCGCCGAGCGCCAGCGGCTTGCCCATCGCCTCGGCGACGAAGAGCGAGGACATCGTCAGGTAGATCGCGGTCCCGTCCAGGTTGAAGGAGTACCCGGTCGGCACGGTGATCCCGGTGACCGGCCGCGACACCCCCAGGTGCTCCATCTTCGCGATCAGCCGCGGCAGCGCCGACTCCGAGGAGGAGGTGGACAGGATCAGCAGGAACTCCCGCCCCAGGTAACGCAGCAGGGCGAAGACGCTGACCCCGGTACACACCCGCAGGAGCGTGCCCAGGACCACGAACACGAAGAGCAGGCAGGTCGTGTAGAAGCCGATCATGATGACGGCGAGGGACTTCAGCGCGTCGATGCCGGTCGCCCCGACCACCGCCGCGATCGCCCCGAAGGCGCCGACGGGCGCCGCCCACATGATCATCGCCAGCACTCGGAAGACCAGCTTCTGCACGTGCCCGATCCCGCGCAGCAGCGGTTCGCCCGCCGCGCCCATGGCCTGGAGGGCGAACCCGCTGAGCAGCGCCACCAGCAGGGTCTGGAGCACCTGGCCCCCGGTGAAGGCGGACACGAACGTGGTCGGGATGATGCCGAGCAGGAACTCCGGGGTGCTCTGCGCCCCGCCCGCCTTGGCCTGTGCCTCGCCCGCGTGCCGCGCGGCCTCCGTCAGGTGCAGACCGCTGCCCGGGTCCAGCAGGTTCCCCACCAGCAAGCCGATGGCCAGGGCCACCGTGGACATCACCATGAAGTAGCCGAGGGCGAGTCCGCCCACCGCCCCCACCTTGGCGGCCTTGCGGACCGAGCCGATGCCCAGCACGATCGTGCAGAAGATCACCGGCGAGATCATCATCTTGATGAGGTTGACGAAGCCGGTGCCCAGCGGCTTGAGCTCCACGGCCACGCCCGGTGCGGCGAAGCCGACGGCGATGCCGAGGAGCACCGCGGCGATCACCGCGATGTAGAGATAGTGCGTTCTGTCGCGCCTGGCGGCCACGATGCCTCCTGTGGTGAATACGTCCCGGGAGGACCATCACCCGGCGCTGTGACCCCGGTCACCCTTGCGTTCATTGAGTTCACGGCCGGGTGCACACTGAGCGCCATGTTCCGTTTGCCCCGGCCGCCGCGCAGCCTCGCCGGCCAGCTCTTCGCCATGCAGGTGCTGCTCGTCGCCGTGGTCGTCGCGGGATGTGCCGTCTTCGCGTACGCCACCGCGCGCGGCCAGGCCGAGGAGGCCGCCCGGCGCCAGGCCGGGGCGGTGGCCCGAGCCGTCGCCGACTCCCCGTCGGTCCGCGAGGCCGTACGGGACGGCGGGCGCGGGAGCGACCCCACGGTCCGGCTCCAGCCGTACGCGGAGCGGGTGCGCGTCGACTCGGGGGTGGACTTCGTGACGATCATGGACCCGGCCGGGCGGCGCTGGACGCACCCGGACCCGCGCCGGATCGGCGAGCCCTTCATGGGCAACACCGCCCCCGCCCTGCGCGGCGAGACCTTCAGCGAGACCTACACCGGCACCCTCGGCCCCTCGATCCGCGTCGTCACCCCGCTGACCGACGGCGGCCGGGTCGTCGGCATGGTCAGCGCGGGCATCACCGTCCGCGCGGTCAGCGCGCGCCTCGCCGAACAGCTCTCCGCCCTCGCCTGGGTCGCGGCCGGGGCCCTGGCCCTCGGCGGCGCGGGCACGTACATCGTCAACGCCCGGCTGCGCCGCCACACCCACGGCATGAACGCGGCCGAGCTCAGCCGGATGTACGACTACCACCAGGCGGCCCTGCACGGGGTGCGCGAAGGGCTCCTGATGCTCGACGGACAGCGCAGGATCACCCTGATCAACGACGCCGGGCGCGAGCTGCTGGGCCTGCGCGACGGGATGACGGGCACCGGGGTGGCGGACCTGGGGCTGCCCGCGCCGCTCACCGGCGCCCTGCTCGCCGACCGGCCCCGGGTGGACGAGGTGCACCTGACCGCGGACCGGGTGCTCGTCGTCAACAGCTCGCCCGTCGCGGGCGGCGGGCGACGGGGCACCGTGGTCACCCTGCGCGACCACACCGAACTGCAGGCGCTCACCGGGGAGCTGGACCACGAACGGGGCTTCACCCAGGCGCTGCGCTCCCAGGCGCACGAGGCGGCGAACCGGCTGCACACGGTGGTCTCGCTCATCGAACTCGGCCGCGCCGACGAGGCCGTGGAATTCGCCACGGCCGAACTGGAACTGGCGCAGGCCCTCACCGACGAGGTGGTCACGGCCGTCGGGGAGCCGGTGCTGGTGGCCCTGCTGCTCGGCAAGGCCGCCCAGGCGCACGAGCGGGGCGTGGAGCTCGTCGTCACCCCCGACAGCCGCCGTCTCTCCGACGGCGGAGGGCTGCGGTTGCCTCCGGCGCGGGACCTGGTCACGGTGCTGGGCAACCTCATCGACAACGCGGTGGACGCGGTCGCGGCCGTCCAGGGGGCGCGGATCGCGGTCACCCTGAGGCCGGACGGGGACGAACTGCTCCTGCGCGTCGCCGACAACGGCCCCGGACTCCCGGAGGGCGTGGACGTCTTCCGGAGGGGCTGGTCCGGCAAGGGCGAGGGCCGCGGCCTCGGCCTCGCCCTGATCCGCCAGGTGGCACAACGCCACGGCGGCAGCGTGAGCGCAGGCCAAGGCCGGGCCGGAGGAGCTGAGTTCACGGTCCGCTTGCCGCTTTCCCTGCCGGAGGCGGGGCAGGCCGCGCCGCACCCTGACCCGAGCCCCACGGCGCCCGGGGGCGAGGGCTCGGCCGGGGCCGCGGACCGTACCCCGGCCCGCCTCGATGCCACCCCGTTGCCCACCGTCGGAGGTCAGGCGTGAGCGCCGCGGAGGTGCGGGTGCTGATCGTCGAGGACGATCCCGTCGCCGCCGACGCGCACGCGCTCTACGTCGACCGGGTGCCCGGGTTCACCGCCGTCGGGACCGTGCACTCCCTCGCCGAGGCCACCCGGGCCCTGGAGCGGACCCGTGTGGACCTGCTGCTGCTCGACCTGACCCTGCCCGACGGGCACGGCCTGCGCTTCGCGCGCGGGCTGCGGGCCGCCGGACACCCCGTCGACGTCATCGTGGTGACCTCGGCGCGGGACCTCGCCGTGGTCCGCGAGAGCGTCTCGCTGGGCGTGGTCCAGTACGTGCTGAAGCCGTTCGCCTTCCCGACGCTTCGCGAACGGCTCCTGCGGTATGCCGAGTTCCGGGCGACGGCGGGCGAGGCGGCCGGCCAGGACGACGTGGACCGCGCCATGGCAGCCCTGCGCGCACCGCGGCCGGCCGCCCTCCCCAAGGGGTTGAGCGCACCGACCCTGGACCGGGTCGCCGCCCTGCTGCGGGCGGCGCCCGAGGGGCTGACCGCGGCGGGGGCGGCCGGGGCGGCCGGGATCTCCCGGATCACCGCCCGCCGCTACCTGGAGCACCTGGTGGACACCGGCCGCGCGGACCGCACCCCCCGGTACGGCCAGGTCGGCCGCCCCGAACTGCACTACCGCTGGCTGGCGGCGGGAACGGCCCCGGCCGGCTCGGTGTCGAAGGTGTAGAACTTCCGGTGGTCCAGCATGTCGGCCGGGGTCACGTCGTTCCACGGCCGCATCGTGTCGCGCAGGTCCACGACGTTCGGCGTGCCGGCGGCCGGCAGGTAGGTGGACTGCGGGTGGCGGGCCTGCCACTCGGCCCACAGCTTGTCCACGAAGGCGTGGTGCATCCAGAACACCGGGTCGTTGGGGGAGACCCCGGTGGCCATCTGGCCGCCGACCCACACGTGCACCCGGTTGTGGAGGTTGGCTCCGCGCCAGCCCTCCAGGTTGTTGCGGAAACCGTTCGAGGAGCTGTTCCAGGGGGCCATGTCGTACACCGGCATGGCGAGCACGGCGTCCACCTCGGCCTTGGTCGGCAGCTCTGCGACGCCCGTGCCGAGCGCCCGGCGCAGGTAGGCGCGCCCGTCCACGCGTACGTTTATGTTCCACTTGCCCGCCGCGTACGAGAACGGCCCGTCGAGCACCTGCCCGTCGCGGGCCCGTCCGGTTCCGCCGAGGAAGTCGGCGGCCCACAGGGAGGAGCGGGGGGTGCGGTCGGCCGTCCAGTCCCAGTACGGGAGCGAGACCGCGGGATCCACTTTCTGCAGCGCCGCCTCGAACTCCAGCAGGAAGCGCCGGTGCCAGGGCAGGAAGGAGGGGGAGCGGTGACCGACCCGGTCGCCGGAGTCGGTGTCGCTCATGATGAACCCGTTGTGGGTGGTCACGAAGCGGTCGTAGCTGCCGTTGCGCTTGAGCTCCAGCAGGGCCGCGGTGAAGGCCCGCTTCTCCTCGGGCGTGAGCGCGGCCTGGTTCTTGCGGACGGTCATGCCGCGCCTCCCATCGGTGCGAACGGCGCGAGGGTGGCGCCCTGGAGCTCGCGCACGGCGGCGCGGGCGAGCGAGGTGGGGTCGGGGTACGTCTCGTAGTGGTTGACGACGCTGATCCAGCTGCCGTCGGCGTTGCGCATCACGTGGAGCTCGCGGCCGTCTATTCGCACGGTGGGCAGGCCGGGGGAGTGGTGGCCGCCGTGGTGGCCGCCCGCGCCCGGGGTGATCTGGATGCGGCGGCCCTGGTAGACCTCGTCGACGGTGCCGGCGGCGGTGGGTGTGGTCGCGGCGGAGGCCGGGGTGGCGTTCGCGCTCGTGGCGGCAGCGGCGGTGAGGCCCAGGACGGTGAGAGCACCGGCAGTGGTACCCAAAGCCTGCCGGCGGGTGATCTTGTTCATGGCCCGAGAGGTATCAGGGCGGGAGGGAGGCCTGGCCGGTATCCGGACATGTGCGGATAAGTTGCCCGTAGAACCAATTGGATGATCTTCCCGTCCGGACCGGCTCCAGTGGCCCGAACGGGAAGATCTGCGGACGTGAGCCTACTCGACAGTAATTTCTTCGGAGGAGCCGGGTCGCTATGGAGGGGGTCACATCCCGGAGTCGGCCGGAAGTTTCCGGAGTGAATCGGACGTCTTGTCACCTATAGTCCCGATATGCCTCTTCATGAGACGAAGGACGTATCCGGCCCGGACGCCACGTCGGACGTGTTCGCGTCCGCCCTCAGCGGCCAGATCCTCCCCAAACACCGGATGCCGGAAGACCACTCGCCGACCGAGGTCGTCTACGAACTCCTCCGCAACGAGCTCCTGTTGGACGGCAACGCCGCGCAGAACCTCGCCACCTTCTGCACCACCTGGTCGGACGACGGCGTCCACCGCCTGATGAACGACTGCCTCGACAAGAACATGATCGACAAGGACGAGTACCCGCAGACCGCCGAGATCGAGGCCCGCTGCGTCAACATCCTGGCCGACCTGTGGAACGCCCCCGCCGGCACGGCCGCCACCGGCTGCTCGACCACCGGCTCCAGCGAGGCCGCGATGCTCGGCGGACTCGCCCTCAAATGGCGCTGGCGCGCCCGCCGTCAGGCCGCGGGCCTCCCCGCCGACCGGCCCAACCTGGTGTGCGGCCCCGTCCAGATCTGCTGGGAGAAGTTCGCCCGCTACTTCGACGTCGAACTGCGCCAGATCCCCCTGGAGCCCGGCGCCACCGGCCTGCTGCCCCACCAGCTCGCCGCGTACGTCGACGAGAACACCATCGGCGTCGTCGCCATCCTCGGCGTCACCTACACCTGCGACTACGAGCCCGTCGCCGACATCGCCGCCGCACTCGACCGGATCCAGGCCGAGCGGGGCTGGGACGTCCCCGTCCACGTCGACGCGGCCAGCGGCGGTTTCGTCGCGCCCTTCCTCCACCCCGGAGTGGTGTGGGACTTCCGGCTGCCGCGCGTGGCCTCCGTCAACACCTCGGGCCACAAGTACGGGCTCGCGCCCCTGGGCGTCGGCTGGATCGTCTGGCGCACCGCCGACCTGCTGCCCGCGGAACTCGTCTTCGACGTGGACTACCTGGGCGGTGACATGCCGACCTTCGCCCTGAACTTCTCCCGCCCCGGCGGCGAAGTCATCGCCCAGTACTACCTGTTCCTCCGGCTGGGCCGGGGCGGCTACCGCCGCGTCCAGCAGGCCTGCGCCGACACCGCCCAGTACCTGGCCGGCGAGATCGCCACCATGGGCCCCTTCACCCTCCTCTACGACGGCCGGGGCGCCCTGCCCGCCGTGTCGTACACCCTCACCGACCCCGCCGCGGCGGGCTTCAGCCTCTACGACCTCTCCGACCGGCTGCGCATGCGCGGCTGGCAGGTGCCCTCGTACCCGCTGCCGGCCGACCGGGACGACACCGTCATCCAGCGCGTCCTCGTCCGGCACGGCGTGACCCGCGACCAGATCGCCCTGCTCGTCACGGACCTGCGCCGCGCCGTCGAGCACCTCACGGCCGCGCCCCCGCCGGCACGGAGCGCCACCCCACAGCCCGGCTTCCACCACTAGGGGAGGTCTCGGGCCCGACCCGTAGAACAGGCCCTAGCCGCGGGGCGCCGACCAGCGCATTCCCAGGGCCGTCAGGGCCGCGACCCGTTCCGGGGTGAGGGAGGCCGCCCGGGAGCGCTGGTTGGCGATCCAGGCGCCCAGGCGCAGCTCCCGGTCGCCGACCGGCTCGACATGGGTCCGGGGCACCCTGAGGTGCTGCTCGCGGGCGTGGAACCGCCGCGCCGCCTCCAGGTGCTCCGCCCACGCGGCGGCGTGGCTCCGGCGCGGCGGCGGGCGTTCCGCCTCCGGCGCCGGGGTCACGCCGAGGGTGTGCTCCAGCAGCCAGCGCTGTGCCCAGGACAGCCGCTCCCAGGTCAGCCGCTGCGCGCGGACCCACCTGCCGAGGTCCTCGCCCTGGACCACCACCTCGCCGGGGCCCGACGGCAGCCGGCCGCCGCCGTCCAGGTGGACCCGCGTCAGGTGGAAGGCCCGCTGCCAGGAGATCTCCCACGCGGGACACCAGGACGCGTCGATGGCCTCCAGGGCCTCCCGGCGCTCCACCGACAGTCCCCCCGGCCCCTCGCGGCGGGCCGCGGCCCGCTGGTTCTTCACCCACACCCCGACCGGCGCGCCGTGCCAGGTGGCATCCGCCGGCGGCAGCAGATGGCCGTGTTCGGCCGCCCACGCGCGGGCCGCCGCCAGGCCCTCCTCGAAGGCCACGTCGAAGTGGCTCCACACCATGCCGAGTTCGTCGAGCTGGGCCACCCGCTCCCGGCCGAGCGCGCCGCGGCGGTACGTGCGCCGCGCATCCGCGATCCACTGCCCGAGCGGGAACCCCGCCAGTCCCGGCGGCCACTCCCCGCCGGCCGCCGGCACCCTGAAGCCGAACGGCACCTTGAGGTCCCCGGCGCCGGCGGCGTAGATCCGGGCGGCCTCGATCCCGCGCCGCCAGTTCTCACGCTCCGGATGCAGGACGCGCAACCGGACGAAGGCGGCCAGCAGCGCCGGATCCCGCGGAGTGGAGAAACTCAGCAGCGCCTGCGCGCCGGCCCGCACACCGGAGGCCGCCGGCGCCTTCTCCGGGGCCGTCCGACTCGGTGCCTGCGGCTGGGCCAGGGACTCGACCAGCCGGGAGTCGTGCGCCCGCAACGCCTCCAGCAGCCGGGCGAGGTCCCCGTACGCCCGCGAGGTCAGCATCGACTCGGGCGTCTCGCCGGGCCCCAGCAGCACCGGCACCACCAGCGAGGCGACCTTCCCCTCCCCGGGCCGGATCCGCAGCGCCCGCCCGACGGCCTGGACCAGGTCGGGCATGGAACCCCGTACGTCGGCCCAGTAGACGGAGTCGCACTCCTTGGTGTCCACGCCCTCGCCCAGCACCCGGACGCTGCCGAGGAAGGCCTTCTCGGCGATCCGGTCGTCCGCGAACGCGCCCAGCACCCGCCGCCGGTGGGCCGCCGGGTGCTGCCCGGACAGCCAGTCCGCCCAGACGGTGCGCGGATACTCCGGGAAGCGGCTGCGGCTGGTGAGCCGCAGCCGCTTCGCCACCGCCGGCAACCCGGCCGCGAAGGCCTCCGCCTCCTTCGTCAGGTGGTGGAAGACGAGCGTGCGCCGGAACCCCTCGTGCGCGGCCGCCTTCACCAGCGCCGTCTGCAGGGCCGCCAGCCGCGCCCCGCGCACCGCGTCGGAGCGCCCGTCCGCGCCCAGCAGCACGGCCGCCCGGAAGTCCGGATCGGTGACGTCCACGCACACCACCCGGTACGGGGCGCAGATCCCGCGGTCGATCGCCTCCGACAGGGGCAGCGTGTAGCAGCGGGCCCCGAAGGTCCCCTGCGGATCGTCCTCCATGGAGGCCACCAGCTCGCCCCGCCCGCGCGCCGCTTCCTCGCGGCCTTCGCCGCGCTCCTCCTCGCCGTCCTGCCAGACCCGGGGCGTGGCCGTCATGTAGAGCCGCCGCAGGGACGGGATCCGCGTGTTGTCGTGCACGACCGCCCAGGGCTTGCCGATCCTCCCGGAGGTGCGGTGCGCCTCGTCGACCACGATCAGGTCCCAGCCGGGGAGCCCGGCCAGATGCGCGCGCTCCAGGGTGCCCAGGCCGAGCGAGGCGTACGTGGCGAACACCGTCACCCGGTCCACCGACGGCCCGGCCCAGCGGGCCAGTTCGGCCGGATCGGTGGTCGTGGGCACGCCCGCGTCCGCTCCGCGCAGCGAGCAGACGCCGAGGGACCGGCCGGTGCGCCCGCCCTCCCGCCAGGCCGTCACCGTCTGCACCAGCAGGTCCAGCGAGGGCACCAGCACCAGCACCCGGCCGGCCCGCAGCTCCTCGGCGGCGTGCACGGCCACGAGGGACTTCCCGGAACCCGTGGCCATGATCACCTGCGTGCGCAGCCCGGCCTCGGGCACCCGGCCGTCGGGGGGCAGGTCCAGCGCCCGCACCACGGCGTCGACCGCCTCGCGCTGATGCGGCCGGAGTTCCTTCCTCCCCTTACGCATGCTCGCTACCCCCGGTGATCAGCCCTTTCGCCTCCGGCTCCCATCCTGCCTCGCTTCCGGCGCAAAAGTGGCCCGGACCGCCGTGCGCCTCCGGCCGCCTCCGAGAAACCTTCCGCCCGGCCTCGAGCCGAAGCCCCCGCCACACGACCTGCCTCCCCGGGGTCGTGTGCGGGGCGGGCGCTCAGCCCGCGACGAGCGCGTCCCACTGGTCGCGGGTCGGGCCGTCGTACCGAGGTGAGAAGTCCGGGTGGGCGGCCAGCCACGCGGTGACGTGCCGGTCCACTTCGTCGGTGCCGTAGGCGTCGTCGGCCGGCCGCACGAGATGGCGTACCTGGGCCCGGGCCCTCATGACGACGGGGTCGTCGAAGGCACAGGCGGCCAGGGCGGCGGCCCGCCGATCCGGGGGCGGTGAACTCTCGGCGAGGCGTTGTTCGTTGGCGCGGTCGGCCGTCACCTGCGCGTCGAACCAGGGGCGGATGGCCCGGGTCGTCCAGTCGTGGTAGCCGACGGGGTCCTCGGCGATCCGGTCGGCGTGGGTGGCGAGGTGCTGGGCGGCGCGCAGGCCGAGGGCCACGCCATGGCCCAAGGTGGGGTTGGTGTGGACGAGGCTGTCCCCGGCATTGACCAGACCGGTGACGACGGGTCCCTCATCGTCGGCGAAAGCGGTCCAGCGGTTGTCCAGGCCGGCCATCGCCAGGACGGCCGACCGCGGTTCGGGGGCCAGGCCCAGCCAGGCGGCGGTGGCGGGGAAGCGGCGGGCGGCGGCCTCGAACACGGCGGGGTCGGTGAGCGCGCCGCGGGTCGGATCATCCGTGGAGAGCACCAGGTGCACCGCGAAGACGTCGTTGTCCGAAGGGAAGACCCCGGCGAGCGCGTACGGCGCGGCCGAGCCGGTCTTCACCCGCCCGGGGTCGCGCGGGCCGCCGGCCCGCAGGCGGTACCAGCGGCACAGATAGGCGATCCCGGTGCGGTGGCTCTCGACGACCGGCGGACGGCAGCCGGCCGCGGCGAGCCAGGCGGGAACCGGCGAACGACGCCCCGCCGCATCGACGACGAGGTCCGCCGGGTGCGATTGCGTGCCCACCCGCACACCGGTCACCCGGGCGGGGCGGCCCGCCTCGAAGACGAGGGCGCTCACCCGGCAGCCCCGCCGCACCTCAACGCCAGGTTCCCGCCGCACGGCCGCGGTCAAGGCGGCCTCCAGCACGATGCGGCGGGTGCGCAGGGTCACCAGCTCCTCATCGCCGGCCCGGTAGGGCGGATGCTCACCGAACCAGTCGAAGTCGTGGTATTCCCGGGCTCCGCGCGCCAGCAGGTCCGCGTACACATCGGGGGTCTCGGCGCGCAACACGGTGCGCACGGGCGCGAGGAACGAGTGGGGCTGGACGGCCTGCGGTGTCCGGGGCCTGTCCCAGTGGAAGAAGTCCCGGTCCAGGTCCTCTCCGGCCTGCCGTGTGTCCCGCTCGAACAATGTGACCCTGTGGCCCCGCCGGCCGAGCATGAGGGCCGTCCCCAGCCCGCTGATACCCCCACCGATCACCGCAACCCGCGCCATGTCTCCCCTTCGCGTCGTGTTGCGGTACGAGCCTACCGGTCGGTGATCTTGGCCATGGCGACCGGGCGACGCCGGTCGCGGCAAGCCCGAGACAAGAACCCTGCATGTGATGCAGGTCACATGCGGACGGTGTCACGTTCCGGGGAGGTGGCCTGTCCCATGGGCATGACCGACACCAAGAACGTGCTGCTGGCAGGGGCGAGCGGAGTCCTGGGACGCCACATCGCCGCAGCGCTCACCCGCACCGGATACTCCGTGATCGGCCTCGGGCGCGGCGCCGGAGCCGACGTGAGGGCCGACCTGATGGACCGCGACCAGCTGCTCCGCGCGGTCGACGGACTAGAGGTCGACACGGTCGTGCACGCGGCCACCGCCCTGCGCGAGGCGCCCATGAGGCACAAGGACATGTTCGCCACCGACGACCTGCGCACCATCGGGACCCGGCACCTGATGGAAGCCGCCCGCGCCGTCGGCGCACGGCGCGTCATCGCCGAGTCGATGGTCTTTGGCTACGGCTACGGGGACTTCGGCGACCACGTCATCACCGAGGACACCGACCCGTTCGGGCCGGCCGGGGGACCCGCCGTGGAGCGCCACCTCGAAGGCATGCGGGTCAAGGAGCGGCTGGTGCTGGGCGCCGGCGGCATCGAGGGCGTCGCGCTGCGCTTCGGCCTCTTCTACGGCGCCGGAGGCACCGAGGCACTCGTGGAGATGCTGCGGAAGAGGAAGCTTCCGGCGGTCGCCGACCGCGGACGGGTCCTGCCCTGGGTGGACCTGGCCGACGCGGGCCGGGCCGTCGCGCTCGCGGTGGAGGGCGGCCGGCCCGGGAAGGCGTACAACATCGTCGACGACAGCCCGATGGGCTTCGGCGCACATGTGCGGGCGGTGGCCGAGGTGTTCGGTGCCCCGAAGCCGGTGAGCGCACCCGCCTGGATGATGCGCCCCTTCTCCTACGCCCACACGATGGCGACGACGAGCATGCGCGTGTCCAACGCCAAGGCGAAGGCGGAACTGGGCTGGACCCCGACCCATGCGAGCTGCCTCGACGGACTGCGCGCCCTGGCCGCACGCCGAGCCCGTCCTTGATCATCCAGCCGGCGGATGCGACGGTGAGCCTCATGACCGACACCGATGCCTTCGAGGAACACCGGCGGCTCCTCTTCGGTACCGCCTACCGGATGCTGGGCAGCGTCGCCGACGCCGAGGACGTCGTCCAGGACGCCTGGCTCTCCTGGAACCGGACGGACCGGGCGGCCGTCGAGCATCCCAAGGCGTACCTGGTGCGCACCGTCACCAATCTGAGCCTGAACCGGCTCACATCGGCCCAGGCCGTTCGCGAGGCGTACGTCGGACCGTGGCTCCCCGAGCCCCTCCTCACCTCGCCCGACATCGCGGAGGAGGCCGAACGGGCCGATACCGTCTCGATGGCGGTCCTGGTGGTGCTGGAGACCCTGACCCCGACCGAACGAGCGGTGTTCATGCTCCGCGAGGTCTTCGGCTACTCCTACGCGGAGATCGCCGAGACCCTCGGCAGGTCCGAGGCGAGCGTCCGGCAGTGCGCGCACCGCGCCCGCGAGCACGTGCGGGCCCGCCGCCCGCGCTTCACCGCCGGGCCCGCCGAACAGCGCGAGATCGCCGAGAAGTTCCGCGAGGCCTGCGCGGGCGGGGACCTGGCCGCCGTGCTCGCCCTCCTCGCCCCCGACGTCGTCTCCTGGTCGGACGGCGGCGGGGTCGTCACCGCCGCCCGCCGTCCGCTGTACGGGCCCGACCACGTGGCCCGCTGGTTCCTCGGGGTGCTCGCCAAGCCCCGGGTGCGGGGCGTCGAGATGCGCCCCGCCGACATCAACGGCGAGCCGGGCCTGCTCCTGGTGTCCGGCGGGGTGAACGCGGGCGCCCTCACCTTCGAGGCGGTCGACGGACGGATCACCGCGCTGCGGCTCACCGTCAACCCGCAGAAGCTGCGCGGCATCCAAGGCGTCCAGTGAGTCCAGCGGATCCGGCACATCGGGCCCTGAAGCGCACCCGCCGTGAGGTCACCGCGCCCCGAAGTTCTGCGTCCACCAGGGGCCGCCCGCGCCCTGGTGGATGCCGACGCCGATGTCCTTGAAGGAGCAGTTGAGGATGTTCGCGCGGTGGCCCGGGCTCTTCATCCAGCTGTCCATGACCGACTGCGGGGTCTGCTGGCCCTGCGCGATGTTCTCCCCGTACGTGGACCACTCGTACCCGGCGGCGGTCGTCCGGCGGCCCGGATCCGCGCCGTCGGGATTGGTGTGCGAGAAGAAGTTCCGGTTCGCCATGTCGTCGGAATGCCGCTGGGCGGCCGTACGCAGCTGCGCGTCCTCCTTGAGCGGACCGCAGCCGGCCGCCGCCCGCTCGGCGTTGACCAGGGCGATGACCTGCCCCGCGGCGCCCTGCGGGGCGGGCGCGGGCGCCGGGGCCGAGGCCCGCGGGGTCGGCGGCGTACTGCGGGTCCGGGCGGGGGTCGGACTCCCGGAGGGACTCGGTGAGGCGGAGGCGGAGGCCGAGGGCGACGGCGAGGTGGAGGGGGACCCCGAGGGCGAGGCCGACGGGGAGGGGAGCGCCGACTCGGTCGCCGAGAGCGCGGCCGCCGGAGCCGCCGGAGCCGCACCGCCGCCGTCCGGGCCGCCGGCACCGGGGAGCGAGCCGAGGTACACCAGAGCGCCGCCCGCGACGCAGGCCGCCAGCACCGCGCCGCCGATCGCCCGGCGGCGGTTCTGGCGGCGCCTGCGCAGGGCGCCGCGGCCGCCCTGCGGGCCCGCCTCGATCCGGTGCGAGGCTTCGGCGACGTCCGGCCCGGCGCCGGTGCCGCCGGTGTGGCCGGCTCCGGTGGACTCGGCGCCGGTGGTGCCTTCGGCGAAGGCCGAGGCCGCGGGGGCGAAGCCGGCCGCACCGGCCGTGCGCGCCCCTGCCAGCAGGGCCGCCGAGACCGGTACGAGGGCCAGCCCGGCCAGCAGCCCTTCCGCCGGAACCAGGCCGCTCCACAGGCCGGAGCACCGTACGCACTCACGCGCATGGCGGGCTATTCGCTTGCGCCACAGAGCCGAGGGGCGGCCGTCCCAGCCCGCCACCACCGTCCGCAGTCCCTCGCAGCCCGGCTGCGCGTCCAGGGCCCGCTCCACCACCCGCGCCGATTCCAGCTGCGCCTTCATCCGCTGCACCCGTACGGCCGCGTGCTGCGGGGAGAGTTCCAGTGCGGCGGCCACCTCCGCCCGGGTGAGCTCCCCGGCGCACTCCAGCCACCACAGCGACAGCAGCGCCCGGTCGTCCGGCTCCAGCCAGCGCGTGGCGCGGGCCGTCTCGCGCCGCTGGCCCGCCAGGTTGAGGCGTACGACGGTCAGGTCGACGAAGTCGGCCCCCGGGTCGGCGACATCGCCGGCCGCCTCCAGGGTGCTCTCGCCGGGGCCGTTCTGACGGGACTGCCAGTGCGCCCGGACCCGGTTCATCGCGATCGCGACCAGCCAGGACCGGAAGCTGTCGTCCGCACGCAGCCCGCCCAGTCCGTCGAGCGCGCGCAGCATCGTGTCCTGCACCACGTCGTCCACGTCGCAGGACCCGTTCAGGGCCCGCCCGACGATGTTGTAGACCAGCGGCAGATGGGTGGCGACGAGCTCGTCCTGCGCGCGGGGATCGCCCGCGCGGGCCGCTGCCACCAGCTCTGCCGTGTGCTGAGTACTCATGTGATGATCCCTGTCCGTACCGGCGGTCGATGATGCCCGATGACTGGGAGACCGTCGAGCGGGGCCTGGATAACACTTATCCGGAAGTCGCTTTTCCGGCATCCGGTGGGTCGGCCGGGCGGGTGGTGCCGGGCTTCGGGGTCGGGCTTCGGGGTCGGGCTTCGGCCCGAACGCGGAGGTCCCGGTTTCACATCAGGGGCGCCAGGGCCGCCGTGGCCGCGCGCAGGGCCGGCGCGTACGCCTCGATCTCCTCGCGGGAGACCAGGAAGGTGACGGTGGTGACGCTGACCCCGCCGACCGGGCGGCCGTCCGTGTCCAGGACCGCGGCGCCGATGCAGCGGATGGTGGGCTCGTTCTCCTCGTCGTCCACGGCGAAGCCCCGCTCCCGGATCTCCGCCAGCTGGGCGCGCAGCGCCTCCGGGGCGGTGAGCGTCCGGGGTGTCCGCGCCGGCAGACCGGCCGCGGCGATCAGGTCCCGCACCTCCTCGGCCGGCAGGTGGGCCAGGACGCTCTTGCCGATCGCCGTCGAGTGCAGGGGCATCCGCATGCCGACCCGGGAAGCCGTCCGGAAGGGCTGGTCACTCTCCAGCTTCCGGATGTAGGTGATGGTCTCACCGCTGTGCAGGGCGAGATGGACCGTCTGACCGGTCGTCTCGCGCAGCTCCCCGAGGATGCCCTCGACGCTCGCCGGCTCCCCGCCGCTGACCAGGGCCGACAGCCCGCGCAGCCGGGGACCCACCCCGTACCGGCCGTCCTTCTCCTGGCGTACGAAGCCCTGGTCGATCAGCGAGGCGAGAATGCGGAAGGTGCTGGACTTGGGCACGGCCGCGGCCGCCGTCACCTCGGCGAGCCGGTGCGGTCCGCCCGGCGCCGCCACCGCCTCCAGGATGCGCAGGGACTTCTCCAGCGCGGATCCGGCGGCCGAGGTCCGGCCGCCGCGTGTGCCGCCGGCCGTTTCACTCCCTCTTCCCGCGGCCGTTCCCGCAGGCATTCCCGCGGCCGTTCCTCCGCGCGTTCCGTCCGTTGACACGACAACTCCCCGCCTGTGTAGGGTCGGTGCATGTGGTTCCGCCACACGCTACTGCGTTCCACTACGTGGAACAAACGGGAGGTTCCCCTTGTCCTGCCACCCGTACGCGGTGATGGCCGCCCAGCGCCTGCTGCCGGTGCTGCGTGAGGCCGACGCCGACGGAGCCGTCCGCCGGACCACCGACCTGCTCGCCGCCGGCTGCCGTGCGGTGGAGCTGACCACCTCCACCCCGGACTGGGCCGACGCCCTCGCCCGGACCGTCCCGCTCGCCGACGCGCACGGCCGCCCCGCCCTCATCGGCGTCGGCACGGTGACCACCGCGGCCCAGGCCCGGACCGCCCTGGACGCGGGCGCCGGCTTCCTGATCTCCCCGTACCCGGCCCCCGAGGTCCGCGAAGTCGCCGAGCGCCGCGAAGCCGTCTTCATCGAGGGCGGGTTCACCCCCGGCGAGATCGCGGCCGCGGTCCGCTCGGCCGGCGCCGCCAAGGTCTTCCCCGCCCACGCCGCCGGGCCCCGCTTCATCCGCTCCCTCAAGGCCGTCCTGCCCGAAGCCCTCCTCGTCCCCACCGGCGGCATTCGGCCCGGGGAGGTCGGCGAATGGCTCGCCGCCGGGGCGGCCGCCGTCGGCGTCGGCAGCGGACTCCCGGCCGACCCGGCCGAACTGACCGCCCTGTTCGCCGGGTTGGCCCTGCCGTGCTGCGCCCGGTGTACCGGCGCCTCGGCACGGGACCCGCGGTGAGCGGAGGGTACGACGTCCTCGTCCTCGGGGAGGTACTCGTCGAGATACACGCCGACGCCGCCCTGCGCGAAGCCGCCGACGGCACACCGGCCCGTCTCTCCTACTCCGGGGACGCCCTGAACGCGGCCGCCGCCGCTGCGGCCGCCGGAGCCCGCACCGCCCTGCTCGCCGTCGTCGGAGACGACGACCTCAGCGTCCCGCTGCTGCGGCGCGCCACCGAGTTGGGCGTCGACGTCTCCCACGTGCGCCGCGCTCCGCACCCCAACGGTGCCTACCTGCTCTCCGCCGACCCCGACGGAGAGCGGGAGTTCGTCTACTGGCGGACCCGCAGCGCCGGTTCCACCCTCGCCCCCCGGCACGTCGAGTCCTGGTGCGCGCTCCTGACGGGCTCCGCCGCGCTCATCACCAGCGGCATCACCGGCGCCCTGTCGCCGAGCAGCCGGGAGGCCGTGGTGGCCGCCGCCCGCCTCGTCCACGGGGCCGGCGGGCACCTCTCGTACGACGCCAACTTCCGCCCGCGGCTGACCGGCCGGGCGGCGGCCCGCGGGCTGCTGGCCGAGATCGCGCCCCTGACCGGGCTGCTCAAGACCTCCTGCCCCGCCGACGCCCTGGCCCTGGTGGACACCGACGACCCGGCCACCGCCGCCGCCCGCTGCCGGGCACTCGGAGCCCGTACGGTCGCGGTCACCGCGGGGGCGGGCCGGCTGCTGCTCGACGACGGGGCGCGGGCGGCCTACCACCCCGTGCCCGCCAACCCCGCCCCCGTCGACGCGACCGGGGCGGGCGACTGCTTCACCGGCACGGCCACCGCCCGGCTGGCTCTGGGCGACAGCCTGACGGACGCCGTGGCCCTCGGCACGGCGGCCGCCTCCCTCTCCGTCTCCGGTCGCGGTGGCACCGGTCACGTCCCCGCCTTCGCGGAGACGGCGGCCCTGGCCGCCGCACACCGTCGGGCTACAGGGAGCTGAGCTGCGCGATCTCCTCCGGGGTCAGCCGCAGGGCCCCGGCGGCGATGTTCTCGTCGAGGTGGTCCGGGTTCCCCGTGCCGGGGATCGCCAGGACGTGCGGACCGCGGTTCAGTGTCCACGCCAGGCGCAACTGGGCGACGGACACCCCGCGGGCCTCGGCGAGGGCCCGCAGGCGTTCGCTCTCCTGCCCGGCCGCACCCGACTCCTTGCCCGCGCCCGCGATGGCGAAGAAGGGGACGAACGCGACACCCTGCTCCCCGCACGCGTCGACGAAGGCGTGCTCCTCGGCCGGCGAGCCGACCCCGTACGGGTTCTGCACGCACACCACCGGCGCGATGGCCTGCGCCTCCGCGAGGTGGTGGGCGGCGACGTTGGAGATTCCGAGGTGGCGGATGAGCCCGGCCGTGCGGAGCTCGGCGAGCGCCCCGAAGTGCTCGGCGAGCGACGTACCGGCCGCCGAGGAGGGAAGGCGCAGGTTGACCACGTCGAGGTGGTCCCGGCCCAGCTGGCGCAGGTTCTCCTCGACCTGCCCGCGCAGCTGCTCCGGAGCGGCCCAGTGGAACTCACCGGACGGATCGCGGCCCGGGCCGACCTTGGTGGTGATCACGAGGTCGTCGGCGTAGGGGGCGAGCGCACTGTTGATCAGCTCGTTGGCGGAGCGCAGCGGGGAGAAGTAGAAGGAGGCGGTGTCGATGTGGTTCACGCCGAGCTCGACGGCCCGCCGCAGCACGCCGATCGCCCGGCCGCGATCGCTCGCGGCCGCGTCGGCGGCGAACGCGGACCCGCTGCTCTGCGGCAGGCGCATCGCGCCGAAACCCATCCGGTTGACGGTCAGGTCGCCGAGCGTCCAGGTGCCGGCGGCGGCCGCCGTGGCAGCGGTGATCGTGTGTGAGGTCATCCCGGGACCGTACCCGGCGCGGCGACCCGGCCGGCGGCCAGGGCTCAAGGGCTCGGCGGGGCGCACCGTGCGGTGGCTCTCCGCACCACCCGCTCGCCGGACGGTGTGCGGGTGGCCCGGGCTCGGCCGGACCCCACCGTCACAGCGTTGGAGGTGTCCGGGGACGGACCGAGTCCGGGGGTGAGACGCCGCCGGGCCGGATGTTTCCGCGGCCCGGCGGCGCCGGTCGGAGGAGCGGGCCGGAGGCCGGCCAGGGCCCGGGCGGCCGGTCAGCGGCCGCGCAGGCCCCGGTCGACGGCCGTCATCAGCTCGCCGTCGGCGGTGTCCGCGTCCAGCGACCAGAACATGGCCCCGCCCAGGCCGTGTTCGCGGATGTAGCCGGTCTTGGCGCGCAGCACCTGAGGGTCGTCGTACGTCCACAGGGTGGTGCCGTCGAAGAGCCAGGCGTGCCCGCCCCGCCGGTCGCGGTGGACCTGGTACGCCCCGGAGTCGGCCAGCTTCTTCAGCGCCTTGTAGTCCTCGTACCCGGCGGACCAGGTGGCGGGCGCCGGGCCCGCCGCGGGCTGCCCCATGCCGTCCCCGCCGCCGCTGACGCCCGTCCAGCCCTGCCCGTAGAACGGCATGCCCATCACCAGCTTGTGCGCGGGCGCGCCCCGCCGCTTCCAGGCGTCCACGGTGCCGTCGACGCTGAAGTCGCCCCGGGCGTAGAGCGCGGACTGCTGGGCGGTGGTGGGCTCGCCCGAGACGTGGAAGTCGTAGCCCTGGAGGGTTACGAAGTCCAGGTCGCGCATGATCCGGCGGACGTCGAAGCCCGCGTCGATCTTCGCGGGGGCGGTCGGGACGAAGGCCGTCAGCTCGTACCTGGTCCGCTGCTGCGTGCGCGCGTACGCGTCGAGCTGGGTGCGGAACTCCTTGACGAGCTCGGTGAAGTTGCGCCTGTCCTCCGGCCGGAACTTCGTGTCGCCGTCACCGGCCGAGCCGGGCCATTCCCAGTCGAGGTCGATCCCGTCGAACAGGCCCGCGGCCGCCCCCGCTCCGCCCCGGGTGCCGTCCTGCGGCAGGTTGCCCTTGATGTAGAGGTCGATGCAGGACTCGACGAAGGCCTTGCGGGAAGCGGGGGTGAGGGCGGCGTCCGAGAAGTGCGTGGACCAGCTCCAGCCACCCAGGGAGATCAGCACCTTGAGGCCGGGGCGCTTGGCCTTGAGCTCGCGCAGCTGGTTGAAGTTGCCGGCGAGCGGCTGGTCCCAGGTGTCGGCGACCCCGTCGACGGAGTTCTCGGCGTCCAGCGGGCGAACGTAGTCGGCCCAGGCGTCGGCTTCGCCCGGCACGTTGCCGGTGAAGCACTTGCCCTCCGGACTGACGTTGCCGAAGGCGTAGTTGATGTGGGTGAGCTTGCCGGCGGAGCCGTTCGCGTCGAGGTCCTGCACCTGGAAGTCCCGGCCGTAGACACCCCATTGGGTGAAGTAGCCGACCTTCTTGTACGAGCGGTCGTGGCCGCCGGACGTGTCGGCGTGCGCCGCGCCGGCGGCGGGCGCGAAAGCGGTCAGCAGGGAGAGGGAGCAGGCGGCGGCGACGGCCAGCCTGCCGAGCATGCTGCGGCGCATGGGCTTCCTTTGCGGAGGCGGGAGCGGGGCGTGAGCGCGTGCGCGGTGCATGCCGGAAACTATTGGTCTGGACCAGGCTGGTCAAGGGGGCGACCGCAAAGTCGGCCGGCGGTCTTGGCGCCGGCCGGTGACGCGGACGGCTCAGCGCGGCCGCAGTCCGTCGAAGAGCACCTCGAAGACGCGCTCGCGGGCCGCCGGGTCCGTACTGAGCTGCTCCATCGTCGTGCTCGTGCCGACCAGCAGGGCGATCAGTTCCGGCAGCCCCAGCTCCGGGCGGACCGCTCCGGCCTGCTGGGCGCCGGCCAGGAGTTCGGCGAGCCGGGCCTGGATCTCCTCGCTCGGCTCCCGCAGGGAAGCGTGCACGTCCACCCCGGCGGCGGTGAGCGCCTGGGCGAACTCGTTCTTGCCCGCGGACTGGTCGATCACCAGGCGGAAGCAGGCGAAGAAGGCCTCGGCGGGCTCGGCCTCGGCGGCCAGCCGCTCCGTCAGTGCCGCGATCGTCTTCAGCCTGAGCACCATCACCGCCTCGAGCAGCGCCTCCTTGGTGGGGAAGTGCCGGAAGAGCGTGCCGACACCGACACCGGCGGCCCGGGCGATCTCCTCGGTCGGGACGCCGACACCGCGGGTGGTGAACACCTCGGTGGCGATGTCCAGCAGCCTGGCCCGGTTGCGGGCCGCGTCCGCGCGCAGCGGGCGTTCCTGACCGCCACTCATGTCCCTTGTTCCTCCCGGCAGATGGCAGAGCGATGCACTGGACAACCGGAGTCCCCAGTCCGTATCGTCGAAAACGGAGTCGCCAGTCCGATTCTAGCGGCCCGTACGCTCCGGAGGTTGATCATGTCCGAAACGCTGTTACCCCGCGAGGTCTTCCAGAAGCTGCTCGACGGCATCTGCGCGGGACGGTTCACGGAACTCGCCGGGCTCTATGCCGAGGACGCCGTGGTAGAGACCGTCTTCGAACCGGTCGGGCCGCGCAGGTTCGAAGGGCGGGCCGCACTCGAGGAGCGGTTCGCACAGGTCGCCGCGCTCCGGCCCGTGGAGCTGACCGCGGCGAACGTGGTGGTCCGGGAGACCGACGACCCGGAGGTGATCGTCGCCGAGTTCGACTACCACGTGCGCCACAGGGCCACCGGGCGGACGTTCGAGACGGCCAACCTCCAGGTGCTGCGGGTCCGCGACGGCCTGATCGTCGGCAGCCGGGACTTCCACGACCACCTGGCCCTCATCGTGGCCGCCGGCAACCTGCCCCAGTTGGTGGCGGCGCTGGAAGACAAGTAGCGCGCAGCGCAGTCGGCAGCGCGTTCAGAGGAGGCTCCACTGGCCGACGTCGTCGGCGAGTCCGCCGTTCAGGGCGAACTGGACCGCTTCCGGTACGGCGTCCTCGGGGAGCCGGAAGGCGACGTGGCCGTCGGCGGTGCCGCCGGGGTCGAGGGTGACGGTATCGGGGAAGGGGTCTCCGGCCGTGGTGGCGGTGTTGAGACCGGCGAACCGCTGCCCGGAGGTGTTCAGCAAGTGCGCGGCCGGGGCGGGGGAGTCCTTGTACACGGCGGTGCCGGTGTTCTCCAGGCTGAACTGCACCGCGACCAGCCGGGTCGAGGCATCGGGCGCCGGGCCCTCGGCGCCGGCCGGAGCGGCCGGGTCGACCACGCGCACCAGGGTCACGTCGAGCCGCTGGCCGGGCTCGGTCCCGGAGAGCGAGACGGTCTCGCCGGCCCCGCCCGGGGCCGCGCCCAGCAGCACGGGGACGAGGAGCGCGAGCGCGGCGATGAACGCCCGCCGACGGGTCTCCCGGCACCGCGGCGCCCGGGGGAGCCGCGGGCCATGCCGCTGAGAAACCTCCGGGGTATGTCGTACCCGGCGGACACGGCAGCACATGCCGAAACCGCCTGATCCACGGATCACCCTGCCCACGATCCTCCCCGACCACGGCGCGCGCCACCCCCCGGGCGGCTCTTCGGATCCGGCGATGCCGAGGGGTCAACTGCTCACGGTGCGGCTACTGCTGTCTCAGCCCATGGACGCCACCGAATCGCCCTCGACGCGCAAACCCCACCACACAGGGCCCTGACCAGCGAAAACAGCCTTGCCGACGACCGGCTCCCGACCCTCGGCACACACACCCGCTCCGAATCCCCTCCCACTTGATCCACGAAATCAGTGGATCTTCGGCCCGTCCCATGCCATGGTTGGACCCACCGAAGGGGTGTAGCTCAGCTGGTCAGAGCGCTGGTCTCCAAAACCAGATGTCGTAGGTTCGAATCCTGCCACCCCTGCAAGCATGAGCAACTAGAACGCAGCAACGCCCAGGTGGGAGCCCTTCTCCCGCCTGGGCGTTCGTCGTCTCCTCGGACTGCGCCGGAGCCTCCCGAACCCTGTTGGCTCGATCGCGTCCGCAGGGGGGCCATCGCATGCTGCGCGGGCGAAACGAAAGCCTCTGAACGGGCCCTCCCTCTAAGGCGTCGGAATGGCCATCGCGGAGACGCTCTCGGTGCAGCGGCTGGCCAGAAGAGCCGTGGAATTCGCGGTGAATCGCGACGATGGTCACCACTGGCCTCTTGCGCTGCTCGAACGCCCCCGCCTCAGCCGGAGTGAGGAGGGTGGCAGTCTCCTGCACGGGGCGGGGTGAGTGCGCGGGCCGAACGGGAGCGGGCGGACTCAGAGCCGGCGTGAGCAGATGGGTCGATTTCCTCAGCGCCCGCCATCGCTCTTCGCCGAAGCTGATCCGACAAACACGGGAGCGTGCTGGAAGGGGGTGCTGAGCGACGTCCTTGTGGCAGGGGCAACGCAGAGGGTCGCGTGGCAGCCGTCACTCCAGACCTGTGGCCTCGAGGTGGGCAAGGAAAGCTGTGACGAGCCGAGGACGCGTGACCTCGGGGACCGTGGCGTCCTGGACCTGGCTTTCAATGCCCCACTCGGTGTTGAAGGTGATGGCCTTGTCCTGCGGTACAACCTCGTTTCGGAGCCAGACGAGGAAGTTTGCGGCCTCGAGCGCGGTGCAGTCCGTGATCGCCACTCCCTCCGGAGCCAAGGCTACGAAGCCCTCCAGAACCTCGTCACCGAAGGTGATGCCGAAGTGCAGCGTAGAGCCACGGACGGGGCCGGCCTTTCCTTCGTCGACTCGCAGGAACTCGCCCGGATTTCGGGCCAGCAGGCGAGACCTGAAACCTTCGAAGGTGAGTTCCCAACTCTCCCCGTCGACAGGGCTGAAGACGTACATGGTGCGGAGTTCGGCAAGGTCGGATGGGTTCACGCAAATGCTCCTGGACGTAGTGAGGTGGATCAGGGGACATGGCGGGCGTAGCCCTTGACGCCGTAGGCGGCCATCATCACGCGCCAGTAGGCGACGGAGTCGCTGTTGTTCGTGGCGACCTCCACCCCGCGCATCTCCGTGTTGCGAGGGTCGCGAAGCGCCGCTGCCTACTTGGTCAGCTCTTCGCGGTCCCTGAGGTAGAGGAAGTCCCTCTTGCCGGTCTGGTGACTGGCACGGAGTTCATCCAATGACCGGTAACACGGTTTGTCGGGCTTGTTGACGTACTTCGCCTCGACTGCCATGCCGTCGCTGTCACGGAAGCCGTCCACCATCAGTGTGCTGTTGGCACTGATGCCCGGAGGGATGGGGACTTCGTACTCCGGATAGCCGGAAACCCGCAACTGGTAGGCGACGGCTCCTCCCTTGCCACCCGAGACATCACCCGCCCTGAGGGAGTTGAGCCAGGTCTGGAACTTCTGCTGCTCCGGCCCGGTCAGGGGCGGGAATCGAGGATTCGGCGGAGTCGGTGGCGGTACTGGCTGGACACGGGGTCCGTTGGGCGCTCGATACCCGACCGGGACGAGAAGGGGCACGGCAGGAGGGTCTTCACCTCGGGTGCGAGTCCGCTTTTCCAGCTGCCGGCGGCTCTCGCTGCTCACATGATCTTCGGCTACTCGTCTTCGTCGATGCGTTGCCGAGAGGGTGGGCGCCGCGCTGCTCCGTTGCAACGCGTTTTGGGTTTGACGGCATTCATGCCGCTCGGTTGCCCGGCCGGGAGGGTCGACTGATGCCGGCACTTGCGTTCGACTGGAGCCCTACGGGATCACCTGATCACGGCTCAATCGCCCGCCTGTGGGAGATTCGCCTGCTCGGGTGGGTGTGTTCCGGTCATATAGATCTTGGCCTGATTTCCTAGGCGACTTTGGCTGGTGGTCAACTCTTGCTGCCCCCGTTGGACCTTCTCTATTCTCGCGAACTTGTGTCGCTGGGAAGTTTGGGGGAGCGGTGACAGCTGGGGTTGAGGGGTCGGGTTCGTTCCTGTCGGAAGAGGATGAGCGGCGTCTGCAGGAGGTTTACCGGAGGCAGGTCAAGGAGTTCGATGAGATCGAGGCAGATCTCAAGGCGTCTCGCACCTTCCAGCGCATCTACTGGCTGTGCTTGGCGGGCGCGATCACGCTTGCCGTCCTGCTGGGTTACACGGTCATCGTGGGGCTCTGGCAGACCAAGCCGGTATTTGCTCGTTACGCAGGCCTAGTCGTCGTCACTTGCCTTTGGGTGGCAATGGGCTGGCTGCTCCTGAAGAACCGCAGGAAGATCGTTGACCGTACGGGTGCGCTGCGTAACGCGCTCCAGGACCGACAGACGGCGGCAGCCGACCTGCCCCTTGACTCGCCTTCCGGTCTTCGGATCTACCGGGAGGCCTCACAGGACCTCATCGCCCAGTATCGGAAGTCGGCCAACACCAACCGGCGTATCCACAATTTCTTCCAGCTGATCATCATCACCGGATCGATCGTCACTTCGACGCTGACCGCGATGAATGAGGGCAGTAGTCTGGTTCTTCGGCTCATCACGTCTGCTCTGAGCGCGCTCGTCGGCATCTCAGCTGGTGTAACGGGGTATTTCAAGTTCCGCGAGCGTGGTTACAACCTTCAGTCGACGGCGGATGAGATCGAGAAGCATTACAACGCGTCTCAGTTCATGCTCGATGATTATGCAGGCCATGGTGATGTCCCCCTTCCTGAAGATGAACGTCTTCGGAAGTATGCAGGATTTGTTGAACGGCTGAAGGAAGAGCAGAGGAAGCGCGAACTGCAGCTCGAGCAGTCAAGCTCGTCGAGCGAGGAGCGTGCGGGTTGATCGCGACAGCCGTCAGCGAATGTGGAGCGCGACACCGCCCCTTGCGCAGGTCATGCACCGGGGGCCAGCTCGCGTCCCGATGCAGAATATGAAGCCACATGTGATCCGTTGGCTGCTGGCGCCGCGTTGGCAGTGGAGGGCCTGGCGCCTCAGGGACGCGCACGGAGCATCCCTGTCGAGCACGACGGCCTGGTGCCTCGTCGCTCTCGCTCAGGACCCTGGAAACGTCCTTTTCGTTCGGCATGTAGCCGCCCAGCACTCGATCGAGATGGGCGGTACGCCAGGGGTGGCTCTGGACTGTTGGACGGTGCTGGGGCCGGATGAGCAAGCCAGACGCAGAGCCTGGCTCGACAAGTACGGGGCGACCCCTTTACATCGGTTGGGAGTCCCGGAGGAGATCATCGAATCGGCTGGCCTCCGGGTCGTTGAGTGGGGGCTTCCTCCCGGCCGGGATGCTGCCTCCATCGTCGCGCAGAGCCGCCCCAACTCTGTGGAGAGTTCGGAGGGGGGCGAACCGAATGCGTGATTCCCAGCCATGGGATGGCGATTTCGACGCTGTTGCACCAAAGGCTGCCTCATGACACTTGCGTCATGTCTTCATGGGTAGCGATCGACTTTGAGACGGCCAACGAACACAGGGCGAGCCCCTGCTCCGTCGGACTGGCGGCCGTGGATGGCGGACGCGTGGTGGACACCTGGTCGGCCCTCATTCAGCCGCCGGTGGCGCATAGGCACTTCAATCCGTACAACGTGGGGATCCATGGCATCTCCGCCGGTGACGTGGCAGCGGCGCCCGAGTGGGGCGCTGCGTTGCGTGACATCCTGACCTTCGCTGAGGGCCGTCCACTCGTGGCTCACAACTCTGGGTTCGACATGAGCGTGATCCGAGCCGCATGTGATGCCGAGGGGATCGCCTGGCCTGAGGTTCGGTACACCTGTTCGCAGGTCGTTGCCCGACGTACCTGGAAGCTGTTGAGCTACGGGCTCGCCTTCTGCATGGATGCTGCCGGCCTGTCCTGCGCTGATCACCACAACGCCGAGGCAGATGCCCGTGCCGCGGCTGAGGTCATGCTCGCCGCGATGCGTGAGGCGGGGGCGGCGTCTCTGGATGAGCTCCTGGCGAAGCATCAGATCCGCTGGGGTTCCATGACCCCCGATGGACGGTGGCGGGGCAGCCAGTACCAGGGTGAGGGTGAGCGGAAGCCCGTGCCGGGGGCGGACCCGAACGCAGACGCCGACGGGGAGCTGTTCGGGCTCACGGTGTGCATCACGGGCACCCTCACATCGATGACGAGAGACGAAGCGTTCGCGCGGCTTGCCGCGGCTGGTGCACAGCCGGCGGAGAACGTGACCAAGAAAACCAACATTCTGGTCTCTGCTTCCCAGACCCAGCTCAAGCCTGGCGACACGCTGAGCGGCAAAGCCAAGAAGGCGCAGGTCCTGCTTGAAGCCGGGCAGGACGTCGAGGTCCTGGATGAGGACGAGTTTCTGCGCCGCCTGGGCTCTTGACTCCCGGCCCGGCCTCTTGGACCCCCTGGCCTCGGCCTGACATCTCGGCTGGAGCTATTGCCCGCTTGGACTTATTTCGTCGGCCGCGGGTTCGAGTTCCACCCGCCCCATCGCGAGCCGCAGGATTGCCAAGCATGAGCAGAGGCATACTGCCCCCTCGTCTGGTGCCGTGGACTCGACGGAAAGTTCCCTGCATGTCAGACGACAGGTGCTTGTGACCGGACATGGTTGGGCGGCCGCCCCCACCGGTGACGGGCGGATTTGGGTCCTCAACGAGGCCAAGAGGCAGAACCAGAGGGCTGCCGACTATGCCCGAACTGCCTGCGAGGCTGCTCATGACGAGTGTGAGCGCGTCCCCCGACCGCGCCCGCCGGAACTGCGGCACGCCAGGGACCACGCGAAGACCCAACTCAAGACGGCCCTGGGTCGGCCCGCCAGAATCACCGGGCCCGGCCCGACAGCGCAACCTGCTCAACATGCTGTTCGGTGCGCTCACGCAGGCAGTCAAGACTGACAAGATCATCACCACGAGCCGGTGCGGCGGTGTGGACATCCCCAGGCCGCACCGAGACCACCAAGAGCCGGGCCAGCAAGCGAACCGTCACTCTCGACAGCGCGACCTTCGCTCGTTCACGACGCCTCGGGCCCGTCTTCCCGCACTGGGGAGACGGGCCCGAGGTCGTTCTGCGGCTGCGTACCGCGTGGTGATGCCGGGCTTGCCTGCGGCCTCGGTCGGCCGGGGCGGGAGGGGCTACGCGGTGCCCGGCTCCTGGTAGCCGTACGGGCGGGTGATGAGTTCCATTCCGTGACCGGAGGGGTCCGGGAAGTAGACGCCGCGGCCGCCGTCGTTGTGGTTGATCTCGCCCGGGTGCCGCTGGTGTGGGTCGGCCCAGTAGGTGATCCCCGCCGCCTTGATCTTCTCGAACGCCGCGTCGAACTCCGCCTCCGAGATGAGGAACGCATAGTGCTGTGCGGCGATGGGCCCGGCCGGGGCGGTGGCGAAGTCCAGGGTGACCCCGTTGCTCAACTCCACCGGGACGAACGGGCCCCATTCGATCCCGACCTCGAGGTCGAGGATGTGCGCGAGGAATGCGGCGGACTCCCGGTTGTCACGGGAGTGGACGATCGTGTGGTTCAGTTCTGCTGACATGAGCGAATGCCTCCGAAAGGCATGTCACGGACACCTCCATGCCTCACCCAGCCGGTGACCGACACGCGATGCCGTGATCACGATGCTAAACAGACCTTCCGGGTGAAGTCCACCGTTTTCAGGGCGAGCGCGAACCACCTCTCAGGATCCCCCGTACACCGTCTTCACGTTGTCCTGCGCCGGGTGCGTGCGTCCGGCCGGGCCCGCCGAGAACACCCGCAGCAGGTTCTCCGTCACGCGGGTGGTCAGCGCCCCGGACCGCGCGTCCAGGCCGTGGTTCCTGCCGCCCCGGCCGTCGCCCGTCGCGTCCAGGGCCTCCACCCACCGCATCGTGCCGGTCGCGAAGACTCCCGCCCCGCTCGGGACCGTGTAGTACGCGGTGTCCTGGTGACTGGGGCGGCCCTCGCAGACCACGGGGGAGTGCGCCACTATCTCGATCGGCCGGGGCGTCGGAAAACCGGTGTTGACCTTGTCGTACTCCACGCCCACCAGGTGCTCGAAGCGGTCGCCGGCCTTCACGCCGGTGCCCTCGAAGAGCCAGTGGCCGGGGTGGGTCACCACGTACGGGGCGTCCACCGGGTAGCCGTCGTAGATGACGCCGAGCAGCGCGCTCTCCGGGTCCGCGCCGGGCGCCGAACGGAAGTCCACGGTCGCCGGATGGCCCCGCTTGAAGCCGGGGTCCTGGTCGTAGGAGGACTTGTAGCAGACCAGCATACGGTCCGGTCCCAGGTCGGAGGGCTCCAGCCGGATCCGGCGGTAGCAGCAGTTCGCACCGAGGATCGCTATGTTGGTGCCCGCGTCCCGGGCGGCGGTGAAGTGCGCCCGCTGCTCCGGCGACCAGTACTCGTCGTGTCCGAGCGAGAGCACCGCCGCGGCCCCCTCCAGCAGCCGCTTCTCGCGCGCCACGTCGGTGGTCGTCGCATACGCCAGGGGGATGCCGAGCCGCTCGGCGAGCGCGATCAGTGGGGCCTCGTAGACGAGGAACAGCCCTGCGCCGTCGTCGTACTCGTACGGCCGGTCGAAGCTCACGGCGAGCGAGCGGGACGCGTAGCCACCGTTGGGGCCGTCGTAACTGCCGTAGCCACCCCAGCGGTTGTAGGCCTGCTAGGTCGCGACCGCGTTGACCACGACGGTCCGTCCGGCCGTGGACGCCGACCGGACGGTGACCGGCACGTAACGGCCGCCCTCGCCCCCCTGCGCGTCCAGCCGGAGCAGGTAGCAGCCCTCGGGCCAGCCCTTGGTGTCGATCGTCGTGGTACGGGACCACCGGGTGCGGACCATGCGGGTCCCGGGGTCCACCGTGTGCTCGGGCTGCCGTGCCCCGGGCAGCGCTTCGGAACGCCACACCAGGCGGGCCCGGGCCCCGCCGTACCAGCCCATCCGGTAGGCGGACACGGTGAACCGGGGCGCCGTGGTGGACACGTGCAGACCGAAGGACTCGCCGGGCAGGACGCTGACCCGGTCCGCGAAGCCCTCGATGGCCCGGGCCGCCCCGGGCTTGGTCACTGGCCAGTCGGCGTTCCCCGGCCGGGCGTTCTCGGCCTTGACGTCGAAACCGCCCGGCCCCGCACCCGACGGCTTCCCGCTCGGCGCGGGGGAGCCTCCCGCCCGTTCCCCGCCCTCTCCGTCGGCGCCTTTCCCACAGCCGGCCACGGCCCCGAGCCCCGCCGCCGTGGCCGCGCCCGTCGCGATCGCGAGGAACCGCCGCCTGCCTGCGCCTTCGCCGTCCCCGGCTATGTGCTCGTGATCCATGCAGGGCACGTTATGTCACTGTTCGAACCCCCCTTCCACCACCCCTCCGCCAACGGCCGGCCTGCTCACTCGACGTGTTCGCGGTACCGGTCGATCACCTCGCGCAGCACCTCCGCGCCGTCCCGGGCCCACAGCCCGGGATGGAATATCTCCACCTCCACCGGGCCCCGGTAACCGGCCGCGTCGGCGAGCTTCCGGAATCCCCGTAGGTCGATGGAGCCGTCGCCCAACTGGCCGCGCCCCAGCAGGACTCCTGCGGGAAGCGGGGTCACCCAGTCGGCGACCTGGACGGACACGATGCGCCCGCCCTCGCCGGCGCGGCGCAGGTCGACGGGCAGCCGCTCGTCCCACCACAGGTGGTACGAGTCGGCCACCACCCCCACCTGCTCCTCCGGGAACTGCTCGGCGAGGTCCAGCGCCTGGCCCAGGGTGGACACCACACAGCGGTCCGAGGCGTACATCGGATGCAGCGGTTCGATGCCCAGCCGAACCCCGTGCGCGGCGGCCCACGGAGCCAGCTCGCCCAGCACGTCCGCGATCCGCGACCGGGCCCCCACCAGGTCCCGCTCACCGCCGGGCAGCCCGCCCGAGACCAGGACCAGTGTGCCGGCGCCCAGTTCGGCCGCCTCCTCCACGGCCCGGCGGTTGGCCTCCAGCGCGGCCGCCCGGCCGACCGGATCGGCGGCGGTGAAGAAGCCGCCCCGGCAGAGCGAGCTGACGCGCAGCCCGGCCCCGGCGACGAGTTTCGCGGCCTTCCGCACCCCGAAGGCGCGGACCGGATCGCGCCAGAGCCCGACGGCGCCCACCCCGGCCGCCGCACACCCGGCGACCAGCTCGGGCAGCGACCACTGGCGGACGGTCTCCTGGTTCAGGCTGAGCCGCGGCGGGGCCGGCTCCGCCGCCGCGCTCACGACGTCACCCCGTGCAGAGCGAGCAGCCCGCGCATCCGGTCCTCGGCCCGCTCCGGATCCGGGAACAGCCCCAGCCCGTCCGCCAGTTCGTACGCGGTCGCCAGATGGGGCAGCGGCCGCGCCGACTCCAGACCGCCGAGCATCGTGAAGTGCTCCTGGTGCCCGGCGAGCCAGGCCAGCAGCACCACCCCCGTCTTGTAGAAGCGGGTCGGAGGGGCGAAGAGATGTCTCGACAGCGGGACCGTCGGATCGAGCAGCTCGTGGAAGCCCGCGAGGTCGTCCCGGTCGAGGGCGAGCGCGGCCCGCGCCGCGATCGGGGCGATCGGGTCGAAGATGCCGAGCAGCGCGTCGCCGGTCGACTCCCCGTCCCCGGCGATCAGCTCCGGATAGTGGTAGTCGTCGCCCGTGTAGCAGCGCACGCCCGCCGGAAGGCGCCTTCGGATGTCCACCTCCCGTTCCGCGTCCAGCAGCGAGACCTTGACGCCGTCCACCTTCTGCGGGCAGTCGCCGACGATCTTCAGGAAAACCTCCGTGGCCGCGTCCGGGTCGTGGTGGCCCCAGTAGCCGGCCAGCGCCGGATCGAACATCGGCCCGAGCCAGTGCAGTACGACGGGTCGCGCGCTCTGCCGGATCAGCGCGCCGTACACCTCCAGGTAGTCCTCGGGGCCGCGGGCCGCGGCGGCCAGCGCCCGCGAGGCCATCAGGACGGCCCCCGACCCGCATGCCTCGACGTGCGCGAGCTGCTCCTCGTAGGCGGCGGTGATCGCGGCGAGGGAGTGAGGAGGCCCGGCGGAAGAGAGCTGGTCGGTGCCCGCACCGCAGACGATCCGGCCGCCCACCGTCGCGGCCTCCGCCGCCGAACGCCGGATCAGCTCCGCGGCGGCGGGCCAGTCCAGGCCCATCCCGCGCTGTGCGGTGTCCATGGCCTCGGCGACCCCGAGGCCCTGCGCCCACAACCCGCGGCGGAAGGCCAGCGTCGACTCCCAGTCGATCACCGGCCCCGCCGCCGACGGAGCCGCCGCATCGGCGACCACGTGCGCCGCGGAGTAGAAGACGCGGCTACGGGCGGGACCGCACTTGAGCGGTGGCAGTGGTGCGCTGTTCGGCCGGTACAGGCGCGATCCGCCGTCCGCCGTCGGGAGCCGGATGCTCACAGCGTCACCTCCGGCACCGGCAGCCGCCGGCCCTCGGCCGAGGAGCGCAGCCCGAGATCGGCGAGCTGTACCCCCCGCGCCCCGGCGAGCAGGTCCCACCGCCAGGGTTCATCGAGTACGACATGCCGCAGGAAGAGCTCCCACTGCGCCTTGAAGCCGTTGTCGGCGGGGTCGTTGTCGGGCACCTCCTGCCACTGCGAGCGGAAGGCCTCGGTCTGCGGCACATCCGGATTCCACACCGGCTTCGGAGTCGCCCCGCGGTGCTGGATACGGCAGCCGCGCAGCCCGGCGACGGCCGACCCGTGCGTGCCGTCCACCTGGAACTCCACCAGTTCGTCACGGTGGACCCGCACGGCCCAGGAGGAGTTGATCTGCGCGACAGCGCCGCCCTCCAGTTCGAAGATCCCGTACGCGGCGTCGTCGGCCGTCGCCTCGTACGGCTTGCCCTCCTCGTCCCAGCGGCGACCGACGTGCGTGCGCGTGAGGGCCTGCACCGTGCGGACCGGGCCGAACAGCTCGTGGAGCAGGTACTCCCAGTGCGGGAACATGTCGGCGACGATGCCTCCGCCGTCCTGCGCGCGGTAGTTCCACGAGGGCCGCTGGGCGGGCTGCCAGTCGCCCTCGAAGACCCAGTAGCCGAACTCGCCGCGCACGGACAGGATCTCGCCGAAGAAGCCGCCGTCGATCAGCCGCTTCAGTTTCCGCAGCCCCGGCAGGAACAGCTTGTCCTGGACCACGCCGTGCTTGATGCCCGCTGCCGCGGCCCGCCGGGCCAGATCCAGCGAGGACGCGAAGGTCAGCGCGGTCGGCTTCTCGCAGTAGACGTGTTTGCCCGCCGCTATCGCCTGACGGAGCGCCGCCTCGCGGGCACCGGTGACCTGGGCGTCGAAGTAGATCCCGACCTCGTAGTCCGCCAGCACCGCCTCCAGGTCGGTGCTCACGTGCTCCAGCCCGTGCCGCTCCGCGATGGCCCGCAGGGCTGGCTCCCGGCGGCCCACGAGCACCGGCTCCGGCCACAGCGCCGTGCCGTCACCCAGGTCCAGCCCGCCCTGCTCGCGCAGCGCGAGCAGGGACCGCACCAGATGCTGCCGGTATCCCATGCGCCCCGTCACGCCGTTCATGGCGATCTTGATCGTCCTGCGCTCCATGACGCTCCCCCTCCTCCGGTTCCGATGGCGTCTCCCGCTCGCCCTCGATAGAAAGCGCTTTCACTGCGTTCAGGCTAGAGTCGAAGACATCCGCACCGCAAGACTCGAACGAGTGATGGAAAGCGCTTTCTCTCTCAGGCACTATGGAGGTCCACACCGGATGAGACGATGACCCGGATCAGAAGAGGAGGGGTGCATCATGGCGGTGACTCTCGCCGAGGTCGCGGCGCACGCGGGCGTGTCGCCCGCCACCGTCTCGCGCGTGCTCAACGGCGGCTACCCGGTGGCCGGCGGCACCCGGACCCGGGTTGAGCAGGCCGTCGAGGAGCTCGGCTACATCGCCAACGGGCCCGCCCGCGCGCTCGCGGCCGCCACCTCCGACCTCGTGGGCGTCCTCGTCCACGACGTTGCCGACAGCTTCTTCGGGATCCTCGCCGGCTCCCTGCAGAGCGCCCTCGCACCGAGCGGCCCGGGTGACGCGCGCCGCCTCGCCGTCGTCTGCAACACCGAAGGGCGGCCCGCGGCGGAACTGGCCTACCTCGCCCTGCTGGAGGGCCAGCGGGCCGGCGGAGTCGTCCTCACCGGCGGCGCCGCAGAAGACCCGGATCACACGACCACGCTCGCCTCCCGCATCGCGCGGATGGCCGCCGCCGGCGCACCCGTCGTCCTGTGCGGGCGGCCACCGCTGCCCCTGCCCGCCGAACTGCCCGTCGCCACCGTCATGTTCGACGACCACGGAGGCGCCTTCCGGCTCGCCGAGCACCTGCTGGCCCTCGGCCACCGGCGCATCGCCTACGTCGCCGGGCCGCCCGGGCTGAGCACCACCCGCGAACGCCTCGCCGGACACCGGGCCGCCCTGCTGCGGCACGACCCCGGCCTCCCCGACGCCTGCGCCGACCTCACCGTGCACGCCGGCTTCGAGCGCTCCGCGGGCTACGACGCCACCCGCGAACTGCTGCGTCGCGGAGCACCCTTCACCGCGGTCGCCGCGGCAAACGACACCGTCGCCACCGGGGTCGGCGCCGCGCTGCGCGAGGCGGGGATACGCATCCCCGAGGACGTCTCCGTGGCCGGCTTCGACGACCTGCCGTTCTGCGCGGACACCGCCCCGGCCCTGACCACCGTCCGGGTGCCGCTGCGCGAGGCGGGCGCACTCGCCGCCCAACTCGTCACCGGCCGCCGACCCCTGCCCCCGGGCGGCATCACCACCCTGCCCACCGAGCTGATGGTGCGCGCCTCGACGGCCCCGCCCCCGGCCGAAGGGAGGCCGAGCTGAAATACGCCTTCTCGACGCTCGGCCTGCCCGGCACACCGCTCGAGCGCAGCGCCGCCCTGGCGGCCGCCCACGGTTTCGACGGCCTGGAGCTGCGCGCCCACCCCGAGGAGCCCCTGCATCCGGCCAGTCCGACGGCCGACCGGGTCGCCGGACTGCGCGCCCTCACCGGCGCAGGGGTCACCGCCCTGTGCGTCGCGGGCTACGCGCGCGTGGCCGCCGCCGGGCCGGACGAACCGGTCCTCGCCGAACTGCGCGCCCTGGTCCGGCTCGCCGCCGACCTGGAAGCGCCTCATGTACGGGTCTTCCCGGGCGGCGGAGACCTGGCCGGGCCGGCCGCCGATGCCCTCGCCGTACGCAGGCTGCGGGCCGCCGCCCCGTTCGCGGAGCGGCACGGGGTAAGGATCCTGCTGGAGACCCATGACTCCCACCGCACGGGGGCGGCGGCCGCCCGGGTCCTGGACCGGGTCGCGCATCCCGGCGCCGGGGCGCTGTGGGACGTACTGCACACCTGGCTCGGCGGGGAGTCGCCGGCCGAGACGTGGCGTGCCCTGGCCGCGCACCTGGGTTACGTACAGGTCAAGGACGTGGCCTCGGCGCGCGAGCTCGTACCGCTCGGGCTCGGCGCCGGAGTGCTGCCCCTGGCGGAGGCGGTGGCGGCCGTACCGCCGGACGGGTGGCTCTGCTGGGAGTACGAGAAGCGCTGGTACCCCGAGGCGGCCGAACTGCCCGGCCGGCTCACGCGCGGCAGGGAGCACCTGGAGCGGCTGGTCGCCGGGGCGCCGAACGGTCCGGGCGCCGCCCGGTAGGCACCCGCTTCGGCCGGCAGCGGCAGAGGCAACGGCAGTGGTGGCGTCACGACGCGCGACCCGATCGAAGTGATCGCCTCAACGCGCCGGCCGCCCCGCTCCTCAGGGCCGGATGGTCAGGTGCGGGAGCAGGTCCAGGTGCTGCCGGGGGCCCTCCTCGGGCTCCACCCCGGTCAGCCGGTCCAGCAGCAGCCCCGCCGCCCGGGCGCCCACCTCCCGCTTGGCCGGCGCCACCGCCGACAGCGGCACGTCGGCCATCCCGGCCACCTCGTCGTCGTACGTGATCACGGCCAGGTCCTCGGGCACCCGCACACCCCGCGCCTGAAGCCGGGGGATCAGCATGATCGCGTCGGTGTCACTGTGGATCAGGGCAGCGCCGACCCCGCCCGTCGTCACCGCGTCACACAGGTAATCCAGCATCCGGGAGAACAGGTCCGCATCGGAGACCGGCCCCGGCGCGTACGGCGGCCACGGCGGCGCGGGCTCCAGACCGAGCGCGGACACGGCGGCCTCGTACCCTGCGCGCAGCCGCGTCGAGGTCGGAGTGGACCGGCTGGCGAGCGCGATCCGCTTGTGCCCCAGCTCCGCCAGGTGCTGCACCGCCCGGGCCGCGCCGTGCGCGTGGTCGGAGGCCACCCTGTCCAGTGCGGCCGCCGGATGTCCCGGCGGCGCCCACCGTTCCACCAGCACCGTCGGAACCGGGAGTTCCGCCGCCCACGCGCCCTCCCCGGGTCCCGGCGACCCGGCCTCCCAGTTCGGAGTCAGCAGCAGCCCGTGCGCCCCCGTGGAGACCAGCCGGTCCGCCTGGGTCCGGTCCTCACCGGGCAGATAGCGCGTCAGCCCCACGGTGAGCCGTGCACCGCGCGCCTCCACCGCCGCGCGGGCCCCCTGGACGACCTCGGCGTAGTAGTACTCGGTCGTGGGCACCACCATCCCGATCACCAGCCCCTCGCCGGCCCCGCCGCCCGCCGAACCGCCTGAACCGCCCGGACCGCCCGCGGCCCCGGCGGCGGCGCGCGCCGCGCCGGCCCGGGCGGCGAGGACGGAAGCCGACCCCGGCTGCACCCTGCTGATCACCCCGTGCATCCGCTGGATCTCGCCCCGCGCGGCCATCGCCTCGATGTCCCGCCGCAAGGTGACCGGGGAGATGCCGAGCTCCCGGGCCAGCTCCGCCACGCGCACGCTGCCCCGCTCGCGGACGAGTGCGAGTACCTGTGCCTGGCGTTGGTTCACATGTGGTCTCAAAGCGTCCCCCTGAGGTGCGGTGCGGTGCGGTGCGGTGAGGTAGGTGGTGACGTGCCCGTCCCATCATAGGGAATCGAACCGATCGATTCGATCGAATCCGTTCAACTGGTCATTGACGGGCGCTCGGTGCGTTCATATATTCGGCCGCGTCCGGCACCTCATGGCATCTCGACCTCGCTCCCGGGAGTCACCGCATGCTCACGCTCGACCAGGACGGATTCCGGCGCGCAGGCCGCCCCCACCGCATCGTCTCCGGGGCGCTGCACTACTTCCGGGTCCATCCGGACCTGTGGGAGGACCGCCTCTCCCGGTTGCGCGCCATGGGTGTGAACACGGTGGACACCTACGTGCCGTGGAACTTCCACGAGACCGCCCCGGGCAAGGACGATTTCACGGGGTGGCGGGACCTGGGCCGGTTCCTGCGCCTGGCACAGCGTCTGGGTCTCGACGCGATCGTGCGTCCCGGCCCCTACATATGCGCCGAGTGGGACTTCGGCGGTCTGCCGGCGCGGCTGCTGGCCGACGGCACGCTGAGGCCGCGCTGTTCCGACCCCCGGTTCCTGACCGAGGTGGACGGCTGGTTCGACCAGGTCGTACCCGAGTTGCTGCCGCTGCTGGCCGGCGCGGGCGGGCCGGTGGTCGCCGTGCAGATCGAGAACGAGTACGGCTCGTACGGCAACGACACGCACTATCTGCGCCACCTCGAACAGGGCCTGCTGCGGCGCGGCGTGGACTGCCTGCTGTTCACCGCCGACGGCGCCGAGCACGCCATGCAGCAGGGCGGGACGGTGCCCGGCCGGCTCGCCACCGCCACCTTCGGCGCGCGTCCGGCCGAGCGCCTCGGCCTGCTGCGCCGCTACCAGAAGACCGGCCCGCTGATGGCGATGGAGTTCTGGATCGGCTGGTTCGACCACTGGGGCGAGGACCACCACGTCCGGGCCGTCGAGGAAGTGGCCGGCTCGCTCGACGAACTCCTGGCCACCGGCGCGTCCGTGAGCCTCTACATGGCTCACGGGGGTACCAACTTCGGCTTCTGGGCGGGCGCGAACCACACCGGCTCCCGCCCGGAGGAGCCCGGCTACGAGCCCACGGTCACCAGCTACGACTACGACGCCCCGATCGGCGAGGCCGGCGAACTCACCCCGAAGTTCCACGCGTTCCGCGAGGTCATCGGCAAGTACGTGCCGCTTCCCGCCGGCCCGCCGCCCGAGCCGCTGCCGCGCATCACCCCCGCCCTCGCGACCCCCGCGGGCACGGCGGCCCTGCTGTCCTGCCTCGATCTCCTGGGCGGCGAACCGGTATCGCGTCCCGCACCCGAGCCCATGGAGGCGCTGGGCCAGAGCCACGGGCTGGTCCACTACCGGACGACCGTCACCGGCCCGCGCCCCGCGATGCCCGTCAGGATCGACGGCCTCGGCGACCGCGCGTACGTCTTCGCCGACGGAGTGCCGCTCGGCGTACTGGACCGCAACGCCCCCGACGAGGGCCTGGAGCTGGCGGTCGGGGAAGCGGGTGTGGTGCTGGACATCCTCGTCCGCGCGCAGGGCCGGGTGAACTACGGCCCGCTGATCGACGACCGCAAGGGCATCCGGCGCGGCGTGCGCCACGGCCACCAGCGGCTGTTCGCCTGGGAGATGCGCCCGCTGCCGCTCACCGACCTGACCGGCCTCGACTGGACGGCGGAAGCCGGCACGGTGCCTGGCCCGGCCTTCCACCGCTTCACCCACGTGCTCACGGACGCACCGGCCGACGGTTTCCCGGACCTGTCCGGCTGGGGGACGGGCCTGGTCTGGCTGAACGGCTTCCTCCTCGGCCACTACGACACACCGCGCGGCCCCCAGCGCACCCTCTACGCCCCCGCACCCCTGTGGAACACCGGGGAGAACGAGATCATCGTCCTGGAACTGGAACTGGAACTGGAACCGGAACCGGCACCGGAACGCCCCGGCCCCGAACTGCCGCTCCGCGACCGGCCCGACCTGGGCCGTCCCACGGTCGTCACCGTTCAGTGAGCGGGGGAAGGGCCGGTCAGCGCCCGGCCGTGCAGAACACGCAGGCCGCCCAGAACGGCAGCCCGGCCAGCACCCGGTGCCGTACGCACGAGGCCATGGCGGCCTCGTGCAGACCGGGCAGCACCCCGGATGGCGGGCCCGCGCCATCCGCCGCGCCCTCCGGGTCGAACTCCTCGACCATGGACCGGTACGTCCGCAGGTACTCCTCCACCCGGGCCGGCTCGTATCCCAGCTCCTCCCAGCGGTGGCGCGTCAGCGAGAGATCGAGGACGCGCAGCACGAACCCCTTGGCCGCTGCCCGCGCCTGCCGCGTGGCGCCCCAGTCGAGCTCCGCCAGGCCGAAGCCGACGACACCCCGCCCCATCACGTGCTGGTCCTGCAGCGTGAGCAGGGCGGCGAACCGGAAATCCCAGGGCTCCCGGGCGAGCTCGGACACGGCGAGCATGAGCACCTCGACGAAGACCTCGGTGCCGCCGTTCGTGAGGTCCAGGTCATGACCGCCGCTGCCGTGAAAGATGTTCCCCACGGGCCCATCATGCCCGCCCGCGGGACGGTCTGATGCCCGGGAACCCTTCGGCCTAGACTGGCCGGCCACTTGGCCGATCACGTGCCGGACGAACGCGGAGGAACGAAACGCATGCGCCATCTCCCCCTGGGCAGTTCAGGTCTGCAGGTCTCCGCCGTCGGGCTCGGGTGCAACAACTTCGGCGGCCGCCTCGACGCCCGGGCCACCCGCGCCGTCGTCGACGCCGCACTCGACGCCGGCATCACCCTGCTCGACACCGCCGACATCTACGGCGGCCTCGGCGGCTCCGAGAGCCACCTGGGCCAGGCCCTCAAGGGCCGCAGGGACCAGGTCGTCCTCGCCACCAAGTTCGGCTACGACGGCATGGACATGAAGTACGGTCCCGCCGCCGGAGCCCGCGGCGGCCGCGCCTACATCCGCCGGGCCGTCGAGGAGTCCCTGCGCCGCCTCGGCACCGACCACATCGACCTCTACCAGCTGCACAGCCCCGACCCGGCCACCCCGATCGCCGAGACCCTGGCCGCGCTCACCGAGCTCGTCGCCGAGGGCAAGGTCCGCTACATCGGCCACTCCAACCTCACAGGCTGGCAGCTTGCCGAAGCCGCCCACACCGCCCGCGAAACCGGCGCCGCACCCTTCGTGTCCGCGCAGAACCAGTGGTCGCTGCTGGAGCGGTCGGCCGAGCGCGAACTCGTGCCCGCGGCGCTCCACTACGGTGTCGGGGTGCTCCCGTACTTCCCGCTCGCCAACGGCCTCCTCACCGGGAAGATCCGCCGGGGCGCACCCGTCCCGGCGGGCTCCCGCCTCGAAGGCCGCGACGCCTACCTCACCGAACAGCGGCTCGATGTCGTCGAAGCGCTGGCCGCCCTCGCCGAGAAGTACGGCCGCAGCGTCCTCGAACTCGCCATCGGCTGGCTCTCCGCCCAGCCCGGCTGCGCCTCCGTCATCGCGGGAGCCACGTCAGCCGAGCAGGTACGCGCCAACGCGGCCGTCGCCGACCGCCCCCTGGAGGCCGAGCTGCTCGCCGAGATCGACGCCGTCGCCCCGCCCGTGAGCTGACGCCCCCGGGGGTCCTCCCGCTCAGGACGTGATGTCCTTGCGGGAGAACCCCCGGAAGGCGAGGGCGAACAGCACCAGCGCGTACGACACCGACACCGCAGCCCCCTTCACCATCCCGCCCCACTCCAGGTGCGGCTGGAGCGCGTCCGCCCAGGCGAACTGCCAGTGCGCCGGCAGGAAGTCGCGCCACGACCCGAGCGCCGTCACCGCGTCCAGCACGTTGCCGACGATCGTCAGCCCGACCGCGCCGCCCACCGCGCCCAGCGGTGCGTCGGTCCGCGTGGACAGCCAGAACGCCAGACCCGCCGTCACGAGCTGCGACACGAAGATGAAGGCCACCACCAGCGCGAGCCGCGGCACGGTGTCCCCGGCCGCCAGCGACCCCCCGGTCGGGAGCTTCAACGGCCCCCAGCCGTACGCGGCCGTGCCCGCCGCCAGCGCCACCACCGGCAGCAGCACCATCGCCGCCAGGCTGAAGCCGAGAGCCACCACCAGCTTGCTCCACAGCAGCCGGGCCCGCGGCACCGGTGAGGCCAGCAGATAGCGCAGCGAGGACCAGCTCGCCTCCGAGGCCACCGTGTCCCCGCAGAACAGCGCCACCGGCACCACCAGCAGGAAGCCCGCCGAGACGAACAGGCACGTGGCGGCGAAGTTCGCCCCCGACGCGGTGGCCGTGTCGATCAGGGTGATCCGGTCGTTGCCGCCGCCGGGGCCGTCCGGCCCGCCGCCCACCGCGAACGCGATGATCATGATGAAGGGGAGCGCGGCCAGCACCCCGCCCATCACCAGCGTCCGCCGCCGGCGCCACTGCCGCAACGCCTCCACGCGCAGCGGCAGCGTACGGCCCGGCCGATAGCCGGGGGCCACCTCCCGCAAGACCTCCACCTTGCTCATGCCGTACCTCCGATCAGGGTGAGGAACGCGTCCTCCAGCCGACGGTGCGGCCCCACAGCGCTCACCGGCACCTCCAGCCGTACGAGTTCGGCGATCAGCCCGGCGGCCGTCGCGCCGTCGAGCCGAACCAGCAGCCCGTCATCGGCGGCCGTCACGGCCCCCACCCCCTCCAGCGCCGCAACCTTCTCGACGGCCACCGCGTCCACCGGCGCTGCCAGCGTCACCAGCAGGGTGTCCCCGCCGCCCGTGATCTCGGCGACCTCGCCCGCCTGCACCAGCCGGCCGCGGTCCATGACCACCAGGTGCGTACAGGACTGCTCCACCTCCGACAGCAGGTGGCTCGAGACGATGACCGTGCGCCCGCCGGCGGCGTAGCGGATCATCACGTCCCGCATCTCCCGGATCTGCGGCGGGTCCAGACCGTTCGTCGGCTCGTCGAGGATCAGCAGATCCGGCATCCCCAGCATGGCCTGCGCGATCGCGAGCCGCTGCCGCATGCCCTGCGAGTACGTGCGCACCGCCCGCTCCAGCGCGTCGCCGAGCCCGGCGATCTCGAGGGCTTCCTCCATGTACGAGTCCTCGGCCGGGCGGCCGGTGGCCTGCCAGTACAGCTCCAGGTTGGCCCGGCCCGTCAGGTGCGGCAGGAATCCCGCCCCCTCCACGAAAGCCCCGACCCGCGACAGCACCGGAGCTCCGGCCCGTACGGCGTGCCCGAACACCCGGATCTCCCCGGCGTCCGGCGCGATCAGCCCCATCAGCATGCGCAGGGTGGTGGTCTTGCCCGCGCCGTTCGGCCCGAGGAGCCCCAGCACCTGCCCCTTCTCCACCCGGAACGACAGGTCCCGTACGGCGTACCGGTCCTGCGCCTTCGCGTACTTCTTCGTCAGTCCGGTGATTTCCAGCGGTACGTCGGCCAGGGCGGCCTCCGGCTCCGGTACGCCGGCCCGCGCCCCCGCGGTCCCCCGGCCGGTCCGCCGGATCCCGAGCAGCGCCGCGGCCAGCGCCGCCGCCCCGAGCGGGAGCCCCCAGGTCCAGGCGGGCAGGGCCGCCGCGGCGGTCCGCACCTGCGGGGCGACGGGGACGGCCAGCGGGCCCTGCGCCGACACCGTGTAGGTGGCGGGCGCGGCCGGCGTGGCGTAGCCGAGGTCGGTGGCGGCGACCACCAGCCGCAACCGGTGCCCGGCCTCCACGGCGTGGTCGATCGCGGGAAGCCGCAGCGTGACGGTCGCGCCCTGCCGGGCGTCCTCCACCCGCACGGGAGCGACCAGTTGACGGGGCAGGACCTGTCCGCGGCCGTCGGGCCCCACGTCGTACACCTTGCCGAACAGCACGGCCGAACCGTCCGGGGCCGTCGACCTCACGGTCAGGGTGACCGTCGGGGTCCCGGTGATCCGGAGCTCCCGGGTCAGCGGCTGCGACTCGAACCGGGCGTTCTGCCCGGGGAAGTCCAGCGAGAGCCCCGCTCCGAAGGCGGCGAGCTGTCCGCCGATGCCGGGCAGCGAGGACAGGGCCGGGGGAGCGCCGCCCGCCGGATTGGCGAAGCTCTGCTCCCGCCCGCTCAGGGCGAACTCCTGCGGTCCGGACGCCAGCCCCGGGTACCGCTCGCTGCTCGCGCCGCGCAGCTGGACCTGCCCGTCGGTGGAGTCGATCCCGCCGGAGCGCGAGACGCGGAACGCCGGACCGGTGTCGGCTCCCTCGTCCCCCTTGAGATAGCGGTCGAACCAGGCCGTCACCCGGGCCTCGACCCGGGCGGCCTCCCGCATGCCGCCGTCGTGCCCGCCGGACGCCCAGTCGACGGAGACGGGCGCGCCGTTCGCCGCGATGGCCTTGGCCATGGCGTCGGCTTGGTCCAGCGGGAAGAGGGAGTCGTCCTGGCCCTGCACGATGAGGGCCGGCACCTTGATCTTGGCACCGACGGCGGAGGGGCTGCGCTGCTCCAGCAGCGCCCGGGCCTCGGGGTCGGGCTTCCCGGCCACCGCGACCCGCTCGTACATGGAGCAGAGCTCCGGCTGGAACCGCCCGCAGCCGGGCGCGGCGCCAGGATCCGGCGCCTGGGGGCCGGGGCCCTGCTGCGCCGGTGCCGCCTGCATCCCGCCGGCGGAGCCGGTGGTGAAGAAGATGCCGGACCACAGCTTCTTGAAGACGCCGTTGGGGAAGAGGGAGTCCGCGAGGTTCCAGTAGGTGATCTGCGGGGCGATCGCGTCCACACGGCGGTCGTATCCGGCGGCGAGCAGCGAGACCGCCCCGCCGTAGGAGGCGCCGGACACGCCGACGCGCGGATCGCCGTCCCCGTCGAGCCGTACCTCGGGGCGGGTCGCGAGCCAGTCGATGAGCCGGGAGACGTCCTTGACCTCGTACTCGGGATCGTTCAGCCCGATCCGGCCGCCGGAGCGGCCGAAGCCGCGCGCCGACCAGGTCAGGACGGCGTACCCGTCGCGGGCCAGTTGTTCGGCCTGCTCGCGCACGTCCTCCTTGCTGCCGCCGAAACCGTGGCCGAGGAGCACGGCGGGACGTTTCCGCCCTCCGCCGTCCCCCTCGCCGGCCGTGAAGTACGAGGTGTCGATCCCGGCGTCGGGCATGTCCAGCACGGCGTCCTGGCGGTGCACGGCCGGCGCGTCGCCCGCGGCGGCCGAGGCCGTCCACGTCCCGGCTCCCGCGACGACCGCGAGCGCCGCGGCGCCGGCGAGGAGGCGGTTCCGGCGTCGCCTGGGCAGTCGGAGCTTCATACGGGAACCCTAAACGCCCGTGACCCGCCGCCGGAGCGCCCGCAGGCGGATGTCATGACCTTCCCGAGGATTACGCGAGCGGCCCCGTGTACCGCGCCTGCGGTACGGGCACGGAGCAGGGCGACGGGATGCCGACCTGCGGCGCGCGCCGCGGCACGGGAGGATGGGCGCATGCTGCTGGCCGAACTCGCGCGCGTGTCCCGGGAGGTCGCCGACACCTCCGCCCGGTCCCGGAAGACCGCCCTGCTCGCGGAGCTCTTCGCCGCGGCGGCCCCTGAGGAGGCCGCCCTGGTGATCTCCTACCTCGCCGGGCGCCTCCCCCAGGGCCGCCCCGGCATCGGCTGGCGGATGCTCGCGCAGGAGGTCGAACCGGCGGACCGGCCCACCCTGACCGTGCTCGCCGTGGACGAGGCGGTGGCCGAACTGGCCTCCGTCGCCGGTACGGGATCGCAGGCCCGCCGGCGCCGGGTGCTGGACGGCCTGCTCGGCCAGGCCACCGCGGACGAACAGGCGTTCCTGCGCCGTCTGCTGTCCGGCGAGGTGCGTCAGGGCGCGCTGGACGCGGTGGCCCTGGAGGGCGTGGCCGCGGCCGCCGGGGTACCGGCCGCGGACCTGCGCCGCGCCGCGATGCTCGACGGTTCGCTGCCCCGGGTCGCCGCGGCCGTGCTGGCCGGCGGAGCGCCGGCGCTGGGCGGCTTCATCCTCCGCGTCGGGCAGCCCGTACAGCCCATGCTGGCCGGCACCGCCGCATCGGTCGCCGAGGCCCTCGCCGCGCTCGGGCCCTGCGCGGTGGAGGAGAAGCTCGACGGGATCCGGGTCCAGGTGCACCGGGACGGGGACGACGTACGGATCTACACGCGCTCCCTCGACGAGATCACCGCGCGCCTGCCGGAAGTGGCCGAGCTGGCCCGCTCGCTGCCAGGGGAGCGGTTCATCCTGGACGGGGAGGTGATCGGCCGCTCGGCGGACGGCCGCCCCGTCCCCTTCCAGCAGATCGCGAGCCGGGTCGGCTCGCGCATCGACGTCGACGCCGCCCGGCGGACGCTGCCGGTCGTCCCCTTCTTCTTCGACGTCCTGGCCGCCGGCGATGAGGTGCTCCTCGACCTTCCGGTCCGCCGGCGGTACGAGGCGCTCGCCGCCCTCGTCCCCGAGCACGCCCGGGTCCGCCGGCTGGCGGTCGAGGACCCGCAGGCGCAGGCCTCCGAAGCCGAGGCGTTCTGGACCGAGACCCTGCGCAGCGGGCACGAGGGCGTCGTGGTGAAGGGGCTGGACTCGGCCTACGCGGCCGGGCGGCGCGGCCGCAACTGGCTGAAGGTGAAGCCGGTACACACCCTCGACCTGGTGATCCTCGCCGCCGAATGGGGCCACGGGCGGCGCACCGGACTCCTGTCGAACCTGCACCTGGGAGCCCGGGCCGCCGACGGCACGTACGCCATGCTCGGCAAGACCTTCAAGGGGCTCACCGACGAGATGCTGCGCTGGCAGACCGCGGCGCTCCGGGCGATGGCGGTCTCGGACGACGGCTTCACCGTCCGGGTACGGCCGGAACTGGTGGTGGAGATCGCCTACGACGGCCTGCAGCGCTCCCCGCGCTACCCGGCCGGGGTGGCCCTGCGCTTCGCGCGGGTGCTCCGGCACCGCCCGGACAAGAGCGCCGAGCAGGCGGACACGGTGGAGACGGTGCTGGGGCAGGACGGCGGTCGCGGCACCGAAGCCGGCGTGGACGACGCCTGATTTTGCCTCAGAGGCAAGACGGATTGCCAGGCAGGCAAGTCTCTGGCTCAATCGGGGCATGACACCCGGTCCTGCCCCCGGCCCCGAGGACGCCCCCGGCACCCCCGGCCCCGGAGACGTTCCCGCCGCCGATGACGCGGTCGACGAGCTGCCCACCGTGGCCCCGCAGCTGCGCGACCTGCGCCGCCGCGCCGGACTGACCCTCGAGGCCGCCGCAGCACGGGCCCGGCTCTCGCCCGCCCACCTGTCCCGCCTGGAGACCGGCCGGCGCCAGCCCTCGCTGCCGCTGCTGCTCGCGCTCGCCCGCACCTACGGCACGACCGTCTCCGAGCTGCTCGGCGAGACCGCCGCCGTCGCCGATCCCATCGTACGGGCCGGCGGACCGGGAGCCCGCGAGGCCGACGGGTGGACGTACTGGCAGGCGGGCGGCTCCGGGCGCGGGATGCAGGCCCTGCGCGTGCACGTCCCGCAGGACCGCGGCCCGGGCGAGCTGGTCCGCGTCCATCCCGGCGAGGAATGGCTGTACGTCCTGGGCGGGCGGCTGCGGCTGCACCTGGGGGAGGCCGAGTACCTGCTGGAGCCGGGGGACAGCGCGCACTTCGACTCGCTCACCCCGCACCGCATCACGGCCGCCGCCTCCGGCGGAGCCGACCTGCTGTTCGTCCACACCCTGCTCCAGAGCAGCCTCGCCGGGCTGTGCCTGGGCGGCGGCGCCACCACCACGCACCACCGATAGGCGAGGAGCCGTAGCCATGTCCCCGACCGAGTCCCGGATCCACTCCCAGGGCGCGCCGCAGGCCGATCCCGAGCCCGAGTACCAGCGTGAGTCCAAGCCCGAGTCCAAGTTTCCGCGCGGTCTGGTGATCCGGCTGACCGCCTACTTGTTCGCCGGTCACCTCTTCGCCTTCTTCGTCTACCTCCTCTTCGTCCTCGGCGCCCGGAACCAGTAGCCGAGGAGTCCCGGCAGGCTCTGGAAACATGCAGGTCCTGTCGCTACCCTCCGCGCATGATTTCCACGGTTGTCTGGGGTACCGGCAACGTCGGCCGTTTGGCCATCCGTGCCGTCGAGGCCCATCCCGCGCTGAAACTCTCCGCCGTCATCGTCCACGATCCGGCCAAGGTCGGCCGCGACGCGGGTGAACTCGGCGGCCTCGACCGCCCCTTGGGCGTCGCCGCCACCGACGACATCGAGGCCGTACTGGCCGCCCGCCCCCGGGCCGTGGTGTACGCCGCCTCCGGGGACATCCGGCCCGACGAGGCCCTCGCCGACATCACCCGGGCGATCCGGGCCGGCGCGGTCGTCGTCAGCCCCGCGCTCTACCCGCTCTACGACCACCGCAGCGCACCACCGGAGTTCCGCGATCCGGTGCTGGCCGCCATCGCGGAGGGCAGTGGCTCGCTCTTCGCGTCCGGCGTCGACCCCGGCTGGGGCAACGACGTGCTCCCGCTCCTGCTCAGCGGACTGGGCACCACCATCGACGCCATCCGCTGCCAGGAGATCTTCGACTACTCCACCTACGACCAGCCGGACTCCGTCCGCCACCTCGTCGGCATGGGCCACCCCATGGAGTACGAGCCGATGATGCTCATGCCCTCGATCCCGACCATGGTGTGGGGCGGTCAGATACGCATGATGGCCCGGGCCCTCGGCGTCGAACTCGACGAGATCCGCGAGACGGTGGACCGGCGCGCGCTCGACACCACGGTGACCACCCGCACGATGGGCGCGTTCGAGGCCGGCACCCAGGGAGCGATCCGCTTCGAGGTGCAGGGCATCGTCGGGGGCGAGCCCCGCATCGTCATCGAGCACGTCACCCGCATCCACGCCTCCTGCGCGCCGGACTGGCCCACCCCGCCCGACGGCGGTGACGGGGCCCACCGGGTCGTCATCGAGGGCCGCCCGCGCATCGAGGTCACCATCGAGGCCACCGACGAGGGCGAGAACCGCTCGGCGGGCGGCAACGCCACCGCCGTCGGCCGCCTGGTGAGCGCCATCGACTGGCTCACCGAGGCGAAACCAGGACTGTACGACGCCCTCGACATCCCGTTGCGTCCCGCCATCGGCAGACTCGGAAGGAAACAGTCATGAGGATCGACGTCCCTGAAGGGCAGCACCCGATCGAGTACGTGTGGGGCGACATGGTCCCCGGGATCGGGATGGCCGCCGCGAACTTCTCCCTCTCGGTGTACGCCCACACCACCCTGGGCCTGCGGGAGTTCGAGGCCGCCCGGCTGCGCGTCGCGCAGATCAACGGGTGCGTCTTCTGCCTGGACTGGCGTACCGACCGGGACGGGGAGAAGGTCGAGGAGGAGTTCTCCGACGCGGTCACGCAGTGGCGCACCACGGACCGCTTCGACGAGCGCACCCGGCTGGCGGCAGAGTACGCCGAGCGGTACACCCTCGACCACCACGGTCTCGACGACGAGTTCTGGGAGCGGATGACCGCGCACTACAGCCAGTTGGAGATCGTGGAGCTGACCATGAGCATCGGGTCCTGGCTGGCCTTCGGCCGGCTCAACCACGTGCTCGGCCTGGACAGCGTCTGCGTGCTGCCGGGGCACTGAGGGACGGGCGGCAGGCTCGTGGATGCGGGGCCGTTCGGGGAATCCGAACGGCCCCGGCCGCTGGGGGGAGGACGCGGCCCTATCGGAGGTCGGTGGCGATGATCTTCTCGATGTTGCGTTCGGCGAGGGCCGTGATCGTGACGAACGGGTTGACGCTGGTGTTGCCGGGGATCAGCGCGCCGTCGATCACGTAGAGGCCGGTGTAGCCGTGCAGGCGCCCGTAGTTGTCGGTGGCCTTGTTCAGGACGGCCCCGCCGAGCGGGTGGTAGGTGAGGGTGTCGTTCCAGATCTTGTTCCCGCCGAACAGGTCGGTCCGGTAGATCGTGCCCTCCTTCGAGTTGATCTTGTCGAAGATGGTCTTGGCCATCGTGATGGAGGACTGCTTCCAGGCCGTCTGCCAGTTCAGCTCGGCGGCGCCGGTCGCGGCGTTCCAGGTGAACTCGCCGCGGTTCGGGTTCTTGGTGATCGACAGGTAGAAGGAGGCGTACGTCTCGATGCCGGTCGGGAGCGGTGCGACCTCGGCGAACGCGCCGCCCGCGTCCCAGTTGTCGATGCCGGAGCAGGGGATGGTCGACTGGAGCTTTCCGGTCGGGTCCCACATGTGGTTGGCGCGGCCGCACATGACGTTGCCGTTCTCGCCCCAGCCCTTGCCGACCTCGCCGTTGAGGTTCGGCAGCGCGCCGGTGGCCTTGAGCTTGACCAGGAGCTTGCTGGTGCCGACGCTGCCGGCCGCGAAGAACACCCGGTCCGCGGTCACCGACTTGGTGGCCACGGTGTCGCCGGTGGTGTTGATCTGGTCGATGGTCACCGTGTAGCCGCCGCCGGCCGCCGGGGTGACCGAAGTGACCTTGTGGAGCGGCGAGATGGTGACCCTGCCGGTGGCCGCCGCCTGGGCGAGGTAGGTCTTGACCAGCGACTTCTTGCCGTGGTTGTTGCCGTAGAGGATCTCGCCGTCGAGGGCCGACTTGGTGGCGCTGCCGGCGGCCTCCTGCTTCATGTAGTCCCAGTCGTACACGTCCGGAACGAAGGTCCACGCGAAGCCGGAACGCTGGGCGTGCTTGCGGCCGACGCGGGAGAACTGGTAACACTCGGCGGTGTCGAACCAGGCCGGGTCGATCATGCCCACCCCGAGCCCGGCGTTGGCCCGGGGGTAGTAGGTCCCGTACATCTCCTCGGCGTCCACGGACGGGAGGACGGCGCTGAAGTTCGCGCGCTTGGGCGTGACCGCCATGCCGCCGTTGACCAGCGAACCGCCGCCGACTCCGCGGCCCTGGTAGACCGTGATGCCGGCGAAGTCCTCGGCGTCCAGGATGCCCGTGTACTTCGGCACGTCCTTGTCGATGGGGAACCCGAGGAAATTGCTCAGCGGCGCCTTGGTGCGGGTGCGCAGCCAGAACGACCGGTAGTCCGGGCTGGTCACCTTCGGGAAGATCTTGCCGTCCGGGCCCGGGGTGTCCCAGGACATGCCCATCTCGATCATCTGCACGGCGACGCCCGCCTGGGCGAGGCGCAGGGCCGCGACGGAGCCGCCGTAGCCGGTGCCGATGACCAGGGCCGGTACGTGGGCGCCGTCCCCGATGGGGGGCGAAGCGGCGGAAGCGGTCTGCGCACGGGCGGCCGGGGCCATGTGACCCGCGAGGGCCACCGCCCCCAGAATGGAACTTGTTCTAGCGATGAATCCCCGACGTGAAACTCCGCTGGGATCTCTTCCGGGCAGGGCAGTGTCACTCATGTGACGTTCCTCACTCTCGGCTGAATGGGAACGAGTTCTACTGCCGCTCTCGCGTGAAGTCACTACATACGTCTAGGTAACTTTCGGTCGATCACGTAACAGGGGAAGCGGGCGCGGGGCGCCGGGCCCGGCCCAGGACCAGCAGGGAGGCGACCGCCGCGAACGCGCACCAGGTGGACGCGAATTCCAGCCGCCACAGCGCTGAGCAGGCCAATGCCCCGGCGGCCAGTACGGCGCCCAGGAGCCGGAGCCACCGGTCCCCGGCGAGCAGCAGCGAGCCGAGCGTGGCGAAGAGATAACCCGTCAGGACCACGGGCATCCACGGAACATTCACGCCGTAGCCGAGGGCGTGGCCCCGGATCTCGGCGGTCACCGGCCGGGTCGCGAGGCAGTACGCGAGCACGGCGGCGGTGGCCAGACCGACGGCCGCCGGCGCCCACAGGCGGCGCCGGACCTCCGGCGCGGCGGCGACCAGCACCCCGAACGGCACCCATACGGGCAGTACCGGCAGGGCGATCACGGCCCACGCCGTCGCGGCGGGGGAGCAGCCGCCGCCCGAACTCCAGACGGCGGCCTCCACCAGCTGGTGGGCGCCGAGCAGCAGTGGCAGCGCGGCGACGGGCAGCTCCCGCGGCCGCCGCGCGCGCACCACCCCGGCCACGCAGACGAGTCCGGCGGTGGCGATGGCCGTGCCCGCCGTCAGATCGGCCGCCGCGCTCCAGCACATGCCGGCCCCGCTACCCGGCGCCCGGCTGCCGCATCGGCGGCCAGCGCAGGGTCGCCCCGTCGCCCATCAGGCGTTCCGCGTCGAGCCCGACGGGGGCGCGTCAGGGGAGCGCGGGGGTTCGAGTGGCGGAGCGGTCACCGCGCAGTGCGTCTGGCACTGCGGGTGGCAGGCCCCCGGCGCGGGGGTGCGTACGGTCGCCCAGGCCACGGCGGCGCCCGCCACCAGTGCCCCCGCACACCAGGGCATGGCCCGCCCGAACGCGGCGTCGAACTCGGCCGCCGAACGGTAGGCCTCCGGTCCCATTCCGGCCAGCAGCGGCAGCGCCGCCACCGCGAGGAGCCCGGCTACCCGGGCGGCGGCGTTGTTGATGCCGCTGGCCAGCCCGGCCCGGCCCGGATCCACCGAGGCCAGCACCGTCGCCGTCAGTGGAGCCACCAGCGTCACCAGGCCGAGGCCCATCACCACCAGCGCGGGCAGCACGTCCCGCACGTACGAGGCCCCGGGCCCCACCCGCAGCATCAGCAGCATCCCGGCCGCGCACAGCAGCGGTCCCACGGTCAGCGGGATCCGCGGCCCGATCCGCTCCCCGAGCTCGCCCGCCCGGGCCGACAGCAGCAGCATCAGCGCGGTGGTCGGCAGCAGAGCCGCCCCGGCGGCCAGCGCCGAATAGCCGGAGACCACCTGGAGCTGGAGCACGACGAGGAAGAAGAATCCGCCGAGGGCCGCGTACACGAACAGGGTGACCACGTTGACCGCGGTGAACAGCCTGGACTCGAAGATCGCCGGCGGCATCATCGGCTCGGACCGGCGCCGCTCGAGCCGGACGAACGCCCAGGCCAGCAGGAGGCCGCCCACCGCCGTGCCGATCACCGGCGCCGTGGCGGACCGTGCCTCGATCAGCGCGTACGTGAGCAGCGCAAGCGCCGCCGCGCCCAGTACGGACCCGGCGATGTCGAACCGCCCGCGTGCCTGCGGGTCCCGTGATTCCGGTACGTGGCGCAGCGCCACCGGGACGCAGAGCGCGGCCAGCGGCACGTTCAGCAGGAACACCCAGCGCCAGCCGGGCCCGTCCACGAGCCAGCCGCCGAGGAACGGCCCCACCGCCGCCCCCACCCCGCCCAGCCCCGACCACAGGCCCACGGCGCGCCCCCGGTCCTCGGCGCGGATCGAGCCCTGGATCAGAGCGAGGGAGCCCGGTGTCAGCAGGGCGCCGCCGATGCCCTGGAGGGCGCGGGCGGCCACCAGGACCGCCGCGTTCGGCGCGATCCCGCACAGCAGCGAACCCACCGCGAACCACACCACGCCCAGGACGAAGATCCGGCGCCGCCCGAAGCGGTCGCCGAGCGCTCCGCCGACCAGGATCAGCCCGGCCAGCGTCAGCAGATAGGCGTTGACCGTCCACTGGAGCACGGCCAGGTCGGCGCCGAGATCCAGCCCGATGCGGGGGAGGGCGACATTGACCACCGTCGAGTCCAGCAGGGCCATGCTCGAGCCGAGCACGGTGGTCAGCAGGATCCACCGGCCCTGCGCGGACGCGATGGGGACCGCGGGGGTGACGGGCGGTTCGGGGGGCGCGGTCATGTCTTCAGGCTGGCCCGGCCGACCGGGAAAGGCCACCGGGGGCCGCCGGCCCCGGAGCGGCCCTCGGCTCGATTGGCCCTCGGCTCGATTGGCCCTCTTGTAATGAACATGACCCCGCATTCACCATGACCCGCGCACGTCACGCGCACCCTTCCCGCACAACCCGCACCCCCGGCGTACGAGGAGACAACACGTGGCTCCACGCAACAGGCGTTCCTTACGGGCGGCGCTCGCCGCCCTCACCGCGGTCCTGCTCCTGCCGATCGGCGCGGGCGCCGCCGCGGCCGCACCGACGGCGGATCCTCCCGGTGGCGGCCCCTCCCCGAGCCCGGCCGAACGCAAGATCGAACCCAGGCTCCGCGCCCAGCTCGACGCGTCCGAGTCGGCCAAGGCCGCCTTCTGGGTCTACCTCGACAGCGCCGCCGACCTCACCGCCGCGGGCGGGCAGAAGACCCGCGCCGCCAAGGCCGAGACCGTGTACCGGGCCAAGAAGGACCACGCCGCGCGCACCCAGGCCGACGTGATCAAGGCCCTCGAAGGAGCCGGCGCCGAGTACACCTCGTACTGGATCGTGAACGCCGTCCGCGTCGTCGGCACCGAGAAGCTCGCCGGAACCCTCGCCCGGCGCCCCGAAGTGTCCCGCATCGCCGCCGACGACAAGGTCGACCTCCCCAAACCCGCCGCCGGCACCCGGGAGAAGGCCGCCGCCGACGCCGTCGAGTGGAACATCGACCGCATCAAGGCCCCGCAGGTCTGGGAACAGACGGGGGTGCGCGGCGAGGGCATCGTCGTCGCCAACATCGACAGCGGCGTGGACTACACGCACCCGGCCGTCGGCAACCAGTACCGCGGCAAGCGCGCGGACGGCTCCTACGACCACCACTACAACTGGTTCGATCCGGCCGGAGTCTGCCCCACCGCGGCCCCCTGCGACAACAACGACCACGGCACGCACACCATGGGCACGATGGTCGGCGACGACGGCGGCGCCAACAAGACCGGCGTCGCGCCCGGCGCCAAGTGGATCGCCGCCAAGGGCTGCGAGACCAACTCCTGCTCCGAGGCCTCCCTGCTCGCCTCCGGCCAGTGGATCCTCGCCCCGACCGACCTGAACGGCCGCAACCCGCGCCCCGACCTCGCCCCGCACATCGTCAACAACTCCTGGGGCAGCGCCACGCACGACGACTGGTACCAGCAGATCGTCGACGCATGGCGGGCCGCCGGCATCTTCCCCGCCTTCTCCAACGGCAACTCCGGCCCGGGCTGTGCCACCAGCGGCTCACCCGGCGACTACGCGAGCTCCTACAGCTCCGGCGCCTTCGACATCAACAACGCCATCGCCTCCTTCTCCTCGCGCGGCGCGGGCCCCGGCGGCACCGTCAAGCCGAACATCGCCGCCCCGGGCGTGAACGTGCGCTCCTCCGTCCCCGGTGGCGGTTACGAGGCCTTCTCCGGCACCTCCATGGCCTCCCCCCACACCGCGGCCACCGTGGCCCTGCTCTGGTCGGCCGCGCCCGCCCTCGAAGGCGACCTCGCGCAGACCGAGGCCCTGCTGGACGGCACCGCGCAGGACACCGACAGCAGCCAGTGCGGGGGCACCACCGCCGACAACAACGTCTTCGGCGAAGGCAGGCTCGACGCGCTCGCCGCGGTGAACGGCGCCCCGCGCGGCGCCATCGGCGCGCTCGCCGGCACCGTCCGCTCCGGCGGCGAACCGGTCGCCGGAGCCAAGGTCACCGCCGACGGCCCGATCGACCGTACGACGACCACCGCGGCCGACGGAACGTACCGCTTCGCCTCCCTCTCGGTGGGCGAGTACACCCTGACCGCCGCCAAGTTCGGATACGCCTCACAGACCAGCACCGCCACGGTGACCGAGAACGCCACCGCCACCGGGGACTTCAGCCTCACCCGGGCGGCCTCCGGCACGCTCAGCGGCACGGTCTCCTCGGCCGCCGGGCCCGCCGCGGGCGCCTCCGTCACCATCGCGGACACCCCCGTGACCGCGACCACCGACGCGCAGGGCCGCTTCGAGGTCACCCTGCCGCACGGCACCTACGACGTGACCGCCACCCACCCCTCCCGCTGCCTCACCGGCGGCACCGCACGGGCCACCGTCGCCGGGGACACCACCGTCACGGTGCACCTGCCCGAGCGCACGGACGGCTACGGCTACGCCTGCTCCGCCACCGGCGACCGCCCGTACCAAGAGGGCAGCCGACAGCTCGCCCTGACCGGCGACAACACCACCGAGCGCGTCGAGCTGCCCTTCCCGCTGCCGCTGTACGGGAAGACGTACGGCCAGGCGTGGATCGGGACCAACGGGACCATCAGCTTCGGCGGCAACCACACCGGTGACATCAACGGGGACATCCCGAGCACGGCCACGCCCAACGCGGCCCTCTACCCCTTCTGGGACGACCTGGTCGTCGGCGCCGCCGGCAGCGGCTCCGGTGTGTTCACGGCCGTCACCGGCACCGCGCCGCACCGCCGGTACGTGATCGAGTGGCGCGAGGTGGCCCACTGGTCGGCGCAGGCCGAGAAGTTCTCCTTCTCGGCGGCGATCGGCGAGGACGGCACCGTCACGTACTCCTACAAGGGGACGGGCGGCACCGGGATCAAGGGCGGCTCCACGGCCACCGTCGGCGTGGAGAACGCCACCGGCACCGACGCCTTCGCGTACTCCTTCAACACTCCGGTCATCACGGACGGGCTGTCCATCGCCTTCCGCACCACCAAGAGCGGTGTCGTGGCCGGCCGCGTGCTCGACGCGAACGACGGCAACGGCATCGCGGGCGCCACGGTGAGCGTCGGCACGGGCGACTCGGTGGTGTCGGCGACCACGGCGGCGGACGGCGGGTACGTCGTCCAGAGCCCGGCCGGCCCGACCTCCATCTCCCTCCTGGCGGCCGACTACGAAGGTGTCACCGCGGCCCTGGAGGTCAAGGCCGCCGACGTGACGCCCCTGACGCAGTCGCTGCGCACCGGAAAGGTGACCGCGTCCACACCGGCCGTGGAGATCGTCCTCCCGCCCGGCCAGAAGCGGAGCCGGACCCTGGAGCTCACCAACCCCGGCAAGGACACGGCCTTCACCGTGAACGAGGACGCCGCCTGGCTGACGGCCACGCCGGCGGCCGGAAACCTTCCGACCGGGGCCAGGCAGCCGGTCACCCTCGCCGTCGACACGGCCGGACTCGCCCCGGGCACGGTCCTGACCGCGGAACTCAGGATCGGCTCGGCGAGCGGCCGGACCCCGGTCCTCAGCGTCCCGGTGAAGATCGTCGTCCCGCGGTACCAGGTCGCCCTGGACGCGGGTTCCGGTGCGGCGAGCACGGACTCCCTGGGCGACGGCTGGTCCCCGGACCGCAAGTACACGGCGGGCTCGTACGGCTACCAGGGCAACAGCACCACCCGGTCCACCGGCCGCACCATCGCCGGCACGGACGACCAGCAGCTGTTCCGCAGCGCCCGTGAGGGCATGTACGAGTACCGCTTCGACAACGTGCCGAACGGGACCTACACGGTGGAGCTGGGCTTCGCTGAGCTCTCCTCCACGAAGCCGGACAAGCGCGTCTTCGACGTCCTGGCCGAAGGCAGGGAGGTCCTCCCCTCCCTGGACATCTCCCTGGAGGCAGGCACCTACACGGCCCTGACCCGCACCTACACGGTCACGGTGACGGACGGCACGCTCAACATCCGTTTCGTCACGCACGCCGGATCCGGCAAACCGCAGCTGAACACCCTGCGGGTGACCGACCGCCCCGACCAGCGCTAGCTCGTGCCGTCCCCCGGCGCATTTGGGTGGCCGGAGCGGCGACTCCGCACCGACGCGCCGGGGACCGGTGGGCGCCTGATTAACGTGGGCGACCATGACGCTCCTGAGCGACCAGGCCGAAGACATCCGGGCCCTCATGGGGTCCGCCGACCCCGCAGCGGTGTGGGCGGTCGGCGGACCCGAGGGGATCCAGGCCCAGTCCGCGGGCGCGGAGGCCGCCGGGGACACCCTCTTCGACGTCGGCGGGCTCGCCGCCGTCCTCGCCCTCTGGCCCGCCATCGGCGCCCTCGTGGAGGAGGGCGCGCTACGGCTGCACACCCCCCTCGCCGTCTACGGGGTCACGGGCGGGGCGGGCGGGACCGGCACCGCCGGCACCGCCGGTCCGCCCTCCGCCTGCGGGGCGGCGGCCGTGGTGGAGGGCCCCGGAATCACGGCCGCGCTCGCCTCCGGCGGCGACGGGGTGGGCGTCCCCGGCACCACCACCGCCCACCACCTCCTCACCCGGGCCGACGGGACCGCCGCCCTCACCCGCCTCGCCGAGCACCTCTCCGGCAGTTCCCTCGCCGACCTGGCCGCCACGCGCGTCTGGCGCCCGCTGGGCATGACCCGGACCAGCTACGCGGACGGCACCCTCCACGCGCCGCTCGCCGACCTCGTCCGCTTCCTGTGCCACCTCCTCGCCCCGGCGGACACCGGCGGGATCACCCGCGCCTGGACGGCCGAGTCCCTCCGCATCCGCACCGGTGAACTCACCCCGCCGCGCGGCCTGCTCTGGCACCCCACCCCCCAGGGGGCCTGGTCCCACCACGCCCCGGCCCCCGCCGGTCCGGCCCTCTGGATCTCCCCCCGGCACCACCGCTGGGCCCTCCTCCTCCCCACCACCCCGGACCCCCGCCTCCGCACGGCCTTCCGCGACAGGGCCTTCCCCGCGACCGGCCTCCGCTGAAGGGCTGACCGTGCCATCCTGAGGGCCGCATCCGGGAGGTGGCGCCGCATGGCTCGGACCCGTCAGCGGGACCGCGAGGTACCCGGCCCGCCCACCCCCTGGGACGAGATCGTGCCCGGGCTCTGGATGGGCGGTCACTACTGGACCGACCCCGCCGGGAAAGGGCCTCGGGGCGCGGAGCCCGCGTGCCGGACGTACGGTGATCCCGATGTCACCGACCGTTGTTGTTTCCGGCTGCGGAGGTCCACGGATGCGTACGCTCCAACGGGTCGACCTCGACGGGCTCAGGGCCCGGGTCAGGGCCCTCGCGGGCCGGACCCGGCTGCCCGCGCGGGGGGTCGCGGCCGCGCCCGCCGGACGGTACCGGTGGGCAGCCTACGGGTCCCGGGTGGCCGGTCGGGCGTTCCTTGGTGAGGCGCCGCTCGCGGACCGCGCGACGGCCGTGCCGGCGCTGGGCGCGCGAGGTCCCGGGCTGCGGACATCCGTACGGGAATCCCTTCTGCGCACCGCTGCCCTGCTCGGGGCGCGCCGGCCCCGGTCCGGCCCCGCCCGCACCTCCGCCGCGTTGCGCGCCCTGCGCGCCCGCCACGGCGACGCACCCGTCCTCCTGCGCACGCGCTCCGGCGAGCGGGTCCTGGTCCTCCTCGACCCCCGCGACCTGTGTCGGTTCTACGCCGAACCCGTGACCCCGCGGCGCCGGATCGACGCCGAGGCCCCGGCCGCCGGCGTCCTCGCGGCCGTGGCCGGGGAGGCCCGGTACCTGACCGCCTCCGGCACGCTCGACCTCGACCGCGCCCACCACGCCGTGGGCCGCGCCTCCCGGCGGATCGTCCTCGGCGACGCCGCCGCCGAGGACGAGGAGCTGGCCGCCTGGCTCAGACGGTCGCGCCCCGACGGGCCGGGGCCGGGGCTGCGCAAGGGCTCCCCGTACGACCTCGCCGGCTCCCGCATCCTGGAGTACGCGGGCCGGGCCGGCGCGGGCACGCTCGTGGCGCGGGCCGACGTCCAGGACCCCGCCGGCCAGGCCCGCCAGTGGCTACTCGCCATGGAGTCGCTCCCCGCCACCCTGCTGCGCACCCTCCTGCTGCTCGGCGCGCACCCGGCCGAGCAGGACGCGGCCTGCGCCGAAGCGTCCGCGGGCGCTGCCGGGAGCGGCGAACTGCCCCGGCTGCGGGCCTGCGTACGGGAATCCCTCCGGCTCTACCCGGTGGTGCCTGAGCTGGTCCGCGTCACCCGCGCCGAGACGGACTGGGGCGGTGTGCGCTGCCCGGCCGGCACCACCGTCCTGCTGCCCGTCGCGTTCCACCAGCGCGACCCCGAACGGGTGCCGGCCGCGCACGTGTTCGTGCCCGGCCGGTGGAAGAACCCCGCCGCGGACCACGACACCCGGATGGCGCCCTTCGGGCACGGCGGCGGCCGCTGCCCGGGCGACGAACTCGGCCTGCTGGTGACGGCCGCGTTCTGCGCGGAGGTGCTGCGCAGCCACCGGATCGGGGCCACCCGACCGGTCCTGGACCCGGTGGGACCGCTGCCGACCGCGCTCGACCCGAACGGCATCCGGCTCACCCTCACGCACCGCTGACCGGAGCCCTGCCCCCGCCACCGCCCCGGGCCGCAACGCCCGTACGCCCCACACGACTCCGGCCCGACCCGACGACCCCTGCCGAACACGCGAGGACCCCATGCCCGACGCCGCGACCGCCGCGTCCACCGACGCGGACGTCGACCTGCTCGACGACCTGTGCCGCGCACTCGCCGAAGCCGCCGACGCGGTCGGCGAGGCCGCGCGCTACGCCTCCGGGCTGGCCCTCGGGGCCCGCCTGCCCGCCGTGGCCCTCGCCCGGGGCGGCGGGCGCCGGCTCGGCTGGCGGACCCTGCTGCACACCCTCACCGACCCGGAGGGCCTCGGCTGGGCCCCGCGCGGCCGGGGCGTGGCCCGCGCCGGCCGGCTCGCCGGGCTGCTCGCGGGCCGGGAGAGCCTCGCCATCAGCGTCGCCGTCTGCGGGCTCCGGACCCGGATCCGGGCCGTCGGAGCGAGCCGCCCCGAACTCCTCGAGGACCCGGGCGCGGCGGCGGTCCTCGCGGCCGTCGGGGAGGGCCGGCAGGCCGAGGCCGCCCGCCTGTTCCGCCGCATCATGCGCGAGAGGGGCACCGAGCACGCCTTCACGCTGCTGGCACCGGCCTTCGCCGACATCCTGGCCTGGGACGCCCTGACCGACGCGAACCCCTTCAACGACCACGCCGGCTGGCAGGTCGCCACCGGCCGGGCCGTGCCCGCCCAGCCGCTCCTCGGACTGGGCGCCGCCTTCCGGGCCTTCTGCGACCGCGGGCCGGGCGTGCGCGACGGCGCCGGCGACGACGCGGTACCCGCACGGCACGCAGCGGGCGGCGAGCGTGAGGCGACCGCCGGGCCCGAAGCCCCGCAAGACCCGGCGCGGCCCGACCGGGCCGCCGGTCACCCCCTGGTGCGTGCCCGGTTCCCCGGTCCGCCGCCCCCGTCCGCCGCCCGTCCGCGCGCCGTCGACAGCCTGCGCGGCCACGCGTCCGCGCTGCGTACCCACGCGGTGCGCCTGCGGGCGACGGCGGTGGCGCCGGCCCGGCGGGATCCCCAGGCCGGCGCCCTGCGCGCCGAGATCGACGTCCTCGCCGGCCGCTGCGCCGCCGCGGCGAAGGGTTTCACCCTCGCCGCAGCCCAACTCGGCGAACGCTGAAGGCGCCCTGCGGCGCCCGGCCGCCGTTCGCCGGACGGGCCCACCGGTCAGCCCGGGTGAAGCCGGCTGCCCCGGCCGAGGGCAGCCCGTGCATCACGGAGAGGCCCGATTCCTCAGTTCTCTGGTGTAGGGAGCCGGCGCAGGGCCGCCAGCGCCCGATCGGTGATTTCTTCGGGGGATCCGGACACGTCGACGACGATGCCCGACTCGTCCTCCTGGAGCGGCTCCAGCGTGGCGAACTGCGAGTCCAGCAGGGTGGTGGGCATGAAGTGGCCGGTGCGGGCCGCCATCCGCTCCTCGATCAGCCGGCGCTCACCGGTCAGGTGCACGAACACCGCCTGCGGGGCGGCGCTGCGCAGCCGGTCACGGTAGGCGCGCTTGAGCGCGGAGGACGCGACCACTCCGCCGGTGCCGGCCGCGGCCCGCTCGCGGATCCACGTACCGATGGCGTCGAGCCACGGCCACCGGTCCGCGTCCTGCAGGGGCGTGCCGGCCGACATCTTGGCGACGTTGGCCGGAGGGTGGAAGGCATCGCCCTCCGCGTACGGCAGGGACAGCGCCTCCGCGAGCAGGCCGCCCACCGTCGTCTTGCCCGTGCCGGCCACGCCCATCACCACAATGACGCGCTGGGTGCTCACGTCCACCTCGCTGTCCTCGTCGACATCGGTCCATGTGAGACAGCAGTGAAGCCCATGAAGCCGGTCCGTCTCAGACGTCGAGCGCGGCGATGTCGAGCTCGCGCAGCCGTTCCGGTTCCGCGATCACCTCGATCTCGGTGATCAGGCCGTCCTTCAGGACGAAGGTGAGCACCAGGAACAGGCGGCCCAGCGGGGCCATCGCCAGGCCCACCGTGCCGTTGACCAGCGCGGGCTGCGTGGACTGTGCCCGTTGCATCGCGGCCATGGCACCGCGGGCCACCGTGACGGCGCCGCTGACGAGGACGGGCTGGGGGGTGGGTCCGACCGCCTTGTCGGCGCGCAGGGCCACGTCCGGATCGAGCAGCGCGACCAGCGCGTCGAAGTTCCCGCCGCGGGTGGCGGCCAGGAAGGCGTCCACCACCCGCCGCTGACGGGCCAGGTCGGCGTCCGGCACGGCCGGAGCGCCCTTGACCCGGCGGCGGGCGCGACTCGCGAGCTGCCGGGTCGCGGCCGGGGTCCGCTCGATCATGGGGGCGATCTCGTCGAAGGGCACGGCGAACAGGTCGTGCAGCACGAACGCGAGCCGCTCCGCCGGCGTCAGCGTGTCGAGCACCACCAGCAGCGCCAGCCCGACCGAGTCGGCCAGCATCGCCTCCTGTTCGGGGTCGACCGTGTCCTCCCGGCTGACCACCCGGTCGGTGGGATACGCCTCCATCGCCTCCTCGCGGCGGGATGCGCGGGAGCGCAGCATGTTCAGGCAGATGCGCGACACCACCGTGGTGAGCCATCCGCCGAGGTTCTCCACGTCGCCGGTGTCCGAGCGGTGGAAGCGCAGCCACGTCTCCTGGACGGCGTCTTCGGCTTCGCTGAGCGAGCCGAGCATGCGGTAGGACACCGAACGCAGATGAGAGCGGTGCTCTTCGAAGCGCTCGGTCAGGCCGGTCGTGCTCTCGTCCACCCGTCACATTCCTTCCTCACGGCGGACCCCAAAGGTAGATCATCGGAAAACCGCTGCGGCGAGGGGGACTTGACGGCGTCGGGGCGAGGTCGGACCGGGCCGGACCGGGAACGGACGAGGCCAGACGATGTCAGACGATGTCGTAGAAGCCCTCCCCGTCCAGGTAGTGCGCGGTCAGGATGTCGTGCAGCACGGTGTTCGGCGTCTCGTGCACGAGGTACACGCGCAGGGGATAGGTCCAGTCGTCCACGGATCGGTGGATCCGGTCGCCCGGGCGGACGTTCAGGGCGATGTCGTGGAAGCTGTCGAGCCCGCGCAGCTCCGCCATCCTCGGATAGCCGCGCAACGTGCCGTCCGCGGGCGAGACCATGTTCACGAGCCCCGCGTGCCCGGCCAGTTCGTAGCCCTCCTCCCAGCGGGCGAGGAAGCGGTCCGGGTCCGCGTAGGCGTCCACCGTCCAGTCCAGCTGGCTCTCCCCGATCGCCGCCTTCACCGGCACGTGCAGGTCGGCGCCGCAGGCCCGGGCGGCCGTCTCGATCAGCCGCGGCCCCTGCGGGGTCAGCTTCAGCTCGCTGTGCGCGGGCCCGTTGCGCACCCCCAGCGCGTCCAGGACCCGGCAGGTGTATCCGGCCAGGGCATCCTGGTCGGCGCCGTGGCGCGGCAGCAGTACGGCGCTGACGCCCAGGTCACGGACCCCGTTGGCGCTGATGTGGTGCATCCGCCAGATGTCCGTGACGTGGTGCCTGCCGTCCAGGCTCACCGTGTTGACGATGTACTCGCCGCCGACCAGGTACTCCTGCGCGAGCACCGCGCCGTTGCGGGCGCCCAGCGCGCTGTCGGTGCCGATCAGCGCGGCGAAGGCCGCCCGGACCTGCTCCGCGTCGTCGCAGAAGTGGATGCCGTCGTTCCCCGCGCTCTTGACCGGCTTCAGCACCACCCGGCCGTCGGCCTTCGCGTACCAGTCGAGCAGCGTGCCGAGGTCCGCGGCCAGGATCTGCCCCACGGCGGGCACACCGGCCTCCCGTACCGTCTCCAGCATCCGGTACTTGTCCCGGCGGGCCGTGCTCAGCGCCGTTCCGTTGGTCCGCAGACCCAGCGCCTCGCTCAGTACGTCGGCCAGCTCCACGCCGCTCTCGATGCCGGGCATCAGACACACCGGGCCGTGCGCGGCGACGGCCGCGGCCGTCCGCGCCGCATCGCCCCCGTGCACGACCTCCGCGACGAAGTCCTCCGGCCGGAAGCTGCGTTCGTACACGGGATGCGCGGTCGCGGCGCTCCGCACGTGCACGCAGTCGAACCCCCGCTCCCGGAAGAGCGGCGCGAGGCACCGGGCACTGGAATAGGCGTCGACGATCGCCACGACCGGGCGGCCGGCCGGGGTCGGCTTGTCATTCATGTCAACCTCGTGGATCGGTGGTCATCACGGCAGAGCCAGGCCGGTCTGCCAGGCGAGGAACGCGAGCGTGTCGGCGGCCAGGGCGGCGGCCCTCGTGGTCGAGCGGCCCTTGTGCCCGGCCTCCGCCTCGCTGCGCAGCAGGATCGGTGCCCGCCCGCCGGTGGCGTGCTGGAGCGCGGCGCACATCTTCCGGGCGTGCATCGGATCCACCCGCGCGTCGTTCTCCGACACCGTGAACAGCACCGCCGGATACTCCACCGCCTCCCGGACGTGGTGGTAGGGCGAATAGCCCAGGAGCCAGCCCAGCTCCTCGGGGTCCCGCGCCGAGCCGTACTCGGCGGACCACAGGTGCCCCAGCCCGAACCGCTCGTACCTGACCATGTCCAGCAGCGGCGCCTCGCACACCACCGCCCGGTAGAGATCGGGCCGTTGGGTCAGCGCGGCGCCGACGAGCAGGCCCCCGTTGGAGCCCCCGTGGATCCCCAGCCGGTCCGCCGTGGTCCAGCCGCCGTCGATCAGCGCCTCGGCCGCGCTGTGGAAGTCGTCGAACACCTGCTGCTTGTTCTCCCGCATCCCGGCCCGGTGCCATTCCTCGCCCTCCTCGCCGCCGCCGCGCAGGTTGGCCACGGCGTAGACGCCGCCGGCCTCCACCCAGGCCAGCACCGAGGGGTCGTAGGCGGGGACCTGGGAGGAGCCGAAGCCCCCGTAGCCGAAGAGGATCGCGGGGCGCGGCCCGGTCCGGTGGAGCGGTTCGACCAGGAGCATGCGCACGGTCGTTCCGTCGGTGGAGCGATAGGCGACCTGCGAGCTCTTCACCTCCGGGACGGCCACCATGCCCGGGGCGGACGCCCAGACGCCGGTGGTGCCGTGGCGGGCGTCGTAGCGCAGGACCGACCCCGGCGAGGTGCCGTCGGTGTACGAGAACCACGCCTCGTGGCCGCCCTCAGGGCGTTCGTAGAGCCCGCCGAGCGAACCGGCGCCCGGTGTCGGCACCGTGCCGAGCCGTTCGCCGGTCTCCAGGTCGTGGACCGTGAACTCGCCCACCGCGTGCCGCGTCCAGCCGGCCAGCAGGAGCGGCCGGTCCAGCTCGGGGCCGTCCAGGATGGCGAAGTCGGTCAGCACCGCCTCCGGGTCCTCCGGTATCAGGTCGCGCCAGGACCCGTACGCCAGATCGGCGGGGGAGGCCACGCAGAGCCGCGAGCGCGGCGCGTCCCGGTCGGTGAACAGGTAGGCCCGGCCGTCGCGCCACATGTACAGGCCGGTGTCGGCGTCCACGCCCACCTGGACCGGCTGGAACAGCGGCGCCTCGGGCGTGCCGGCCGACAGATCGCCCAGCCACAGGTCGCTGCGGTTCTCCGTCCCCCGGGATGCCCCCACGCTCAGCCAGCGGCCGTCGCGGCTGACCAGGATCCCGTAGTCGTTCGAGTCGGGGAGCCCCTCCCCGAACACCACCACGTCCTCCGACTCCGGGTCGCTGCCCACCCGGTGGAGGCAGACCCGGCGCCGCCCCGGACCGTCGCCGTCCTCCTCTCCCGCGGGCCCGGGCAGGTGGCGGACGTAGTAGTAGGCCGAGCCGCCCGGGAGCCAGGCGACGGCCGAGTGCCGGGCGCGCGGGATCGGGCCCTCCAGGAGCACGCCCGTCGCGACGTCCAGCACGTGGAGCAGCGACTCCTCCGTGCCGCCCCGGGAGATCTTGTACGCGATCCGGCGCCCCTCCTGGTCCGGATGCCACGCGTCCAGGGTGGTGTCGCCGGTCGGGTCCAGCCGCATCGGATCCAGCAGGACGCGTTCCGCACCGTCCGGTTCCACGGTGAGCAGGACGGCGCGTTCCTGCCCGGGGAGGCGGCGGGTGAAGAACTGCCGCTCGCCACGCCATACGGGAGCGCCGACGCTGCCGGTGCCGAGCAGTTCGGTGAGGCGCCGGCGGAGCGCGTCACGGCCGGGCAGGCCGGCCAGGACGCGGTCGCACAGTTCGCGCTGCGCCGCCGACCACCGGCGGGTCCCCTCGCCGTCCGGGTCCTCCAGCCACCGGTACGGGTCCTCGACCAGGCGCCCGTGGAGTTTGTCCTGCCGGGGGTCGCGGGGCGCGGGGGGATAGGCGAGCGGGAGCGTGTGCGGGTCGGGCAGCCGGTGGGGTGAGGTCATTGCTCCGCCTTCTGGAGTCCGCCCGGCGCGGCCGAGGCGTCGTGGCCGAGGGAGTGGAACCCGCCGCCGTAGAAGACCAGGGGACCTTCCACGGGCTCGTCCGACGGGGTGAACGCCAGGACGCGGGCCAGGACGATCGCATGGTCCCCGGCGGGGACGACCGACTGCACCCGCCCTTCGAGCCAGGCCGCGCCGTGCGCCAGCAGCGGGGCGCCGGTCTCCGGGCCGGGCCGCCAGGCGTGCCCGGTGAACTGGGCCTCGCCCACCGGGCGTTCGGCGCGCGCGAAGTGCGCGGCCGTCTCCCGCTGGTCGGCCGCGAGGACCGTCACGCCCAGCGGGGAGCCCTCGGTGACCAGGGTGGCGAGGTGGGAGCCGTGCGCGACGCAGATCAGTACGAGGGGCGGGTCGAGGGACACGGTCACGAAGGAGTTCACGGTGGTCGCGTGCGGGATCCCGGACGCCACCGTGGACGCGACGGTCACGCCCGTGGCGAAGGCCCGGCCCGCCTGCCGCACCAGCAGGGCGGCGGACTCCGCACCGGTGTCCGGGAGTCGGTCGGCCGCCTCGGGGGCCGCCTCCCCGTACTTGCGCGCAGCGGCCTGGCCGATCCACGCCGAGACGAGCGCCGAGGCCGCCGCGACGAGCAGCAGCACGGTGAAGGAACCGCGCGGTGAACCGAGGCTGGTGATCCCCATGAACAGCAGGATGCTCACCGTCACGCCGGCGAAGGTCCCCAGCGTGAAGAGGCCCGAGACCCGGCCGGCCACCGCCACGGGCTCGTTCTCCAGGATCCGGGCCTGGAAGACCACCGCGAACACCTGGCCGGCCATCAGCATGACGGAGCTGGCGAGGACCGCCACCCACGCGGTCGTCACCAGCGTCATGCACGCCAGCGAAACGGCCGCGGTCAGCGCGGCCAGCACACCGGGACGCAGCCCCCGGCGGCCGCGCAGCCGGGCGGCCAGAGTGGCGCCGATCACCGCGCCGGTGCCGTTGGCGAGGTTGATGACGCTCAGCCAGCCGGCGCCGCCGCCCAGGAAGTCACGGGCGACGACGTTGGGGTAGACGTTGATGACCCCGGCGCCGGCGTTCAGCGCGAACACGCTCGCCAGCAGCCACCTGCTGCTCCCGGACAGCCGCGGCTTGCCCGATCCGGACCCCGCGCCCCCGCCGTCCGTCCGGCCGGACGCCGGGACGGGGGCGGGGGCCAGCCGCACCAGCAGCAGCCCCGAGACGACGAAGCTGGCGATGTCCAGGGTGATCAGCACGGGCAGGTTCGAGACCTGGAGCATCAGGGGAGCGGCCGCGGTGCCCAGGATGAAGGTCGACCAGTCCACCTTCGACACCGCCGCCAGCGCCGAGGGGATCCGCTCGGTCGGCAGCACACGGCGCAGGTAGGCGGTCTGCGAGGCGGTGAAGAACGGGGTCAGCAGGCTGAGGAAGGCCATCACGGTGATCGTGGCCGCGGAGGTGAAGCCGCCGCCGGCCCCGCCCCCCACCGCGGCGAGCAGCACCACGAGCACCGCGGCGCGCAGGATGTCCAGCCCGATGAGCGTGCGCCGCGTGTCCCGGCGGTCGGCCAGCGGGGCCAGCAGCCGCGAACCGAACAGGATCGGCAGGTACACCAGCACGATCGCCGTGGTGAGCAGGGCGTTGGAGCCGTGGTTCTGGTTGTAGGCGTAGTAGACGACCCCGGTGCGGAACAGCCAGTTGCCGAACTGGCTCACCGCGTACGCCGACAGCAGCGCGCGAAGGGAACGGCGTTCGGGGGTCTCGCGGCGCTCGGTGGGTGGCACGGTGCTCCTCGTCGATCCGGGTGGGGTCTGTCTCGTCCTGTCTAGTCGGAGGCGGGCTCCGGGGTCGCCTCGGCGGTCAGCCGGGCGCGCAACTCGGCCAGTTCCCCGGGGTCGCCGCCGCGCTCCGCGGCCAGCTCGATGTCGGCGCGGGCTCCGTCCGGATCGGCGAGTTCGAGCCGCAGCACCGCGCGGTTGTAGGCGTAGTCCGGGTCGTCGGAGAGACGTACCGCGTGGTCGAGGCAGGTCAGGGACTCCTGAGGGCGGCCACTGGCGTGGAGCACGTGGGCGAGGTTGTTCCAGGCCTCGGTCAGCTTCGGATCGCGGGCCACCGCCCTGCGCAGGCTCTCCTCCGCTTCCTCCGTGCGCCCGGTCTCGGAGAGGGCCAGCCCCCGGTTGCTCCACGCCTGCGCGTTCCCCGGATCGTGGTACACGGCCGCGTCGAGGCTGACCAGCGCCTCGGCGGGCCGCCCCTGCTTGAGCCGGAGCACCCCCAGGCCCACGTGCGCCCGCGCCTCCCCGGGCTTGAGCTCCACCACGCGCCGGAAGTCCCGCTCGGCCGCCGCCGCATCACCCCGCTGAACGTGGAGCCGGGCCCGGTTGAGATGGGCCTCGTAATAGGGCGGGCACAGCTCGATGGCCCGGTCGTAGTATTCCAGCGCCTCGTCGAACCGGCCGGTGCGCTGGAGCATGTTGGCCAGGTCGTTCGCGTATTCCCCGTAGTTCGGGTCGAGCGCTATGGTCCGCTGGTAGGTCTCGTACGCCTTCGGGAAGTCCTTCACCATTTCGTAGATCTGCGCGGTGTTGTAGACGAGGATCGACTGGTGGAGGGCGTATTTCTCATCGCCGTAGATCTTCTGCATCCGCTCCATGCCCTCGGTGCAGAGCGTGAGGGCCTCGTCCATCCGTCCCTGCCGTGCCCGGATGTAGGCGAGCGCGTTTTCGGCGAACACCTTGATGTATTCGTACTTCGGGTGGTCCTGGAATTCGGTGGCGAGTTTCTCCAGGTTGAGGAGGGCGAATCGCTCGGCGGTGACGAGGTCCGGGGGCGACTGGTAGCGGCCGTGCGCCATGCTCTGCGAATACAGGACCGTGGGCGTGTAGAGGCTCTGGGGGAAATGCCCGTAGAAGGTGTCCAGGTAGGGGATCGAGGTGTGGGCCAGCCCGAGCGAATAGAGGACGAAGGACATCCGCAGGTAGACGAGGTTGTGCGTCTGGCCGCCACCGGGGAGGGTGCGCAGCTGCGGATCCGCCCAGAAGCGGGAGAAGAGGTCGAACCAGGTGTCGTAGAGCCCGATCTCCTGGAGGGAGATCGACAGCGGGGACAGCGCCACCACCTGGTCGGACGCGTCGCCGAGGGCGAGGTGGTGGACCGGGTGGAACACCTCCTCGGGCGTGCCGGCGAGGCCGCCGAGCACCTCGCGGTGCAGGCGCTCCCTGGTTCCGGCGTCGTAGGTCTCGTAGTTGCGGACCGCGACCGGGTCGTCATCGGCGCAGTGGTCCGCGACGTAACCCTCCAGCAGGTCGTACCTGGCCCTCTCGCCCATCAGGCTCAGGTAGAGGTCGAGGTGGGTGTCGAAGGTCAGGTAGTCGGGCAGCGACACCTTCGCGCCGGCGCAGCGCATGAGCGCCGAGAGCCGGGCCGGCCTGCCCTGCGAGAGCCGCCACAGGTCGTCGAGCCGCTTGGCCTCCGGGACCGGGAAGCCCCAGCTCCCGATCATCTCGCGGGCCTCGCCCCGGGACAGCGGGCCCAGGGTGACCCGTGCGCTGTGCTCGGCGAGGGCGACATCGGGTTCGCCGTCCACGAGGAGCACGATCGTCAGGCGCCGGCACAGCGTCCGGCGGCGGGCGACGATGTCGAGGAACTGCACCACCGTCGGGGACAGGCGCTCGGCGTTGTCGACGACCAGGGTGTACGGGGGCCGCCCGGGGGAGGCGAGGAAGGCGTCGAGGAACTCGTACAGGCCGTTGAGCAGCTTGCCCTGGTACTCGTGGAAGTAGAAGCGGGTCCGTTCGTCACGGCTCGCGATGCCCGTGAGGTCCTTCGGCACCCGGTAGGCGGGGGAGTCGCGGTGCGGGAAGATCCGTTTGAGGGACTGCTCGGCGGCGGACACCAGGTCCGGGGCGTCGGTCTCCGCCGTGCTCAGCGCGTGGTCCACCAGCGGCTGCAGCCCGGCGAGGTAGCCGTGGGCCAGCCTGTCCCCGCTCGCCGACACCACGGGGCCGGCCGTGCGGCCGCCGAGGGGGGCGGAGTCGAGCCAGGCGCGCACGGTGTCCGCCTTGCCGCTGCCGTCCGGTGAGGTGACCAGAAGAAATGCGGGGGCCTGCGGATCACCGGAATCCAGTCGGCCGGCTGCCTGGTCGAGTTCTGCGAAGAAGGTGGGGCGCACGCGCGGAAATGGAGCAGTCATGCCGGATTTCTCCCGTGTCCGAATCTGTCTCACCGGAGGGGTGGGGGGCCCGGTCAACGGACCCCCCACCGCTTTCGCATTCGCCTTAGCCGGCGACGTAAGGCGTGGTGGTGCGAACGGTGTCCTGCTTCTCGGCAACCTTGACCTTCATGTTTTGTCACCCCTTTTTCATGTCAACGGTTTGTGTCCTCGAATTTCGGACGGCATCAGCATGGGACGGTCCTGTCGGCGGCGTCAAGGACGCGAGGGGGGAGGCCTGTTCACGGTTTTGGCCGGATCGGTGCGGGTGTCCGCCATAGGTGCGCGCCGCAAAAACACCGGGGCGATCCGGCGCTTCCGCTTTTGATCTCCCGGCGGTTTCGTATACGAACTCCCGCGCGGGGCGGGGAGGGGCGGGCCGGCTCCGCACGGGCGGCGGGGGTCCGCGCGCTGGTGGGCGGGGCACCGGCGGCGGGGCCCTGCCCGCGCGCCCGGGCCTCCCCGAGTCGACTGCCCGTCGGCGATTCGTCACCCGTACGTACGTTTGGTCTTGCGAAGGCGGCGCGTGGGCCGGCCGGTCGCCGGCGGGGGCCCCTGACCGGATGCGGACGAATTGGCTCCGGCGGTGGACGGCCGGCTGGTCCGTGCCCGCCGCAACTATGGCCTGAAGCCGATGTTTTGTCCTTCTACATCCTGTTGCACGGGCCCGCGCCGGGCTGCTGGATAATGACCGGGAACAGCCGAGCGGAAAAGACGCCGGGGGCACGAGGTGGCCCCGGCAGGAGAGGAAGTCCCCGATGGACGTGCAGCACTTCGAGCGGATCACCGCGTTCATCGAGGCGCGGCTGACCCCGCTGTTCGACGAGGCGACGGGCAGCGAGCACGGCTTCGGGATGGACGACAACTCCCGTGCGCTGCGCGCGCTGCGCAACGCCGTCCTCGAGGCCTCTCACATCAAGGGACTCATTGCCCAGCGGGAGTCGGCCGATGCGGCCATGCGCCGCGTCATCGACCAGTCGGTGGAGCACAACTGGGACGTGCTGCGCGGCATCGCCCGCCAGTGGGAGGACCACGCCGACTTCCGCCACGAGTTCAAGCACCACGCGTGGGAGCTCGCCGGGCACCCCGTCGCCGTGGAGGGCTGAGGGTACGGCTTCACGCACCCGCCCGCAGGCTGATCACCTCGCCCAGCAGCGCCTGATCGGCCTCCGGGAGGCGGCGCTCGGCGTGCAGCATCCGCAGGGTGCCGGTGAGCCGCTCCTCGTCCTCGGGCCGGTGCAGGTTGCCCATGTACGGGGGCAGCAGCAGGCTCAGGGCCTCCAGATCGGCCCGGGCGCACAGGCGGGCGAGCAGCGGGCGCAGCGGATCGGTGCCGGTGCCCGGGTCCCCGTGCCCCGACGCGGCCTCGGGCGCGGTGGCGCGCAGCCCGCGCGCGATACACAGGCGCAGCCAGTCCGCGTACGGTCCGGGCGGTACGTCGGCCAGCCGGCCGGCGGCCGCCTCGAAATGCGCGCGCGCTTCGGCCGGGCGCCCCAGGTCCAGGTGCGCGCGGCCGATCGTGCCGTGCAGGGACGGGTGGAAGCCGCGCACCCGCTCGTCGCCCACCCGGTCGGCCAGGGCCAGGCAGGTCTCGTTCCACCGGAGGGTGGCCTCGGGGGTCGGCTGGTGCCGCGCCAGGTAGTGCGCGGCGACGCAGGCTTCGTAGTCGTCGGCCGCGATGTCCCAGGCCCGTTGGAAGAGGCCGCGGGCATCGGAGTTCCGCCCCTCGGCCTCGGCGGTCATGCCCTGGACGCACAGCTCGACGACCTTCAGGTCCGCAGGCGCGGAACTGCTCGGATTCACGGGGGCTTCCTTCACGTTCGGTGGCCGGCGGCGGGCAGGGCGACGGGCATGACCAGCGTGGTGAAACTGCCCTGGTCGGCGGAGCGGACCAGGACTGGCCGGGGCGGGTCGAAGAGCTCCAGCAGGACGTCCGGCCCGACGCTCGCCTCCAGGGCGGGCGCGAGCACCGCCGGGTCGAAGCCGATCCGTACCGGTTCGTCCTCCGCGCGCAGCGCGGGCAGCACGGCGCCGGCCACCAGCAGCCGGTCCCGGCCCAACTCCACGGCGATGGCCGGGGCGTCCCCGCAGCCGTCGAGGGCGGCGAGCAGGGCGGCCCGGTCCACGACCACCCGGTGCACCGGCGGCCTCATGGCCCCCAGCACGTCCCGGTAGGCCGGGTACTCCCCGGGCGTCACCGGCACCTCGCGGGAGCCGCCCGGGTGGCGGACGGTGAGCGGGGCCCCGGCGGCTCCCGCGACCACGGTCACCTCGGCGGCCCGCGCCGCCCACGCCCCCAGCCCGACCAGGGCGTCCGCGTCGATCAGCACCCGGCCGGCCGGGCCGGTCAGGGAGCCGGGCCGCAGGGTGCGCAGCGAGAGCCGGTAGCGGTCGGTGGCCACGAAGCGGACCTCGTCCTCCTCGTACTCCACCAGCACGCAGCCCAGGACGGGATCCGCGGGCTCGCGCCCGGCGGCCGGCGCCACCTGCCGGGCCGCGCTCGCCAGTTCGGGGCCGCCCAGGGTGAACTCGCTGACGGTGGGGGAGCCGGGCAGTGCGCCCAGGACCGCGCCGAGCGCCGCGTCGGCGGCCCGGCCGCGCTCCCGGGCCGCCGCCCGGTGCCGCTCCAGCACCTCGCGGGCGCGGTCGGGCGGCCCGTCGAGCACGGTCACCACGTCCGCCAGGGCCAGGCCCGTCTCGCGCAGCCCGCGCAGGCGTGCGGCCCGGTCCTCCTGGGCGGGGGAGTAGAAGCGGTAGCCGGTGCCGCCGTCCACGTGTGCGGGCCGCAGCACGCTGCAGTCGTCGTAGAAGCGCAGGGCGCTGGGCGCGAGCCCGACCCGCCGGGCGAACGCGCTGATGGTCATCAGTTCGGGTTCAGAAGTGCCGTCCATGACGGCGATTGTCGACTTTCATCCCGCTTGAAGGTCAACCGGCGGCGCGGGGACCCTCGCAGGGCGCCTTTGCGCTCACTCGGCCGCCGCCGTGCGGGGCGTGGTCTGCTGGACCGCCCAGCCGTTGCCGTCCGGGTCGGAGAAGTAGACGAAGGACCCCCAGGGCATGTCCTGGATCTCGGTCACCTCGATGCCCCGGCCCCGCAGATCGGCGTACGCCTCCTCGATGTCGGCCACGACGACCTGCATGTTGTCCAGCGATCCCGGGGTCATCCGGGTGAGCCCCTTGCCCAGGGCGATCGAGCAGGCCGACCCCGGTGGGGTCAGCTGCACGAAACGGATGTCCTCGCTCACGGTGACGTCGTGGTCGGCGTTGAAGCCGAGCCTCTCGTAGAAGGCCTTGGCCCGGTCGACGTCGGTGACCGGTACGGCGACCAGCTCCAGCTTGATGTCCATCGCATGCTCCTGCATCGTCAGCGGCCCGGAACGCGACTCCTGCGGCTTCGGCGCCTGCGGCCGCACGGCTTCATCGGGCCTCAGGCCTTCTTCACGTCCGGGCCCTCGGGCCGTCACGCCATCATGCTCCCGGCGCCGGAGCCGCGCCGCCCGGAACCGCGTCCCCGGCCGTGTCGGCCGCCGCGAACTGCGTGCGGTACAGCTCCTCGTACCGCCCGCCCGCCGCCAGCAGCTCGGCGTGCGTGCCGCGTTCCACGATCCGGCCGTCCTCGACCACCAGGATCAGATCCGCCGCCTGTACGGTCGACAGCCGGTGCGCGATCACCACGGCGGTTCGGCCCGCCAGGGCCTCGCCCAGCGCCTCCTGCACCGCGGCCTCCGAGGTGGAGTCCAGGTGGGCGGTGGCCTCGTCGAGGATCACCACCCGCTGCCGGGCCAGCAGCAGCCGCGCGATGGTCAGCCGCTGCCGCTCCCCGCCCGACAGCCGGTACCCGCGCTCCCCGACGACCGTGTCGAGGCCGTCCGGCAGCGAGGCGACGAGCCCGTCCAGGCGGGCGCGGCGCAGGGCCTCCCACAGCTCCGCCTCCTGCGCCTGCGGCCGGGCCAGCAGCAGGTTGGCCCGTACGGAGTCGTGGAAGAGGTGACCGTCCTGGGTGACCATGCCGAGCGTGTCGCGGATCGAGTCGGCCGTGAGGTCCCGTACGTCGATCCCGCCGATGCGGACCGCGCCCGCGTCGGCGTCGTACAGCCGCGGCAGCAGCTGCGCGATGGTGGACTTGCCGGCGCCGGAGGAGCCGACCAGGGCGACCATCCGGCCGGGTTCGGCGCGGAAGGACACCTCGTGCAGGACCTGCGTCCCACCCCTCGAGTCGAGCGTGGCGACCTCCTCCAGCGAGGCGAGGGAGACCTTGTCGGCGGAGGGGTACGCGAAGGAGACCCGGTCGAACTCCACGGCCACCGGTCCCTCCGGGACCTCCCGGGCATCCGGCTTCTGGGAGATGAGGGGCTCCAGGTCCAGGATCTCGAAGACCCGCTCGAAGCCACCATCGCGCTCATCACCTCGACGCGGGCCCCCGCGAGCGCGGTGAGCGGCGCGTACAGCCTGGTCAGCAGCAGGGCGAGGGCGACGACGGAGCCGGCGTCCAGGGTCCCGCGCAGGGCGTAGTACCCGCCGAGGCCGTAGACCAGGGCGAGCGCCAGGGCCGAGACCAGGGTGAGGGCGGTGATGAAGGCCGACTGGGCCATGGCCGTACGGATCCCGATGTCCCGGACGCGCGCGGCGCGGGCCGCGAACTCGGCGGACTCGTCGGCGGGCCGCCCGAACAGCTTGACCAGCGTGGCGCCCGGGGCGGAGAACCGTTCCGTCATCTGGGTGCCCATGGCGGCGTTCAGCGCGGAGGCCTCCCGCTGCATCGCGGCCATGCGGGCCCCCATCCGGCGGGCCGGCAGCACGAACACCGGCAGCAGCACCAGCGCCAGCACAGTGATCTGCCAGGAGATGCCCAGCATCACGGCCAGGGTGAGCAGCAGGGTGACCACGTTGGAGACCACCCCGGACAACGTGTTGCTGAACGCCCGCTGCGCGCCGATCACATCGTTGTTGAGGCGGCTGACCAGGGCTCCCGTGCGGGTGCGGGTGAAGAAGGCGACGGGCATCCGCTGCACGTGGTCGAAGACGGCCTTGCGCAGGTCGAGGATGAGCCCCTCCCCGAGAGTGGCGGAGAGCCTGCGGGTGAGCAGCCCGAGGCCCGCCTCGGCGACCGCGATCAGCGCGATGAGGAGGGCGAGGCGAGTGACGGCGCCGCCGTCACGGCCGGCCACGATGGCGTCGACGATCCGGCTGGCGAGCACCGGGGTCGCCACGGCCAGGAGCGCCCCGACCACACTGAGGAGGAGGAAGAGGGTGAGCCCGCGGCGGTGCGGGCGGGCGAAGGCGGCGACCCGGCGCAGGCTCGCCCGGGAGATCCGGCGACGGTCCTGCTGCGCGTTGATCGCGCTGTGCAGCGATGTCCAGGCGGTGACTTCCATATCCATGACCGGAACGGTAGGACCTCAACCAAACCTGAGGTCAAGCCTTCGCCCCCGGTACCCCCCGGCGGGGCCGAACTCCCGCCCGTACGAGCGAAATCCACAGCAGCCCACCGTTGTCGGTGCCCGGTGGCATCATCGGTCCATGACGCAGGGATACCAGTCCGTCCACCTCGCCGAGGGCACCACCGACACCATCCTGCACCGCTTCGGACGATGGGTCCGGGACACCCCCGAGGCCCCCGCCCTCATCGCAGGCGCGGACAGCCTCGGGTACGGACAGCTCGACGAGCGCGCCAACCGCCTGGCCCACCACCTGCTCGCCTCCGGCCTGGGACCCGGTGGCCTCGTCGCCGTGGGCACCACCCGGCAGACCGAACTGGTCGTGGCCCTCCTCGCCGTCCTCAAAGCCGGCGGTGCCTACGCCGTCGTCGACGCCGAGACGCCGCGCACCGGCCGGCAGCAGCTCGCCGCCCTCGAACCCCTGGCGCCCTTCGCCCTGCTCACCCACGCGCCGCACCGGGCCGCCCTCGACACCGGCACCGGTCTGCGCGCGATACGGACCGACGAAGCCGCCGCCATCGCCGAACGGCCCGGCTACGCGCCGGACGATGCCCCCGCGCCCGGCGGCCGGGCGGCCGTCCTGTTCACCGCGGGCAGCCGGCCGCGCCCCGTAGCCGTCACGCACGGCCTGCTGCTCGCCGCCTGCGACGGCTGGGCCGAACTGGCGCGGCTGACCCCGCAGGACCGGCACCTGTTCACGGCCCGGCCGGACGTCACCGCCTTCGCCGCGGGCTGGACCCGGGCCCTGTGCTCGGGCGGCGCACTCGTCCTTGCGCCGAAGGCCTCCTGGGAGTCCGCCGGCACGGATCGCGTCCGGCGGGCGGTGACGGCCGAGGGGGTCAGCGTGGTGCACACGGACCCGGCCGGCGCCGGCGCCCTCCTGGTCGACGGACCCAGGCCGGCCGCCGGAGCCCGCCGGACCGGACCCGAGGCGCTGCGCCCGCTGCGCATGGCCACCGTCACCGGCGACCGGCTCCACCTCGACGAACTCGACGCCATGCACGGCCGGCTGCGGGCCGGTGTGCGGATCCTCAACGTCTACGGCCTCGCCGAAACCGCCGGGGTGGGCACCTGCTTCGAAGTCCCGCAGCTGACCGACCCCGTGGACGAACCGGAACGGCACTCCCTGCTCGGCAGACCCTTCGCCGGCTGCCGGGTCGACCTCCGGCACGGGGAGATACACCTCACCCCGCCCGGCGGCGGCGACGCGATACCCACCGGCGATCTCGGCCTGGTGCGCCCGGACGGTCTGCTGGAGTACGCCGGCCGGCTCCGCCACCGCATCGCCCTCCCCGGAGGCTCCCTCGACCCTCAGCCCGTCGAAGCCGCGATCCGCACCCACCCCGGCATCGGCGCGGCCATCGTCACCGGCATCGACAAGGGCGGGGAGCGGCGGCTCGTCGCCTACGTGACCCCGCCGCCCGGCGACCCGGCCTGGGATGCCACCGGGCCGCTGCCCGCGATCTACGGCCTGCGCAACCACCTGGCCGGAGTCGTCCCCAGGGACGAATCCCCGCACATCCTCGTCCGGCTGCGGGCCCTGCCGCGCAACCGGGGCGGCCAGGAGGACCGCTCGGCCCTGCCCCTGCCCACGCAGCCCGTCTCCGAACGGCCCGCCGTACACGGGAGCAAGTTCGCAGCGGCGATCCGTCCCTTTCCCGGACGCCGAGGCGTCAGCTGGTTCGACGGCTGTCTCCCGCTCGTGATCGGCTTCGTCGCCCTGCTGTTCACCGACGTCCTCTGGCCCGGATCCACGGACCTCTCCGCGGTGCCCTACCCCTGGGCGGCCCTCTTCTTCCTGCTCTACGTGGCCGAATGCGTGTCCTTCGGTGTGGGCGTCTCCTTCCTGTTCGCCGGCCACCGCCTGATGAAGGCCAGGGAACGCGGGCGCCCCGGCGGACACACCAGGGCCGCCCACCTCGCGGCGAGCTACCTGCTGCTGGCCTGGTGGCCCCAGGACAACGCCTACCGCCTGGCTGCCAAACAGGACTGGCCCCTGCAGGCGCTGCTCGTCTACGCCTTCAACATCCCCCTGATGATCGCGGGCATCATCGTGGTCCTCTACCTCACCCGGGCCCCGGACTCCCCGTTCGACCACGAGGACCTGAGCTGAGCCCGCCGCCCGGCGGCGGGCGACGCACCGGCCGAACGCACCGCCGTCACGGCAGGACCGGCGGGCCGAACAGCGCGCCGACCGCCGCCGCTTCGGCGCGCACCAGCGCCTCGGCCGCGTCCAGGGCCGGCCTGCTGTGCGCGGCCACCAGCACGCCCAGCCACGGTGCCGGGTCGAAGGCCGCGGTCGGGATGGCGGGGACGAAGACCGCGCCGAGCTCCGCGCAGCCGCGCGCCATGACCGCGCACAGCTCGTCGAGCTGCGCCTCGGGCAACCGCGCCCCCAGCTCCACCCGGTCGACGATCCGTACGAGGTGCCCCGCGCCCCGGAGCGCGTCCAGCCGGGCCGCCACCATGAAGGCGATCGACGGCCCGGTCAGCCGCAGGTTCGTCTCGGTCGGGGCGAGCCGGCCCGCGTCGTCGCCGACGAAGTCCACGTCGAACCAGCCCCGGTAGCCGGCAGCCGCCAGTTCACGGCCCACCGCCGCGCCGAACGCGAGCAGCGGCTCCTGCGCCCATGCGGGGACCGCTCCCGGGCCCACCGTGGCGCCACGGTAGGCGCCGTCCGCCACGTCCATCAGCCCCGCGCCGACCTCGTGCGGCCGGCCGGCCGGGTCCACGAACCCGTCGTACGTCAGGTCCCGGACGGCACCCGGTTCCGTCGGTCCGTGGACGAACTCCTCCACCAGCAGCGGCCCGCGCGGAAGGTGCCGCAGCGCGGCGCGGGCCCCGCCCGCCGCGCGGACCCGGTCCGGGGTGAGCACGGTGGTGCCCGAACCCCCCACACCGTGCTCCGATTTCAGAACAGTGCTCTCGCCGGCCTTGGCCCGGGCGGCGACGAGGCGGACCGCCGCCCTCCGGGTGCCCGCCCGCCACTGCGCCGGCAGTCTGATCCCCGGATGCCCGTCGTCCGCCAGGATCCGGCCGAACAGCTCGTGCGCCGCGGACTTCGACTCGTACCGCAGCTCCTGCGCCCGCCACGGCTGCCCCGCCAGCCGTCCGAACGGCTCCGTCCGCCCCCACGGTACGAGGGGCAGCCCGGCCCCGGTGAGCAGCGCGGCCAGCGCCGGCCGGGCCCGTACGGCCTCGGTCAGGCCGCTGCCCCGCTCCAGCAGGCCGTCGTACACCTCCACCCCGGACCAGCCCAGCTGCCGGCAGACCAGCTCGGTCCATCCCCGCGGCACCGCCCGGGGCAGCACCAGCGCCGCCGGGTGGGGGCTGTAGAAGGCGGCGAGGCAGGCGTAGTGGTGCGCGGCCGACTGGTCCGGGTCCAGCGAGGCGTCACCGAACTGCGCGTTGAACTCCGCCACGTTGCCCACGTGGACGGCCTTCCCGCCCCCGGTCCACGCCTGTGCCCAGCCGGCCGGCGGGGCGGGCGCCACCTCGAACCGCACCAGCCCCTCCGGGCCGTCGCCCGCGGGCGCGGGAAGCGCCCCCATCGCCCGGTAGAACCCGGCCGCGTGCGGATCGGAGTCGATCACCAGCCGGCACACCCCCAACTCGGCGGCCCGCCGCAGCGCGTCCCGGTACAGCAGCCGGCCCACCCCCTGGCCGATGGCCACCGGATCCACGAAGAGCAGCCCCAGGGCCGCCTGTGGAGGCCCGCCTTCCAGTGAGGCGACCCCGAGCGGTCTGCCGCGGCCGTCCTCGGCCACCACGACACGGCGGGCCGTCACCTCGGCCGGCCGGATCCGCAGTTGCTCCGCCTGCGCGGCGAGGAAGTCCGGGGCGTACCCCCAGTGCGCCTTGGAGCGCCTCACCAACCCGGTCAGGGCCTCCGCTTCGGCCGCCCGCGCAGCCCTGACCTTTGCCATTTCCTGACCTCCCCATGATCCGGGCCGGGGCCGTGCGATAGATTCGGCCTCCCCACGGCACATCATTTCCCACCCACGCGGAGACAGGCTTCTCAATGAGCGACATCATCAACGGACTTGGTCGCACCAGCGCCTACGGCGCCCTCGGCCTCGTCCTGCTGATCCTCGGCATCGTCCTCGTGGACGTGCTGACGCCCGGGAAGCTGCCGAAGCAGATCTGGGAAGAGCGCAACCGCAACGCCGCCCTCATGCTCAGCTCCGCCCTCCTCGGCATCGGCGGGATCGTCTTCACCTCGATCTGGACCACCTACGAGGACTTCGGCAAGGGCCTGCTGTCAACGGCGGCCTTCGGGGTGCTCGGCCTGATCCTGATGGCGGTGGCCTTCCTGGTGCTCGACCTGGTGACCCCGGGCAAGCTCGGCGCGATCGTCGTCGACCCCGAACCCCACCCGGCGGTCTGGGTCACGGCCTCCTGCAACCTCGCCGTCGCCGCCATCGTGGCAGCGTCCATCGCCTGACGGTCCCCCGTCCCCGGCCCCGGCCCCGCCCCCGTCGGGCCGCCCGCGAGGCGGCCCGACCCCCGGTCGGCGCGGCACCCCCTCAGGCCAGGCCCAGCGCGAACACCGCGAACCCGGCCGCGAGCAGCCCGGCCACGGCCCGCCGCAGCGCCGTCGCCGTGCGCCACGGCTCCTCGAACCGCCGCGCGTGACGCGCGAGGGCCACCAGCAGGACCGCGAACACCGGCATCCACGCCACCCGCGCGGCGAGCCATCCCCAGCTGTCCGGCGCCGTGGTCAGCCCCGCCAGCCCCGCCGGCCCGCCCACGAATGATCCGGGCACGGCCGCCGCCAGCATCGCCGTCTGGTGCCAGCACAGGATCGTCATCGCGCACAGGTTGATCACCACCACCGGCGCCCACAGCGCAGGCCGGGCGAGCACCTTCGCCAGCCGGTCGCGCAGCAGGACCGCCGCGCCCGACTGGGCGGCGGCCAGGGCCAGGACCAGCAGCGACGGCGGGTGGGAGTTGGTCCGCGCCGCACCGGGCACGCCCACCATCGACGCCGGGTAGTGGAAGACCGTCAGCAGCGTCGCGAACAGCACCGCCCCACCGGTCAGCAGCACCAGTCCGCCGCGCCGCCCGATCCGGCCCTCGCCCCAGGACACACCGAGCTGGTACGCGAACAGCCAGCCCGGCAGGATGTTGATCAGGGACAGCCAGGACGGTACGGAGCCGGCGAGCGGCCCGTAGCGCAGGAAGTCCACCACCGCGACCGAACCGAGCAGCGGCGCGGCGGCCCAGCCGCCGAGCCGGTGGGCCGCCCGCACGCAGTACGGGGTCAGCGCGGTCACCACCCCGTACACCCCGACGAACCACAGCGGCTGGATCACCAGCGTGGCCCCGGTCCGCAGCGTGGCCTCCGGAACCCCGGCCGCGTACAGCACGGGCGCGGCCAGCGCCCACACGGCCGTCACCCCGAGCACGGGCCGCCCCAGCCGGGCGGTCCTGCCCTTCAGCCACGCCCCCGTGGACCCCGTGCGGCGCCGGAAGGACAACGCCGAGGCGTACCCGCCGACGAGGAAGAAGATGCCGAGCATCTGGAGCACCCAACTGGCGGGGGCCAGCCCGCCGAAGGCCGACAGCGGGCTGGCGTTGTGCAGGCCGCCCCCGGCGTCGAGGGTGAAGCCGCCGAGCAGCCAGTGACCGGTCGGCACCGCCAGCAGGGCCAGGGCGCGCAGCCCGTCGATCGCCCGGTCGCGGTGGGCGGGCGTCCGCCGCTCGATCCGGTCGGCGGTCCCCTTCAGCCTCGTGAGCGCGCTCATCGGACATCCCCCTTCGCGATCGCGGCGAACGCCGCCAGTGACTGGCTCCCGGCGGCGAAGTAGCCGGTGTGGCCCCGTACGTCGGCGGCGGGCACCCGGCGGGCCCCGAAGGCCGCGGAGGTGGGATCCGCGCCGTGGCCCAGCCCGGCGAACTCCACGTTCGGGATGTCGGCGATCCAGTCGGAGGGCCCCCGGGCCGCCCACACCCGGGCGCCGGTGCGCAGGGCGGCCGCGGTGCCGGCGCGCATCCCGGGGGAGCCGAAGGCGACGATGTCGGTGGCGTCCGTGTGCCGGGCCGCCAGTCCGCAGACCACCGAGCCGTAGCTGTGGCAGAACAGCACCGGGTCGGGAGCCCCCACCGCGTCCAGCCCCTGGGTGAACCGGGCCAGGCGCACCGCCCCGGCCTCGGCCAGCCGTCCGCCGGCCGCGTCCAGGCCCACCCCGACCGGGGTGGTGTAACCCACCCAGGCGATCACCGCGGTCGAGCCGCCGGCCACCGACCGCAGCGCCCCGGCCATCCCGGCCGGCCCGGTGGCGGGCTTGCGCGCGGCGTCGTAGGCCGTGGCGTCGTTGTCGGACCCCGGCACGATCACCGAGACGTGCTCGGCGTGCTCCAAGTCCCCGAAAACCTCGGCGACCTGGCCCCGCCCACGGGGGTCGAAGGCCAGGATCCGCCGGTCCGGCGCGGCGAGCGAGGCGTAGCGGGCCTCACCCGTCGCGGCGACCGCGATCCGGTTTGCCTCGTACCGCAGAGGGAGCGGCGCGCCGTCCAGATTCCCCACGACCAGCGGGTGGGACCGTACGAGCTCCCCGCGCGCGGCCTCGTCCAGCCCGGCGAAGAACCGGGCCACCTCGCGCGGCGTCGCACCCGCCGGATCGGGCAGCGCCCGGCCGGAGGCGGTGTCGGCCCGCCAGGCGGTGGTCCCCGGTGGCGGCCCGGTGACCGCGGTCTGGCGGTCGTCCCCGGAGGCCCATCCCGCGGTCCCCCCGACGACGGCCAGCCCCAGTGCGGCCGTGACCATCGTCCTTCCGAAGCGGCGCATGCCCCTTCCCCTCTCCTCGTGACGGGCCACGGGACGAGCCTCGTGACGGGGAGGAAGGTAGGAAGGAGGCACCGGACCGTACGTCGGACCGTGGAGCCAAGTCGGATGTCATACCCGGGTAGGGGGTGGAGGAGGCAGCGCCTTTCGCCCTCGCGCTGCCTTGCAGCCAACTGACATGTCATGATGCTGAGTTGTGGGCCGAGGGGGGACTTCATGACCAATAGCGCGATCCGCGTGCGCCTGACCGAAGGTGCGAGCGAGAGCGACGTCCGGGCGCTGAAGGCGTGGCTCGAGCGGGAGCACAGGCTGGAAACGCACAGGAACAACGGCAGGCTGGAGATCCAGGAGCGCGCCGGAACGGAGGACGGGCCCGGCAGTCCGATGGGGGTCGGGCTGGAGATCGTGCTGGTGCTGATCGGCGCCGCCGCGCCCAAGTTGTTCGACGAGGTGTTCGAGCAGGTGAAGAGCGGCGTGCGCGCGTGGCGGGAGAACCGCCGTGCCGTGGAACACGGCGAACCCCCAGAGGTCGAGGTCGCGCCGGACAGCGACGGGAGATAGCCCGATGGCGCGCTTCGACCCGCGTGGCAAAGTGAACCGGGCGCTGCTCGTCGGAGTTCCCGCATACGACTTCACCCAGCCCGGACACCCTTTCGGGGTGTCCGGCGACCTCCACGCCGTCGAGCACAACCTCACCGGGCTCGAACGCTCGCTGCGCGAAGGCGGGGTGTTCACCGAGGAAGAGATCACCGTCGCCCGGCCGCGCACCGTGGACCAGTTCGACCGGCAGCTGGAGAACGCGGTCGAGGCGGCCGAGGGGCTGCTCCTGCTCTACTTCTCCGGCCACGGAGCCGTCCCCAGCACCGGTGACGAGCTCTGGCTGCTGATGCGGCGGGCGAAGATCGTCCCGGGCACCGAGTCCGTGTTCCTCGGCGCGGCGCCCTGGAAGAGCGTCCTGACCGTGCTGTCCGGCGCCAGGGCGGAGCAGGTGGTCGTCATCCTCGACTGCTGCTACGCGGGCAACGCCTCGGGGGCCTGGGACGCCCTCGGCGCCGCCCACCGGCAGCGGATCTCGCTGCTGATGAGCGTCCAGGCCAACAACCGCATCGATGCGGGCGACGCGGACACCCCCACGCCGTTCACCGACCGGCTCGTGCGCGTCCTGAGCGAGGGCGTTCGGGGACAGGGCGGCGAGGTCGGCTTCGAGGACCTCGCCGGCCGGCTGAGGGACTACATGTCCGCGCACCACACGACGCTGCGCGACCCCTCCGAGCCGTGGGAGCCGCAGAGCCGCTCCGCCACGTCGGGCGCCGACGTGCTGCTCGCCGCCCCGCCCGTCCGCTCGCCGGACCGCGCGACCCGGCCCTCCGTCACCCCGAACAGGGGCGGCAGCGGGCGGACTTCGCCGCAATCGGCGGCCGCGCCGGGGAGCCGGCGGCCCGCCGAAGGACAAGGCGGCGCTCCCGGCGGGAGCAGACCCGGCCGCCCCGGCCGGCGCGGCCGGCTCCGTCCCCTCAACGGCCGCAAGCTGGCGGCCGTCGTCGGCGTGCCCGTGGCGCTCGCCGGCCTTGTCACCACCGGCCTCGTCCTCCTCGACGACAAGCCCCCCTGCAAGCCGCCGCTCGAACTCCGCCTCCTCACCGACCCCGATCTCGAACCCACCGTCCGCAGGGCGGCCGAGGCGTATCTGATGTCGGACGAGAACAGGACGGGTGACGGGTGCAGACGCAGCGGCATCACCGTCTACAGCGCCGGCGCCGCCGCGGCCGTCGCCGCCTTCAACCGGCAGTCCGACCCCTGGCAGCGGCCGACGGGCGACGACAACCCGCAGCGCGACATCGGCCCTCAACCGGACATCTGGATTCCGGCCACGTCCGCGAGTGCCGACCGGGCCCGTCCCGCTTCCACCGAGCGGAGCTACGCCGCGCTGGAGCCCGATCCCGACCCCTTCGCGTTTTCGCCGGTCGTCCTCGCGGTGCCGCAGAACCTGGCGACGGAGGGGGTCGCCGACCGCGTGGGAGGCCTGGCGGCCCTGAGTGAGGCCCTCAGGAAGCGCCGGCCGGGAACCGAGATACGGCGCACCGACCCGGAGAACACCGACTCCGGCCTGCTCGCGACCGCCGGCCTCTACGGCCCGGGCGCGCCGGACCCGGCCACCGCCGAACGCGCAGTGGCCCAGGCGGGACCTCCCGCACGCACCGGCGGGGACCTGCTGTGCGCACTGCCCGACGACAAGGCCGTCGACGAGCGCACCGCCGCCCTGGTGCCGGAGTTCCTGCTCAGGACCGGAGTGGGCTGCGACAGTGCGACGCGGGCCCCGCGGATGGCCGAGTACCCCGTGGACGTCCCGGGCCTCACCCCGACGTTCGTACGGGTGCGCTGGCTGGACGCCGACCGGGACGAGGACGCGCGCGACGCGGGCGTGGAGCGGTTCCACGCGTGGCTGACCGGCAAGGACACGGACGGGAAGAAGGCCGCGACGAGCGCCGCGGCGGGGGCGGGGCTCGTCGTGTTCGGGACGGACGGCTTCCGCAGCGCGGCACCCGGGCACCGGCCGCTCGGCAACGGCACCGACCCCTCCGCCGCCACCGGCGTCGTCTTCCACGACTTCGGTGCCCTGGAGAACCCCGGCCCGCTCACCGCCGCCGACCGCCCGTACGCGCCCGTGATGACCGCGGCGCTGAAGGGCTACCGGGAGGCCAACGGGCCGGGCCGGGTCCTCTTCCTGCTCGACTCGTCCGGGTCCATGGGCGCCTTGTGGGAGGGCCCCGGCGGCGCCCCCGGCATCATCGCCCAGTCCCTCGCGGGGCTTGGTGAGCGCGACGAGTACGGCGTCTGGGCGGTCGCCTCCGAGCCCGGCAGCCCTCGCCCGTACAGCGAAGTGCTGGGGTTCGGCAACCACCGGCGCGAGGAGGCCCAGAGCGTCATCGCCGCCAACGCCCGTGTCAAGGACCTGGAAGCAGACCCCTACAAGGCGCTGGTCGCGGCCCTGGAGGAGATGGGGCGGCGCGGTACGGACGGGCACCGTCCGCAGCTGATCGTCTACATCACGGACGACGAGGACAACAACCGGCTGACCGAGGGCGGCCTGCTCGCCGGTCTGCTGGCCTCCGCCAGGGAGAAGAAGACACCGGTGGTGATGGCGTCCCTCGACAGCGGCGGCTGCGACAAGGGCAAACCGGACGCGGCCGTCTCCGAGGCGAGCGGCGGCCGCTGCCTGGACACCAAGGGCGATCTCGTCGCCCGGCTGCGGGACGAGGTCGCCAGGACCGGGACGGGGGACGAAGGATGAGGCTCGGCCCCTCGCGGCCACGGCGCGGCGCCTGCGCGATGCTCCTCGTCCTGCTGCTCGCAGTGGGGTGCGACGGCGGCGGAGCCGCAGACGGGAAGTCCGGTACTCCGGGCGCCGACCAGGCGGGGGACATCGTGCTGGCCAGCGGCCGGGACGTGACCGGCAAGGGCGGCATCCGCCAGCAGCTGATCGAGGAGTGGAACGACGAGCAGAAGCGCAAGGGCTCCGACCGGCGGGCCCGCCTGGTCGAGCTGCCGGGCTCCGCGGACCGGCAGCGCAGCCAGCTGCTCGGCGCACTGCAGTCCGGCGGCGCCGAGTACGACGTGGTCAACCTGGACGTGACCTGGGTGCCGGAGTTCGCCGCCGCGGGTCTCGTCCAGCCGCTCCCGGACGGGCTCGTCGACGATGACGTCATCCCCTCGGTCGCCGCGACCGCCCGCTGGGCGGACAAGCTGTATGCCGTCCCCTTCAACAGCGACGTGGGGTTGCTCTTCTACCGCCGCGACTACCTGAAGGGCGTGGGCATCACGAACACCGAACTCGGCAAGGACACCGCCTGGTCCGTCGTCCAGCAGCTGATCGGCGCGCTCGACGGAGCCAAGAAGAAGCCCGACGCCTATGAGAAGGGCTGGACCGCTCAGCTCGACGCGTCGTACGAAGGCCTCACCGTCAACGGCATCGAGGCCTTCGCCTCCGCCGCCGGGCCACTGTCCCTCACCGACAAGGAGGGCCGCTACGCGGGTTCCGTGGACGATCTGAAGGCGGGACTGGACGAGCTGCGCAGCCGCACCCAGGCGGCCTACACCCTGCCGGACGCCGTCCACTCCGACGAGGCGGCCACGCTCACCGACTTCTCGGCCGGCCGTACCGCCTTCCTGCGCCACTGGCCGTACGCCTACCGCACGCTCCACCAGTCCCTGTCCGAGGAGCAGCTGGCCGTGGCCCCCCTGCCGGGCCGGGCGGTACTGGGCGGCCAGAACCTGGCCGTCGCCGCGAGGTCGCGGCGCAGCACCGGCGCCCAGGACCTCATCCGGTTCCTCACCAGCAGGATGAGCGAACGCTGCCTGCTGGACGCGGGGTTCGCTGCCACCAGGAAATCGGCGTACGAGGACGACAACCTCACCTGCGAGGCGGCCAAGCCGCCCGGTCAGGCGACCGCGTCCCCGACGGGCGAACGCACCGACCGGATGCCACGGGACGCGCAGGGCCGCCCCGCGTACGCGCGCGGCACCCTGCTGCCCGCACTGGAGAAGGCCGTCCAGCGTCCGCGCACCCCCCTCTACGGCGCCTTCACCCAGACGTTCACCGCCCAACTGGCCCGGCTCCAGGGCACCAAGCCGCCCTCCGACCTGCAACTCGCCGAGGACCTGCACAAGGCCCTGAGGAGGGCGCTGCCACCGGAGTGAGCACGGGAGAGGTCAGCCGGCGTCGCCCGGGCGGACCAGGCCCGCCTCATAGGCGAAGATCACCGCCTGGGCGCGGTCGCGCAGGTCGAGCTTGGACAGCACCCGGCCGATGTGCGTCTTGACCGTCTGCTCCGCCACCACGAGGTGACCGGCGATCTCCTGGTTCGAGAGCCCGCGCGCGATGAGTTCCAGTACCTCGGTCTCACGCGGCGTGAGGCCGTTCAGCCGCAGCGCCGGGTCCTTGCGCGGCGCCGGCCGCTGCTGGACGAAGTCCGCGATCAGCCGCCGGGTCACCGAGGGCGCCAGCAGCGCCTCGCCCGACGCGACCACCCGGACCGCCGCGATCAGATCGGCGGGCGGAGCGTCCTTCAGCAGGAATCCGGAGGCGCCCGCGCGCAGCGCCTCGTACACGTAGTCGTCGATGTCGAAGGTGGTCAGCATCAGCACCTTCGGCCGGTGCACCACCCCGGGAGGGGGATCGAGGAGCTCACGGGCGGCCGTGAGCCCGTCCATCTCCGGCATCCGTACGTCCATCAGCACGACGTCGGGGTGCGTGGAACGGGAGACCCGCACGCCCTCCCGTCCGTCGGGCGCCTCGCCCACCACGTCGATGTCGGCCTGTGCCGACAGCAGCGCGGCGAACCCCGCGCGCACCATGGCCTGGTCGTCGACGATGACCACGCGGATGGTCAACTGCCCTCCTCTGTACGGACGGTCTCGGTCTCGGTATCGGTCTTCAGGGGCAGCCGGGCGGCGACACGGAAGCCGCCGTCGGGCAGCGGACCGGTGTCCAGGGTCCCGCCGGTCAACCGTACGCGCTCCCGCATCCCCACCAGACCGTGGCCCGTGCCCGAGCTCTCCAGCTCCACCGCCGCGTCCGGCGCGGGGCCGCTGACCGCCAGCACCAGGAGCTCGTTCTCGTCGAAGGTCACCGAGACCCGGGTCCGCGCCCCGGGCGCGTGCCGCACCACATTGGCGAGGGCCTCCTGCACGATCCGGTACGCCGACAGGGACACCGCCGGCGGGGCCGCGCCGGCCGCGCCGGTGGCCAGGGACAACTCCACCGGCTGCCCCGCCCGTACGGTCGCCTCCACCAGCTGCTGGAGGCGGTCGATGCCCGGCTGCGGAGCCCGCTCGCCCCCGCCGCCGTCCGCGCCCTGCGCGCCGTCCCCGCGCAGTACCGTCAGCAGCCGCCGCATCTCGCCCAGCGACTCGCGCGCGCTCGCCGCGATCGCCGCGAACTCCTCCTGCACCGGCTCCGTCATGCCCGACAGCCGGTACGGCGCCGAATCGGCCTGCACGGTGATCACCGACATGTGGTGGGCCACCACGTCGTGCAACTCCCGGGCGATCCGCGCCCGTTCCTCCAGCAGCGTCCGCCGGGCCCGCTCGGCCTCGCTGATGCTCTCCTGCTCGGCGATCCGCTGCTGCGCGTCGCCCAGCCCGCGCAGCGCCCCCGTGAGCACCAGCATCACCCCGGCGAGCACGAACAGCAGGGCGGCGGTGTTCACGGAACCCGCCGGCGCGAAGAAGCCCAGCACCGCCCCGACCGCACCGGTCGCCAGCCACACCCCGACCAGGGTCCGGATCGGCTCGCGCAGCCCCAGGCACGCCATGAGCACCAGATAGCCCACGATCCCCATCGGCGTCCACGGCCAGGGGTGGGCGGCCACCCGGTCGGCATGGATCAGCAGCACCGCGCCGATCGTGTCCGAGAGCAGGACCAGCGCCCACGCGGCCATCGGCCGGGTCACGGCGAGCAGCAGCGGCACCGTCTGCGCCACGCCCAGCGCGCCCGACCAGCCGCCGCCCAGCCCGTAGTCGTTCGTCAGCACCGCGATGGTCACCGGCAGCAGGGCAACGACGAACACCCCGACGACCCCGAAGGGCAGCCACCGCTGCCAGGCCCTGGGCGCCTGCGCGAACAACGGCTGCGCGGCCCGGGCGGGTGTCCGCATCACCACCGCGAGCTGAGCGAGCACCCCCGGCACCCGGGGCCCGGGCGTGCCGGCCGGGGAACTGCGGGCGCCCGCGCGGGTCCGCGGGCGCGGTCGGGGGCGGGGGCGGCGGGCTTGGTCGCTCATGACCGGCCAGCCTATGCGCCCCGGGCGGCGATCCGCGGGACGGATAGGCTGCTCGCCGGACGATCACGGAGGAGCCGTACACATGGGCGGGGCAGCGGCGCTGGAGAAGCTCGTGCCGGTGCTGCTGGCCTTCGGCGGCGGGGTGCTCCTCGCACGCCGCAAGACCGTCCCGGCCGAGGCCTCCAAGGCCTTCTCGGACTACGCGTTCCTCTTCGCCGTGCCCTGCTACCTCTTCGGCAACATCTACGCCGGTGACCTCGCGGCCCTGTTCGACTGGCGGGCGATCGGCGGCTACGCCGCGGCGGCCGGCCTCGCGGTGGTAGCGGTCGCCGCGGCCGCGGTCGCCCGCGGCGTGCGCGAGCCCCGCGCCGTGGCCCTGCGCGTGATGGCGGGAGTCCAGGTGAACACGGCCTACTTCGCCGTCCCCGTCTTCATCACCGTGTTCGGCACGGCGGCCCCGATCTTCCCGATCCTCCTCTTCCAGGTGTGCGTCCTGTCCCTGGCCGTCATCGCGCTGATGGAACTCGGCCGGCCGGATCCCGCGGGAGGCGGCCCGGGGCGGCGGCCGGCCCGTGCGGTCGGCGCCTCGCTCGCCACCCCACTGGTCCTGGCCTGCAACGCGGGGATCGTGCTCAACCTGCTCTCGGTGCACGTTCCCTCGGTGATCCTGGAGGGAGCCGCCTTCGTCGGGGACAGCGCCTCCCCGGTGGCGCTGTTCGCACTCGGCCTCCACCTCGGCGGCGTCGGCCTGGACCTGCGGGGCACCACGCGCGAGGAGCTGGCCCTCATCGGCTTCAAGTGCCTGCTGTTCCCGCTGCTCACCTGGGCGGTGTGCGGGGCGGTGTTCGGGGTGCGGGGCGAGTGGCTCGCGTACCTCGTGCTGATCGCCGCGATGCCGACCCCGCAGAACCTGTTCATCTTCGCCCAACGCTACGACGTGGGCGTCGCCCTCTCCGCGTCTATAGTGATCAAGAGCTCGCTCGTATCCCTCCTGCTGCTGCCGCTCTGGTTGCAGACTGTCGCCTCATGAGCGAACCGAAGAATCCCTCGCACAAGCGGTCCGGCTCCACGCCCGTGCTCGCGACCCTGGGCCTGCTCGCCGCCTGGGCCGTTCACGACCTCGAGGAAGTGGCCACGATGGCACGCTGGTCCCGCACGCGGGTACCCGTCCTGCGCGAACGCCACCCCCGCGTGCCCGACCGGGTCTGGCAGCGGCTCGAGGGCGTGGACGGACGCGAGTTCGCCACCGCCGTCGGCCTCATGGGCCTCGTCGTCGCCGTGGCCTCCGCCGACGGGCTGCGCACCGGCGGGCGCTCCGCGTTCTACCAGAGCGCCCTCACCGGCTTCGGCCTGCACGGGCTCGTCCACCTCGGGCAGTCCGCCGCCACTCGCGGCTACACCCCCGGCGTGGTCACCTCGCCCCTCCTGGTCGTCCCCTTCACCGTCTGGGCCCGCGGCCGGCTGGCACGCGCGGGGGTCCTGCGGCCCACGCCCGCCCGCGACGCACTCCTCGGCCTGGCCCTCGCCGGGGCGGCCACCGCCGCCGCACATGCCGTGGCCCGCCGGATCCACGGGGGCGCGGCCGCGGGGTAGCGCCGGGTCCGGGGCAGGCTGGTCGCACCCCCGGCGGGGACCCGCTCGTTGACCCGGCATGGAACTGCCGACCATCGCGGCGCCGGGTGTCCGGGAACGGGCCGACGCCGTGGCCGATGCCGCCTGCCACCTCTACGACACGGTCGTGCCCTGGGGGACCGGGGCGCCGCGGGGGTGGAGCCGGGCCGCCGCCGAGGACGCCGCCGAGGCGATCGAGACCACCGCGCACGCCCTCGCCGCCATCGACCCGGGCATCGAGCCCGTCCTCGCGCCCGTCCACGCCGCCCTCGCCGACCTGCGCCGCAGGCTCGGGCTCGCGCCCGCCGACCCGCTGACCGCCGACGGGCTGCCGGCGGCACCGCGCACGGTCGGCAACCCGCGCCGGACCCGCTGGGTGCGGGTGCTCACCGCGCCTTCGCCCCGGCAACCGCCTTCTCGTACAACTTCCTGATGTCCCTGCCGAAGTACGAGCTGTAGGAGGTGTCGGCGGTGTCCCCGCCCGTCTTCCAGCCGCCGATGACCCCGACCACGTCACCGGTCCCGGTCCGCGCGTCGTAGCGGGCCAGGAACGGGCCGCCGCTGGTTCCGCCGGGGTAGCCAGTGCAGTCGATGCGCAGGAACGAGCCGGGGATCCCCGGGTCCTTGCTGGTGAATTTCGTGGTCCGGTTGACGCACAGGCGCGGGCGCGCGGCGGAGGCCGGATATCCGATCAGCGAGATGCTCGGATGGACGTACCCGGCCCCGGTGACCAGGCGGTTGCCGCCGACCACCTCCTGAACGGGGAGGCCGTCGGCGTTCGGTCCCACCTGCGCGAAGGCCACGTCGAGGGTGGCCGCGCGGTCGGCGCCCAGGGAGCGGTAGCGCGGGTCGATCCAGATCCTGGAGCGGCCGGCCGCGTCCCGCACGACCGGGAACATGCCGTAGGGCCGCGGATTGGCGCGCGTGTACCGCGGCACGAAGGCGATCTGCCGGGTGTCGGAGCCGAGCAGGCAGTGCGCAGCGCTGAGCACCAGGTTGTGGCGGGGTGAGGCGACCACGCTCGCGGTGCAGAAGTACGCCCCGCCGGCCTTGACGACGAACATCCGGCCGACGACGGGGATGCCGTTGAAGTCCTGGCCGACGCCGGGGCCGGCGGCCGGCAGCCGCGCGGGGAGGGGGGGGGGGGCCGGGGCGGGGGTCGGAGTCGGGCTCGGTGTGGGTGTCGGTACCGCTGCCGGAGGCGGCGCCGGGAGCGCATCCGTCGGCTCCGAGGGCAGGGACGCGGCGGGAGCCGACTCGGCAGGGGGCGAGGACGAGGGAGCGGAGCCGTCCGGCATCTCGTCCGGCTCGGCCGCCGGAGGCGCGTCCGGCTCGGGCGCCGGCGGAGCGGCTGGTTCCGGATCGGGGGGCAGCGGCACGGCGGCGGCCATGCGTTCGGCGGTCCAGAAGGACTGCGCCTCGCCCGCGGTCCAGTGCCTGCCCGACACCGGGGCGGTGACGCCCCCGGCCGCGGCGACGGACAGCGGCCCTCCCGGCACCAGCAGGGCGGCGGCCACCGCGGCCATGGTCAACGTACGTCGCACGGGAGCTCCTCGGGGGTGTCTGACGGATGAGGCCGGATGAGGGAGTGGTGTCTGGTGCCGTGCATCGCACGGCGGACGAGGGAGTCGGCGCGGAGCGTCGGTGGCCGCCGACAACGCGGCGAGCGCGCCTGCCGGACCCCGCCGGCCGGGCGGGACTTCGACGACACGGGCTAGAGGGCCTGGGGGAAGCGGAAGAGCCGGTCGGGGTCGTAGGTGCGCCGGACCGCCTCCAGCCGGGGGAGGTTCGGCCCGTAATAGGCCGCGCGCCAGCCGGTCAGCCGGGGGTCCGCGTAGTTCTGGTACGCCCGTCCGCCCGCCCAGGGCCGCAGGTCCTGCCAGAGGCCGTCGAGCCAGTCCTGGTGGCGGGCCGCTTCGGCGGCGGTCGCGGAAACGGGCCAGTAGGCGAGGTACTGGGCCAGCAGGGCGCTGTCGCGGTGTACGAAGGCGGTGGCGGCGGCCGGGACCCGGTTGACGGCGCCGCCGCAGACCCCGTCGAACTGGACCACCCCGAAGCCGCCGGGCGGCGCGGCCCGCCCGTACCGGGCGACGGCGGCCAGCACGGCCCGGACGGCCGGATCCGGCAGCCCGGCCCCCGGCCAGAAGTCGGAGCGGGCGGCGTACGAATCCCTGCCGAGCAGGCCCTGCGGGTCCCGGCCGGGCAGGGTTCCCGGCAGCCGGCACTGCGCCGGACTCCGCTCGGCGCAGCCCGACATGGCCCGTACGGTGTCCCCGTAGTCCCGTACGACGGTCCAGCCGTCCCGCGCCGGCCGGCCGACCAGGTCCGACAGCCGGTTCAACTGCCGTTCCAGCTCCGCGCGTCCGTCGAGGCACACCACCCGGACCGCCGGGGGCGCGGCGGGAGCGCCGGCTTCGACGGTGAACTCGACCTGGCTCCAGAACGGGTCCGGCAGCGCGGCCAGCCAGCGCTGCCAGCCGCCCAGCACGGCCGCCGAGTCCGCACCTGCCCAGTGGAGTTCGGCGAAGGCGCAGTCGCCCACCGGGTGGGTGCGGAAGCGGAATTCGGTGACCACCCCGAAGTTGCCGCCCCCGCCGCCCCGCAGGGCCCAGTACAGCTCCGGATCACGGTCGGGGCCCACCTCGCGGACGGCCCCGTCGGGGGTGACCACGCGGGCGCCGGTGAGCCGGTCGGAGGTGGTTCCGTACGCCCGCGAGGCCAGCCCGAGGCCGCCGCCGAGGGCGAGTCCGGCGATGCCGACGGAGGGGCACAGGCCGGTCGGGACGGCGAGCCCCCGCTCGGCGAGCGCGGAGTTCACGTCCCCGAGCCGGGCCCCCGCCCCGATCCGCACCCCGTCCCCTTCGACGGAAACCCCGGCCATGGCGCCGGCGTCGACGACCAGCCCGCCCGCGCGGGTGGACCACCCCGCGTAGCTGTGCCCGCCGCCCCGCGGCACCACGGGCACGGCGCAGCGGCGTGCGAAGTCCAGGCAGACGGCCACGTCACCGGCGTGCGCGGGATAGGCGACCGCCCCCGGCGCCACGGAGTCGTACCGGGGCTGGAACAGCTGCCGGGCCTCGTCATAGTCCCGGTCGCCGGGGAGCACCAGCCGCCCGTCGATCGCGCGGGCGAGCGCGCCGTAGTCCGGGACCCGGGCCGCCGCTGCCCCGGGGCAGGAGACGAGGGCCGCGGCCGCGGCTCCCAGGACCTGGCGGCGATGGAGGCTCATACTCCCTTCCTGCCACCGCCGGGACCGATCGCCGTGAAGGCGGGCCCACACACCGCGGCGTGCCCCCCGAACGGCGCACAGCCGGAACGATACGGCGGTCATATATCCGGATCGGTCAGGCGCCGCCGGTCGTACCCTTCATCCATGCCCCTCGTGGATCTCGGCGCGCACGCCGAAGAGTTCAACGCCGACCCGTACCCCTTCTACGCCGCGCTGCGCTCCGCCGGGCCCGTCCACCGGGTGGTGCTGGGCGGCGACCGGTCGTGGCTGGTCGTCGGCCACGAGGAGGCCCGCCAGGCGCTGAACCACCCTGCCCTGTCGAAGAACTGGCTCGGCGCGGAGCTGTTCGGGAACACCCCGGCGAGCGCCGCCTCCAGCAACATGCTGGAGGCGGACCCGCCCCACCACACCCGGCTGCGCCGCCTGGTGGCCCGCGCGTTCACGCCACGCCGCATCGAGGCCCTGCGGCCGCGGGTGCAGGAGGTCACCGACGAGCTGCTGGATGCGATGGCGGCGGCTCCGGACCGCCGGGCCGACCTGATCGCGGCCCTCGCCGCGCCGCTGCCGATGACCGTCATCTGCGAACTCCTGGGCGTACCCGACCTGGACCGGGAGCGTTTCCGCTCCTGGTCGGGCGAGATCGTGGCCCCGGTGGACCCGGCGGGCACGGACGGCCGTGTCCTGGAACACATGACGGCGTACCTCTTCGAGCTCGTGGGGGCCAAGGCCCGGACGCCCGGGGACGACCTGCTCAGCGCACTGATCCGGACCCGCGACGAGGACGGTGACCAGCTCTCCCCGGAGGAGCTGATCGGCATGGCCTTCCTGCTGCTGGTGGCGGGCCACGAGACCACGGTCAACCTGATCGGCAACGGGATACGGGCCCTGCTGGCCCACCCCGACCAGCTGGCGGCCCTGCGGGCGGATCCGGACGGCCTGATCGACGGCGCGGTGGAGGAAATGCTCCGCTACGACGGCCCGGTGCAGCACGCCACGTACCGGTTCGCCCGCGCCGACCTCGAGATCGGCGGCACCCGCATCGAGGCGGGCTCCTCGGTGGTGGTCGCCCTGGCCGCAGCCGACCGCGACCCGTCCCGCTTCGCGGAGCCGGACGTCTTCGACATCCGCCGCCCGGCCCAGGGTCACCTGGCCTTCGGCCACGGCATCCACTTCTGCCTCGGCGCCCCGCTGGCCCGCATGGAGGGCCGCATCGCGATCCGGACCCTGCTGGAACGTTTCCCCGATCTCGAGCCGGACCCGGAGGCCACCGCGCCCGACTGGCTGCCGGGCACCCTCATGCGCGGAGTGACCCGCCTCCCGCTCTGCTGGTAGCCGCCGGTCTCACGGGCCGCCGACACCGCCCTCCGGTGCCTTGCGCGCGAGAAGGAAGCCCTGCGGGCAGCGTTCGAGGGCGTCCGGTTCGCGGATCAGGCGGGCCACCTCCGTCAGGCCGGCGTCCGACAGGAGGGCGGCCATACGGTCCGGGGGCGTCCAGTACACGTCGAGCTCGACCGGGTGGCCGTACGCGTGCTCCAGGCGGACGCGCTCGTCGCCCGCCTTGAAGGCGATCAGCACGTGCCCGCCCGGCGCCAGGACGCGGGCGAACTCCGCGAAAACCGCCGGGAGTCCGGGGAGCGGGGTGTGCACCGTGGAGTACCAGGCCAAGACCCCGCCCAGTACCCCGTCCGCGATGTCGAGCGCGGCCATCGAACCCACCTCGAACCGCAGTCCCGGATAGGTCCGGCGGGCCACCGCCACCATCGCCGGGGAGAGGTCGACGCCGAAGGCCCGCACGCCCAGGCCTTCCAGATGGGCCGTCACCCGGCCGGGACCGCAGCCGAGATCCGCCACCGGGCGGCCCGCACTGCCGCCCTCCTCACCGCGCACGCACTCCGCGAAGGCGGCCAGCATGGCCCGCTCGAGCGGCTTGCGCTCCAACTCCCCGGTGAGCAGCCGCGCGTAGTCGACGGCGACGGTGTCGTAGGACGTCCGTACGGAAACGAGGTACGAGGTCTCTGTCATGCCCCTGAACACTAGGTCCTGCCTGATCCGTACGACACTCCCCGGCCCGGCCGGCGCCGGCTCTCACCCCCCGGCCGCCGGATTGGGCAGATACGCCCACTGGTCGCCGGGGATGCCCGGGCTCAGCCGCATCAGCGTGAGCGCCTTGGTGGGCAGCGGTTCCCCCAGCAGCGCCTCGGTGTCTGCGGTGGGCGGCAGTCCGTCGGCCTCGGACAGGGCTTCGGCGAAGGCGGCCGCCGAACCGGCCGTGGCGCCGAGCGTGCCCGTCAGCAGGGACCCGAACAGCTTGCGCCGCAGGACGGTCACGTCGTCGGTGACCAGCCGGCCCGACAGCGGCGGCACCGGCAGCCCGTGCCGGACCAGCCGCGCCGGGCTGATCCGGATGTCGGCGAGATCGCGGTAGACCAGCCGGACCGGGGTGCCGTCGGCGGCGAGGACGACGAGGAGGTTCTGGCCGTGGGCCTCCAGTCCCACCCCGAGCTCCAGCACCCGCAGGCACACCCCGAGTGCCAGCCGGGCGAACTCGGCCCGCCAGGCCGCCGAACGCGTCGGCGCGAAGGAGCCCAGCGCCGCCACCGGCAGCACCCGCTCGCCGGCGGCGGCGTCGGCGAAGACCTCCGGCGGCTCGCGCAGCACGGCCGCCAGGTCCGGGCTGTGCGCGGTCGCCGCGCCCAGCGTGCGCGTGACGTGCAGCCGGCCGTCGAGCCGCTCGGACAGGCTCTGGGCGAAGGCGGAGACGGCCGCCGCCGTCTCGATGGAGTACACGGAGATGTCCCGGACGGAGGAGGTCAGCCGGGTGCTCAGCGCGGTCTTGACGTGCGCCCCGCCGGCCGCGGGCGCGAGCGTGCGCAGGGCCATCAGCGGGTGCGCCGGGATCGAGCCGCGCACCTTTTCGTGCTTCAGCGCGTGCGCGGCCTGCCACGGATGCACCGGGACCAGGATCCGCCCCCCGTCCCGCAGCTCCGCCGGCCAGTCGCCGGTGACCAGGCACTCCTCGGCCCGTACGGCGACCAGCCCGAGCTCCACCACCGGCCGGTGCTCGGGGGCGTACGCCAATTCCTCCGCCACCGAGAATCCGGGCCGGGAACGGCAGTTCGGATGGTACGGATGCCCGTCGACCACCCGCTGCTCCCACTCCCGGGTGCTCCGCGCGGCGCCGTCCCGCTCCGCGGGCGGCTGCCCGGCCCGGGAGAGGGCCAGGGAGGCCGTGCTGCCGTCCAGCTCGGCGGCGAACCCCTCCCCGTGCGGCACCCCCAGCGCCGCCACCAGCCGCGCGGCCTGCCGGTGTGCCCGGCCGTCGAGCAGCAGCTCCTCCACGTACGGCTCGGTCGCGTACGGATCCGGCGGCGGCCCCTCCAGCCGGCCGCCCCCGGCCAGCCGCAGCACCAGGCCGCCCGGCCGCCGCTCCCGGCCCACCACCCACGGCAGCGGTTCGAAGGCGAGCGCACGCCACAGCCGGGTCAGCACGGCGGCGCGGGCACCGGGCAGCGCGGCCTCGTACGAGGACCGCAGTCCGGGGCGCACGCGGGCCAGCTCGGCGGCGACGGCCTCCTCGGCCGGGGAGGCGGGTGGATGCATGCTGGGGCTCCGCACGTCGGGTAGTCGCATTGCAGGATGGTCACGTCATCATCGCGGATACTGAAGATCACGGCCGGTGGACGCGTCCCGCGAGCCCCGGCTCCGGATGGACCGAATGGAACCAGTGGATCTCAACGCCGCCGCCGACGCGTACGCCGCCACCCCGCTCCTGAACTGCCTGCTCCGCGAGGCCGCCGAGCCCGTCGGGCCGGCCCGGTCCGACGGGGCCTTCGGCGGTTCCGGAGCGGCCGTCCACCGGCTGCGCGGCAGCGGACGGCTGATCCGGGTGTACGGCGGCCGCAGGCCCGTACGCCCCGAACTGCGCACGGCGGACGGCTGGCACCCGCTCGGCCACACGGAACTGGTCAAGCTGACCGCCGGCGAGCTGCTCCGGTACACCGGCGTCCCCAACGACGAACTCCCGGTCGAGATCGACGACAGCCGCAACGCCGTCGCCGCGCTGCTGACCGCCCGCGCCGCGGCCGAGCCGCCGGCCGACCCGTACCTGCTCTCCGAGCAGTCCCTGGTCATGGGTCACCCCCACCACCCGGCCCCCAAGGCGCGGGGCGGCGCCCCGGTCGGCAGCTGGCTGCCATACGCACCGGAGGCCCACGCCCGCTTCCCGCTCGTCTTCCTGGGGCTGCGAGAGGACCAGGTGGCCGAGGAGGGCGGCCCGGCCGCCGCCGGCGCCGTCGACTCGCTCGTGGACGCCCTGGACGGGCCGCGCCCGCCCGCCGGTTACCGGCTGCTGCCCGCCCACCCCTGGCAGCTCGACCTCGTCGGCTCCCGGCCGGCGGTGCGCGAGGCCTTCGCCGACGGGCGGCTGCTGCGGCTCGGGGAGAGCCGCCTGCCGGCCTGGCCCACCGCCTCGATCCGGACGCTGTACGTGCCGCGGTCCGGCGCGGACCTGTTCGTGAAGTTCAGCCTCGACGTCCGGATCACCAACGACGTGCGCCGGCTGTGGCGGCACGACCTGCTGGGGCTGCGGCGCACCGACGCGGCGGTGGAGGCGGCCTTCGGCGCACTGCGCCGGCCGGGCGCGGACACGGTGGATGCCGCCTGGCTCGCCGACCGCGGCTACCGCACGGCCGGTTTCGCCTTCGAGGAGCTCGCCGTCCTGGTCCGTGACGGCCTGCACGCCCACGCCGCGCCCGGGTCCACCCCCTTGCTGGCCGCCGCACTCGCCGAGGGCTACGCCGGGAGCCCGCTGGCGGACACGGCCGATCCGGCCGCCTGGTGGCGGGCCTACCTGCGCCGGGTGGTGCCGCCGGTGCTGGAGCTGTTCGCCCGGCACGGGATCGTCCTGGAGGCCCACCTCCAGAACACCCTGGTCGCCGTCGACGCGGCGGGCCTGCCGGTGCAGGCTCTGTTCCGGGACGCGGAGGGGGTCAAGCTGCTGCCCGCCGTGGACCGCGCGGCGGCCTGGCAGCGGCTGGTCTACTGCCTGGTGGTCAACCACCTGGCGGAGATCGGGGGCGCGTTGGCCGAGCGGCATCCGGACATCTCGCCGCTCGTGTGGCCGGCCGTACGGGAGGAGTTCCTGCGCTACGACGCCACACGCAGGCTCCCCGAAATCGCGGAGCTCCTCACCGCTCCGGCCCTGCCGGCCAAGACCAACCTGCTGCTGCGGTGGACGCGGGCGGACGGCGCGGACGCCCGCTACCTGCCGTTGCCGAACCCGCTGCGAGGGTAGGGAAACCGGCCAAGGTGGTCGCCGGACATCGAACTCTTCTCCCCAAAGGTATAGACCAATGCTACGTTGGGCGGACAGCCCGCGCAGTCCTTGACCACCCGTCAGAGGAGAAGCCATGCCCTCCCCTTCGCGGGGCGGCGGCCAGGCCGCCATGCCCAAGTACCAGCGGATCGCCGCAGCGCTGCGGCACGAACTCGAGCGCGCGGCGCACCCGCCCGGCGGCACCCTGCCCTCGGAACGCAGCCTGGCCGCCCGCTACCAGGTCAACCGGCAGACCATCAGGGCCGCGCTCCAGCAGCTGCGCGAGGACGGACTGATCGTCACGGGCCGCCGCGGCACCCGCCCGGTCGCGGGTGCCGCGGGTGTCTCCGGTGCCTCTGCTGTCCCCGGCGTCTCGGGCGTCTCCGGCGTCTCCGGTACGGAAGGGGAGGTCGCGCTCACCGCACCGGCCCCCGGGCTCCTCGCCCTGCCGGGGCACGGCCCCGCCCCCGCCCCCGCCCAGAGCTGGCTCACCCGCGTCACCGTCCCGCCCTCGCTCGCCGCGCTGCTCGGCATGCGGGGCGGCGACCGCACCCTGGTCCACCACCGTCGCGAGCGCGGCCCGGCGGGGGAGACCCTCACGCACGCCGTCACGTACCTCAGCCCGGGCGCCGTCGCGCGGTGTCCCGAATTGGCCCGCTACCGGGACCGGCCGGAGGAGGTCCGCGACGAGGATCTGGGGCCCCTGCACCGCTGGTTCGACCGGGCCGCAGGGGAGGGGCGGGTGACCGAGACCCTCACGATGACCCGGACCACCCATCCGCCGGCCGCCGCTTCCCGGGCCTGCGGGCTGACCGTGCGCCGCACCCTGCACGACGGCTCCGGGCGGCTGCTGGCGATCACGGACCTGGCCTTCCCCACGTGGGACCGGCTGACCTTCCACCGCGACCCGGAGCGCTCGTATTCCGTGAAGGGCTCGGAGCCGCGGCATCCATGAGCCGGTGCAGCCCGTGCAGCCGTGCAGCCGTGCGGACGGTGCGGTCGCGCCGGAAGGGGAAGGCGGGGCCTGAAGGGGATCAGTCCACGGCGAGATCCGCGACCGGCGCGGCGCCCGGGACCGAGGAGCTCCGGACCGACGTGCTCCGGACCGGCGGCGCGCCGGTGGCCTGCGGAGCGCCGGCGGCCGGCGCGGTCGCGGCGGGCGCGCTCGGGGCGGGCGCGCTCGGGGCCGCGGGGGCTCCGGTGAGGAGGGCCAGGAGGCCGGCCACCTGGACGCCCCCCTCGGCCGGATGGCGGAAGACGGCGCCCGGGGAGATCTCGTACCGGTTGCGCCGGCCGTCGCGGACGCGCCGCAGGTACCCGTCCGCCTCCAGGTCGGTGACGATCGTCTGCACGGTGCGCTCGGTCAGCCCACAGACCATGGCCACATCCCTGAGCCTCACGGCCGGGTCCCGGGCGATGGTCACCAGGACACGGGCGTGATTGGTCAGGAATGTCCAGTTCTGTCGCTGTGGCATGCTCCCCATGCGGTCATGATGCGATACGCGATTCACGTGATGCAAGACGTGAAAAGCTTTTCCGGTAATTCTTGACGTACGAGCAGAAGAGGGCCACCATCTACGGCAGTCAAGGTCCCGCGCCGCAAGCCGACCAGCCCAAGGAGCGAACCCCATGCCGGTCCCTGCCCCGTCCTCCCATACCGCCGCCACCCACACCCCGGTGCCCAGTCCTCGCCGCGCCTCCGAAGCCGCCCGCATAGCGGGCCTGCCGCGGATCGACGAGCCCCGGGAGGTGGCCCCCGCAGACGCGAGGGAGCTGTCGAAGGTCTTCTTCCTGCGACTGCGCGAGCTGACCGAGGGCACCCCGGAGTACCAGTACGTCCGCAACACCCTCATTGAGATGAATGCCTCACTCGTCCAGTACGCCGTGCGTCGCTTCCGCAATCGCGACGGCGGAGACATCGAGGACATCGTCCAGGTCGGCACCATCGGCCTCATCAAGGCCATCGACCGCTTCGACCCGACCCGCGAGAACGAGTTCTCCACGCTCGCCATGCCGTACATCACGGGCGAGATCAAGCGGCACTTCCGCGACACGACCTGGGCCGTCCGTGTCCCGCGCCGGCTCCAGGAGCTGCGCATCGACATCGCGAAGGCCAAGGAAGTGCTGACCGTCACACTCGACCGCGCGCCCACCGTCGCCGACCTCGCCGACCACCTCGACCTCTCGGAGGAGGAGGTCATAGAGGGTCTCGTCGCCGCGAACGGCCACACCAGCGGCTCCCTGGACGCCCCGCCCGCCGCGTACGCCGAGTACGGGGGCGGCTCTTCCGAGACGCACAGCCTCGCCGATGTCCTGGGCGAGGAGGAGCCGGCCATGGAGCTGGTCGAGGACATCCAGACCCTGGCGCCGCTGCTGGAGCAGCTCACCGACCGCGAGCGCCGCATGCTCCAGATGCGCTTCGGCGAGGAGCTGACGCAGGCCCAGATCGGCGCCGCGCTCGGCATCTCGCAGATGCAGGTCTCCCGGCTGCTCACCCGGCTCCTCGGCCACCTGCGCGCCTCGATGCTCGCCGACGACTCCGGGCCCGACGCCCGGGCCGACGCGTGAACTAGATCACCTTTGCGTTTGCTCGGGTGAAGACCGGGCAGGGAGGCCGCTGGAGCGGAACCATGCCCTCCGGTCGAACGGCCGGGGGCGCGGCGCACGCGGGCGGATCCCGTCCCGCTCCACGGCCCGCCGGCCCGGTACTCCGGAGTACGGCGCGTGCCGTACCCGGTACGACCCACGAGGTGTATGTGTCCACGCTCCAGGCCGAGCACGTCTACAAGGTCTTCGGCAGACGCCCGGACGACACGGCGGCCGCCGTCCGCGCACTCCGGGCCGGCGCCGACCGCGACGAGCTGCGCGCGGACGGAACGACGGCCGCGGTGATCGACGCCTCCTTCCGCGTCGAGCCCGGCCAGATCTTCGTCATCATGGGCCTGTCGGGATCCGGCAAGTCCACGCTGCTGCGCATGCTCAACGGGCTGCTGGAGCCCACCGCCGGGCGCATCCTCTTCGACGGCGAGAACCTCACCACGCTCGGCCCGCGCGAACTGCGCCGCGTACGGTCCACCAAAATCAGCATGGTCTTCCAGCACTTCGCGCTCTTCCCGCACCGCGACGTCCTGCAGAACGCCGCCTACGGACTCGAGGTCCAGGGCGTCCCCCGGGCCGAGCGCGAACGCCGGGCCGCCGAGGCCCTGGCGCTGTGCGGGCTCGGCGGCTGGGAGAGGTCCTGGCCCGACGAACTCTCCGGCGGCATGCAGCAGCGCGTCGGCCTGGCCCGCGCCCTGGCCACCGACGCCGACCTGCTGCTGATGGACGAGTCCTTCAGCGCACTCGACCCGCTGATCCGCCGCGACATGCAGGACCAGCTGCTCGAACTCCAGCGGCGGCTGAAGAAGACCATCGTCTTCATCACGCACGACCTCAACGAGGCCATGCGCCTGGGCGACGGCATCGCCGTCATGCGCGACGGCCGCATCGTCCAGCAGGGCACCGCCGAGGACATCCTCACCCGCCCCGCCGACGACTACGTGGCCTCCTTCATCCAGGACGTGGACCGTTCGCGCGTGCTCACGGCCGACGCCGTGATGGACGAGCCTCCCCTCGACGCGGACGCCTGCGACTGCCCCACCGTCCACGCCGACACCCCGCTCGCCGACGTGTGCGCGGTCAGCGCCCGCGTACCGCACCCGGTCGCCGTCACCGACGCGGACGGCGCCGTCATCGGCTCCGTACCGCAGGACCGCCTCGTCGCCTTCCTCGGGGACGAACAGCGGCCCCCCATGGCCTGCGCGGAGGTGGCTGCCTGATGCCCCGCCTGCACCTCGGCGCCTGGGTCGACAGCGGTGTCGACTTCCTCCAGCGCCACCTGTCCTGGCTGTTCGACGCCATCAGCGCGCTCGTCACCGGCCTCTACGACGGCATCGACGCGGTCCTGTCCGCCCCCGCCCCGCTGCTGTTCGCGGGCATCCTCGCCGTCGCCGCCTGGTGGCTGCGCGGTCTCCTCGCGGGCCTGCTCGCCTTCGCCGGTCTCGCGCTCGTCGACGCCGTCGACCTGTGGTCCGACGCCATGTCCACGCTGTCCCTCGTCCTGGTCGCCACCCTCGTCACCCTCGTGTTCGCGGTACCGCTGGGCATCTGGGCCTCGCGCTCCGAGCGGGTCAGTGCCGTCCTGCGGCCGGTCCTGGACTTCATGCAGACCATGCCCGCCATGGTCTACCTCATCCCCGGCATCATCTTCTTCGGGGTGGGCGTGGTTCCGGGCATCATCGCGACCATCATCTTCTCGCTGCCGCCGGGCGTACGGATGACCGAGCTCGGCATCCGCCAGGTCGACGCGGAACTGGTCGAGGCCGCGAACGCCTTCGGCACCACCCCGCGCGACACCCTCGTCCGCGTCCAGCTGCCGCTGGCCCTGCCCACCATCATGGCGGGCGTCAACCAGGTCATCATGCTCGGCCTGTCCATGGTCGTCATCGCCGGCATGGTGGGCGGCGGCGGCCTCGGCGGGGCCGTCTACCGGGCCATCGGCAACGTCGACATCGGCCTCGGCTTCGAGGCGGGCATCTCCATCGTCATCCTGGCCATGTACCTCGACCGGATGACCGGTGCGCTGGGCCGCCAGGTCTCCCCGCTGGGCCGGCGCGCCCTCGGCACGGCACGTTCCGCCGTGACCGGCGCGGCCAAGCTGTGGAGCCACCGCCCCCAGCCCGCCCACGCCGTCACCGGGGCCGTCGTACTGGCCCTCGTCGCGGGCGCCCTGCACACCTTCGGCGGCTCCGGCGCCGCGCAGGGGCCGGCGGACGCCGCGAACACCGGCAAGGGGCGCACCGTCTCCCTCGGCTACATCCCGTGGGACGAGGGCATCGCCTCCACCTTCCTCTGGAAGGAGCTCCTGGAGCGGCGCGGCTTCAAGGTCGACGCCCGCCAGCTGGAGGCCGGAGCTCTCTACACCGGCCTGGCCGGCGGCCAGATCGACTTCCAGACCGACGCCTGGCTGCCCGTCACGCACGCCCAGTACTGGGAGAAGTACGGTGACCAGCTCGAGGACCTCGGCTCCTGGTACGGCTCCACCTCGCTGGAGCTGTCCGTGCCCTCGTACGTGAAGGACGTGCGCTCGCTCGCCGACCTCAAGGGGAAGGCCGGGCAGTTCAAGGGCCGGATCATCGGCATCGAACCGAGCGCCGGAGCCATGTCGATCCTGAAGGACAAGGTGCTCGCCGAGTACGGCCTGCAGGACGAGTACCAGGTCGTCGACGGTTCCACCCCCGGCATGCTCGCCGAACTCAAGCGGGCCTACGACAAGAAGGAGCCGGTGGTCACCGTCCTGTGGTCGCCGCACTGGGCGTACTCCTCGTACGAGCTGACCAAGCTGGAGGACCCGAAGGGCGTCTGGGGCAAGGGCGACGGGATCCACACCCTGGCCCGCAAGGGCTTCGCGGCCGACGAGCCCGAGGTGGCCGCCTGGCTGCGCTCCTTCAAGCTCACCGAGGAGCAGCTCACCAGCCTTGAGGCGAGGATCCAGGACACCGGCAAGGGCAAGGAGCAGCAGGCCGTCCGCGCCTGGCTCAAGGACCACCCGGAGGTTGGCGGACTCTCCTGACCCCGGACGCTGCGGCTGTGGCGAAGGCGCCGGTGCGCGCGGGACTCGTACGGTCCTGCGCGCACCGGCGCCTTCACACGTCCGGGCGGTGCCTCAGGGCACCAGCACGCGGTCCGCTGCCCGCGCCGCACCGGCCGGCGGCGGGCCGTCCTGCGGCGCGGCGGGCCGGGACCTGGACGGCCACCAGAGGGACCGGCCCAGAAGCGCTGCGCAGGCGGGCACCAGGACGATCGACAGGACGAAGGCCGAGAGCAGGATCCCGAGCGCCGTCGCGAAACCGATCTGCTGGGTCGCCGGCGACGGGTTGACGGCCAGGCTCCCGAACGAGGCGGCCAGCACCAGCCCGGCTGTCGCCACGGCCGGCGCGGTGTGCCGCAGGGCGCGGGCCACCGCCGCGCGGGCCGGACCGGGCCGCTCCATCTCCTCCCGGATCCGGTCGCTCACCAGGATGTTGTAGTCGGTGCCCAGCGCGACGACGAACAGGAACAGCACCAGCGGCAGCGTGAACCCCACGCCCGGCTGGTCGAGCGCGCGCTGGAACACGAGCGTCGAGGCGCCCAGCGTCGCGGCGAACCCCAGCCCCACCGCGAGCATCAGGATCAGCGGGGCGAGCAGGCTCCGCAGCAGCAGGAACAGGATCAGCGCGATCAGCGCCGCCGCGACGGGGAACACCAGCCGCAGGTCCTTGTCCACGGCGGCGGCGACGTCCGCGAACACCGCCGCGTTACCGCCTACATGGGCCTCGGTGCCGTCGGGCCGGTGCGCGGCGACCGTCTGCCGGACCGGCCCGGAGGCCAGCTCGCGGGCCTTCGGGCCGCGCGGATCGGCGTGGGGGAACAGGTCGATCCGGGCTGCCAGCCGGTCCTCGCTCAGTACGGTCGGGGCGACCCGGCCCACGCCGTCCACCCGGGCCAGCGTCCCGGACAGGCCGCCGACCCGGTCGGCCGTCAGCGGCACGCCGTCCGACGCGGTGACGTAGACGCTGATCGGGTCCGACACGCCTGCCGGCAGCGCACGGGAGATCTCGGCCGCGGTGGCCGCGGCGGCCGTGCGCTCGCCACCCGCGCCGGATCCGTAGTCCATCCGCATCCCGGCCACTCCCGCGGCCAAGGCGCCGAGCAGTGCCACACAGGCGACGACCGCCATCAGCGGCCGCCGCACCACCCGGTCGCCCAGCCGGGCCGCGGCGCCCGGCCGGGGCTCGCGCCGCAGGGCGCGCGAGGGCCAGAACATCGTGCGCCCGGTGACGGCGAGCAGCGCCGGCATGAAGGTGAGGCTGCCGATCAGCATCACCAGCACGGAGACCGCGACGGCCGGGCCGAGCACCCGGAACTGCCCGAAGGAGGCCACCCCGAGCGTCGCGAACGCGGCGACGATGGTCAGCGCCGCCGAGGTCACCGCCGTACCCACGCGCCCGCCCACCTCGGCCGCCGCGGCCCGCCCCGACTGCCCGGGCCGCAGGCGCAGCTGCTCGCGGAAGCGGAACAGCAGGAAGAGGAAGTAGTCGATGCCGATGCCCACCAGCACGACGTTGATCAGCTGGGGGGTGGACGGATCGAGGGTGATGCCGGTCAGCATGGCGATGCCGACCACCGTGCCCGTCGCGGCGCCGCCGATGACGGACACCACCAGCAGCGGCAGCAGCGCGGCGAGCACGCTGCGAAAGACCAGCACATGCAGCAGCACGATCACCGCGAGCATCACGACGCCGATGACCGTGGACCGGGTCTTCTCGGCATCGACGCCGTCCACGCTGTCGGCGAGCCCGCCCGTGAACCCGGTCCGCAGTCCGGCCGCGGCGAACTCGGCCCGGGCGTGCTCGCGGAAGGCCCGGTAGGTGTCCTGGAGCCCCGGATCCTGCGGATTGCCGGTCAGCTCCACGGTCAGCAGCCGGAAAGCGCGGTCGGGGGCCGTCATCGCCGGGCTGACCCGGGGGACCTGGGAGTGGTCCCGGGCGAACGGCGTCTCCTCCTCGGGCCGGGGCATGACGACCCGGTGGCGGCCCAGCTTCGCGGCCTCCTCGTCGATGCGCCGCTCGTCCGCGTCGCCCAGCTGCGCGCCGTCCGACCTGGCCACCAGGACGGTCAGCGTGTTGGCGTCCGGCTTGACCCCGAACCGCTCCTCGGCGACCTTCAGGGCCGCGGCCGAGTCGTAGGTGGAGGGCAGGAAATCGCCGGTACTGCTCTGCGTGGCGCGGTAGAGCAGCGCCTGGCCCAGGAACGTCAGGGCGATGCCCAGGACGGCCCAGACGGCGATCACCTTCCACGGATTTCTCGTCGAGAATCCGGTCAGGGCGCGGATCACGTGACTCCTCCGGTCTGTTGACACGACACCGGGGGTTCCCGGCGGATCTCCAGACCATCAGCCCCCGGCCCGGGAATCGTCGGGGCGGGGGAGGAACCCGCTCGTGGGAGCAGGGTCCGGACCACGGCCCGGACCAGGACCCTGGTCCCGGTCCGGGACGGGCCTCCGGGGCGGTGGCACCGGAGGGCCCGGCTGTCAGACTGGATCACCAGCAACCGGCGCGCACCGCCCCCGCACCGGCGGGCGGGCGGCCGGTGGGGGAGGACCGGGCACGGATGGACGACAGCGTGGGGAAAGGCGCCGACAGGCTGCGCTGGACGCGCAACGACGCACTGGTGGCCATCGGAGCCGCCGCCGTCGACCTGCTGGGCTTCTCGGTCGGCACCCGGTCCGAGGGGATGCCGCTCACCCTTTCGGCCGCCTGCGCCCTCGTGGTGGCGGCCCTGTGCCTGCTCGCCCGGCGCAGCCACCCGGCCGCCGTGCTCGCTGCGGTGCTGGCCCTGGGGGTGGTGCCGAACCTGGCCCTCCAGGACGTCACACCGCACTTCCCGCTCGGCCTCGCCATCGCGCTCTACTCGGTGGTCAGGTTCTGCCGTCCCGCCGTGGTCGTGGGCGCCTTCCTCGTCACCGTCCCGATGCCCTCGGTGGGCCAGGGCGGCATGCTGCTGCCCTCCGGCTGGTCCGTCGCCGCCAACGCGGCGGGCGCGGTCCTCGTCATCGGCGCGGCCCTGATCGTGAACCGCCGGCAACGGGAGGTCGCCGCCCATCACGCGCTGCAGGCCGAGCGCGCGGTCGCCGAGGAACGCCGCCGGATCGCCCGGGAACTGCACGACATCGTCGCCCACCACATCACCGCCATGCAGCTGATGGCCGGCGGTGCGCGGGCCAACCTGGCGCACGACACCGGGGCCGCGCGCGAGGCTCTGGTCACCCTGGAGCAGTCGGGGCGCATCGCCCTGCGCGAGATGCGCCAGCTCCTCGACGTCCTTCGGGCCGGCGAGGAAGCCGAGGAAACCCCTCCGGCGCCGCAGCCGGGCACGGGCGACCTGGAGCGGATCGTCGCGGAGTCGAGGCTGGCGGGTACGGAGACGGAGTTCACCGTCGACGGGCCGGTCCGCACGCTGCCGCCCAGCGTGGGCCTCACCCTCTTCCGGATCGTGCAGGAGGCGCTGACCAACACCCGCAAGCACGCGGGACGGGCACGGGCCCACGTACGGCTGACGTATCGCCAGGACGAGGTCGCCGTGGAGGTGTGCGACGACGGGGCCGGAGCCCCGCCGCCGGTTTCGCGGCCCGCCGCGCGCACCGGGTACGGTCTGATCGGAATGCACGAACGCGTAGCGCTCCAGGGCGGCACCCTGGAGGCGGCCGCACGCGACGGCGGCGGATTCCGGGTGGCGGCCCGCCTCCCGGCCCCGGGAACGCGGGGCGGCGAGGGAGGGGAACGACACCGATGATCCGCGTGCTCATAGCCGACGACCAGCCGCTCGTCCGCCGGGGACTCGCCCTGATCCTGGGCCCGGATCCGGAGTTCCGGGTCGTGGGCGAGGCCGAGGACGGCGCCCGGGCCGTGGCCCTCGCCCACGAGCTGCGGCCCGACGTGGTCGTCATGGACATCCGGATGCCCGTCCTCGACGGGGTGCAGGCCACCGCGGAGCTGGCGCGGACCCTCCCCGACACCCGCGTCCTGGCGCTCAGCACCTTCGACATGGACGAGTACGTGGTCGCCGCCCTGCGCGCCGGCGCCTACGGCTTCCTGCCGAAGGACATCTCCCCGGAGGAACTGGGCGCCGCGGTCCGCATCGTCCACGGCGGCGAGGCCGCCGTCGCGCCCCGGCTCCTCACCCGGCTGCTGTCCGCCTACGTACGGACCCCCGCCCCCGCCCGCGGCCGCCCGGCCGCCTCCGCGGTCCCGCCCGAACTCACCCCCCGCGAGCGGGAGATCTGGCAGCTGCTGGCCACCGGCCTCGACAACGCCGAGATCGCCGCGGACCTGGACATCAGCGTCTCGACGGTCAAGAACCACATCACCGGCATCTTCGGCAAGCTGGGGGTCCGCGACCGCGCCCAGGCGGTCATCGCGGCGTACGAATCGGGGCTGGTGGAGGCCGGCGGCAGCCGCGGTTGATCACCAAGTGCCCCCAGAGGACCGGAATCCCCCTGTCGACCACACGCCTGACCAGCAAAAACACTGGAGGATTCGCCCGTGCGGCCAAGGGCCCGTCCATGGCACAGTGCCATCAGCCCAACCGCACGACCAGGGAGCCTCCATGCGCGATCCGCACCCCACGCCCCTCGCGGCCGCACCCGGGCGCCTGCCGGAACCCGGCCCGCTGCCCCGCTGCCCGGTGTGCGACGGCGCGCCCGAACGGATCTCCTGGCGCCAGCGGCCGGGCCGGCCGGTGGCACTGCTCTTCGACCCGTGCGGCCACCGGTGGTCCACCCCGGTTCCGCCCGTCCTGGCCGTCACCCCGGTGGTCGGCGGCCGGCGCGTCAGCGGGTGAGGAAGGCGGCGATCCGCTCGGCGAACGTCTCCTCGCCGAGGATCTCGATCCCGGCGGCCTCGGCCTTGGCGACCTTGCCGCCCGCCTTCTCGCCCGCCACCAGGAGCGTGGTGCGCCCCGATATGCCGCTCGCCGACTTCCCGCCCGCGCGCTCGATCAGCTCGCGCACCTTGTCGCGCGTGTCGTACGCCGCCAGCGCGCCCGCCATGCGGCCCGTGACCACCACCGTCTGACCGGCCAGCGGCCCCTCCCCGGCCCCGGCCCCCTCTCCGTTGCCGTCCCCGGCACCGGCGGTCGCGGCCGACGGCTCGGTCAGGTTGACCCCGGCCGCCGCAAGCTTGTCGATGACCGGCCCCAGCTCCGCCACCTGGGCGACGATCCCGGCCGCCTTGGTGGCGCCGACCAGTTCCACCGCGGTCATCGCGGCCGCGTCGGCCGCCCGGATGGCCTCCATGGTCCCGAAGTGCCGCGCGATCCGCCGGGACATGCCCCGCCCCGTCCCGAGGACGCCGAGCGCGCAGAACACCCGGGACAGCGGCAGGCCCTTCGCCGCCTCGATCCGCTCCACCAGCTTCGCCGCCCGCTTTCCGCTCCCGGCGGCCTCGGCGAGCCGCGCGTGGTCCAGCGTGAACAGGTCCGCCACGTCCCGGACCTGCCCGGCCTCCACGAGCGCCCGTACGTACCGCTCACCCAGGCCGTCGATGTCGAGCTGGTCCCGCCCGGCGGCGTACAGGATCGCCGCGATCCGCCCGCAGTCGGCCGGCTGGGCGCAGCGCCACCGCTCCTGGGAGCGGTCTATCTCCCCCGCACACCCCGGGCACACGGCCGGCGGCTCGATCGGACGCTCCGCGCCGGTGCGCAGCTCCACCACCGGGGCCTCGACGCGCGGGATCACGTCCCCCGCCTTGTAGACGGTCACGGTGTCGCCGATCCGCAGGCCCCGGCGCTCGATGTCGGCCGGGTTGTGGAGCGTGGCGTGCCGCACCACCGAGCCGTCGATCTCCACCGGTTCGAGGACCGCGGTGGGCGCGAGCACCCCCGTCCGCCCCACCGACCAGGTCACCTCCAGCAGCCGTGTGCGCCGCTCCACGGCCGGCAGTTTGTACGCGGTCGCCCAGTGCGGGTGGCGTGAGCCGGTGCCGGCCGCGGCCTGTTCCGCCAGGGAGTCCACCTTGACGACCACCCCGTCGATCCCGAAGGGCAGGCGGGCGCGGAGCGCGGCGATGCGGTCGACCTGCTCCTGCACCTCGGCGATGGTGTCGACCACCGTCAGCCCGGCGGGGGTGTCGGCCGCGGTGCGGATGCCCGCCGCGGCGACTCGGGCCATGACCTCCGCGTGGCCGGCGCCCGCGAGCCCGGCGGCGCCGTCGAGCTCGACCGCGCCGAACGCCCAGAAGCTCATCTCCACCGTGTACGGACGCCCCTTGGCCCGCAGCGTGCCGGCCGCGCCGTTGCGGGGGTTGGAGAACGGGCCGGCCCCGTGCTCGGCCCGTATCGCGTTCGCCCGCACGAACTGCTCCGCCGTCAGCAGCACTTCGCCGCGCACCTCGAAGGAGGCATCGGTGGCCAGCTCCGTGGGGAGACCGACGATCGTCCCGATCGCGTGCGACACGTCCTCGCCGTCCGTCCCGTTGCCCCGGGTGACCAGCTGCACCAGCCGGCCCCGGCGGTAGCGTGCCGCCAGCGAGGCCCCGTCGAGCTTGGGCTCGACCGCGTACCCGCCCGCCACCGGCGCCCCGAGCCGCCGGACCAGCGAGGCCTCCCAGTCGAGCAGGTCCTGGGGGCCGAACACGTTGCCCAGCGAGAGCATCGCCGCCGTGTGCGGGACGTCCCCGGCCGGGACGGCGCCGCCGGCCACCTTCCCCGTCGGCGAGGCGGGGTCGGTGTGCTCCGGGTACCGCTCCTCGTACGCCTTTATCAGGCCGAGGAGGAGGTCGAACGAGGCGTCGTCCAGAGCGGATTCGCCGGAGCCGTAGTAGGCGGCCGACGCCCTGAGGGCGGCGCCGATCGCATCGGCGTACTCGTCACGGGTGGCCAGGGCGGAAGCGGTGGTCGTCGTCATGCCAAGATCCTCGCGCAGGGGTCTGACAATGACTCGTCTGCGCAGGTCAGACGGCTTTTTGCCAGTGCCCCGGCCGGGTCTGAACTCGCCTCGGCCTGCGGTCGGAGACTGCCGCCCGAGGGCCGGCACCCCGCAGGAGCGAACCCCGGGGAGCGCCTCGGGCTCGACCGCCTGCCCGCCCCGCGCCGGGCGCCCCTCCTCCTCGGTGCGGCGGTCGACTTCCGGCCACGCGGCTCCGGCGGGCCGCCGCTGTGCCTCAGGAAAGAACCGCGAAGGTGACACATGTTCAAAGATGCTTGCCAGCCAGCCACTTCGAGCAACTTCCTTCAATTCACCTCCATGGGGCGCTATCTTGCCAGGCGCATGCCAAAGCGATGTGTCCGCGATCCGGACCGCACGAGGAGTGCCCCATGAGACTGCCCAGCATCCGCAGGAGCCCAGGCCGGCACGGCAGCCATCCCGGCAGCAACTCCGGCAGCAGCCCGGGCGGCAGCCCCGGGGACCGCCACGGCCACGCGGAGGGCTCCGGTCGCCTCCGGGGCCCGCTGCCGCGGCGGCGCCCCCGGGTCGCCGCCCTGATCGCCGCCACCCTCACCGTCGCGGGCCTGGCCGCCGCGGGGCCCATCGCCTCACCCGCCGCCGCGGCCCCCGCCGGGGCCACCGCCACCGCGGGCACGGTCACCGGGTTCACCCAGAGCGGGAACACCTTCACGGTCACGGCCTCAAGCGGCGCCAAGGCCCGCGTGGTCGTCGCCCGCGCCGACATCTTCCGGCTCTGGCTCTCGCCCGACGGGGCCTTCACCAACGACCCGGCCGGCACCGACCTCGCCCCCACCACCGACTTCGGCCCCGTCACCACGAGCTATTCCGACGCCGGCGCGTACTACCGCATCACCACCGGAGCGCTCTCCATCCGGGTCAACAAATCGCCCCTCCAGTTCTCGGTCTACCGCGCCGACAACACCACCCCGGTCTGGCAGGAGACCCAGCCCACCAGCTGGACCGGCAGCCAGACCACGCAGTACCTCGCCCGCGGCGCGGACGAGCAGTTCTACGGCACCGGCCTGCGGCTGGGCGAATGGGCCCTGCGCGGCAAGACCGTCCCCGTCGCCGTCGACAACAAGTGGCGGGAGAACAACAACGCCAGCCCCGCCCCCTTCTACATGTCCACCAACGGCTACGGCGTCATGCGCAACACCTGGGCCCCCGGCTCCTACTCCTTCAACGCCCCCACCGCCCTCACCCACGACGAGAAGCGCTTCGACGCCTGGTACTTCACCGGCGACTCCCTCAAGGGAGTGCTCGATGCCTACACCGACGTCAGCGGCAAGCCGTTCATGGCCCCGATGTGGGGCTTCGAACTGGGCAACGCCGACTGCTTCAACGCCTCCAACCCCGACTACCAGGGCGACCACGGCCGCCTCCGGCACCAGACCACCCCGGACGTCGTCGGCTACGCGGCCGACGCCCGCGCCGCCGACATGCCCTCGGGCTGGTTCCTCCCCAACGACGGTTACGGCTGCGGTTACACCGCCCCCCTCAAGTCCACCGTGGACGCGCTCAAGGCCAAGGGATTCCAGACCGGCCTGTGGACCTCGACCGGCCTCGGCTCCATCGCGGACGAGGTGGGAACGGCCGGCAGCCGGGGCGTGAAGACCGACGTGGCCTGGATCGGCAGCGGCTACAAGTACGCCTTCAACGGCGTCCAGCAGGCCGTCGACGGCATCGAGAAGAACTCCGACGCCCGCCGCTACGTCTGGACCGTCGACGGCTGGGCCGGCACCCAGCGCAACGCCGTCGTCTGGACCGGAGACACCAACGGCACCTGGGACGACATGCGCTGGCACGTCCCCGCGATCACCGGAGCGGGCCTCTCCGCGCTCAACTACGCGTCCGGCGACGTCGACGGCATCTTCGGCGGCAGCCCCAAGACCTACACCCGCGACCTCCAGTGGAAGGCCTTCACCCCGGCCTTCATGACCATGTCCGGCTGGGGCGCGACGAACCCCTCCGCCGGCTACCAGGACAAGCAGCCCTGGCGCTTCGCCGAGCCGTACCTGTCCATCAACCGCAAGTACCTCCAGCTCAAGATGCGGCTGATGCCGTACCTGTACACGATGAGCCGCGTCGCGCACGAGACCGGCACCCCCAGCACCCGTGCGATGGTCCTCGAGTACCCGGACGACCCGGTGGCCCGCGGGAACCTCACCAGCGGCCAGTTCATGGCCGGCGACTCCCTCCTCGTCGCGCCCGTCGTCTCGGACACCTCCGTCCGCGACGGGATCTACCTGCCCGCCGGGAGCTGGACCGACTACTGGACGGGGAAGACGTACGCCGGTCCGGGCTGGCTGAACGGCTACCAGGCCCCGCTCGACACCCTGCCCCTCTTCGTCAAGGGCGGCGGCATCGTGCCGATGTGGCCGCAGATGAACCACACCGGTGAGAAGCCCGTCTCCACCCTCACCTACGACATCCACCCGCGCGGCACCAGCTCCTTCAGCCTCTACGAGGACGACGGCCTCACCCGCGCCCACCAGTCCGGGGCCTACGCCCGCCAGCGGGTGGACGTCACCGCCCCGGCGAGCGGCTCCGGCACGGTCAACGTCTCCGTCTCGGCCGCCACCGGCAGTTACACCGGCAAACCGTCCTCGCGCGGCTACGAGTTCACCCTCCACGTCGCCTCCGCTCCCTCCGCGCTCACGGTGGACGGAGCCTCCCTGGCGCGCCTGACCTCCAAGGCCGCCTACGACGCGGCCGCCACGGGGTGGTTCTTCGACCCGACCGACCGCTCCGGCGTCCTCTGGATCAAGACCGGTGCGAAGTCGGGCGCGTTCAGCGTCTCGGCCGCCGGCACCACCCTCCCGCCGGCCCAGCCCCTGCCCTCCTCCTCACCCCTCGACCGGTCGGGCTGGTCCCTGGTCTCCGCCGACAGCCAGGAGACGAGCGCCGAGAACGGCGCCGCCGTCAACGCCTTCGACGGCGACCCGGCCACGATGTGGCACACCGCCTGGTCCTCCGGGAAGCCCGCCCCGCTCCCGCACGAGATCCAGATCGACCTCGGCGCCCGCTACGCGCTGGACGGCCTCGGCTACCTGCCCCGCCAGGACGGCGGCGTCAACGGCCGCATCGGCGGCTACGAGATCTACGTCTCGGACACCACCGCGGACTGGGGCCCGCCCGTGGCGACCGGCACCTTCGCCGACACCTCGGTGGTCAAGAACGTCCCGCTGGCCGCCAGAACGGGCCGCTACCTGCGCCTCAGGGCCCTGACCGAGGCGGGCGGCCGCGGCCCCTGGACCAGCGCCGCCGAGATCGGCCTCACCGGCCGCCCCGCCCCGCTCCCCGCCGACGCCACCCTCGTCAACGCCGCCTCCGCGACCTGCCTCGACCTCCCGCACAGCGCGACCACCCCGGGCACCGAACCCACGCTGTACACCTGCCACGGCGGCCCCAACCAGCGCTGGACCCTCCAGCCCGACGGCCGCCTCACCGGCCTGGCCGGGGTCTGCCTCGACGCCGCGAACGCCTCCCGCGTGAGCGTCCGGCCGTGCGACGGCAGCGCCGGCCAGACCTGGCAGGCAGGCCCCCAGAGCACCCTGCGCAACGCCGGCCAGTGCCTGACCCCGGCCGGCTCCGCCACCGCCAACGGCACCCCGCTCACCCGTACCGCCTGCGACGACACCCCTGCCCAGCGCTGGACCTTCACCCCCTGACGGTCATCGGCCGAGCCCGGCCCGGCACTCGTGCCGGGCCGACTCGCTCGGCAGCGGGCGGAACGAGCCGAACAGCGCGGGCAACGAGCTCCCGGACACGTCCTGGGTGCGCGAGGAGGGTCCCGCCGGGTTGCTCGATGCGGCGCGCGCGCCGAGCCTCCGGAGCCACGCGACGACGTGGTCCGGCACGGGACCCTCCTTTCGGGCGGCTGTGGGTCGACACCCGTTCCCTCCTCCGCCGGGGGTCCGGACCCCGGTGGCGGAGGCCGGAGCGGGTTGCCGCCCGGGCCCTGCACCGATCGTGATCCACTCCAAACCCCAAGTCAATCCTCCGATTTCCTCCCCTGACCCAAGGGATATCTTGGGTCCATGACCCTCGACGACCTCCGCGTGTTCGTGGCCGTGTGCCGCGCCGGAAGCCTCAGCGCCGTGGCCCGTGACCTGGGCCGCACCCAGTCGGCCGTCAGCCAGCACGTCCGCCGGCTGGAGAAGGAGACCGGCGCGAGCCTGCTGGAACGCCACGCCCGCGGGGTCGTGCCCACCGAAGCCGGCCGCATCCTCCAGTCGGCCGCCGCCGACGGCATCGCCGGTCTCGACGGCGCCCTGCGCCGCCTGGACGACCTCGTACGCGGGGACGGCGGCTCGGTGCGCGTCACGACCGGCGCCACCACCGTCCGGCACTTCATGTCCGAGGCCGTCGTCGCCTTTCGCCGCAGGCACCCCGAGGTGAGCCTGGAGTTCCAGACCGAGAACTCCAGCCGCAGTTGCTTCGACGCCCTCGCGGCCGACGACCTCGACCTCGCCTGGATCACCATCGGCGACCCGGTCCGCGGCATCGAGCAGCGCCCCGTGATGGCCCTGCCCTGGGTGCTCGCGGTGGGCGCCGACGACCCCCTCGCCGCCCGCTCCCGGATCGACCCCGCCGACCTCGCCGGGATCCGCCACATCCGGCTTCCGGAGAACTCCGCCTCCCGCGCCCGCCTCGACGCCGCCCTCGCGGAATCCGGCATCCGCGTACGGTCCGACACCAGCGTCGCCGACTGGGACACCGCCCTGCTCCTGGCCGAACTGGGCCTCGGCCACGCCGTCGTGCCCGCGCTGCCCGGCTGGCGCGTCCCCGGCACCGACGGCCCGATCCGCCTCGTCCCGATCCCCGCCCTGCCGCCCCTCGCGGTCGGCTGGGCGGTCCGCCGCTGGTCCGCCCTGGCCCCGCCCGCCCGCGCCTTCGCCGCCGAGGTCTCCCGCAACTGCCGCGCGCGAGCCGCCGGGCAGCAGTGACGCAGGCGGCAGTGACGCCGGCGGCACCCCACGGCGTCCAACGAGACCTTCGCGACCCGCACGCCCCACGGCGCCGCTGCCCTACCGGCGGAAGGACGGGGCGGAGGGGATGATGGAAGCGGACACCGCTAGAGCCCGCTGGGGCGTGGAGGAGGTGCACGGGTCATGGCCGAACACGACGACGGTCCGTCGGCGCGGAATCTGGAGGAGGGCCGGCTGCTCAAGGAGCTGGAGGCCATCCACCGCACCCGACACGAGACGCTGCTGCACGGGTCGGACGACGCCCTGGTCACCCATACGCAGCGGATGAACGAGCTGGAGCACGAGTACGTACGCCGGCACCCGCAGCGGGCGAAGACGGCCGGACGCACCCGCTCGGGCGCCCGCGCCCGCTCGGGGGAGTAGGGCGGCGGGCCGGGGCCGGCGTCAGCGCTTCCTGGTGTAGCGGGCCCGCGCCCACAGCGGCAGGGCGAACCAGCACAGCAGGTACCACGTGAACACGCCGGCCACGAGCCACGGCGCGAAGGCGTTGCGGGTGGCCACGCGCAGGACCAGGAAGAGCGCGGACGTCATGCTGGCCAGCAGCAGGATGATGCCCGCGAAGGTGAGCCGCGAGGCCCAGGCGACGGCCTGGGGCTTGATGCGGCGGCCCTTGACGATGCGGTGGAAGGCGACGGGGCCGATGAGCGCGCCGGTGGCCAGGGACGCGAGGACCACGGTGGCGACGTAGATCGCCTTGTCCCATGCGGGCAGCCCGTGGAACTGGGCGGTGAAGACGACCGTCAGCAGGAAGCCGAAGAGGATCTGTACGCCGGTCTGCGCGACACGTATCTCCTGCACCAGCTCCTGCCACTGCCGGTCCGCGCGTTCCTCGGGGCTCTCGTTCCGGCCGTCTCCCGGGACCGCGTCCGCGCCCGCTCTGTCGCCATGGCCGGTGCCGTCGTCCTTGCCATCGTCCTTGCCGTCGTCCCTGCCGTCGTCCCGCATGGCCCCTCCGCCGTGGATGTGCCCGCCCGTGCCTCGCCCGGGCGCTGTTCTCTCATGCTGCACCTACCCCCTCGCGGCCTGCGCGCGCGGTTCTTCCCGAGCCGCTTCCGGGCGGCCTCGTACGAGCGCGGTGGGGCAGATTTGCTTCGAGTGAGACAAGTTTGTATCGTTCGAGGCGAAGGAGGCTCACCGCCATGGTGCACGAAGAAGAACTGCTCGACGCCGCGGCGCGTGTCCTCGCCGGCGACCACAGCGCCTCGATGGTGCAGATCGCCGCCGGAATCGGCACCAGCCGCGCCACCCTCAGCCGCCGCTACGCGACCCGCGAGGCCCTGCTGAAGGCGGTCGCCGTCCGCGCGATCCACGTGGTCGACGCGTGCCTGACCCCGGTCGACCTGCCCGGGACGGCCGACGGCGCGGCCTTCGACGCCGCACTCGAGGAGCTGGTCGTCGCCCTGCTGCCCGCGGCGCACCTCTACGGGTTCACCTCGCGCGACGCCACCGTCCTCGCGGACCCGGAGTTCCGCGCCGGCGTGGACCGGCAGGACCAGCGCGCGCTGGCCTTCCTCGCCCTCGGCCAGCGCCTGGGGCGCCTGCGCGCCGACCTGCCCCCGTACTGGATCTGGTACTCGCTCTGGGGTCTGCTCGACGCGGCCGCCGAGGGCGTCCGCGACGGGCACCTCGCCCCCCGCCAGATCGGCCGGCTGGTCCTGACCTCCTTCCTCAGCGGAACGCGAACCAGCGCGGTGCCCCCGCCTCCGGCGCCCGCACCCTGACCCGCTCCGCACCGCGCTCCACACCTGAACGGAACCTCATGCACACCCCCGCGCCGGACCCCCGCCGGTGGATCGTCCTGGCGATCCTCTCCGGCAGTCTCCTGCTCATCTCCATGGACACCACGATCCTCAACGTGGCCTTCCCCTCCCTCGTCGGCGACCTCCAGCCCAGTGCCGTACAGCAGCTGTGGATCATCGACATCTACGCGCTCGCCCTGTCCGGCCTGCTCGTCACCGCCGGCGCGCTCGGCGACCGCTGGGGGCGCAAGCGGCTGCTCATGGCGGGCTTCGGCATCTTCGCGCTGGCCTCGCTCACAGCCGTCTTCTCCAGCGAGGCCTGGCACGTCATCGCGGCGCGCGCCCTGCTCGGCGTCGGCGGTGCGGCCATCATGCCCTCCACCCTGTCGATCCTGCGCAGCGTCTTCACCGACGCCAAGGAGCGCGCCTTCGCCCTCGCCGTCTGGGCGGCCGTTTTCGGCGGCGGCATGGCCTTCGGCCCGGTCGTGGGCGGTCTCCTGGTCCAGGACTACGGCTGGCACTCCGCCTTCCTCCTCAACCTCCCCGTCGCCGTGCTCATCATCGCGGCCGGTGCGCGCTACCTGCCCGAGTCGCGCTCCGCGCGCAGCACCGGCCGCTGGGACTGGTGGGGCGTCGGCCAGTCCGTGGTCGGCATGCTCGCCCTGGCCGGTGGCATCAAGCAGCTCGGCAAGAGCGGTGTCGCCGACCCGCTGCCCTGGGCGCTGCTCGCCCTCGCCGTCGTGGCGCTGACCGTCTTCGTCCGCCGCCAGCTGCGCGTGGGCAACCCCCTGCTCCAGGTGCGGCTCTTCGGCAAGCCCGCCTTCAGCGTCGCGGCCACCGCGATCTTCCTGCCCATGATGGGCATGGGCGCGATCCTGTTCCTCGTCACGCAGTGGTTCCAGTACGGCCAGGGCTACACCCCGCTGGAGGCGGGCCTGCGCCTGCTGCCGGCGCCGCTCGCGCTGATCTGCGCCTCGATGGTGGCCCCCACCCTCATGCAGCGCTTCGCGATCCGGCACGTGCTCGGCGCCGGACTGGTCGTGCTGGCCGCCGGCATGGCCCTGCCCTGGGGCTTCCAGCAGTTCGCCGAGCTCGGCTACCCGGCCTTCGCGGCCGCCCTGACCGTCATGGGTCTCGGCGCCGGACTCGCCACGACGGTCGCCTCGGTCACGCTGATCTCCGCCGCGCCCGCGGACGAGGTGTCCAGTGCCGCCGCCATCGAGGAGACCTGCTACGAGCTGGGCTCGGCCATGGGCGTCGCCATCCTCGGCTCCACCGCGGCCGCCCTCTACCGGGGCAACCTGCCGGTCCTCGACCTGGACGGGCCGAGCGCAGCGGCCGTGCGCGACTCCGTCGGCGAAGCCGCCCACACCGCGGAACGGCTGGGCGGGGCCGTCGGCCAGGCGCTGATCGACACCGCCTCGCACGCCTACACGCTCGCCATCACCCCGGCGTTCCTGATGGCGGGAGCCCTCGCCGTCGCCGCCGCGGCCACCACCTGGACGCTCATTCCACGCGACCTCCAGCCGACCGAGAACCACTGACCCGGTCGATCCGGTCGATCCGGTCGACCACGTCGATCCGGAACGCGGGAGCGGCGGGCGCCGGGCCCAGGGTGGTGGTGCCCGGGGCGGACCGGTGGCCCAGCCCCGTGCGGTACGCGTCCAGGGCCGCCTCGGTCCGCCCCGTCCGCCGCAGCAGGTCGCCCAGCAGCCGGCACAGATCGGCGAGGTCGCCCGTGGCCCCGCTGCGCTCCAGCAGCGCCAGGGCCTGTACGTAGTGCTCCTCGGCGGCCTCGGGCTCGCCGCGTTCCTCGGCCATCAGGCCGAGGAGCCGGTGCGCACCGCCCGCGTGCACGGCGCCGTGGCTGTCCCCCAGGTCCCCCGGAGCCAGCAGCGCCGACAGCAGTTCGGCGGCCTCCCCGTACCGGCCGAGCCTACGCAGTACGTCGGCCAGCTCGACCTCGACCTGGGCCGTGTACAGGGCGGCGCGGCGGGCCGACAGCATCTCGCGGGCCGTCCGCAACTCCCGCTCCGCCGCCTCCAGTTCGCCGTTCTGGGCCTGGACGTAGCCGCGCATCCAGTGGCAGTGCGCCAGATCGGTCCGCAGCCGCAACTGCCCGTAGATCTCCTGGGCCTTGGCGAGGGAGGCGTCGGCATCGGCCACCCGGCCCTCGGCGAGGAAGGTGCGTGCCACCTGCCGGTGCATGCCCGCGACCAGCGCCGGATCGCCGACCCGCGGAGCGAGCGCGAGGGCGAGCTCGGCGGCGTGGGCCGCGCGGGCGTGTGCGCCCATGTCGATGTACGGGCCGATCACCGCCGCGTACAGCAGGACCAGCGCCTCGGGGTCGGCCAGCCCGCTCGTGCTCAGTTCGTCGATGGTCGATTCGAGCAGGTAGCACGCGTAGCGAAGTTCGCCGGCGAGCAGGTGCGCCACCGCGCGGCCGCGGATCGGGCGGGCCCGGCGGGGGAGGGGCTCGTCGGCCAGCAGGCGTTCCGCCGCCTCGAAGTGTCCTATCGCCTCGGGTAGTTCCCCGGATTCCAGGGCGCAGTCGCCGAGTCCGAGCCGGGCCTCCGCCTGTTCCGGCGCGAGTCCGAGCCGTTCGGCCTCGGCGAGCAGCCGCCGGTAGCGGGCGGCGGCCTCGTCGGCGTCGCCGGTGGCGAGGGTCTGCTGGGCGTCGGCCAGGGCGAGCCGCAGTTCGGTGGCCAGGTGGGCGGGGCGGCCGGTGGCGAGTTCCTCGTACGAGGTGTTCAGGCGGCCGGCGAGGAAGCGCAGCGCCGTCTCGGAGGGGCGGACCTTGCCCGACTCCAGCGTCGAGATGTAGGCGGGCGTATAGCTGGGCTCCGCCAACTGTCGCTGGGTCATGCCGAGTTCGGTGCGCATGCGCTGAACTCGGCGACCGATGCGGGCCGGTTCGTCCATGAAATCCCCCTGGTTGCTCGAACTCCTCAGTATTCAGGGGGACCGGGCCATTGCGCACGCCCCCTGCGGCACCCTAATTTAAGCAGCCGATTCAGCGTGCTTATCGCGCCGCTTAACCACCTTTCCCGGGGGAGGACTTGATGGGTCCAGCCGTACGCAGCACAGGCCGAGGCCGTCCGGCCGTACGCCGTCCAGCCGTCCGTTCCGCCGTGCGCGGCGCCTTCGCGGTGGCCTGCGCGGCCGCGATGCTGCTGGCGGCCGGCCCGGCGGGGGCGGCCGACACACCGCCGAAACCGCGCGTGGAGGTGGAGATACCGGGGCCGGAGCACGGCGGCGAGGCCGGCTCCGGGCACACCCTCGTACCGGCCGCGGGCGCCCGGGCCGAGAGCGCGGGGCGCCTCTCCGAGGCGCAGCGGGCGGCCGACGGCGCCGTTGCCAAGATGGTCGACAACGGACCCACCGCCGACCGCCTCGACGTGGTCGTCATCGGCGACGGCTACACCACCGCCGAACTGGACCGCTTCCACGCCGACGCCCGGCAGAAGTGGGCCGAGGTGACCGCCGTGGAGCCCTACACCACCTACCGCGACCTGTTCAACGTCTGGACCGTCGACGCGGTTTCCCGCGACTCGGGTGTCTCCGGAGACCCCGACCGGGCCGCCGTCCGGGACACCGCCCTCGGCTCGTACTTCTGGTGCGAGGAGATCGAACGGCTGCTGTGCATCGACCAGCCCAAGGTCGACGCCTACGTGGCCAAGGCCCCGGCGGCGGACCTCGTCATCGTGCTGGCCAACAGCGCGAAGTACGGCGGCGCGGGCTACAACGAGCGCAGCGCCACGCTCGGTTACGAGGGGATCTCCACGGCCTCGGCGGGTCACGCGAAGTCCGGGCAGGTCGCCATCCACGAGACCGGCCACTCGCTCGGCAAGCTCGCCGACGAGTACCTCTACCCGGGCCTGCCGGACTACGAGAAGTACACCGGCCCCGAGCCCGCCGAGTCCAACAGCTCCACCCTGCCCGCCGACCGGATGGCCGCGGAGCGGGCCAAGTGGTACCGCTGGCTCGGCGAGCAGTCACCCGACGGCGGAACCGTCGGCGCGTACGAGGGCGGCGGCTACTTCGCCACCGGGCTCTACCGCCCCACGGACAACTCGATCATGCGGGTGCTGGGCAAGCCCTTCAACCTCCCCGGTGTCGAGGCGATGATCGCCGGGTTCCACCGGCACGCCAGGACGGTCACCCCGCTGACCCCCACCGACCGCACCCTGCGGGCGCGCCACACGGCCAGGGTGGCCGTGCCGAGGCTGGCCGGCGCTGACGGCCGGCAGCTGGTGGTCCGCTGGTACCTCGACGGGCGGGAGCTGAAGAGGTTCGCGGGCCGGACGGAGGTGGCCGTGGCGGAGCTGTGGCTGTTCGACCTGCGCACGCACCGGCTGTCCGTGACGGCGGAGGACCGCACCCCCTCGGTGCGCGACCCGAAGATCGCCGACTCCCTGCGCTCCAGGGCCGATTGGGCGGTCAGGCTCTAGCGGACGGCCCGGGTTCGGTCCGGCGCCAGCAGGCCATGGCGCAGGAGAACAGCCCGAACAGCACGAGCCCGGCGGCGATCAGCACGAGGAGCCACGGTCCCGCCGGGGTCTGGGCGAAGGCGCGGAGGGTGTCGTCGACGCCCTTCGCCTCCGCCGGGTCGTAGCGCACGGCGGCGTACACGGCGAAGGCGCCGGCCGTGGCGAAGACGGCGCCGCGGGCCACCCCGCCGGTGACACCGAGGAACTCGACGGCTTTGCGGACGCTTTGGGGCGTGCCGTACATCGCCAGGGACTTGCGGAAGGTCCGCCGCACCGCCTGTACGGCGATCACGATGCCGCCGATGGCGATCGCCGCTCCCGCCGCGCCCACCCACCACGGGCCGCCCGGCAGCTCGAGGGCCTTGGCCGTCATGTCACGCGACTGTTCGTCGCTGGACTGTCCGCCGCCCGAACCGGCCGCGAAGGACAGCACGGAGAACGCGACGAGCGCGTAGAAGACGGTCCGGGCCGCCGCCGCCACCCGCTTGCTCGCCTTGTGGCCGTCGGGGCCGTCCGCGCCGAACAGCGCCTCCGACAGCCGCCACAGCATCATGCACACCAGGCCGATGCCGACGGCCCATACGAGGAAACCGCCGAAGGGCTTCTCCATGAGCTCCTGCAGCGCGCCCTTGCGGTCCGCCTCCTGCTCGCCGTCGCCGAACGCCACGCGGACGGCCAGCACGCCGACGATCACGTACAGCACTCCGCGCGCCACCAGTCCGGACCGGGCCACCACCTCCCGGCCCGTGCCGCCCGCCGACGCGGTCCTCACGCCCTCGCGTGTCCCCTCACGTGCCGCTTCGCCGCTCGTCATGCCACGCGGCTACCCGGGCTGGACGGCTCCATGCCCGCGGGACGACCACGCGGCGAGGCCGTCGAGGACCAGTCCGAGGCCCAGTTCGAAGCCGCGGTCGTCCAGTCCGGCCAGCCCCGCGCCGGTGGCCGCGGCCCCGCTCAGCGAGTCGGCCAGCGCCGGGTAGTCGGGCCGGTACTCCCCGGCCGGGCGGGTGAAGCCCGCGGTGAAGGTCTCCAGCGCCGAGCCGAGGACCAGGTAGTCGATGGCGGCGGCGGCCTCCGCGGCGCGCGCCGGCGTGCAGCCCGCCCGGATCAGGGCGGCGAGCAGCGCGTCGTAGCCGCGCAGGGCCGGAGCGGCCTCGACCCCGCGCCGCGCCGCCGGGGCGATCGCGTTCGGGTGGCGCAGGTACACCTGGCGGTAGCCGCGCGCGTAGGCCGCGATCCCCTCCCGCCAGTCGGGCGCCTCGAGCGGGCTCAGATCGATCTCCTCGTTGATCAGCTCCGAGACCGCGTCGAGGACATCGTCCTTCGATGCGACGTGGTGGTACAGGGAAGCGCCCCTGACCCCGAGCCGGTCCGCGAGCGTACGCATCTTCAGCGCCTGGGGGCCTTCCTCGTCGAGGAGCTCGAGGGCCGCGCGCGCGATGTTCCCACGGCTGAGCAGCGGCTGGTTCGGTCGGCCCACGGTGTGATCCCCCTCGTCATCGGCCGCCAGGTTACCCGCACGGAGGGCTTCCCAAGGGGTCCGCGTCGGGTTAAGGTCCCCGCATTCCCGCAACCTAACAACGTTAGATTTAGCTTCCGGGACGCGTCGGCCGACCGGTGCGTCCCGCCTGCGAGAGGTGCGACCATGCCCGACCTTGCCCCCGCACGCCCTGGACCGGGCGGCCCCGGTGCCGCCCCCGGTACCGACAGCGACGCCGCCCGCCTCGCCGACCTCGGCTACACCCAGGAGCTCAGCCGCAGCCTCGGCATCCTGGGCAACATCGCCATGGGCTTCGCCGTCGTATCGCCCGTCGTCGCCCTGTACGCCGTCTCGATGGTCGGCACGATGATCGCCGGGCCCGCCTGGATCTGGGCGCTGCCGATCGTGCTCCTCGGCCAGTGCCTGGTCGTGAACGTCTACTCCGAGCTGGCCTCCCAGTGGCCGCTCGCCGGCGGGCCGTACCAGTGGGGCCGCCGGCTGCTCGGACCGTCCTTCGGCTGGATGAGCGGCTGGGTGTGGCAGTTCGCCGTGATGTTCGGCAACACCACCGTCGCCTACCTCGCGGCCCCCTGGGCCTTCGCCCTCGTAGGCGCCACGCCCACCCCGGGCTCCCTGGTCGCGGTGGCCGCCGGGATCCTGCTGGCGTGCATGCTGGTCAACGCGTACGGGATCAGGATCCTGAGCTGGTTCGTCTCGCTCGGCATCGCCGCCGAAGCCATCGCCTCGGTGCTCGTCGGCTTCGCCCTCCTGCTGTTCTTCCGCGAGCACGGCTTCTCGCTGTTCACCGAGACCCTGGGGGCCGAGGAACTGTCCGGCGGATCGACCGTCGTGGCCTTCCTCGCCGTCCTGGCCGTGGCCGGCTGGGGCTTCATCGGATTCGACGCCTGCGTCTCGACCGCCGAGGAGACCAAGGACGCGGGCCGGCAGGTGCCCCGCGCCATGTGGTGGGCGCTGCTCAGCGTCGGCCTGGTGGTCATCCTGAACGCGATGGCGGTGGCCCTGGCCCACCCCGCGCCGCAGTCCGTCGTCGCCGGCGAGGACCTCGACCCGGTGACCACCGCCGTGACCACGGCCTTCGGGTCCTGGTCCGACAAGCCCTTCGTGGCCGTGGTCCTCGTCGGATTCCTCGCCTGCGCCATGGCCTCCCAGGGCGGCGCCGCGCGCGGGGTCTACTCGCTGGCTCGCGACGGCGTCTTCCCCTTCTCCCGCCAGGTGCGCAAGGTCAACAGCCGCCAGGCGCCCATCGGCGGGCTCGTCGCCTCGACCCTCGTCAGCTGTACGGGGCTGCTGCTCGGCCTGAACGCCACCGCGATCGGCAGCCTGATCGCCTTCGGCACCGCCGCCACCTTCCTGCCGTTCTTCCTGGTCAGCCTGGCCGCCCTGATCGCCCGCCTGCGCGGCACGTGGGTGCCCTCCGGCCACATCCGGCTGGGCCGCAAGGGCACCTTCCTGAACGTGCTGGCCGTCCTGTGGACCGCCTTCGAGGTCGCCAACGTCTGCTGGCCGCGGGCCGTCCTCGCTCCGCCGGGAGCCCCCTGGTACCAGATCTGGGCCGGCCTGCTCGGAACCGGTGTGGTGATCACGGCCGGGCTGCTCTACCTGGTGGTGAAGAAGCCGCAGAACGCGCTGCGCGCCGCCCAGGCCCGCGAGGAGAGCGCTCCGGGCGACCGGGCCGGCGAAGACGCCCGGGCCGACCGGGCAGAGGGCGGGCCGGCGGACGTGCTCGCCGCGGACACCCCCTAGCCCCTCCCGGTCTCACAACCGCCGTCCCCAGACCCAGGGCCGTCCGGCCCTGTCCTCAAGAAAACCCCCATCGAAGGAGTAGTGTCATGGACCTGCCACGAATGACGCGTCGCGGCTTCGGCGCCGCCGCCCTCGCGGCCGCCGCCGTCCCCCTGCTCGGCCGTACCGCCTTCGCCTCGCCGAGCGAGGACGCGTACCACGCGCCCGCCGAATGGGAGCCGCACGCCGCCTGCGTGATGGCCTGGCCGTGGGACCGGCAGGTCGGCTGGGGCGGGCTGCTCGCCGACGTCCAGGCCGAGATCGCCGGCATCGCCCGCGCCATCGCGCGCTTCGAGCCGGTGATCATGGTCGCCGAACCGGGCCAGGCGGCGCAGGCACGCCAGCAGTGCGGCAGCACCGTCACGGTCACCGAATACCCGATCAACGACTGCTGGACCCGGGACACCGGCCCCATCTTCGCGGTCAACGCCGGCAAGACCGACCGGATCGGCCTCGACTTCGGCTTCAACGGCTGGGGCAACAAGTACCCGTACGACAAGGACGACTTCCTCCCCGTCGGCGTGTGCTCCTACCTGGGTGACACCCGCCGGTCCGTCGACATGATCCTCGAAGGCGGGGCCGTCATCACCGACGGGCAGGGCACCCTCATCACCACCGAGGAATGTCTGCTCAACCCCAACCGCAACCCCGGCATGACCCGCGCGCAGATCGAGGCCAAGCTGCTCGCCTCGTTCGGAGCGAGCAAGCTCATCTGGCTGCCGTACGGGCTCTACCACGACGACATCACCAACGGACACGTCGACCTCGTCGCCGCCTACCTGGGCCCCGGCAAGGTCCTGCTCCACACCCAGCCCGACACGACCAGTCCCAACCACGCCAGGATGGCCGCCAACAAGGCGGTCCTCGCCGCCGCGACCGACGCCTGCGGCCGGCCCTTCCAGGTGGTGGAGATGCACCACCAGCCGCACTTCCGCCAGAGCGGGCTCAACGTCGAGACCTTCAGCTACACGAACTTCTACCTGACCAGCGGCAGCGTGGTCGTACCCACCTCCGGGGAGCCGGCCGACGCCCTCGCCCTCGCCCAGTTCGCCACCCTCTTCCCCGGCCGTGAGGTCGTCGGCACCCGGGCGCGCGTCCTGGCCTGGGGTGGTGGCGGCGTCCACTGCGTGACCCAGCACGTGCCGGCGGTCGCCGGCTGAGAGCCCACCGGCCGGTGACCGCGGCGTCGGGGGATCGCGGCGGGCACCGGCCGGTGTCACACGGGGGCAGGCCGAAGGGGCTACAGCGCGTCCATGCCCCTGTCGTCCATCATTCCGCTCTCCTGCTCGCTCTGCTCCTGGAGGCGGCGGGCCTTCTCCTGGAGCCGCCGGCGCTCCTCCGGGTCGGTCGAGCGGGCGGCCGCATCGTTCAGCTCCTGGGCCTTCGCGCGCATCTGCTGGGACCGGCCGCGGGATTCGCCTGAAACGCTCATGATCACTCCTTGATCTGGGGGAGAGCGGGCGGATTCAGCGAACCAGCAGGGCACGGAGCCCGCATCTCGAAGGGTCACCGAGCGTGACCCGTCCGGCTCTCCGGGCGCGCCCGACCTCCTGGCCTGGCTTAGGCTCGGACCAGGCGCGAGAAGGGGATGGTTCTCATGTGTCGCTGGCTGGCCTACTCCGGGTCGCCCTTGCTCCTCGACGCCGTGCTCTACCGTCCGGAGCATTCCCTCATCAACCAGAGCCTGCATGCCCGGATGGGCGTGGAGTCCACCAACGGCGACGGGTTCGGCATCGGCTGGTACAGCGCGGACGGAAGCGGCGACGGGACTCCCGCCGTCTTCCGCGACATCGCGCCGGCGTGGAACAACCGCAACTTGCGCGAGCTGGCCGGCCACGTCCGCTCGCCGCTGTTCTTCGCGCACGTACGGGCCTCCACCGGCTCGGCGATCCAGCAGACCAACTGCCATCCCTTCCGGCACGGGCGCTGGCTGTGGATGCACAACGGGGCGATCACCGACTTCAGCCGGCTCCAGCGGGACCTGTGCATGGCCGTCGACCCGGCCCTCTTCTCCTGCATCGAGGGCTCCACCGACTCCGAGGTGATGTTCTACCTCGCGGTCACCTACGGCCTCGACCAGGACGTACCCGGCGCGGTCGCGCGGATGGCGGGCCTGGTGGAGCGGCTCGGCAAGGAGCACGGGGTGGCGGACCCGCTCCAGATGACGGTGGCGGTGAGCGACGGGGAGCGCGTCTGGGCCTTCCGGTACTCCACGCAGGGCAGGTCCCGGTCGCTGTTCTACAGCAGCAAGGCCGAGACCGTACGCCACCTCCACCCCGAGCTGGCCTTCCTCGCCGAGGTCTCGGACGCCACGCGGCTCGTGGTCTCCGAGCCGCTGGGAGACCTCCACGGAATGTGGAACGAGCTGCCCGAGGCGAGCTACACGGTGATCCCCGCGGCCCCCGGGGAGGACTACCTCCCTTTCGTCCCGGAGCCGCCCTGACCCGGCCTCGCGTTGCGGCGTCGCGGGGGTGACCGCCCCGCCCGGTCCGGTACCGGACCTCCCCGATCGGCGGAAGCGATCGGCGTTCCCTCCGTGTCGCCGCGCCCACCGGCGGTCCCGACCTGGAACCGTCTGCGCATGACCGAAAGTTCGACCCCGTACATCTCGGCGGCCCGGGTCACCGTCCTGGGAGTGCACCCCGGCACCCCGCCCTTTCGCATCGTGGAAGTCGACGGCGAAGTCGTCGGCAGGGCCACCTCGATGACCGACGTGCTCTTCGTCGCCGCGGCCGCGGGCGTCACCGTCCACGACCTCGACGACCCGGAGGCGGTCCGCTGGGTGGGCGGCGGCAAGTTCACCTGGAGCCCGCATTAGGGGGTGGCCACGGATCAGGCTGAATGAACACGCCTAGGGGATGTCCGCCGCGAGGGACGTGGTGAGGGTGAACAGGGCTCCGTCCGGGTCGCGCAGCGCCACCCACCGTTCCGTGGCGTTCGACGTGATGTCCGAGACGGTGCGGCCGCCCAGCGACACGGCGGCCTCGATGGCCGGCTTCAGCCGGGGCACGCGGAAGTGGACGTGCCAGCGCGGCCGGGTGTGCGGGGAGTAGGAGGCGAGCTCGACCGGTCCGCTGTTGAGGCGGGCCACGGGCTCGCCGCCCTGCCTCAGGACCACCTGGTCCTCCTCGTAGGAGACCTCGCAGCAGCCGGTCCGGCCGGTGGCCCACTCCAGTACCGCCCCGTAGAACATCGCCGCGTCGAAGGCGTTCCTGGTGCGCAGCTCCAGCCAGGCGGGGGCCCGGCCCCGGCCCACCCGCCAGTCGCGGGACACGGCGCCCTCCCAGATGCCGAAGACCGCGCCGTCCGGATCGGCGACCAGCGCCGCGCGGCCGCCGGTGGGGAAGGAGACCGGGCCCACCGCGATGGTGCCGGTGCGCTCCCGGATGCGGTCCACGGCCACGTCGGCGTCCTCGACCGCGAAGTACGGGGTCCAGGCCACGGCGACCCCCAGGTCGCTCGCCAGGGCCCCGATGCCCGCGACGGGGACCTCGTCCATCTCGGCGACCGAGAAGGCCTCGCCCAGCCGGGCCGGCCGGAAGGTCCAGCCCGCGACCGCCCCGTAGAAGCGCTGTGACGTCCCCAGGTCGCGGGCCATCAGACTCACCCAGCACGGAGCCCCGAAAACCTCCCGCGTAGAAAGCTTCACCGGTCGCTCCGTCCCTCGGGGGTCCCCGTCTCATTCTGGTCCTTTTCGGGACGCTCTTCGAGCGAAGCCCGCCCTCAGCGGCCGCGCACCCCCTACGCTCGGAAGCCGGACGCCCGCGCACGCCCGGAAGGCAGGTCTTCCATGGCCGGATCAAGCATTCCCGTGATCGATCTCGGGCCGTGGCGGTCCGGCGACCGTGATGCCCGGGCCCGTACGGCGGCACGCGTCGACGAGGCCTTGCGGGAGGCCGGATTCCTCCTGGTCACCGGGCACGGGGTGGATCCCGCGCCGGCTGCCCGGATCCGGGAGGCGGCGCGCGCGTTCTTCCGGCTGCCGGCCGCTGCGAAGGAGCCGTACGCCGTCACCGTCGGTGGCCGCGGCTGGCTCGGCCCCGGTGCCGAGGCCAACAGCTACGCCGAGGGGACGGCCTCGCCGCCCGACCTGAAGGAATCGTGGTCCTGCGCGGCGGACGACCCCACGGGCGACGCCGCCGTGGACGCCGAGTGGTTCCGCCCCAACGCGTGGCCGGCGGAGGTACCCGAACTGCGGGCCCTGGTGTCGCAGTACCTGGGCCTGATGCGGGCCCTCTGCGACGAACTGCTGGAACTGCTCGCCACCGCCCTCGGCCTCGACGAGGACCACTTCACCCGGCACACCTCCCACCCCACCTGGGGATTCAACCTCAACTGGTACCCGGGCACCGAGGTCGTCGGACCGCCGCTGCCCGGACAGTTCCGCATCGGCCCGCACACCGACTTCGGCACGGTCACGGTCCTCGACCGGCAGCCCGGCTCCGGCGGACTCCAGATCCACACCGACTCCGGCGGCTGGGAGGACGCGCCCTACGACCCGGCCGCCCTCACCGTGAACATCGGTGACCTGATGGCCCGCTGGACGGGGGACCGCTGGCGCGCGGGCCGGCACCGGGTACTGCCACCGCCCGCCGAGGAGCTGATCTCGCTGGTCTACTTCTACGAGTGCGACGCCCACACCCGCGTGGAGTCCCTGCCTGCCCCCGTGGGGCGGGTGGTGCACGACCCGGTCGACTCCCACGCGTACCTGCGGGACAAGCTCCGCGCCATCAGCGTCCCGGCGGGCCGTACGACTTCCGGGTGACCCGGTCCCTCCCCGGGACGGACGGCCGGATCATGCCGAGAGCTGACGACCGGCGGGGCGGCGCTGCATACGGTCGCATTCATGACCCGACGCCGAACAGCGGCCGCAGCCGCGTTATTCGCCCTGCTCCTGCCCCTCCCGCTCGCCGCCGCGGGCACCGCCGCCGCGGCGGACCCGCCGCCGCCCGCTTCCGCATCCGCACCCGCTTCCGTATCCGTAGCCGAGGACAGCCGTACCGCGCTGGAGCTACCGCGCCCCACCGGACGTTTCCCCGTCGGACAGGACACCCTCCACCTCGTGGACCGCAGCCGCACCGACCCCTGGGCGAAGTCCGGGCCGCGCGAGCTGATGGTGACCCTGCGCTATCCGGCGCAGCGCGGCACGGGCGACGGGCCGGCCCGCTACCTCACCGACGAGGAGGCCCGGCTGCTGCTGATCGACCGCGGGCTTGACCAGGTGATCCCGGTGGAGACCCTCACCGGTACCAAGACGTACTCCCGGCCCGGGGCCCGCCCCGCAGGGGGACGCCATCCGCTGGTCGTCCTGTCCCCGGGCTTCAGCGTCCCGCGCGCCACCCTCACCTCGCTGGCCGAGGACCTCGCCTCGCGCGGATACGTCGTCGCCGCCGTCGATCACGCCTACGAGAGCGTCGGAACCGAGTTCCCCGGCGGCCGCGTGCTGCGGTGCCTGGCCTGTGAGCAGACCGGAAGCGAGGCGGGCTACCGGAAGGTCACCGACACCCGGGCCCTGGACGTGTCCTTCCTCCTCGACCGCCTCACGGGACGCCACCCCGCGTGGCGCCACGCGGGCGTCATCGACCGCGCCCGCATCGCGATGGCCGGGCATTCCATCGGAGGTGCCTCGGCGGTCGCCGCGATGGCCGCGGACTCCCGGATCGGGGCAGGGATCAACATGGACGGCGGCCTGCACACACCGGTCCCCGAGACCGGGCTCGCAGGCCGCCCCTTCATGCTGCTCGGCGCCCAGAGCAGCGCCCCCGGCGGCATGCGGTCCTGGGACCTCGGCTGGCCCGGCCTCGACGGCTGGAAGCGCTGGATCACCTTCGCGGACTCGGGCCACTTCACCTTCACCGACTTCCCGGCGATGGCCGAGCAGCTCGGCCTCCCCGACCAGGAAGCCCCGCTGCCCGGCGGCCGCTCCGTGGAGCTGACCCGGCGCTACGTCGCGGCCTTCTTCGACCAGCACCTGAAGGGCAGGCCGCAGCCCCTGCTCGACGGCCCGTCCCCCGACGCACCGGAGGTCCGTTTCCACACCCCCTGAACCGCTCCCCGGACCCCACCCCACCGGGTGGCGCACGACCGCGCCGACGGGGCGGCCCCGCGTGGGGTGGGCCGATTACCGCTGGTCCGGGGAACTTCGGCAGGATGTGGGCCATGACCGAGATCCGTACCCCCCGACTCCTCCTCCGCCGCTGGACCGACGACGACCTCGTCCCCCTGTCGGAGATCAACGCCGACCCGGAGGTGATGCGCTGGATCGGCGACGGCTCCGTCCTCGACCTGGACCGGACCGCCGAGGACATCGAGCGCTGGGAGGAAGAGTGGGACGAGGAGGGCTTCGGGATCTTCGCAGTCGAACTCCTGGGCTCGGGCGAGCTGATCGGAGCCGTCGGTCTCTCGGTCCCGGAGTACCTGCCCGAGGTGGCGAACGACGTCGAGGTCAGCTGGCGGCTCGGACGCCAGTACTGGGGCCAGGGCTACGCCTCCGAGGCCGCCCAGGCCACCCTGGAGTTCGCCCTCCAGGACCGGGGCCTGGACCGGGTCGTCGCCGTCAACCGGGCGGGTGACGAAGCCTCCGAGAACGTGATCCGCAAGCTGGGCATGGTGCAGGAGCGCGACACCACGGACCCCCGGTACGGACACCTGCTGCAGATCCACTGCATCGACCTCACGGAGTACGAGGCCTGATCCGGCCGCCCGGGGTCGCGGGAGGGCGGACACGGGCCCTCCCCGCCCCCGGTCTCAGGAAGCCGGGCCGCCCGGGGCGTGGGCGCCGCCCCCGGCGCGGATCGCCGCGACGGCGGCGGTGTGCAGGGCGGCCGGGTCGCCGTGGTGGGGGAGGGGGCTGCCGGTGAGGGTGTACCACTCGTCGGCGTCCTTGTACTGGACGTCGAAGCGGACCAGGTCCCCGGCCACCGCCGTGGTGCGCAGGGTGAGCGGGCCGGTGATCACGCCGACCTCGTCGGTCATGGCGCCTCCCGGCCCGGCCAAGACCTCGTCCTGCCACTGCTTCGGGCCGGTCATGACGTACAGGTGTCCAGCATCGTGGTGAGCATCTTCTTCTCCGGTTCGGTGACGGTCAGTCCGTAGGAGGATTTGACGGTGGTCCAGGCCCGTCCGTACTGGCACCAGCTCGCCCTGTCCGGCGGCTGCCACAGGTCGGGGCTCTGGTCGCCCTTGGAGCGGTTCGAGGCAGCGGTCACGGCCAGCAGCTGAGGACGGGTCAGGTCGTTGGCGAACGCCTTGCGCTTCGCGGCGTCCCAGCCGGACGCGCCGGACCGCCAGCCCTCGGCCAGCGGCACCATGTGGTCGATGTCCATCGCGGCGGCTTCGCTGACCACCACCCCGTCGTACAGGCTCTTCCACCTGCCGGACACCGCCCGGCACTCGGCGTCCTGCGCGACATCGGTTCCGTCGCGCTTGAGGACCACCTCGCGCGTGTCGCACTTGTCGCCCTGCTGCGCCCAGTGCGTGAACTTGTCGCGGCTGTACCCGGCCATCGTGCCGGCCGGCGCGACCTTCAGCCCGGCCAGCCGGCTGCGCGCCTCCGCGGCGCTGACCATGCCGGGCAGCACGTCCCCGCCGGCGGGCTTGGCGTCGCCGGCCGGCGGCGAGGACCGGGAAGCGGACGGCTTCGCATCGGGGTCCGGGCTCCCACCGGGCGCGTTCGGACCGGAACAGCCGGCCACCGCCAGCAGCAGCGCCGCCCCCAGAACCGCACCCGGCACCCGTATCTGACGCCCCATGACCCCACCCCACTACCGATCCGCGCCGTCAACGTCCCCTGAACACTACCCAGAACAGGACATTCAACCGGACGGCCACCCTCCGCACGGCGTTGTCAGTGCCCCTCGCTAGTCTCCCGGCATACCGCAGCTCAGGGGGGCTTTGACCCCGCTGTCAGGGCTGCGCGGAAACGGTCGGGACACGGGGAAGGGTACGCGCTGATGGCATGGCTGGCGGCGGGCGAGGGGTACGAGATCGCCCTGATCGAGGGGCGGGTGGCGGCGCGGTCCACCACCGGCCGGGCGGCGGGAAGGCAGTTGAAGACCCTGCCCCGCGCACTGAAGGACCATCCCGAGGTGGACCGGCTGCGCAGGCTCGCCGAATGGCTCGACCGGCACGCGGCGGCCTGCATCGCCCAGGTGGACACCTGGATGGTCTCCTCACTGCCGGTGCCGACGGCGCTGCTCGCCCGGCTCTGGCCCGACGCGGCCTGGCAGGACGCCCTGCGAGACCTGGCCGTCGTCGGCGAGGACCCGGACGAGGTGGGCTTCCTGCGGGACGCCACCGACTCCGGTGAGCTGAAGGTGGTGAACCTCGACGGAGAGACCGTACGGCTCTCCCCGCGCACCGTGACCCTGCCCCACCCGGTGCTGCTGCCCGACCTGGACGACGTACGGGAGTTCGCGGCCGAACTGGGCATCGCGCAGCGCGTCGAGCAGATCCACCGCGCCACCTGGCACAAGCCCGCGGAGCTCGCCGCCACCGCCACCGAGGTACGCGACTACGCGGGCGGGGCCTTCCCCACCCGCTTCAGCCTCGCGGCCCGGGCGACGGCACTGGGCTACCGGGTCTCCGGCGGCTACGCCACCTGCAAGGTCCGCGACGGCGGCCGCGGTACGGAGGCAGCGGTGTGGATCGGCGAACCCTACTACGACGAGGAAACCTCCACCGGCGCCCTCAACTGGCACGACGAGGAAGGCCGGGCGGTACGCCTGGCCGAGGTCGGACCGGTGGCCTGGTCCGAGGGCATGCGGATGGCCGCGGCGCTGTACGCCGGGCGCACGATCGAGGAGGGCAAGGACGCATGACCGCCACGACCACTTCCGCCGAGACCACCACCCCTACCGGAAAGAACGGTGCACGCGTGAGCGAGGCCGAACTGCTGCTCAAGGCCGGCGCCGTGCTGCCGCACGGCACCGAGGACGCGGGCCCGTCCGCCGTCGCGCTCACCGCCCGCGCCTACCGCCACCCCGCCCTCGGCGACGACCGCGTCGTCGTCCGGCTCGCCGCCGCCGAACTGGGCCCCGCCGAGGAGCTCGCCGCAGGCTTCCTCGGACTCGTCCTCGAGGAGGGGGAGCCGCCCGTGGTCGGCCTCGGGCAGCGCCAGGCCCTCGGTTTCCCCGAATGGGTCCTCGTGCACCACCCCGAGGACGGCCACCACGCACTCGCCGTGGTCCCCGAACTCGACCGGATCGCCCTCCAGGCCAAGACCAAGCCGAAGGCCGCCCTCGACGCCTGTCTCGAACTGGCCGGCCGGCTGGCCGCCTCCGTCCCGCACTTCCTGCCCGTCTTCCTGGAGCAGGCCGCCCGCACCTTCCTCGCCGTCGACAACACCACCTACGCGGCCCAGCTGTTCGGCCGCGCCCGGACCGCCGAAGCCCAGCACGGGCTGGCCGTCGACGAGGACCGCCTCGACGCCGTCTTCCTCGAATTCGCCCTCGCCGGCGCCCTGCCGGTGAAGGTGCTCACCGGCTACGGGAAGCAGCTGGCCCTGCGCGTCACCCCCGCCGAGGCCCACGCGCGCTTCCGCCGCCTGTGCATCCGCCGTACCGCCGGCGGGCTGCCGCCCTCCGCGCAGGCCACCACCGAGCTGCGCCGCCTCGCCCGGGCCGCGGGCCTCACCGGCACCAAACCCGAGCAGGACTACCTCGCCGAACTGCTGCCGCTGCCCGCCACCCTGCGCGCCGCGACCGGCTGGTGGAAGGCCCACCGCGGCGCACTCGTCGCGCTCGCCCGGCGGGTTCCCGCCGTACGCGGCACGCTCCTCACCCTGACCCCGCCCGGGGGCGGCGACAGCGTCGCGCTCACCGGCCTGTGGCTGGAACTCCTGGAGGAATCCGGCGCCACCGCCGGGCTCGTCTCCGAGGACCTGCCCCCCGAGCAGCAGTGCTCCGACGGCGCCGCCGGCTGGCTCGAACGCTTCCACGCCGCCCGCCACGCCGGCTGGGGCCTGCACCCCACCCCGCAGGTCCTGCTCGACCTCGTCACCCGCTGCGCGCCCCGGCTGCGTGCCGAACTCGCCCGCCCCGGCCGCGAAGCGGGCCTGCGCGTGGGCGTCGAGGACGCCGACCTCCTCGACCTTCTGCTCACCCTGGACATCCCCGTCGCCGACCCCGATCCGACGGACCGGCGCCACCGGCACGACCAGCTGAACCTGCGCGACTGGGCCCGCGCCGACCAGCGGCGCGAGCTGCTCGCCCTCGCCGCCGACGAGCGCTTCCACCCCGCGTTCCACCGCGCGCTGAACGCCCTCGGGGACGCCACCACCGGTACCGACATCGTCCAGGCCGTCGCCGCCTCGGCCGGCGGGCGCCCCCTGCTGACCGAGTGGATGCGCGGGGTCGCCCGCGCCTCCCGGGCCGCCGGGCTGCCGGGAATTCCCGACGCCATCCGGCGGCTCACCTGGCTGCCGGCCGAGGCTCTCGTCCTCGCCCCCGAGGACGTGGCCGCCGCGACCGCCCTCGACCTCGCCGAAACCCTCGCCCGTACGCTGCGCGGCGGCCTCTTCGAGGAACTGTCCTGGCCGGCCTGGGAGAGCGCCGTCGCCGAACTGACCCCCGGTCAGGGCCGCCAGGGCCTGACCGTGGCCGAGTCCTGGCCGTACCTGATCGTCGCCAACCAGGCCGAGGTCAGGGTCATCGACGCCGACTCCACCGTCCTCACCCACGACCTGCGCGTGCCGGCCGGCTCCGGGCACCGCCTCGGATTCCACTACGTCGACGGCGAACTGCTCGTCTTCTGGTCCGTCTGGAACACCGGCGAGGTCCAGGGCTACTGGCACACCTCACCGGGCACCGTGCTCACCCTGGACACCGACCGCAACCACTGGTCGCTGCGCTCCGAGCACGCCACCCTGCCGCTGCCGGACGGCGGCCGCGCCACCGGCGCCGGCGTCCTGCACCGCGGCGACACCCAGCTGCCGGCGGAGCGGGCCATGCTGTGCGACGGCACCTCGTACTGGGTGTGGCAGCAGCGGGACGCGGACACCGAGCGCGGCTGGTGCGAGTACGACCCCGCGAGCTCCACGTACGGCCGGCTCTCGCAGCCCGCCTTCCTGGCCGACGCCCTGCGGGGCCACCCGGAGAACGCCCGGCTCGCCGCGCACAGCTGCGCACTGCGGCCGGTCCCCGCGGTCGCCGGCTCCGTCCTCGGCACCCCGGCCGACGGGCTGCTCGGCTGGCGCCCTGTACGCCTCCCCGGCAGCGGCTGGCACGGCTCCGACACCGCCGGGCGCTCCGTCACCGTGCCCGAGGGCGGGAACATGCCCCTCGCGGCCCTGGCCTTCCCCGGCGACGACCGCCCCCGCGTCCTCACCCAGCACTGGCGGACCCTGAGCCTCTCCGACCCCGACGGCGTGGTCACCACCCAGACCCACGGCGACCACCGCCGGGAGACCTTCGCCACCGGCAGTGTCGACCTCCCGCCGCTCTCCCACTGGTACGCCCTGCGCCCGCGCGACCCCGAAGGCTCCGCCGCCCTGCGCGCCGCCGACCGGGACACCGTCGCCGCACTGCTCACCGCGGCCGCCGCCGCCGACAAGGCCGCCGACCTGCCCGACCTCGTGCGCGCGGCCCTGCCCCGGGTCACCGACCCGAAGCTGATCGGCGGCATCGTCGAGGTGCTCCGCTTCACCCTCACCCAGCGCAAGGCCCTCGACGCGGTCGCCGCCCGCCTGCGGCCTTCCGACGGCCCCGTCGAGGAGGCCGAACAGGGCCCCAGCGACCGTCTGATCGCCGACGCCCTGAGCGGCATCCTCGACGCCGGCTACTACCGCTGGGGCGGAGACAGCGACGCCACCCACCGCACCCTGCGCGACCTCGCGGCCGCCTGCGCGGACACCGGCGCCGCCGCCGTGCCCGGCCGGCTCCACTTCGACCTCCCCCTCGCGCCGTACACCAGCGTGCCGTGGACACCCCTGCTCGACCAGCCCGCCGCCGTCGCCTACCGCGCCGTCACCACCGGCGTCACCGACGAGCAGCGGGCGGCCCTGCTCACCCTGCTCGGCACGGTGGACGCCCTCGGCCTGGACTCCGCCGAAGGATCCGCAGCCCGCTGGCGCCGAGTCACCCTCCACCTCGACCAGCGCCACCTGGTCACCCCGGACGGCCACGACCGCAACCTCGCCCACCGCTGCGTCCTGCCGCTCGGCGGCGGCGCGGCCCTCGCCCTGACCGAGCACAGCGAGTCCGTCCCCGACGGGCACGAGTTCGGCGCCCTGCTCCACGACCCCGAAGGCCGCTTCGCCGTCCCCGGCCCCTACACGGCGCGCGGCAACGCCCCGCTCGGCGACCGCGACCGCGGCCCCGGCTGGCTCGCCGCCTTCCTCGGCGAGGCCGCCGCACGCGGCCCGGTGCCCTTCCACCCCGAAGCCGCCGAGGAGTTCGCCCGGCTCACCGGGGTCTCCGGCGCCCTCGCCCGGCTCGTCGTCGCCGGACTTCCGTACCTCGACGCCTGGCAGCGCAACTTCCTGCCGACCGAGCTGCGCACCACCCTCGGGCTCAAGGCCGCCGAGGCGGCGTCCGCCCGCGACGAGCTCCGGCTCCTCGCCCCCGAGGCCCGGCGCGCCGTCATCGCCGCCCTGCTGCCCGCCGACCCGGCCCGGCTGTGGAGCGACGGCCCCGACGCGGCGGCCGCCGCCCAGGAGTGGAACCGCCGTGTGGGCCGCCGCACCCCGGTACCCGACTGGCTGGCCTCCGAGGCGACGCGCGCCGTCCGCGGCGGCTGGCCCGCCCACCGGGCCCTCCCCGCCCTGCTCGACCCCGCCGCCTCGCGCACCCTCTCCACCGACGTGGCGTGGACCGTCAACGGCGACCACGCGGAAACGGCCGGGCCCGCAGAGGAACCCTTCACCGCCACCGTCCTGTGCACGGCCCTGGCCACCGCCGCGTGGCTGGCGCACCGGCTGCCCGCCGGCGACCCCGTACGAGCGGCCCTGCCGCCCGCGCTGACCGCCGTACGCCAGCGGCTCGCCGCGCCCGAACTCCTCCTGAGCTCCGGGAACTGGGTGAGCCTGCCCGACTTCCGCAAGGCCGCCGGCACGCCGACCGAGACCACCGGGACCTACGAGCGGTACGGCGCGGTCGTGCTGCCCACCCACGACAACAGCCCCCGGCCCGCCCTGCGCCCGGCCCTGCTCGACTCCACCGGCTCCGACCCCTACCTGCCGCTGCTGCGCTCCACCGACCAGGGGCTCAGCGGCCTGGAAGCGGCGCTGCGGGCCGCCCACGACCCGCGCTTCGCCGCCCTCCTCGCCGACCCCGGCGCCCCGGCGGCCGGCACCACCGACGCCGAAGGCACCTGGTGGCCGCAGGACCCGACCCGCTCGGTCCCCGAGCTGGTGGCGGAGGCCGCCGCCGCCCACGGCCTGGGCTCCGACGCGGCCGCCCTCTACCTCGCCCTGCTCGCCATGCCCGACCCCACCGACCGCAACACCGCCCGCTGGACCGGCTGGAAGCCGGCCCGCCTCAAGGCCGCGCGAGCCGAACTGGCCGCCACCGACCTCGTGGTGAGCGCCGACCGGAGCCGGGCCGGACGCTCGCTGTTCCTGCCGGGCGCCTGGGCCGACATGTCCGCCCCCGCCCTCCCGGTGGAGCAGTGGAAGCTCCCCATGTACGGGCTCGTCGCGGGCGCCGGACCGGTCTGCGGGGTGCTGCTCCCGGGCGAACCGGCCGCGGACCTCTACCGCCGGGCCTGGCAGCGGGTCCGCGAGGGCGACCGGCCCCGCTTCGAAGAGCTCAAGGTGAAGCGCACGCGGCCGCGCCGCCGCTGATCACCGCCCCCCGTACCCGTAGCGCAAAGGACCCGTCATGACCGTCACCGAACCAGCAACCGCCGCCCCCGCCCCCGCGGCCCGGCAGGTGCTCCCGGCCGAGGAGCGGTACGCCGCCGAACTCGCCTTCCTCGCCGCCCAGGACACCGGCCCCCGCCCGCCCGGCTGGGCCCTCACCCCGCGCGCCGTCGTCACCTTCGTGTGCGGCAGCGACGGCACCGAGCTCGCCCTCCCGGGACGCCGCCGGGCCGGGCTGCCGGCCAGACTGGCCATCGCGCCCAAGTTCGTCGGCGAACGCGCCCTCGTCGAGCGGTGCGTGGTCACCCTCGCCGGAGAGCGCGGCCTGCTGCTCACCGGCGAGCCCGGCACGGCCAAGTCGATGCTCTCCGAACTCCTGGCCGCCGCCGTCTGCGGTACCAGCGCGCTGACCGTGCAGGGCACGGCGGGCACGACGGAGGACGCCTTCCGCTACGGCTGGAACTACGCGCTGCTGCTCGCGCAGGGCCCCACGAGTCAGGCGCTGGTCGATTCCCCGGTGCTCTCCGCCATGCGCGCCGGGCGGGTCGCCCGCGTCGAGGAGATCACCCGCTGCCTCCCCGAGGTCCAGGACGCGCTCGTGTCCATCCTGTCCGACCGGCGCGTCAGCGTCCCCGAACTGACCGCCACCGAGGACGCGGTGGTCTCCGCGGCCCCCGGTTTCACCGTCATCGCCACCGCCAACCTGCGCGACCGCGGGGTCTCCGAGATGTCCGCCGCCCTCAAGCGGCGCTTCAACTTCGAGACCGTCGCCCCGATCGCCGACGCGGACGCCGAGGCCACGCTGATCCGCCGCCAGGCGGTCGCCGCCGTGGAGCGGGCGGGAGCGGCCTTCGGGGTCGACGACGCCGTGCTCGACGCGCTCGTCACCGTCTTCCGGGACCTGCGCTCGGGGCGCTCCGCCGAGGGCTGGGACGTCGAACGCCCGGGTACGGTCATGTCCACCGCCGAGGCCGTGCAGGTGGCGGCCTCGCTGGGGGTCTCGGCCGCCTACCTGCCGGGCGGGGACGTGCTCGACCTGCTGCCGGGGCACCTGCTGGGTGTCGTACGGAAGGACGACCCGGCCGACCACGGGCGGCTGCTCGGCTACTGGGACGGCCCGGTCCGCCGCCGGGCCGAGGACGGCTCGGCGATGTGGCGCCGCCTGTGGGACCTGCGCGGGAGCCTGCGGTGACGCCGGCGACCGGTCCGCGCGCCGCCGATCCGCGGGCGGCCAATCCGCGGGTGGCCGATCCGCGGGTGGCCGTCGACGCGCTCGCGTCGTCCCGCACGCCGTACCTGCTCGGGGTACGCCATCACAGCCCCGCGCTGGCCGCGGTGGTCCCGGCGCTCCTCGATGCCTGCGGGGCGGAGGTGGTCTGCGTCGAGCTGCCGGCCGACTTCCAGCCGTGGATCGAGCACCTGGCCGACCCCGAAACCGTCGCCCCGGTCGCCCTGGCCGGCGAGGGCGCGGACGGCCGACTGGCGTTCTACCCGTTCGCGGACTTCTCCCCGGAACTGGCCGCCATCCGCTGGGCCCACCGGACCGGCGCGTCCGTCGTCTGCTGCGACCTCCCCCTGTCCGCCCCCGGCTGGAGCACCCCGGCGCACGCGCCGCCGACCCAGCCTCCGGACCACGTGCCGGGCCCGGCTCCGGCTCGGGCTCCGGCTCCGGCTCCGGCCGGAGATGACGCGTCGGTGGCGGCCCCGGGTGCGGACGCCGGCTCGGAGCCGGGCTCCGGCCCGGTCTCCGGCGCAGACCTGGGCCCGAGGGGCGGCGGCTCCTTCGCGGACGCACTCACCGCCGCCGGCACCGGGCGTGACGGCGACGACCTGTGGGACCGCGCGGTCGAGGTCCTCGCACCGGGCTGCTCCCCGGAAGCGGTACGCCGGGCGGCGCTCGGCGTCGGCTGGGCCCTGCGCGCGGACGCCCCGGCCGTCGGGGCACGGGACCTGGCCCGCGAGGCCCACATGCGGGAGGTGATCGCGACCGCCTCCGCCGCGGGCCACCGCGTGGCGGCGGTGATCGGGGCGTTCCACGCCCCGGCCCTCACCGCGCCCGCCCCTTCCGTTCCGGCCCAGGCCGAGGACGGCGCGCTCGCGGCGGGTGGTGCGGAGAGGGCGGCCGGTGCCGACGCGGCCGTGGCCCTTCACGGAATAACCCCCGCAGGGGGCACCGGTGGGTCGGGTCCGGTGCCCGCCGGAGGCGAGGCCGTCACCTCGTTCGTGCCGTACTCCTTCGACCTGCTCGATGCCCGTTCCGGGTATCCCGCCGGGATTCGGGATCCGCTGTGGCAGCAGGCCGTGCTGCAGGCCGGCGGTGATCCCGGGCGGCTGCGCGAGGCGGCCTCCGTCGCCGTCACCGGCGTGTGCCGGGAGCTGCGCCGCGCCGGGCACACCGCCGGCACCGGCGAGGCCGCCGAGACCCTGCGGCTCGCCTGTGACCTCGCCGTCCTGCGCGGGCTCCCCGCGCCCGGCCGCGGCGAGCTCATCGAGGCCGTCACCACCGTCCTCGGCCAGGGCGAACCGCTCGGCCGGGGCCGGGCCCTGGCCCGCGCCCTGGAAGCCGTCCTCGTCGGCACCGCACGCGGGCGGATCACCCCGCACGCGCCCCGCTCCGGCCTCGGCCCCTCCGTCGAGGCCGAGCTGGCGGCACTGCGCCTGCCCGGCCCCGACGACCCCGCCTCCCGCGAGGTCCGCCTCGACCCGCTGCGCTCCGCGCTCGACGCCCGACGCGAGGTGCTGCTCCAGCGGCTCCTCGTCTGCGGCGCGTCCTACGGGGAACCCCTCGAGGTGTCCGCGACCGGCGACGCCACCGCCCTCGGCACCAAGTGGCGCCTGTCCTGGACGCCTTCCGTCCCCGCCCGGCTGGACCTGGCCGGGGTCCGCGGCGTCACCGTCGAACAGGCGGCCGCCGGAACCCTCCGCGACACCGCGCGCCGCGCCGCCGCCGAAGGGGGTCCGACCCCGGCGCAGATCCTCGCCGGGCTGGCCGCGGCCGCACGGTGCGATCTGCCCGCGCTGGTCGACGTACGACTCCACGAGGCGACCACCACCCTTCCGCAGACCGCCACCCTGCCCGAACTCCTCGACGCCCTCGACCTGTTGGAGGCCCTGCGCCGCGGACACCTCCCCGGGGCCTCGCCCGCCGCACGGACCACGGCCGCCACGCTCACCGGCGACCTGCTCGAAGCCGCCGTACGCACCCTGCCCGGCCTCGCCGGCAGCGACGACCCCGCCGACGCCGGCGCCCTCGTGGCCCTCGCCGACCGGGCCGCCGCCCGCCACCTCGGCCTGCGCACCGACGAGGCCCTCGCCGAACTGGCCTCCTCCGGCTCGCCGTTGATGCAGGGCGCTGCCCTGGCCGTACGGGTCCTCCTCGACCTCGACCCCGCCACCCGCCTCGGCGAGCGCGCCGCCGGATGGATCGACGGCGCCACCGCCCCCGACACCCGGCGTGCCCTGGCCCGCCGGCTCGGCGGGCTCCTCACCGCCGCCGGACCGCTCCTCCACTCCTCCCCGGCCGCCCTCACCCCGCTCCTCGACCGCGTCGAGCACCTCACCGACGAGGACTTCCTTCACCGCCTCCCCGCCCTGCGCGGCGGCTTCGACGCCCTTGCCCCCGCCGCCCGCGGCCGGCTGCTCGACACCGTCACCGAGCGGCTCGGCGACCGCATCGACCTCGCGCTCGACGCACCGGCCGCGCTGCTCGCCCTGTGGACCGCCGCCGACGCGGCCGGGCTCGCCGCGCTCAAGGACCTCCCGCTGCCCGGGGCTCCGGCACCGGCACGGGTACCGGCTCCGGCTCCGGCACCGGTTCCGGAGCCGGAAGCCCCCGACGCCCCGGGGCGGCCCTCCGCCCCCGCGGGGCGGCGACTGGCGCCCGCCGACCGCTGGCGGCTCCTCCTCGGTCGCGAACGCGACCGGCTCCCCGCCGGCGCACGCCGCTACGCCCACGCCCTCGACGAGCTGTACGGCGCCGGACGCGGCGAGGGCGCCTGCGACCTCGACGGCGGCGGGGGGCCCGGGCAGGGCGGCGGCCAGGAGGCCTCCTTCCCCACCGCCCGCGAGTGGTCCGAGGAGCTGGAAGCCCTCTTCGGTACCGACGTCCGGGAAGAGGTGCTGGCCGGAGCGGCCGAAGCGGGCCGCACCGACGTACTGGCCCAGCTCGACCCGGCGGCCGTACGGCCCTCCGTGGAACTGCTCGGCTCCGTCCTGTCCCTGGCCGGCGGCATGCCGGAGGCCCGTCTCGCCCGCCTGCGCCCCCTGGTCAGGCGGCTGGTCGACGAACTGGCCAAGGAACTCGCGACCCGGCTGCGCCCCGCCCTCTCCGGCCTCGCCACTCCGCGCCCCACCCGCCGCCCCGGAGGCCGCCTCGACCTGGCCCGCACCCTGCGCGCCAACCTCGCGCACACCCGGCGCCGGCCCGACGGCAGCGTGGTCGTGGTCCCGGAGCGCCCCGTCTTCAGCACCCGGGCGAGCCGCGAGGCCGACTGGCGGCTGATCCTGGTCGTCGACGTCTCCGGCTCCATGGAGGCCTCCGTCATCTGGTCGGCCCTGACCGCGGCCGTGCTGGGCGGCGTACCGACCCTGTCCACGCACTTCCTCGCCTTCTCCACCCAGGTCGTGGACCTCACCGACCGCGTCGACGACCCGCTCTCCCTCCTCCTGGAGGTCCGCGTCGGCGGCGGCACGCACATCGCCGCCGGCCTCGCCCACGCCCGCTCCCTCGTCACCGTCCCCAGCCGCACCCTCGTCGTCGTGGTCAGCGACTTCGAGGAGGGCGCCCCGATCGGCTGCCTCCTCGGCGAGGTCCGCGCACTCGCCGCCTCGGGCGCCCACCTGCTGGGCTGTGCCGCCCTCGACGACGCGGGAACGCCCCGCTACTCGGTACCCGTCGCACGGCAACTCGTCGCGGCGGGCATGCCGGTGGCCGCCCTCAGCCCCCTCGCCCTCGCCCGCTGGGTGGGCGACCGTCTCCGTGGAGAGCCCCGTTGAGCCCGATGCACCCGCACCTGCCGCCGGTGGCGCCCGAGGTGCTCGCCGAGGCGGTGGAGAACCTCAGCGCCCGGCTGCGCAAGAAGCTCGACGCCGCCACCGAGAGCTGCGCGGCGAACGCCGTCCGCGCGGAGGACGGCAGCGTCACCCTCCGCTTCGGCGAGGACGCCGTCGTCACCCTCACGCCGGGGCCCGAGGGAGCCATCAGGGGGGCCGAACAGGCCGTGTGCACCTGCCTGCTGGCGCCGCGCTGCCTGCACCGGGCCGCGGCTCTGGGCGCGGCCCCGCTCGCGGAGGGGGCGCCACCGGTGACGGCTGAACCGGTGTCGGCCGAGCCCGCCGCACAAGCCGTTGCCGCCGTTCTCACCGAAGCCCAGCTGGCCGCCGCGGCTGCGCTCTGGCAGGCGGCGGCCGAGGCCCTCGCCGCCGGAGTCACCGCCGGCGGGGCCGTGGTCCAGGCCGAGTTGCTGCGGGCCGCCCACACCGCCCGGCTCGCCGGACTGCACCGCGCCGAGGCCGCCGCGCTACGGGTGGTACGGGGCCTGCGCGCCGCCCGGGACCGGCTGGCCGCCCAGCGGCTCGGCGACCTCACCGCGGCGTTCCGCGAACTCCTCCACACCGCCGGTCTGTTGGCCACCGGTTCCGCCGGACCCGCGCTCACCGGAACCGCCCGCCGCGCCTACGCGGCCGGCGGCAGCCTCGAGGTGTACGGCCTGTGCCGCGAACCGGTGCTCTCCGCCACCGGATACGGGGGAGTGGTCACCCACCTCCTCGCTCCGGACGGCTCCCGCTACTCGGTCTCCGACGTGCGCCCCGGCGGCCTCGCCCGCGCCCGCGGGGCCGCTACGGCCTCGGTGGCCCTTGGCGGAGCCACCCTCGACCACGCCGGACTCGCCCGCGGGGGCCTGCGCATCGTCGGCGCGACCGTCTCCGCGGAAGGCCGGATCGGGGCCGGACGCGAGGTCAGGGCCACCCCGCTGCGCGGCACGCCCTGGACCGCAGGGCCCGCCGCGGCCCTCTTCTCCCGCCCGGCCTCCGAGGCGGTCGCCGAAGCCCTCGCCCGCCTCCAGGCCGACCCGGAGGGCGCCGACCCCGGCCTGCTCGGCTGCGAGGTCACGGTCGTCGGCGCCGCCGGCGAACACCTCCTGGCCCGCGAGGAACGGCCCGGCGCCCCCCTGCTGCGGCTGCGACCCGCGCACCCCCACCCGGAGCTTGCGCACACCGAGAACCTGCGCCGCCTCGCCACCTACCCCGGACTGCGGCTGCGCGTCCTCGGCCGCCCCGACCTGGACCGGGCCGCCACCCTGCGCCCCCTCGCGGTGGGACCCGTACCGGATGCGGAGTACACCCTGCGGCTCCCCGAGGAGTGGCTGGAACGCGCCGACCTCGGCTACGACCGTCTCCAGGGCGCCCACTTCCCGCCCCGGCAGACCGACCCGGCCCCCGAGGGGGCACCGGCCGCCCCGGACCCGCTCGCCGACTCCCCGCTGTGGCGCGTACGCCGCCTCCTGGAGACCGGCGTCGCGGGCGGCCGGCGCGCCCTGGCCGAAGCGGCACGCGGCACCGAACCCGCCGCCACGCACGGCCCGCTGCGCCGCGCCGGGCTCACGGCGGCCGCGGACCTCTCCGCCGCCCTGGCCTCCGAGGCCGACCGCCGCCCCCGCGACGCCTTCGGCCGCCTCGCCGACCCCTCGGCCGACGCCTACGCCTGGGCCTGGCTGGCCTCGGCCACCCACCTCGCAGCGGCGGAACGCTCCTTGGTGGCCGCCTCCTGGTCGGGCTGACCGAACCAGGCCCGCAGCACACCGAAGTCCGCCTCCGCGAGCCCCCGGCCGGGATCCACCCGGTGGAGGAGCGACCGTCCGGGATGCCGGGCGGCCACCCAGGCCCGGTCGGCGGCGCTGATCTCGTCGTCCACCCATACGAAGTCCCGTCCTGCGGCGTGCGCCAGCAGGGCGGGGGTCTTCCAGTGGATCCCGCCCGTCCCGTCCTCGCCGGAGGAGGGCTCCGGCCAGGCCACCACGGGCAGCTCGGGCAGGCCGAGGCGGGGCGCGATGCACTCGTTCGCCTCGTCCATCCAGGTCGTCGCCCACACCAGCTCGCACGGCAGCGCCGCCAGCCGTGGGCCGAGAGCCGGATCCACCCGGGCGAGCAGGGGATTGGGGTCGTCACCGGCCGCGGGGTACGGGCCCGCGCCGAACGGGATGAGAGGCCCATCGACGTCGAGGAAGAGGAGCGGGCGGGCCGCGAAACCGGTCATGACGCCACCGTAGCCCGCGAAGGGGAACCGGGAGCGGTGCGATTGCCTCTTCCTGGCCGAGGGGGATGACCATGACGAAGGCAGCGGTTTCCGGGACGGCCGGGCGAGCGGTGGTGGCGGGGCTCCTGTGCGTCCTGCTGGGGGCGTGCGGGACGACGACGTCCGGGGGGCAGTCGGCGGGCCCGGCCCCGGTGCCCGCCCTCACCCCGACGGATTGCGGGCTCGGCCACACGACGGACGAGACGACGGACGAGGGCAGTGGGGGCGACGCCGGACCGCCCACCGATCAGGAGACGGGTGGGTACGCGGGTCCGCCCACCGATGAGGAGACCGGGGGGTATGCCGGGCCGCCTACCGATGAGGAGACGGGTGGGTACGCGGGTCCGCCCACCGATGAGGAGACGGGTGGGTACGCCGGGCCGCCCACCGATGAGGAGTCCGGCGGTTACGTCGGGCCGGCCACCGACGGGGAGATGGCCAACGGCGGAGGCCCCTGCGGGTCGGCGGACTGGTTCGACATGACCCGGGACTTCAAGGCCTACCTCGACGGCCACCTCACCAAGGGCGACGACGGTCTCCTCCACCGGAACGCCGTCAAGGAGGTACGTGTCCGCAAGGTGAGCGCGGCCGGCGAAGCGAAGGTCACCTTCTCCGCCGCCAACCTCACCGACGAGGCCCACGGGCAGGCGGCCCGCCGGCTGGCCGAGTTGTTCACCGCCTGGCGGCACGAGGTCTACGGGGACGGGGGCACGCTGACGATCCGGACCACGAACGGCTCGGTGCTCGTCAGCCGCCCGTGGTGACTCCCGGCCACCGCGCGTCCCACAGGCCGCAGTGGTGTGCGGCCCGCGCGTCCACCGTCCGGACCCCGTCCGGTCCCGGCGCCAGGGACAGCACCGAGCCGGGCGCCCCGTAGCGCGGCCACTCGGGCGCGCCCGCGGCCCCCGGCACGCCGGTCCGGGCGAAGCGCGTCCAGTAGCCGGTCATCCGGTCCGCGAGCCCGCGCTGCGCGTCCGTCAGGGGCGCCAGCGTGAACAGGTAGGGCAGTTCGAAGCCGTGCGAGGCGCCGTACGGCAGCTCCGGTACCTCCGGCAGGCCGGTGAAGTTGGGCGCGCCGCCGTCGCTGAACAGGTAGGCGTACGTCGGCACGTGCCGGGCCAGCGCGCCGCTGTCCCGCAGCGAAGGGCAGGTGAACGAGGCGTCGGACAGTACGGCCGCCCACGCGGCCGCCGGCGTCGGGTACCGGGACACCGGGTAGGCCGCCTCGACGGCCCGCGCGGCGCCGGTCCCGAAGGACCGCTCCAGGCGGGCCCGGTAGGCCCGCTCGTCGCCGATCGGCTCCGCGGCAAGCGTCTGCGCGACAAAGATCCGCATCTCGTCACGGGTCGTGCCCTGCACCACCGGCACCCGGTGGAACCGGCCGGCCTCCAGCGCCCGCCGGGGATCCAGCGGCAGCAGGGCGTTGCCGTGGGAGACGGTGGAGAACGTCTGCGTCAGCTCCGGGGTGGCCAGCGTCCGCGCGTCCAGCCGGCGCAGGCAGTCCAGAACCCCGGCAGTGTCGCCGCAGCCGAGCCGGGCCGCCGCCGCGACGCCGTCGGCGACGGTGCGCGACTGCGGCGCGAAGGGCTCGTAGGCCCCCTGGCCGGGCAGCAGGGAGCGCGGGGGCATCGTCGTCGAGCACGATCCGCTCTGCACGATCGCCCGGTGGAACAGGCCCGCCGACGCCGGCGAGGTGAGGTGCGCGCAGACGCTGAGGGCGCCCGCCGACTCGCCGAACACGGTGACGTTGCGCGGATCCCCGCCGAACCGGCCCGCGTTCGCCCGCACCCAGCGCAGCGCCGCCTGCTGGTCGGCCAGGGCGAAGTCGGGGGCTCCGCCGAGTTCCGGATGGCCGAAGAGGCCGAAGACGCCCAGCCGGTAGTTGACGGTCACGACCACGGCGTCGCCCCCGGCGGCCGGCCGCTCGGGCCGGTACTGATCCCCCGAGCCGTTGACGAAGCCCCCGCCGTGGAACCAGACCATGACCGGCCGGGCCCCGCTCCGGCCGACACCGCCCGAGGGCGCCGTGACGTTGAGGTGGAGGCAGTCCTCCGAGCCGCTCGGCGCGCCGGGCCCGATCGCGGGCAGTTGCACGCACTGCGCGCCGGGGGCCCCGGCGTCGCGGACGCCCTCCCAGCGCGGCGCCGGCTCCGGCAGCTTCCAGCGGCGGGCGCCGACCGGGGGAGCGGCGTACGGAATGCCCTCGAAGGTGCTGTACGCACCGTGGTCCCGGCCGCGTACCCGCCCGGCCTCGGTGTCCACGACGGGCCGGGTCGGGCCGGCCGCCCCGGCCACGAGCAGCGGTACGACGGTCAGCGACAGCATCCAACGGCGGCCGGACGTACGCAGGTCGGGCACGGGTGACGCCCTTTCGCCGGGGAGCCGGGGCGGCCCCGTTTGCCCGCCCGAATGGCGCAGTGGGCGAAACTGGGCCTAAATGTAACAAAGCGTGCGCTTCCCATGACGCACGATGACCGGCGCGCGATGTGCAGACCCCGCGTGTCGGCGAACGGAGCTTTTCATGAATGACCCCATCACCCTCCCGGCGACCCCACCCGTCGACCGCCAAGGGACCCCCGAAACCCCCGAACCGGGCGTATCCGGCGCTCCGGACACCCGGCCCGTACGCACCCTGCTGGAAGAGGCGGCCACCTGCCGCCCGGTCGAAGAGGTCACCGCGCTGGTCAGCCTCCTCGCGGAGTCCGGCCAACAGCCCAACCTCGGGCACGAGGCGCTGCGCGCCGCAGCCGTGACCCGGCCCCTGCACGAAGTGCAGCGGATGGTCGCCCTCCTGGGCGAGCCACCGCACGAGGTGGTCGAGACGGACATCACCCTGCGCGCGGCAGCCGTCGGACGCCCCATCGAGGACGTGGCCCGGCTGGTGACCATCCTGGGCACCGAGGAGCAGCGGCCGCAGCAGCGGCAGGACCACCCGCAGGGGCGGACGGCCGAGCGCACGCCGCGACACACGGCGGAGGAGGAGCCCCGGATGCCCGAAGAGCCGTACGAGCGCCCGTACCTGGAGCTGTACACCGCCCCGTACGAGGAACCGCGCGGGCGCCCCGGCCTCCCCGCGGCACCGGCCGGCAGACCGCTGCGGCAGGTCCTGCGCTGGTCGGTGGTGCTGGCGCTGCTGGTCAGTGGCGCCCTGCACCTGCCCCGGCATCTGACGGTCCCGCCGACCGCGGCGCCCGCCCACCTCCTGCCCCTCCTCACCACCGTGCTGTGCCTGGGGCTCGGCACGCTGCTGGCGGTCCGGGACACCACGACGGTGTGGCGGGCCGGGGCCGCCGCCGCCGTGGGGGTGGTCGCCCTGCACGTGCTGGGCGGCGCGGTGGGCTTTGACCCCCTGGCCGGTGCGGTGGGCGGGTCACGGGCCTGGGCCGGCGTGATCGCGGTGCTGTGCGCGGCGGTCGGCGCCGTCCTCGCGGGCCTGGCCCTGCGGGACCGCCAGGAGGAACCGGCCTGATCGAGCAGTGAAGCGAAGCGGCACCCGCGCCTTGGGCGCGAGGTGCCGCTTCACGTTCCGGCGAGGACGTTCACCGCCCCCGTGAACACCCGCGGGAGCCCGGCCGCCACCGGCACGATCCGCCGGGCGAGCCGGGGCCGGTGACGCGCCCACAGCAGGGACGCGGTGATCGTCCGGTAGCTGCGCGACAGCTCGCGCCAGGCACGCTCGTAGGCCTCCGGCCGGCCCGCCCGCACGCAGCGCACCAGTTCGCCGGCCGCCGTCACGGCCAGGGTCAGACCCTCCCCGGTCAGCGCGTCCACGTATCCCGCCGCGTCCCCGACGAACAGCACCCGCCCCGCCACCCGTACGCGTGCCCCCTGGCGCAGCGGGCCGGCCCCGCGCACCGCCGCGCCCGGCGACGGGGGCAGGCGGGCCGCCAGCAGCGGGAAGCGGGCGAGCTGTACGTCGAAGGGGGCGCGATCCGTGGTGAGGACGGCCACCCCGATCCGGTCGGGCCCGAGCGGGGTGACGTAGGCCTCGGAACGGGCCGACCAGTGGACCTCGACCAGGTCGCTCCACGGCTCGACGGTGTAGTGGCGCCGCAGGCCGTAGCGCGCCGGCCGGCCGGGCCGGGGCGGCGCGCACAGGCCGAGACCGCGCCGCACGGGGGAGTGCAGTCCGTCCGCGGCGACGAGGTAGCGCGCCGTCAGGCCGGCGGCGCTGACGCGCCGTTCGTCCTGGCGGACCTCCTCGACGCGCCGGCGGACCACCCGTACGCCCAGCCCGGCGGCCCGGCCGGCGAGCGCGGCCTGGAGTGCGGTCCGCCGGGCGCCGAGCCCCGGGCCGGAGCGGAACAGCCCTTCCGCCCGCCGCCCGCCCGTCCCGTCGACGTAGCGGATGCCGTGGAAGGGCTGTCCGGACACGGGCACGCCGAGCTCCAGCAGGCGGCGTACCGCGCCCGGCATCAGGCCTTCGCCGCAGGCCTTGTCGATCGGGGTGGGCCGCGGCTCCACGACCACGACCTCCAGACCGGCCAGCGCGCCGTGGATGGCGGTGGCCAGCCCGGCCGGCCCGCCGCCCGCGATCAGCAGGTCGATCACCGCCGGGAGTCCGCCGCGGGCCGGGAAGCGGGGGCCCGCAGGCGCCCGCCGTCCGTGAGCGCGGCCTCCTCGCAGCCGATCCGGACGCGCAGCAGCACCAGGTTGAGCACGGTGAAGCCGAGCGCGGTCAGCCAGGCGCTGTGCACGAGCGGCAGCGCGCAGCCCTCCACGACGACCGCCACGTAGTTGGGGTGGCGCAGCAGCCGGTAGGGCCCCGCCTGCACGAGCGGCAGCCCGGGCACGATGAGCACCCGGGTGTTCCAGCGCGGGCCGAGCGTGGCGATGCACCACCAGCGCAGGGCCTGGGCCGCCACGGCCAGGACGAGGGCCGACCAGCCGAGCACGGGCACGAACGGCCGGTCGGCGGCCAGGGGTTCCACCACGCAGCCCACGAGCAGCGCGGCGTGCAGGGCCACCATGGCGGGGTAGTGGCCGCGGCCGTACTCGCGGCCGCCCTGGGCCAGGCTCCACGCCCGGTGGCGGCGGGCGGTGGACAGCTCGGCGAGCCGCTCGATCGCGACGAGGCCGATGAGCAGCAGGTACAGGGTCATGGACGGGGGCATGGCCTCGAGCCCGGACAGGGACACGGGCGCGGAGAGGGGCAGGGGCACGGAGAGGGCCAGGGGGGAGAGGGGTACGGACATGAACAGGGGCATGCGATCACCAGTCGTCGGTCACCAGCGGAGCAGGACGAGTTCGGAGGCGAAGCCCGGCCCGAAGGCGAGCATCAGCCCGACCGAGCGGGGCGGCGGCGGTCCCGCGGTTTGGATGCCGCCCAGGATGTGCAGGACCGAGGCAGAGGAGAGGTTGCCGACGGCCGCCAGCGAGCGCCGGCTCGCCGCGAAGGCCGCCTCGGGCAGCCCCAGGGCGTCCGCGAGCGCGTCGAGGATCTTCGGGCCGCCGGGATGGCAGATCCACGCGTCGACGTCCGCGGGCTTGAGGTCGTGCGCGGCGAGGAAGGTCTCGACCTCCTCGGCGACGTGCAGCCGGACCAGCTCCGGGAGTTCGCGGCCGAGGACCATGCGCATGCCCCAGTGGCCGATGTCCCAGCCGAGCAGGTGCGCGGTGCCCGGGTAGAGGCGGCTGCGCGCGGCCACCACCTCAGGTCCGGCTCCGGCGGCGTACAGGGGGTGGTCGCGGCCCACCGCCAGCAGGGCGCCCGCCCCGTCCCCGAAGAGGGCCCCGGCCACCAGGTTCGCCATCGAGGTGTCCGTGGGCTGGAGGGTGAGCGAGCAGAGCTCGGTCGACAGGAGCAGCGCCGCGTGGCCGGGCAGGCCCGTCAGGTAGTCGTGGACGTGGCCGACACCGGCGGCCCCGGCCGCGCAGCCGAGGCCGAAGAGCGGCACCCGCTTCACGTCCGGGCGCAGACCGGTGCGGCCGGCGAGCCGGGCCTCGAGCGAGGGCGTCGCGAGACCCGTCACCGTGGTCGACATGACGAGGTCCAGCTCCGGGGCGGGCACGCCGCCGGCGGCCAGGGCGAGCGTGAGGGCGCGTTCGCCGAGGTCCAGGGCCCTCTCGGCGAAGAGCGTGTTCGTCGTACCGAAGTCGTTCGAGGGTCCGTACCGATCCAGGGGGAGGGCGAGATGCCGGAAGTCCACGCGGACGGAGGCATGGACCCGGTGCAGCAGGGCCCGGTCGGAGCCGGGCGGCAGGAAGCGGGCCAGCGCCGCCGTGATCTCGGACTGCCGGTGGCGATGGGGCGGGAACACGCTGCTCACTGCCAGGACACGTGTCATTGATTCACCATAGGAAACAACTGACACAACGTTATGAATCAGGCGCACCGGGCGCGGCGCAACATAGCGTGACATCGTGCCCGCGAGAACCTCAGAGCCCGCAGAGACCCAAGAGACCCCAGAGACCCAAGAGACCCCAGAGACCCCGGAGACACAAGGGCCCCAAGGGCCCGCAGCGACCCGAGACACCGCAGAGACCGGCCGGCCGTGCCCTCCCGCAGCCGGTCGCCGCAGCCGCGGTACGGCCATGGGCCTGGCGGCGGCGTGCCACCCGGTTCCGGCGGCCGCCGTGACCCTCCTGACCGCGGCGCTCGCGGCCGCCGCCGGGCGGGACCCGGGGGGAGCCGCGGTCGTCGTGGCCGCGGTGGCCGCCGGGCAGCTCTCGGTGGGCTGGTGCAACGACCGGGCCGACCTGCGCCGCGACCTGGCCACCGGCCGCCGGGACAAACCCCTGGTGGCCGGTACGGTGTCACCCGCCGCCGTGTCCCGCGCGGCGGCCCTGGCCCTGCTGGTCTGCGTCCCGCTCTCGGTGGCCGGCGGGCTCCTCGCCGGCGCCGTGCACCTCACGGGGGTGGCGGCCGCCTGGGCGTACAACCTGCGCCTGAAGGGCACGGCCGCCTCCTGGCTCCCGTACGCGCTGGCCTTCGGCCTGCTGCCCGCCTTCGTCACGCTCGGCCTGCCCGGAGCGCCCTGGCCGCCGCCGTGGCTGACGGCCGCGGCGGCCCTGCTCGGCGCCGGCGCGCACTTCGCGAACGTACTGCCCGACATCGCGGACGACCTGGCCGGCGGGGTCAGGGGCCTCCCGCAGCGGCTCGGCCCCCGGTACGCGGCCGCGTCGGCCGGGTTCCTCGTCCTCGCCTCGGGCGCCGCCCTGGTCGTGGGGCCGCCGGGGCCGGTGACGGCGTACGGCTGGACCCTCCTGGGGGCGACGACGCTGACGGTGCTCCTCGCGTCCCGCCGCCCGGCGGGCCGGGTCCCGTTCCTGGCCGTCCTGGCCATCGCCGGCGCCGATGTCCTGCTGCTGGTGGTCCAGTTGCGCGGCCACACCCCCTAGGGTGCGCGCCGGGTGCGGGTCCAGGTCAGGAGCTGGTCCGCCGGCCAGGTGTTGACGATCCGCTCGGGCGGGACGCCGCACTCCACGGCCCGTTCGCAGCCCAGGATCTGCCAGTCCAGCTGGCCGGGGGCGTGGGCGTCCGTGTCGATGGAGAACAGGGCGCCGGCCGCCACGGCGAGGCGCAGCAGCCGCCGCGGCGGGTCCAGCCGCTCCGGCCGGCTGTTGACCTCCACCGCGGTGCCGGCCTCCGCGCACGCCGCGAAGACGGCCTCGGCGTCGAACTCCGACACGGGGCGGCCCCGTCCGGTCACCAGCCGCCCCGTGCAGTGGCCCAGTACGTCCATCAGCGGATTGCGCACGGCCGCCAGCATCCGGCGGGTCATCGCGCGGGAGTCCATCCGCAGCTTCGAATGGACGGAGGCCACGACGAGGTCGAGCTGCTCCAGCAGTTCCGGCTCCTGGTCCAGCGACCCGTCCTCCAGGATGTCGCACTCGATGCCGGTCAGGAGCCGGAAGGGCGCCCAGGTCTCGTTGAGCGCGGCCACCACCTGCAGCTGTTCGCGCAGCCGCTCGGGGGAGAGCCCCCGGGCGACCGTCAGCCTCGGCGAGTGGTCGGTCAGGACGGCGTACTCGTGGCCCAGCGCGGCCGCGGCACGCCCCATCGCGTCGATCGGGCTTCCCCCGTCCGACCAGTCGGAGTGCACGTGGCAGTCCCCGCGCAGCGCCCCCCGCAGGGCGATGGCGGCGGGGGTGGCCCGCGGGCCGTGGGGGTGGGCCGCGGCCTCGTCCTCCAGTTTCCCCAGGTAGCCCGGGACCTCTCCGGACAGCGCCTCCCGCACCACCTGGGCGGTCTTGGGGCCGATGCCCTTGACGGCCTCCAGGGAGCCGGCCGCGGCCCGTTCGGCGGTCTCGCGCTCACCCATCCGTGCGAGGGCGGCCGCCGCTGTCCGGAAGGCCCGCACCCGGTAGGTGGGTGCCTGTGCGCGCTCCAGCAGGAAGGCGATCCGGTCCAGCGCCGCAACCGGGTCCATCGCGTACCTCCTGGTGCCAGTGTGGCAAGGGAGCCACGCCGCGTCCTGTCAGGGCGGAGCTTTGGGGGCCGGTCGGTCCGCGTCCGGTCGGGGCGGAGCCCGTCAGACGGCGTCCTGGGGGACGGCGGCGTCCAGGGCGGCGGTGAGACGGTTCAGGCGGGCCTGCAGGTCCAGGATCTCCGCCAGGTCGAAGCCCGTCGCGGTGGCGATCCGCCGCGGCACCTCCACCGCGCGGGCGCGCAGCGCGGCCCCCTCCTCGGTGAGGTGGGCGTGTACGGACCGCTCGTCCTCGGCGCTGCGCTCGCGCCGCACCAGGCCGGCCGCCTCCAGTCGCTTGAGCAGCGGGGACAGCGTTCCGGAGTCCAGGCGCAGGTGCTGCCCGATCTCCTTGACCGGCAGCTCGCCGTGTTCCCAGAGCACCAGCATCACCAGGTACTGCGGGTAGGTGAGACCGAGGTCCTTGAGGATGACGCGGTAGAGGCCGCCGAAGGCCCGGCTCGCGGCGTTGAGCGCGAAGCAGATCTGGCCGTCCAGGCGGAGGAAGTCCTGGTCGGGGTGGGTGGCGCTCGGCTGCTCGGTCATGGGGCCAGTGTACCCGGGGTCGTCTTGCGAGTCATTTAGTTGTGCACAACTGAATTGCGTGCTCTACTGGTGGAGCGCGGTCGACCACCGGCCGCCGCACGGTTCATTTCTGCGAGAGGACCTCCCATGGACGCGCTGTACACCGCTGTCGCCACCGCCAACGGCCGCGAGGGCCGCACCGTCAGCTCCGACGGGCAGCTCGACCTCGCCCTCGCCATGCCGCCGGCCCTCGGCGGCAACGGACAGGGCACCAACCCCGAGCAGCTCTTCGCCGCCGGCTACGCCGCCTGCTTCGCCAGCGCGCTCGGCCTCGTCGGCCGCCAGGCCAAGGCCGACACCAGCGAGGTCTCGGTCACGGCGGAGGTCTCCATCGGCAAGGACGGCGCCGGCTTCGGCCTGGCCGTGACCCTGCGCGTCGAGCTCCCCGAGTCCCTGGCGGGCGAGACGGGCGCGCTGCTGGTGAAGCAGGCGCACGAGGTCTGCCCGTACTCCCGCGCCACGCGCGGCAACATCGACGTGGACCTCGTGATCGAGTAGGACCCCGCCGCGCGGAGCGCGCTCCGTGATCGGGGCGTGTGATCGGCCGGGGATGCCGGAGCCGGTACGGGCGGCCACCATGGAGGGGCAGGGCCTCGTACAGGGGCCGCACACCGGACGGGGGCCGCACGCCGGGAGGCGCCCATGGCGCACGCCTACGCAACGGACGTACTGGTCGTCGGGGCCGGCCCGGTCGGGCTGACCGCGGCCGCGGAGCTGCGCAGGCGCGGCGTCTCCTGCCGGATCGTCGACCGCCTGCCCGCCCGGCTTCCGTTCGCGAAGGCCGTGGGCATCCAGCCGCGCACCCTGGAGCTGTGGGACCGCATGGGACTGGTCCGCGCCGCCCTCGACGCGGCCGTCCCGATGCGGGGCCAACTGACGTACGTCAACGGCGCCGAGCAGCCCCGCCACGAACTGGCCCTGCCGCCCGAGATCCCGTACGGGTTCGCGGCCCTGCCGCAGTACGAAACCGAGCGCATCCTCGACGAGTTCCTGACCCGCCTCGGGACCGAGGTCGAACGGGGCACCGAGCTGATGTCGTTCGCCCAGGACGCGGACGGCGTGACCAGCCGGGTCCGTACCCCTTCCGGAGCGGAGGAGGAGGTACGGACCCGGTTCCTCGTCGGTTGCGACGGCGCTCACAGCCTCGTCCGCAAGGGGCTCGGGCTCGCCTTCGAAGGCGGGGCCTTCCCCGACGAGTTCATGCTCGCCGACGTGCGGGTCGACTGGGACCTGCCGCACGAGTACGCCGTGCGCTCCATGCACCGCGATGACTCCGGCGCCGTCGACGACGTGCTGGTGTGCATTCCGCTCCCCGGGCCGGGACGCTACCGGATGTCGATGATGGTGCCGCCCGAACTCTCCACCGCCCGCCGGGCCGAATCGGCTGCCGGCGGCATCACGCACGGGCTGCAGACCGGGCGCGCCCCCGAACTGCCCGACGTCCAGACCGTCCTGGACCGGCTGTCGCCGCGGCCCACCACCGCCTCCGGCATCCGCTGGGCCTCCGTGTTCCGCATCAGCCACCGCATCGTCGACCGGTACGGGGACGGGCGGGTCTTCGTTGCCGGAGACGCGGCCCACATCCACCCTCCGACGGGCGCCCAGGGCATGAACACCGGCATCCAGGACGCCTGGAACCTGGCCTGGAAGCTCGCTCTGGCAGTCCAGGGGGCCGCCCATCCGGCCCTGCTCGCCAGCTACGACGCCGAACGCCGGCCCGTCGGCGAGGAGGTCGTCGGCCGCACCGTGCGCCACGCCGCCCAGGGGATCCAGGCCGACCCGGACGACCCGGCGACGGTGACGATGCGCGAGGCCCAGCTGCTCCTCGGCTACCGGACCGGCCCGATCACGGATCCGGCCGGCGAGGGCCCCGGACCCCGGCCGGGCGACCGCGCACCCGACTGCGCCGGCCTCACCGGGCAGATCACCACCTACCCGCTGCGCCTGTACGACCTGCTGCGCGAGCGCGGACACGTGCTGCTGCTCTACGGGGACGGCCGGGGCCTCGACGAACTCGCCCTGGCGGCCGGCGAGTCCTCCGGAGGCCGGATGGAGGTCTTCAGCCTCCTGGCCGCCGACGCCCCGTCAGTCTCCGACGGGATCGCGGTCCACCGTGACAGCGCCGGCGAGTTCGCCCGTATCTACGCCGCCCGGCAGCCCACCGCCTTCGTCATCCGCCCGGACGGCTACCTCGGCGCCCGCCTCGCCCCGCCCACCCCGCAGGCCCTGCGCGCCCACCTCGGGCGCACCTTCGCCGCGCCCGCTCTGGGCTGACCGCCGGCCCCTCAGGCGTCGCCCCCGGCCCGTGCGGCCTTGGCGGCCTGCTCCCTGCGCTGCCGCTTGCCCAGCGGGGCCAGGGAGAGGTCCTCGGCCTGGGAGGTGAGCGCCTTGAAGCCGTACCCGCGCTCGGTCAGCCAGCCCTCCGCCGCGAGCTCGGCGCGGGCCGTCGCGTCGAGGATGTCCTCCTCGGCCTCGCCCGAGTCCAGGAAGCGGAAGGTGAAGAAGGGCCGGGCCGCGAGGTCGTAGGTCAGGTGCCCCTCGGCGGTGAAGCGCGCGTGCAGCATGTCGTGTTCGGGCGCGGCGGCGAGCAGCTCGGCCCGCTGATCGGGCGTGAGCCCGTCGAAGGAACCACGGACGGTGATGCGAAAAGTACGGGAACTCATCCCCGCACCCTAGATCGCACGCTTCGTCCCCGCACCGGGATATCCGGCGCCCGTGCCCGCGGGCCCGCAGGCCCGGACGGCGGAGGAAGCGCGTCCGGCCGTCCGAAAGCCGGTGCCCCGAGCCCGTTTTGGATTGGCGCACGATCCTCAATACGATCCGGCGATGATCACAAGAAAACGGCTGGCGACCGGGGCGTGCGGCCTGCTCGCCGCCCTGGCCGTCGGGCTCTTCCCGGCGAGCGCCGCCGCCGCCGACGGACCCGCGGCGAAGGAACCCCCGAAGGTCGATCTCGTCCTCGACGTCAGCGGCTCCATGCGGGCCACCGACATCGACGGCCAGTCCCGGATGGCGGCCGCGAAGCAGGCCTTCAACGAGGTCATCGACGCGGTGCCCGACGAGGTGCGGCTCGGCATACGGACCCTCGGCGCCACCTACCCGGGCGAGGACAAGGCGCTCGGCTGCAAGGACACCAAGCAGCTGTACCCCGTCGGGCCGTTGAACCGGACCGAGGCGAAGACCGCCGTCGCCACCCTCGCCCCCACCGGCTGGACGCCGATCGGTCCCGCGCTGCTCGCCGCGGCCCAGGACCTCGACGGCGGCGACGCCACCAAGCGGATCGTGCTCATCACCGACGGCGAGGACACCTGCGCCCCGCTCGACCCCTGCGAAGTGGCCCGCGACATCGCCGCCAAGGGCATCCACCTCGTGATCGACACCCTCGGCCTGGTCCCGGACGCCAAGACCCGCGCCCAGCTCACCTGCATCGCCGAGGCCACCGGCGGCACGTACACCTCGGTGCAGCACAAGGACCAGCTCTCCAGCAGAGTCCGCCAACTGGTCGACCGGGCCGCCGATCCCGTCGTCAACCCCGTGGCCACCGAGGGCGCGAAGCAGTGCGCGAACGCCCCGCTGCTGAAGGCCGGCCTCTACAACGACCGCGAGACCTTCGGCGAACACCGCTGGTACCGCGTGGACGTCCTCCCCGGCCAGGAACTGCGCGCCTCCGTCAGCATCGCCGCCGACCGCGCCGTCAACAACGACTACGGCGTTCTGCTGCGCGCCACCACCCTCCACGGCCGCGAGATCGTCCGCGGCTCGGAGGCCGGTGACGGACGTACCGACGTCCTCTCCACCGGCCTGCGCTACCCCAAGGCCGAGATCGACGGCGCGGAGGAGGGCGCCGACGCGAAGCCGGCCGCGGAGACCGTCTGCATCCAGGTCAGCAACTCCTTCTCCGCGCCCGCGTCCGTCAAGACCACCCCGGGCATGCCCGTCGAGCTGACCATCGAGCTGGTGGACGGCCCCGACGAGGCCTCCGACGCCGCCGCCTTCGGCCTCGGACGCGGCTGGTGGCTCCTGGCCGCCCTGGCGCTCGTCGGGCTGCTGGCCGGCCTGGTGTGGGGCTGGATCTCGCGCTGGCGCGTCTCCGTCTGGAGGACCAACTGATGCGTACCGTACGCACACTGACCGCCGCCCTGCTCGCCGCGACCGCCACCCTCACGGTGGCGGGCACGGCCGCGGCGGCAGCCCCGGCGGCGGGCTCCACCCCCACCCCGAGCGCCTCCGGCAAGGGTGAGCCCGCTCCGACCGAGGCGGGCACCGGCTTCCGCACCGCCACGCCCTTCCGCCCCGGCCAGCAGGCCACGGCCGGCGCGTCCACCGGCGACTACCTGTACTGGGTGCTGCCCATCGACGCGCAGCAGCGCGTCACGGTCAACGCCAAGGTCACGCTGCCCGAATCCGCCTCCCGGCACGGCGCCGCGACCTGGCGGCTCGACGTGTACGACGGACTGCGCCGCCGGCAGCCGTGCACCTACGGCACGCAGAACCGGGCCGCGGCCAGGGAAGCCGCCTCGGTCGAACTGTCCTGCACCCTGCGCACCGTCCGCGCAGCGGCCGAGCCGTGGGCCAACGACCCGCTGCCCGGCAGCTACTACGTCCGCCTGACGGTCGTCGACCTCCCCGAGGAGGACCTCGGCCTCCCGGTACGCGTCGCCGTCGACGCCGCGGTGAAGGAGACCGGCGGCGCCCACGCCGTCGACGGCTCCCTCTCCGCACCGCTGGTCCCCGCCACCGTCACCGGACCGCTGCGCGAACCGGAGGACGGCTGGTCCGGCGGCTGGTGGTCGGACCGCTGGCTCTGGACCGCGGCCGGCGGAGTGCTCGCCGCCCTCGCGGGCGTCTTCGGGTACTCCCTGACGCGCGGATCGGGCCGCCCGTCCCGGATACCGCCGCGCGCCTGAACGGGCCGAGGCCGCGGCCGTACGGACTCCCGTACGGCCGCGGCCGCATCACGTACGTCTACGGTGGGCGCAACACCACGGAAAGCAAGGGGAATCGATGAACGGGGACGTGGGGGCCGGAGTCTTCCAGCCGTTGGAGGCGGACGATCCGCCGATGGTCGCGGGATACCGCATCGCCGCCCGGCTCGGCTCCGGCGGCATGGGCAAGGTCTACCTGTCGCACACACCGGGAGGCAGGCCGGTCGCCATCAAGGTGATCCGCCCCGAGTTCGCCGAGGACCCCGAGTTCCGGCGGCGCTTCCGCCAGGAAGTGCAGTCCGCCCAGCGGGTCCAGGGCCTCTACACCGCCCCGGTCATCGACAGCGACACCGACGGCCCGAACCCCTGGCTCGCCACGGCCTACGTACCGGGCCCCACCCTCTCCGCGGCGGTGGCCGAGCACGGCCCGCTCCCCGGCCGCACCATCCTGATGCTCGTGGCCGGGATCGCCGAGGCCCTTCAGGTCATCCACGGCGCGGGCATCGTGCACCGGGACCTCAAGCCCTCCAACGTGCTGCTCGCCGCCGACGGCCCCCGCGTCATCGACTTCGGCATCGCACGCGCCGCCGACGCCACCTCGCTCACCGCGAGCGGAGTCGCCGTCGGCACCCCCGCCTTCATGGCCCCCGAACAGGCCGCCGGGCGCGAGATCAGCGCCGCCACGGACATCTTCGCCCTCGGCCAGGTGGCCGCCTACGCCGCGCTGGGCGCGCCCGCGTACGGGGAAGGCCCCTCGCACGGCGTGCTGTACCGCATCGTCCACGAGGAGCCCGACCTTTCCGGCCTCCCCGCCGAGCTGCGGCCGCTGGTCACCCGCTGCCTCGTCAAGGACCCGGCCGGGCGGGCCTCGCTGACCGAGATCCTCGACCTGTGCCGGGCCGCCGCCGACCAGACGCAGCTGCGCCGGCCGGAGGACTGGCTGCCGGGAGGGGTCGCGGCGGGCATCTCGAACCGCCAGGAGGTGCCCGCGCCGGTCCCGACGGCGCCGGTGGCGACGGCGACCGCGGCCGCTGCCGCGCCGGCTGCGGCCCCCTCGGCCCCGGCACACCCCGCCGCCACTCCCGCGGGCGTGCCCGGACCGGACCGCCACGTCACGGCTCCCGGCCGGCCGGTCACCCCGGGCCGCCCCGGGGGATACGGCCCGCCGGGAGCCTTCGGGCCGCCGCAGCCCACGTACGTCCCACGGCCCGCGCCCATGCCGGTTCCCATGCCCATGCCGATGCCGCCGCCCCCCAAGCAGCGCAACCGGACCGCGATCATCCTGGTCTCGGTCTTCGGCGGGCTGTTCCTGCTCCTCGCCGGCTGCGGCGCCATGCTCAAGGCCATCGGCGATTCCACCTCCAGGACCGGCAGTACGGCCGGGGCCACGCCCACGGGCACGGCCAAGGGACAGCCGCGCCCCGACCCCAAGCCCGCCACGTACCACGACTTCAAGCTCACCTCGGGCTACCACCTGGAGTTCGCCGACGACCCGCTGGAGCCCCACGACAACAGCAAGGACGACCTCTACTACTCCTGCGCCTCCCAGGACTGCCACTTCGGCGCCTACGAGGCCAAGCTCGCACGGCTGGACAGCGGAACCGAGGGCTCCCTCCAAGCCTGCCGCCAGGAGACCCGGTTCGCCCAACGGATCCCCGTCGGGGCCCTCAACAAGGGGGACGGGATGTGCGTGCGGACCCCGGAGGGCAGCATCGCGCTGGTCGTCTACAAGGGAAGCTCGTCGAAGAGCGAACCGAGCAAGTACGTGACCCTGGACGTGACGGTCTGGCGCGGCGCAGCGCGCAAGGACTGAGGGGCGGGCTCGAGGAGCGGGCCGGGGAGCGGCGTATCCGGGCCGCCCCCCTCCCGCGGTCACCGCATCAGCCGAGGCGGGTGAGCCTGGTGCCGAACGACGGTTCCGCCAGCTCCCCGCGCACCGCCACCGGCACGCTCTTCGCCCCCTCCCCGTCGCCCACCGTCAGCACGGCGACCTCCGAACCGGCCCGGGCGGTGTGCGGCACCCTTGAGGCGCCCGTACTCAGCGAGAGCCGCAGCCGCTGGCCCGGTACGCCGACCACGTTCAGGTCCTTCGTGGCCACCAGCGGCGTACGCCCGCCGAGCCCGTCGTCGACGTACCCGACCGTCTGTCCCTTGCGGACGACCGGGGCGGAGGTGAGGGCCTCCCGTACGGCCTCGATGATCTTCTTGCTGTTCGCCTTCACCAGGAGCAGGCTGTTCGCCGCGTTCGGGTCCGGACCGTCCACGTGCTGGTCCATCAGCGTGCCCAGGATCAGCGTGGTCTCGTCGCCGACCGACTTGTTTGCCGCCCACATGAGGGCGCCGCCGGCGGGCGTGCTGGAGCCGGTCTTGATGCCCCGGATGTTCAGGCCGCTCGCCGTGAGCAAGGTGTCGTTGTTGTTGTAGATCGGCTCGGGCAGCCCCTTGATCGTGGCGTTGGGCATGGCGACGATGGTGCGGAACGCCTCGTCCTTCATGACGGCCTCGGCGAGCCGGAGCTGGTCGGCCGCGGTGCTGACGGTGGCGGCGTCGAGTCCGCTGGGATCGGTGTAGGTCGTGTCCTTCATGCCGAGCTCCCGGGCGGCGGCGTTCATCTTCTCGACGAAGGCGGCTTCGTTGTCGCTCCCCGTGTCCCAACGGGCGAGGAGCCGGGCCACGTTGTTGCCGGACGGGATCATCAGCATCTTGAGCATGTCCTGCTGGCTGAACTTCGTCCCGGCGGTCAGCCCCTTGATCCGGGACTCGTGCTCGGAGGTGCCGTCCGCCACGGCCTTCGCGTCGACCGTGATGTCGGGGCCGGGGTCGCCCTTGCGCAGGGGGTGGTCCTTGAGGACGACGTAGGCCGTCATCACCTTGGCGACGCTGGCGGTCGGGACCGGCCGCTGCTCGCCGAACGTACCGATGTCGCCGGAGCCCGGCACGCGGACGGCCCCCTGGCCCTTGGCGGGCCAGGGGATGCCGAACTGCCCGGGGATGGTGTGCGCGGGCTCCGCGCCGACGAGCGTCGGGGCCGGCAGCGGCCGCAGCAACTGGGCGCCCGCGAAGGCCCCGGCGAGGAGGAGCAGGATCGGCGTCCACACCTTGACGCGCCGCACCGCGGTCCGCCGGGACGTCTCGGGCGGGGGAGCGGTGTTGGTGAGCTCGGCGAGCAACTCCAGGGGCGCCGCCTGCGTCGCCGGCGCGGGCCGGGCGGGGGCGGTGGGCCCTGGGGCCGGCCGTGCGACAGGCCGCCCCGCGGGCGCCGGTGCGGGCGTCTTGGGCGCGGCGATGGTCCGGGCTGCGGGGGGCTCAGGGGTGGTGGGAGCCGCGGGGGCCGGGGGAGCGGTGGGAGTTGCAGGAGCTCTCCCGGCTGCGGGGGCTGCCGGGGTTTCGGCGGCCGTAAGGGACGCCGTTGCCGCCGGGGTTGCGGCAGGTGTGGGGGCGGCCGTGCGCGGAGCCGGGGTGTCCGGGTCCTTCAGCGCTACGAACTCACTCGTCCGTTCGGTATCGCTCTCGACGCCCCGCGCCCAGGACGGCAGCTTCCGGCCGCCGCCGGCCGGGTCGGGCGCCTGCGCGCCGGCGCTGCCTTCCTCGTCACGCTCGACGCCCACCTGAGGGGTGCCGTCGGGGGTCTCCTCGGCGTCGCCGCCCTCTGCCTCCACGGTGTCCCCCGGTCCGGACGCCGCCCGCGGGTCACTGCCGGGAGCCTCCGGCGCGGTGTCCGCCGCCGTTCCGACTTCGGTCGCGGCGGTGGCTGCACCCGTCTCCCGCGACCCCTCTGCCGCTGCTGTCTCGCCGCCGTGCGCGGCCTCGGAGGTGGTGTCGGCCATCTCCGCCGGGGCGTCGGAGCCGTCGGGACCGGCGAACCGGGCCTCTTCGGGGGCCTGGGCCTCCGCCGCGTCGCACGGCCCGCTGCTGTCCGAGCCAGGGATCTCGCGGTCCGCTGCGCCCTCACCCTCGGCCTCCGGCTCGGCTCCGGCCGCTGGTGTTCCGGTCACGTTCGTGTCCGCCGGTACGGTGTGCTCCGCACCCTCCGCGTCGGCCGCACTGTCGCGTTCGGCCCCAGAACCGGCCTTGTTCTCGGCACCCGCCGCGTCGGTCCCGACACCGGCACGGGCCTGGTCGCCGGCCTCGCCCTCGGCCTCGGCCTCGACCCCAGCACCGGCACCGCTACCAGCCTCGGTTTCGGCCCCGGTCCCGGCCTCGGTATCGGCACCGGGCTCGGTCCCCGTAGGGGTTTCCGTCTCTGTCGGGCGGACGGGTTCCGTCGGGTTGCGCCGAGGGGGAGCGGACACCGTTTCGGGTTCCGTCTCCGGGGTGTCCGAGGAACCGCCCGCCGTCGATACTGCCTTCATCCCAGCCCCGCCTTGCCGCTCGCACCCGGCGGCCGCCCGCCCGTCATGCGGTGCGGGCGGCCTGCCGGTCTTCCCGATTACGTCCGTGACGCCCCCCGTGGAGACCCCGGATTCCTAGATGTCCGACGTGCCCCGACCGTTGCCCCCGGCGGGATCCTGTGACCGTTCGGTCATACTCCGGTCTCCGACCGCGCACGCGGGGGCGGCGGCCGGCCCGCGTTCCGGGTGCCTCGGTGGCCGGACTCAACGCCGTGCCCCCGGCGTTGAGCACGGCGCCGCCCGGGCGGTGAGTACCGCTACTCATGCCCGGCGGTCACGGCCGGTCGACCATGGGCACCACCCACACCGCGCCGCCCGAATGGGGAAGTCCATGCTCAGCCGAATCGCCGCCGCCGTCGTCCCCGCCTGCGGGCGGCTGCGGGTCACCGCCGATCCCGGGGCGCGGCCCGCCGCCGGCAGCATCTTCGTCGCCAACCACACGTCCCTCGCCGACCCGGCCGTGGTGGTCGCCGCCCTGCGGCGGTACGGGGTCGAGCCCGTCATCCTGGCCACCAGCGGCCTGTGGCGGGTGCCGCTGCTCGGGGCCGCCCTGCGCCGCGAAGGCCACATCGCCGTCCACCGGGGCACCCACCGCGCCGCCGCTTCCCTCGACGCCGCAGCCGTCGCCCTCGCCTCCGGCCGCAGTGTCCTGCTCTACGGCGAGGGCCGGCTGCCGGGCCGGCGCGACGCGGGGGAGTCCGCCCCGGGGCCCTTCCGCAGCGGCCTGGCCCGGCTCGCCGCCGCGACGGGAGCCCCCGTCGTGCCCGTGGGCCAGGCCGGCGCCCGCCGGCTGTGCTCCGGCAGCCGTGCCAAGCAACTCGCCGGGGCCGCCACCGCCCCCCTGCGCAGGCCCGGCCTCCACGTGCACATCGGCGCCCCCCTCCGGCTCCCCGACGGGGTGGCGGAGGCGACGGACCGGGCCCGTGAAGCCGTCACCGCCGCCTGGCGGACCGCCGCCCTGGCCCTCGGCGAGCCGGCACCGGCAGATCAGGGCCGGTGCAGCGCCTGCAACGCCTCGACCGGCACCCCGGGGCTGTGCTGCCCCGTGTAGAAGGGTCCCCCTGGGGCGCCGCTAGCGCGTGCTGTGCGGGAGGGCCGTGTGGGCTGCGACCTCGCGGTCGGCGTCGGTGTCGATGAAGGACACCACCAGCGGGGTGCTGCCCGTCGGGCCGCCCGCGGTGGCGCGCAGCCGGTAGCGCTCGACGCGCACGGTGTCGCGGGCGAGCGGACCGCCACCGGTGTACATCGACTCCGGCATGCGGTCGTTGGCGATGCGCAGGGGCGCGGCGCGCCAGCCGCCCGACGCCTGGTCGAAGCGCTCCAGTACGAACTCCGGTCCGCCGGCAGGCCGGTCGCCCGGTTCGCCGACGAGGATCTCCATCTGGAAGGCGACCAGCAGATGCCCGTACGCGGCGGAGTTCCCGTTCCGCAGCGTGACGGTGAACTCCTGCGCCGTCCCGCCGCGTACGAGGGCGAGGGCGCCGCCCCGGGTGTCGACCGAGGCCGTCAGCCGGGTCGGGGCGGGAGGCGGTGTCGCGGCCCGGCTGGTGGGCGGGGCCGTCGGTGACGAGGGCTCGGTGGACGGCGCGACCGGAGCGGAGGGGGAGACGGAAGCCGGGGCGGACGGCGACGGGGACGCGGTGGCCGACGGGGACGCCGAAGCGGAGACGGCCGCCCCCTTCGTGCCGTCCTCGTCGCCGCATCCGGTCAGGCCCGCCAGCAGGACGGCGGCCGCGGCGGCGGCCGACAGCGCCCGGCGGGGCGAGGCGGGTACGGGCATGAGAACGGTTCCCTCCGATGGCGGCTGAGCGAGGAACCTAGCAACCGCGGACGCCGCCCGACGAGCCCGTTCGGGCCTCGGGGCGGCGACGGTTCGGTCACGGCCGGGCCCGCCGCGTCGCCGGCGTACGGCTCGGCCGTGCCGCTCGGCCGTGCGACCCCGGCGCGCGGCTCAGACGTTCAGAGTGGCCTCCAGGACCGTGACCGCGTGCCCGGTCAGGTGGACGCGGTCACCCTGCAGCGCCGTCCGGACCAGGCCCGTCCGCGCGGAGGCCTGGAGGCCGGTCAGGCCGTCGCGGCGGCCCAGCCGCGCCGACCAGTACGGGGCCAGCGCGGTGTGTGCGCTGCCGGTGACGGGGTCCTCGGGGATGCCCTCGGCGGGGGAGAAGAAGCGGGAGACGAAGTCGTACCCCAGGTCCGCCGAGGCCGCCGCCGCGGTGACGATGACCCCGCGCAGTTCCTCGCGCCGGGTCAGGTCGGCGAGGGCCGCCAGGTCGGGACGTACCGCGCGGACGGCGGCCTCGTCGGGCAGCACGGTGAGCAGATCGCCCAGCGCGCCCGTACGCAGCGTGGCCTCGGGCCGTACCCCCAGGGCCTCGGCCAGCCCCGCCGGGACCGGAACCTCCGTGCCCGGAGCGGCCGGGAAGTCCAGCGTGATGCTCCCGTCCGCCCCGGCGCGAGCGGAGAGCAGGCCGCTGAAGCGGCTGCGGAACCGCACCCGGCCGGTCGGCAGCCCTTCCCGGCGCATCGTGTGAACGGTGGCCAAAGTGGCATGGCCGCACAGATTGGTCTCGACGAGCGGGGTGAACCAGCGGATCTCCCAGTCGGCCCCGCCACCGGCCGCGAGGGGCAGGGCGAAGGCCGTCTCCGAGTGGTTCACCTCGGCGGCGATCCGCCGGAGCCACAGGTCGTCCGGCCACTCCCCGGCCGGGAGCAGGCAGACTCCGGCAGGGTTTCCGGAGAAGGGGCGGGTGGTGAAGGCGTCTACGATCTGGATGCGCATGCCGCGAACGTAGCCGGGCCAATCACACGTCAGGGAAGGCCAATTCCCCGAAAGTGGCCTGCCGGTCGGTCAGGCCAGGGCCTTCTGGAAGTTGAAGGCCGTCACGGCCATCCGCTCGCGGAAGTAGAAGCGGTGCGCGTCGGTGCGCTGGGTGCCGGAGTCCAGGGTCAGCGCGGTGCAGCCCGCGGCCCTGGCGTGCTCCTCCAGGTGGGCGAGCAGCGCGTGGCCGACTCCGCCGGACCGGGCGGTGGCGGACGTGACCAGGTCGTCCACGTAGAGGTGGCGTACCAGGGAGGTGTTGGCGACGAGGCGCCAGCCCGCCGCGCCCACGCACGCACCGTCCGCGTCGTAGGCGGCGGTGAAGCGCAGCCCCTGGCCCTGCCCCTCCGCCAGGACGGAGAGGAACAGCTCCTCGGTGAGGTGGGGGCGCAGCTCGGTCAGTACGGGGAGGAGGTCCTCGGTCAGCCGCGGGTCGCCCGGCTCAAAGTCGATGATCTTCATGGGGCCAGCCTACGGGCGTCCCCTGCGCGGGAAGCGCCGGCCCGGCGGGGCGGCCGCGGCCGGCCGGGAACCGGGCCCGCACCCTCAGGCCGCCCTCCGGACGGGCTTGCGCCGTCACCGTGCCGTGGTGGGCCACCGCGATCGAGCGGACGATCGCCAGGCCCAGGCCGTGCCCGGCACCGACCCGCGGCCGCGCCCGGTAGAAGGGCTCGAAGAGCCGGCCGACGGCAGCCGCGTCCACCCGTGGGCCGGTGTTCTCGACCTCCAGCACGTGACCGTCGCCGTCCTCGTCCCGGCGGACGGCCAGCCGGACCTCCCCGCCCGGCAGGTTGTGGCCCGTCGCGTTGTCGAGCAGGTTCGTCACCAGCCGGCGCAGCAGCACCGCGTTCCCGGACAGCAGGGCGCCCGCCGGTGCGTGGGTCCGTACGGTCACCCCGCGCTCCGCGGCCGGGGCCTCGGCCTCCCGCGCGACCTGCCGGACCAGCGCGGCCAGGTCCACCGGATCGGGATCGAAGTCGGCGTGCTCGGCTCCCGCGAGGTCGAGCAGGGCCTTGACCAGTCCGATGTTGCGCTCGTTGGTCTCGCGCAGCATCGGGGCGAGTTCGGCCAGTTCCGCGCCGCTGCTGTCCTCGGCGGCGATCTGGAGGATCGCCCGGGTGGTGGCCAGCGGCGTGAGGAGCTCGTGCGAGGCGTTCGCCGCGAACCGCCGGTGCGCCGCGAACGACTCCTCCAGCCGCTCCAGCATGGCGTCGAAGGTGTCGGCCAGCTGCCGCAGTTCGTCGTCGGGGCCGGTGGCGGCGATGCGGTAGGCGAGGTCGCCGTCGCGGGCCTTCGCGGCCGCCCGGCTCACCTCGTGCAGCGGGGCCAGCAGGCGGCGGGTGACGATCCAGCCGGCGCCCAGGCCCACCGCCATGATGACCAGCACCCCGGCGGTGGAGATGCCGAGCACCGCCGCCCACACGTCCTGTTTCGTACGGACCGGCTTGGTGGTGGCCACGTCGTCGAACGGGGTGCCCTGGGTGAGGTTCCGAAGCTCCTGCGGGGCGGCCGCCGGCGCGCCCGCCGGTACCCGCTGCACGGGGGCGAGGTCGTAGGTGGGGAGGTAGCGGATTCCGGCGTAGATCACGGCCACCATCAGCGCCGCGCACACGGTGAGGGCGCCCGCGAAACCGGTGAACAGCCGCCCGCGGATGCCCAGTCGGTGCCCCCGCGGCGAGCGCCACCGGCTCCGCCGGCACCGCCACCGGATCCGAGCCCCGGGCCGGCGGTTCACGCTTCGCCGAGGTAGTAGCCGACGCCCACGGCGGTCCGGACGAGCTGCGGCTCGCCCAGCTTCCTGCGCAGCGTGTGCACCACCAGGCGTACGGCGTTGGTGAAGGGGTCGGCATGCGCGTCCCACGCCTTCTCCAGCAGGTGCTCGGCGCTCACCACCCCGCCCTCGGCCCGCATCAGGAGCTCCAGCACGGCGAGTTCCTTCGGCGTCAGCCGGATGTCGCAGCCCGCCCGCGCGACCCGCCTCCGGTGGGTGTCGAAGGTGACGTCCGCGAAGCGCAGAACGGTCGCGTACGCGACCGGGCTGCGCCGGTACAGCGCCCGCAGCCTCGCCACCAGTTCGGGGAAGTCGAACGGCTTGGCCAGGTAGTCGTCGGCTCCGAGCGACAGCCCGGCGACCTTGTCCCCCAGCCGGCCCGCCGCCGTCAGCATGAGGATCCGGCAGCCGGGATCGAGGGTCTGCAGGCGCCGGCACACCTCGTCCCCGTGCACCTCCGGCAGGTCCCGGTCCAGCACCACCACGTCGTAGTCGTGGACGGCCAGGTGGTCCAGGGCGGCCCGCCCGTCGTGCACGACGTCGACGGTCATGGCCTCGCGGCGCAGCCCGATCTCCAGGACCCGGGCCATGAACTCCTCGTCCTCCACCACCAGTACGCGCACGTGCCCGCGCCCCCGTCCCCGTCCGTCCCCGGTCCGTCTTCGTCCTCGACTCCGTCGCCGATCTGGATATCAGAGCACGGATATGAGCGGTGTTTGATTGCGGCCCGGTCGCCTCCGCCAGCCGAAATGCGGTTCAAATCCCCGGGAATCTAGCGTGGTTCTCCGCTGCGCGAAACGAATTCGGGCAGTTATGGGAAGGATGAGAAAGCGATGAATTTCTTGAAACGGGCATGGTGGCGGCTGGCGTCCCGGCTCGGCAGGACCGTCATGCTGACCGGGCTCTTCTTCGTGATCTGCACCCTCGTCCTGTCCGGGTTCCTCATCCGGGCCGCGGCCGCGCGCGCCGCCGAGAGCGCCAAGCAGAGCGTGGGCGCGGTCGCCACCATGCAGCTCGATCTCAATGCCCTGCTCAATTCCGGCAAGGGGACCGGGAACGACGGCGCGAGCCCCGGACTCATCGGCCCCGGCGGAGACCTCCACCGCGATCTGGTCGACCGGATATGCCGCTCCTCCGTCGTCGCGCAGTGCAACTACAGCACCGATTCCGGCGCCGCGCCCACCGACCGGATGAAGCTTTACAAGCCGGTCCCGCTGCCCGCCGGACAGAAGGACGACGGCCTCGACTTCTTCAAGGCCGACGGCATCCGCGACCTCGACGCCCTGCCCTCCTTCCGCAACGGCGACGACAAGCTCGTCTCCGGGAAGGGCATCAAGCCGGACAGCGCGGGCGACATGGTCGTCATCGAGGAACGCCTCGCCACCGCGAACCACCTCGCGGTCGGCGACCGGATCAGCCTCCAGGTCGGCAACGCCCCCGCTCCGGGCGAGGAACGGGACACGCGGCAGTTCGAGTTCGTGGTCTCGGGCATCTACCGGAGCGCCACCCCCGACTCCGGCCGGTACGTCCCCGCGATGATGGATCCCGCCAACCGGATCTACGTCACCCCCGAGGGCGGCAGCCGGCTGCTGGGCAAGGAAACCGGGGCCGGCGGCGGCGTCGTCAAGTCCGCCACTTTTACCCTGCGCAGCCCGGCGGACCTCGACCGGCTCAAGGCCGCCGCCGAGGCGACCGGCGCCGATCTGAACGTCTTCCCCCTGACCGTCAACGACAAGGCGTACAAGACGCTGGTCGGCCCGATCACCAAGACGGCCTCCTTCGCCACCGTCACCGTATGGCTCGTCGCCCTCGCCGGCACCGCCATCCTCGCGCTGATCGTGGCCTCGAACCTGCGCGAGCGCCGCCAGGAGCTCGGCATCCTGATGTCCCTCGGCGAGAAGAAGCCGAGGCTCCTCGGCCAGCACCTCGTGGAGGTCGCGGCCTGCGCGGTGGTCGCCATCGGCCTGGCGGCGGCGGGCAGCGGGGCCGTGTCCCGGGCCGTCGGCGACGCGCTGCTCGCGGGCGAGGTCTCCTCGGCCAGGGAGCAGGCCGCCGCCGACCGGCAGGGACCGGACCACGGCAACACCACGGGCGGCCCGAAGTCCCCGGGCGCAGAAGGGGAGGAGGCCGAGCCCATCGACCGGATGGACATCCGCGTCGGACCGGCCGACGTCGGCCGGATCGGCGCGACCGGTCTCGGGATCGCCGCACTGGCCACCCTCATCCCCGGAATCCGCGTCCTGCGCCTCACCCCGCGCGACATCCTCTCGAAGGGCAACTGACCATGGCGGCGATCCTCGAACTGGCCGGCGTGAGCCACACCTACCGCTCCGGAACCAGCCGGCGCACGGTCCTCAAAGACATCGACCACGGATTCGAAGCCGGCCGGATGTACGCGGTGGTCGGCCCCTCGGGCAGCGGCAAGACCACCCTGCTGTCGCTGGCCAGCGGCCTGGACACGCCCACCGCCGGAACCGTCCGCTTCAACGGCCGCGACGTACGGGAGCTCGGCCTCGGCACCTACCGCAACCGGCACGCGGCGACCGTCTTCCAGTCCCTGAACCTGCTGACCTACATGACGGCGGTACAGAACATCACCTCCGCCATGGAGATCACCCGGGTGAAGGGCCGCCGCCACAAGCGGCGCGCGGCAGAACTGCTGGACCTCCTCGGCATCGACCGGGCCGACCGCAACCGCCGCACCCTGCAGCTCTCCGGCGGCCAGCAGCAGCGCGTCGCCATCGCCCGCGCGCTCGCCTGCGAGGTGGACGTCCTCTTCGCCGACGAACCCACGGGCGCCCTCGACCACGAGGCCGCCGCCGGCATCATCGAGGTGTTCCGCACACTGGCTCACGACGAGGGCAAGTGCGTCATCGTCGTCACCCACTCCCCGCAGGTCGCCGCGGCCTCCGACGAGGTCCTGCGGCTCAAGCGGGGCAAACTCACCCCTCAGTAGGCGCAGGACCGACCCCCGTCCGCCGTCCGCATGACGGACACCGGTCACGGTTGTCGGACCCCCCGCTTACTCTTGATCACGTGAGTTCGACCCCTGACATCCTCGAAACCCCGGACAGCGACACTCCGGACCGTCCCCTCGCAGAGATCAACGCCGACATCCGCGGCCTCTTCGCCCGCGCCGAAGGACGCCTGTCGGACGCGGAGCGCGTCCGGCACGCGGCGCTCCTGGAGGAGTGGGCCGCGGCGATAAGGGCCTCGGTGGTCCCCGCCGCGTAGCGGCCGCGCCTCCCGCGCCGTGCGGGGCCGCGGCGGCGGTCCCGACCTGGGTCGCACACCTTCGTACCGAGTCGTGTCGGACCGATGAATCCGCGAGTCGGCGGCAGTCTTCCTTACGGGCAACCGCGCCGGCCCCTTCCTCCCGGCGCGCCGCACGTACCGGAAGGTGGACCATGAGCGACCTGCACAGCCTCCTGAACGCCCATGTCGAGGACGGGTCCGTGCCCGGAGCGGTGGGCCTCGTGGCCCGCGGCGAGGACGTCGAGGTGGCCGTCGCCGGCTCCCACGACACCGCCCGCACCGCCCCCATGGCACGCGACTCCCTCTTCCGCGTCGCGTCCCTCACCAAGCCGGTGACCGCGGCGGCCACGATGACGCTGATCGAGGACGGCCTGCTCTCCCTCGACTCCCCGGTGGCGCGCTGGCTTCCCGAACTCGCCGCGCCGATGGTCGTCCGCACCCCGTCCGCACCCGTCGACGACGTGGTTCCGGCCGACCGCCCGATCACCGTCGAGGACCTCCTCACCTTCCGGGCCGGATACGGCTTCCCCTCCGACTTCTCGCTGCCCGCCGTGGGCCCGCTCTTCAGCGAGCTCAAGCAGGGCCCGCCGCAGCCCGGGCAGGTCGCGGCGCCCGACGCGTGGATGGCGGCCCTGGCCCGCATCCCGCTCCTCCACCAGCCCGGCCGTGCCTGGCTGTACAACACCTGCTCCGACATCCTCGGAGTCCTCATCGCCCGCGCCGCCGGCCGGCCGCTCCCCGACCTGCTGGCCGAGCGCGTCTTCGAGCCGCTCGGCATGAAGGACACCGGCTTCGCCGCACCGCGGTCCCAACTCCACCGCTTCAGCAGCTACTACCGGGCCGCCCAGGACGACGGGGCCCTGGAACTCGTCGACGCACCCGACGGCCAGTGGGCCACCCTGCCCGCCTTCCCCTCCGCAGCAGGCGGACTGGTCTCCACCGCCGACGACCTGCTCGCCTTCGGCCGGATGCTGCTCGCGGAAGGCGCGTACGAGGGCGGCCGCCTGCTCGCGCCCGCCTCCGTACGGCAGATGACCACCGACCACCTCACCGCGGCACAGCGCGAGGACGGCGCGCTCTTCCTGGAAGGCCAGGGATGGGGATTCGGCGGCTCGGTCGACATCGACCGCACCGACCCCTGGAACCTACCGGGCCGCTACGGCTGGATCGGCGGCACTGGCACCGCCGCCCACGTGGTCCCCGCCACCGGCTCGGTCACCGTCCTCCTCACCCAGCGGGAGCTGAGCGGCCCGACCCCGCCGGCCCTCATGCGGGAGTTCTGGACCTACGCGGCCGCGCACTGACCGGGCGGCGCGGTCCCCCGCGCAGGGCTGATCGGGTGAAGCGGCGGAACCTGGCGGCGATCCGGCCGTTGATCAAGGCGCTTACCACCGTGCACTCGTGCAACAGAAGGACCAATGATGATCAAGAAGATGATGGCCACCGCCGCCGCCACCGCCGCCGTTCTCGGTGCGGGTGCCGCCCTTGCCTCCCCGGCCATGGCCATCGGGAACGACAACGGCGTCACCACCGTCAACGGCAACGGTTCCCAGCAGATCTACGGCAACCAGAAGACCCACGGCGACCTGAGCCCCCAGCTCGGCCTTGTCCAGGGCACCCTCAACAAGCCCTGCATCGGCCTGCCGGCCAAGGTCAACGTCCAGTCGGTCCTTGCCCTCATCAACGTCGGTGTCCAGGACATCCCGATCGCGTCGAACCCGCAGAACCAGCAGTGCACCGAGAACTCCACCCAGGCCAAGGGTGACGAGACGCTCTCGCACATCCTCAGCAACATCCCGATCCTGTCGGGCAACGTCTCGGCCGGCAGCTGAGGCAGATCCCTCCGCGAGCCGGGGCCTCCGACGCCTGCGCGAGTGCCCACGGGGCCCCGGCTTGTTCTCCCCGGATCCACGGATCCGTCCGCACCGCAGGCGTACGAAGCCGGCCGCGAGGCCGGCGGATCGGGCACCGGTCCTCACGTCACAGAGCCTCCCGTTCCGTCCTGGTGGACGGCGGGAGGCTCTTTGGCGCGAGTTGCACGGCCGGAGCGACGGTGTCAGCGTCGGGACATGACCACCGACCCACAGCGCTTCGAGATCCTGCTGGTGCCCGAGCACGTCAAGGACCGGACCGGTGCTCCCGGGCCTGACCGCCCCCTGCGGTCGGCCGTGGTCGAGGCCACCGGCGAGACGGGCGTCTCCGGCTATCCCCGCTACGTCGGGCAGGGCATGGAGGCCGACATCGACCCGGCCACCCGTACGGTCGAGAAACTGCTCGTCGACGGCTCCGAGCTGGACCCGGGGCTGACGGCCCTCGTCGCCCCCCAGTCGCCGGCGTAGGAAAGCGCCCGGCCCGGCCCCGCGCAGCGGGAACCGGGCCAGGCCCTTCCGGGCGTCCGGGGAGCCTCAGCTCACCTGGACCGTGACGTCGTCCACGACGAAGGAGGTCTGCAGGGACTGGTCCTCCGTGCCGGCGAACTTCAGGGTGACGGTCTGTCCGGCGAACCGGGACAGGTCGTAGGTCTTCTGCGTGTAGCCGGAGTTCGCGTCCAGGTTGGACAGGTTCGCCAGGGTCTGGCCGCCCACCGAGACGGTGAACCGGTCGTAGACGACGCTCTCCGTCTCGTCCGTGTCGATGTGGAGGAAGAAGGCGAGCTGGTACGAGGAGCAGCCCGCCGGGATGGACAGCGACTGCGAGGCGCTGTCGGTGTGGGTCGATCCGTAGCCGTTCAGCCATGCCATGTAGCTGCCGCCGTGCGCGACCTGGCCGGACTGGTTGGTGATGACGCCCGCCGTCGCGCTCCAGGGGCTGGAGCCGTTCTCGAAGCCGCCGTTGGCCACGAGCTGGCGCGGGGTGCAGCCGCCGCTGCCGGTGACGGTCAGCGTGTAGGTGGTGGTGTGGCTGACGGTGCCGGAGCCCGTGACCGTCAGGGTGTAGGTGCCCGGGACGGTGCTCGCGCCCACCTGCACGGAGAGGGTGGAGGAGCTGCCGGACTGGACGGAGGCGGGGCTGAGGGTTGCGCTCACGCCGGCCGGGGCGCCGGAGACGGACAGCGCCACGGTCTGGGCGGCGCCGCTGACGGTGGCGGTGTTGACGGTGGCGCTGGTGGAGCCGCCGGGTGCCGCGGTGCCCGCGGACGGGCTGACGCCGATCGAGAAGTCCTGGGCGGGCGTCTCACCGCCGACGGCCTGCTTCCAGACGGCGTAGGCGACGCCGTCGGCGCTGCGGTCCAGGACCGTGGCGTTGATGTTGTTGGTGGTGTCGCAGGCGCTGTGGTAGCAGGCGTCGTAGGCGGCGTTCGCGGTGCCGCCCCACTTCGCCGCCTGCGCCGAGGTCTTGCGGGCGCTGGCACCGGCCGCGTAGCCGGAGGTGGGGATGCCGGCCTGCTGGAAGGAGTAGTCGTCGCTGCGGCCCTGGCCCTCGGTGTTCTCCTCGGGCGCGAGGTTCAGGGAGGTCCAGTACGCCTTCAGCGGGGCGGCGGTGGCGGAGTTGAGGTTGTTGATGAAGTAGCCGCCGTTGGGGGAGCCGACCATGTCGAAGTTGTAGTAGCCCTTGATGGCGGCCTTGTCGGCGCTGCCGAGGCGGCCGACGTAGAACTCCGAACCGTTGAGACCCTGCTCCTCGTCCGTCCACCAGGCGAAGCGGACGTGCTTGGTCATGGTGGGGTTCTTCTGGGCGAGGACGAGGGCGTTCTCCAGCAGGGTCGCGGAGCCCGATCCGTTGTCGTTGATGCCGGGGCCGGCCGAGACGCTGTCGAGGTGCGCGCCGAACATGACGACCTGGTCGGCGGGACCGCCCGGCCAGTCGGCGATCAGGTTGTTCGACGGGTAGGTGCAGGAGGAGCAGTTCTGCTCGGTCACGGTGTAGCCGGCGGCCTGCAGCTTGCCCTTCACGTACGCCAGCGACTGGGTGTAGCCGGCGCTGCCGGCCCGGCGGTTGCCGCCGTTCTGCGAGGCGATGGTGTTGAGCTGGGTCAGGTGCGCCTGGACGTTGGCGACGCTGATGTCCGGCGGGTCGTTGCCGGGCTGGGTACCGCCGACGTTCAGCGCGTAGTCGACGGTGTGGGAGAGGGTCGTGCCCTGCCCCTTGACGACGACGGTGGAGGCGCCGGGCGCGGCGTTCGCGGTGGCGGTCAGGGTCAGCGTCGAGGACTGGCCGGACTGCACGGTGGCCGGGTTGAAGGTGGCGCTCACCCCGGCGGGCAGGCCGGTCGCGGTCAGCGTCACCGACTGGGCGACCCCGGTGGTGACGGTCGTGGCGACGGTGGTGGAGACCGAGGCGCCCTGCTGGACCGTGCCCGAGGACGGGTTCAGCGCCATCGAGAAGTCGTTGTTCTGCCCGCTCGGCGTGCACGTCGGGTCACCGGACTGCGCGGGCACGCTGATGGCGTCCCAGGCGGCCTTCGTCTTGTTGAAGAGGTCGCACGTGGTGTCCAGCGACTTGGCCGAACTCAGCGTCGCCGTCCGGTACTTCTTGTACGACATGCTGCTGGTCTTGAGGAGCATGCCGCCGTAGAAGATCTTGCCGGCGTTCTGGACGCCCACCCCGGTCACCGTGGACTGGTTGCAGGTGGGGCTGCTCGGCTTGCCGCCGCCCGGGTTGCTTCCCTCGGCCAGCAGGTAGAACCAGTGGTTCAGCGGGCCCGCGGCCTTGTGCACCTCGGTGCCGGGTATCGCGGAGCTGTAGCAGGCCGGGTCGTTGTTGACGGCCGGCGGGTTGTACATGTTGCGGATCGGGCCCCGGCCCTGGAGGTCGATGACCTCGCCGACCGTGTAGTCCGGGGTGTCGTAGGGGGCCGGCTCGTTGATGTACGCCTCGGTCAGCGCGCCGAAGATGTCACCGGTGGCCTCGCCGAGCCCGGCCTCCTGACCGCTGGTGCCGCCGGGGGTGTTGCTGTCGATGGCGTGCCCGTACTCGTGGGCCACCACGTCCACGCCGGCGATCCACTCGTTGGCGCTGTTGTGCCCGATGGTGACCGAACTGCCGTCCCAGTAGGCGTTCAGGTCGCCCAGACCGACCTTGCCCGGGAAGCTGCGCCCGTTGCCGCTGACGCCGTTGCGGCCCAGCCACTGGCCGAGCATGTCCCACTGCTTCTGCGCGGCGAACATCAGGTCCACGCAGCCGGTCTCCTTGCTCGTGGGGTTGCCGGTGCCCCAGGAGTCGGAGGACTTCGTGAAGACCGTGCCGCTGCTGTAGTCCGCGCAGCTCAGGCCGGTCCGGTTCGGGTCGCGCAGCGTGTACGTGGAGCCCGAGTTGGTGGTGTCGATGGTGAGCGGGCCGGGCCCGTTCCACTTGCTGTTGCCGGTGCCGGCCACCACGTCGTCGTAGCTGTCCAGGAACGCGCCGGTGCGGGCGTCGACGAAGACGTGGAGCTTGCTGGGCGCGGTCTTGGTGCGGCCGGACAGGACCGTCTCCCAGGCCAGGACCGGCTTGTCGTCCTTGAGCCGTACGACGAGCCGGCTGCTCTCGACCTTGTCGACCGAGGCCAGCTTCGCCCGCGAGACGGACTCGGCGTCCTTCGCGGCGACCGAGGCCCGGGTGGCCACGTCGATCCGTACGGAGGAGGCGGACTGCAGGGCGCGTACCCTGCCCTCGCCGTCCGCGAGCACGACCGCGTCGCCGCCGACGACCGGCAGGCCGCGGTAGCTGCGCTCGTACGCCACCGAGTAGAGGTCCTTCAGCCAGGGGGTGACCAGGCGTCTTTCGTAGCGCTCCTGCGAGGAGTTGACCAGGGAGTCGAGACCGCTGTTGACGGCCTGGTCGGCGGCCGCGACCGCGCGCGCGGCCGGGGTGTCCTTCGGGGACGGTGCGGGCTGCGCCTGCTGCGCCGCCGATGCCGTCCCGGCCAGGGCTCCGGCGAGGCTCGCGGTCAGCGCCATCGCTGCCACGGCCGCCGTCCATCTGGTGGGCTGCAACGTCCACTCCGATCGTGGGGGGTTGGGGAGTGAGTGTTCGTTCGCGGCCGAGTATGAGCGTGGACATGACGGGAATGGGACATCCCGGCAGGCATAAGGCCCGCGTTATGGTGCCGTCGCGGCGCGCTGCGTACGCTGCCCGGATGCAGCTGGAGTTGAGGCATCTGCAAGCCGTCTGCCGGATAGCGGAGGCGGGCAGCCTGGGGGGCGCGGCGCGGCGGCTCGGAGTGTCCCAGCCCGCACTCTCCGCCCAGCTGCGCCGCATCGAGCGGGTCACCGGCGGGGAACTCTTCGTCCGCGGCAGGAGCGGGGTGGAGCCCACGGCGCTCGGCCAGTTCGTGCTCGCCAAGGCGCGCCGCGTACTCAGCGAGATGGACGCCCTCGGCGCGGAGGCGCGCGCCCTTTCCACCGGGACCCCGCTGCGGCTGGGCTGCATCCTCCTGGTCCTGCTCGACGGACTGCTCGCCCGGACCGACCTGTCCATGTCCGGTCGGGAGATCACCGTGGACCTGGAGGACTCGGTCACCGCGCTCGCCCGGATGCTCGGCGCCGGACGGTACGACGCCATCGTCTACGGCGAGGTCAACGACCACGAGGTGCCGCTCCCCGAAGGGGTCCACGCGCGCACGCTGGTGTCGAAGGAGCCGTTCTGCATCCGGCTGTCGGCGAAGCACCCCCTCGCCGCACTGGACCGCATAGACCTCGCCGACCTGGCCGGCGAGTCGTGGATGACGCTGGTGGAGGACGACGACGGCGGTCCCGAGGCCCTCGTCGCCGCCTGCGCGCAGGCCGGGTTCAGCCCGTCACTGCGCTACCGGATCACCGACCGCAAGATGCACTACGACCTGATCGCGGCGGGCCGCGCGATCTCGCTGAGCCAGCCGACGGCCCCGCCGGCGGAGGGTACGGTGATGCGCCCGATCGTCGGCGCGCCCATCACCGGCCGGATCCGCCTGGCCTGGAACCGCTCCGGGGTCTCGGCCGGGCAGGCGCGGCTGCTCTACCGCGCCGCCGCCGGCGCCTATCTGGCCAACGTGGACAACAACGCCTTCCACAGGGCCTGGTGGGACGCCCACCCGGAGGCCCATCCGGCGGCGGACTGACCGTGGTGGCGGGGCGTGGTCTCAGCCCTGACGGTGGGCGGTGAGCAGCAGGTACTCCCACTTCATGGCGCCGTCCCGCAGGTACTCACCGGCGAGGGCGTCGAGGTCGGCGTCCAGGGCGGCGGCCCGCTCGGCATCGTCGCCGAGGCTCCGGTACACGGCGATGGTCGGCCCGTAGCAGGCCTTGAAGAACTCGCGGAAGTCCTCGGGCCGCGCGAAGCGGTCCACGCGTACGGTCTGCCGGCGCGCGTCGACGTCGGTGACGCGGTCGCCGAGCAGTTCGTGGACGTGCTCCTCGTCCCCCCACAGCGGCGGCGGCTGCGCCCCGGGCGGCGGCGGGGGCGCGTACGGCTTCATCGCGGCGAACATGCGGCCGATGAAGCCCTGCGGAGTCCAGTTGACCAGCCCGATGGTGCCTCCGGAGCGGCAGACGCGCACCAGCTCGTCGGCGGCGCTCTGGTGGTGCGGGGCGAACATGACCCCGACGCACGACATCACGATGTCGAACTCGCCGTCCGCGAAGGGCAGCGACTCCGCGTCGGCCTCGCGCCACTCCAGCCGGGCGCCCCGTACGGCGGCCAGCTGCCGCCCCACCTCCAGCAGCTCGGGGGTGAGGTCGGACGCGACCACGTCGGCCCCGGCCAGGGCGGCCGGAATCGCCGCGTTGCCGGAGCCCGCCGCGACGTCGAGCACGCGGTCGCCCTGCCGCACCCCGCACTCGCGGGCCAGCAGGGCGCCCAGTTCCGGGATGACGTGGGAGACGACCGACGGGTAGTCGCCCAGTGCCCACATCGTGCGGTGCTTGGCCTTCAGGGCGCGGTCCGCCTGGACCGCTTCGCTCGGCTCGGTCATGACAGCCGCCCTCCGGGGGCCTGAGCAGCCCCTTCTCCGAGCATAAGTAGCTTTCGCCGACCCAGCCTGTCGGCCGTGCGGGTGCAGGCGGGCGCGGGCGGCGGGTGCCGGTTCCGGTTCCGGTTCCGGGACGGTCAGCGCCGGCTGTTGAGGAACCCGATGGCGACGGCGCCCCACCACGCCACCTGCGAGACGCTCGCGGACACGGCGCCCCAGACCAGGAGCGGGCGGGTGGCGGGCCGGCCGTCGAGGGCGGCCAGCCGCCGGTGCAGCACGCCGGCCTGGACGCCGTTCAGGGCGAGGACCAGGATCAGGCCGAGCTTGACGCAGGTGAGCGGGTTGGAGAGGTCGGGGTGGAGGAAGGCGCCGCTGGCGATGAGGCCGCCCAGGCCCGCCCATACGGGCAGGTGCAGGGGCGCGGTGGAGCCGACTACCTCGCTCAGGGCCTTGCGGCCGCTGAGCCAGAGGAGGCCGTAGTAGTCGATGGCGAGCACCGCGCCGAAGCCCACGACGAGACAGGCGAGGTGGACGAAGAGCGCCGCCATGTGGAGCGTGGAGTCGGCGCGCAGATGGACGGCCACCCAGATGCTGGCCGCCCACGCCGCGCACACCGAGAGGGAGGCCAGGGTGGGAGCGCACCACAGCGGGACCCTGAGCAGATCGGCGGGCTGCGCCGATCTTCGGGGGACCGAGGTGACATCTGCTGTGGACATGGTGCTCCGATGGCGGGAACGGGAGGGTGGGCCCACGCCGCACAGCGTGAGCGAAGGTAAGGCTGCCCTAAGCGGAACGATTCCGTCAATGTGATCTCACCGGCGCCCGCTGCGGCCCCTCGCGCCTCCCACCGGCATAATCGGCGGTCCTGCCGAGCCCGTAAGGGAATTGGAGACCGCAGTGATACCCAGGCACCGCCAGGCCCCCGTGGTCACCGCTCTGGTCGCGGGGCTGTTCGCGCTGACCGCGTGCGGTGCCACGCACGCCGGGGACACCGCCGGTACGCCCTCGGCGCCACCGGTGCTCACCTCTCCGGCGCCCGACCCCTCGGCCGCGGCGGCAGCCGCCCGGGCGGCCCACGACGAGGCGTTCCCGGAGGTGGCGGCGCGCTGCGCCGGATCGGGGCCGGCCACGGCCGGCTCCTCCGGCGGGCCGGCCCCCCTGCCCACCGACCCCGAAGCCGCCAAGCACGCGGAGAACAACGCCTTCAAGCAGAAGCGCCCGCTCACCGGCGAGGCCCGCTGCCGGGGCGACGCGCACGCGCAGCGCATCAAGAAGGCGCTGACCGGACCGGGCGTCACGGTGCCGGCCACCGAGGCGGAGCTGGTGGCCGCGCTGACGCGGCTCGGCTACGAGCCCGTGAACGGGAGCGTCTACCGGACCGGCGGCGCGCTCGGTTTCTCCTACCTGGTGCCGGGCACCGGGCCGTGCGTCACGGGGTGGTTCGGCAGCCCCGCCAAGGTCGAGGCCCACGGGGTGTACATGGAAGGCGGCTGCACGGAGCCGCGCGGCGGCCACTGACGTACGCGATGACGGCGACCGCGGCCCGGGCCGGCGGGCCCGCGGCTCACGCGAAGTCGCGCGCGAAGGCCTCGCGGAAGCCGGGCCGGGCCACCGCCTCCTCGAAGGCGCGGGCGGCGCGTGCCAGCCCCGCCTCGTTCTCCTGGGCGGCGGCGAATTCCGCCAGGTAGGCGGGCAGGCTCAGGCCACGGGCCGCGGCGAGCGCGGTGAGCCGGTCGTGGACCTCGGTGTCGAGCTCGACTGTGGTGGTGTCAGCCATGCTCCGAGTATGCGCGCCCGCGAGCGGCCCGGGGGCCGGTTCGCGCAGGCGAGGGGTCGGCGCCGGGTCAGTTCGACGACTCGTCGAGCACCGAGAGGACGTTGCCGGCGGGGTCCTTGAACCAGGCGATCGAGGGCATCCCGCCATCGCCCCTGACGATGCCCTTCTCGTCCGCGTCGAACTCCGGATAGCGCTCGAAGGTGATGCCGAGGGCCGTGAGGTCGTCGACGGCCTTCTCCACGTCGGCGACCGGGAAGTTGAGGACCGTGAAGTCCGCTGCCCGGTGGTTGTCCTTGGGGTAGAGCAGGACCGTGCCGCCGCCGCCGAGGTGGAGGAACAGCATGCCGTCGCCCTCCGAGACGCGCAGGCCGAGCGTGCCGCCGTAGAACTCCTTGGCCTTCCCGACGTCGTCCACCGAGAAGCCGCTGAACGCCTTGGTGTCCTGGAACATGATCACTCCGTTCTCCGCCGCGGTCCCCTTCCCATCCTCCTCCCGGCGTCCCGGGGGTCGCACGTGCGCGCCGGGCAGCGGTGCGGGGCGGCGAGCCGGGCGAGGATAGGTAGGAGATTTCCTACGTTTGACATGTAGGAAATCTCCTACCTATCGTGGGTGGCATGAACATCACGCACGCCTCCTTTGTCACCCTCCCCGTCGCCGACCAGGACCGCGCCCTCGCCTTCTACACCGACGTGCTCGGCTTCGAGGTGCGGACGGACCGCCGGGTCGGTCCCCTGCGCTGGCTCCAGGTCGCCCCCGAGGGAGCGCAGACCGTCTTCACCCTCTCCGGCCCGGGGATGGGCGATTTCACGCCCGGCTCCACCCGGGGGATCATGTTCGTCACGGCCGACGTCGACGCCGACTGCGCCCGGCTCGCCGCGGCCGGAGTCGAGGTCGAAGGGCCGGACGACGCCCCCTGGGGGCGGATGGCCGGTTTCCGCGACCCCGACGGCAACGGCCTGATGCTGCTCACGGAGAAGGAAGGCTTCTAGTCCCATGGTCACGACGGGTGCCGCCGAGGACCGCGTGTTCGCCGCGCTCGCCAACGGCACCCGCCGTGAAGTCCTGCGGCTGCTGCGCGAGCGCGGCCCGCAGCCCGTCCAGGCCCTCGCCGACCACTTCGACATGCGCCGCCCCAGCCTCTCGGAGCACCTCAAGGTGCTGCGGGAGGCCGGGCTCGTCTCGGAGGAGCGCGCCGGCCGGCAGCGGATCTACCGCCTGGAGGCCGCGCCGCTCGCCGACGTGCAGGACTGGCTCCACCCCTACGAGCGGTTCTGGCGCGACCGGTTCAAGGACCTCGGCGAACTCCTCGACCGCATGCCCGACGATGAGGCATGACCACCGCACCCGGCCCCCACCCCGGCCCCGCGCCCGACGACGACCTCACCACCGTCAGGGTCGACCAGTTCCTGCCGCACCCGCCCGCGAAGGTGTGGCGCGCCCTGACCGAACCCGAGCTGATCGCCCAGTGGCTGATGGCCTCGGACTTCCGCCTGGAGGTCGGTCACCGGTACACCATGACCACACTGCCCCGCCCCAACACCCGCTACTCCGGCACCACCGAGGCCGAGGTCCTGGCCTACGAGACCGGGCGCATGCTGTCGGTCCGCTGGCGCGACGCCGACGCCTCCGCGGGCAACACGGCCGACTGGACGATCACCTGGACCCTCGAACCGGAAGGCCGCGGCACCCGGCTCTTCCTCGTACACGAGGGCTTCGACCCGGACGACCCGGCCCAGATGGCCGCCCGCACGATCATGGGAAAGGGCTGGCGCACCTTCGTCATGGACGCGCTGCGGGCCGTGGTCGAGCGGCTCTGAGGGGGTGGCGGGGCCCGGACTCCGGGATGCGGCCGTCGATATGCCGGAAGGCATCCCCTAGCCGGCGGCCTCCTGCGGGCCGGCGGTCGCCGGGTCGCGGCGGTGGGCGAAGCGGTCGGCCGCGCGGCGGCCGCGCGCCTCGACGGGGAGCACCCCGGTGGCCGCGCCGAGTCCGAAGGGCGGCATGTCGAAGTAGATCGACTCGTGCGAGCCCTCTGGCACGACGTACGCCTCGTGCCACAGCCCCACGTACCCCCGCAGCTTGCCGGCGCGCACCTTGCGGTTGATGATCGACCACGCCTTGTGGTGGAACATGTCCGGGGCCGCGGCGTAGGCGTAGAGCTTCTCCTTCGACTCCCAGTACTGGACCACGTAGAACGTCCGGGGCGAAGCGGTGAGCAGGATGTGGCCGAGCAGCCCGCGGTCCCCAGGAGCCCGGACCCGACGACGAGGACGAGGCCACGGCGGCCGCGCGCGGTGAGGTGGACCGGCTGCTGGACATGCTGGGCTGGTCCACCGCCCGTGAGCTGGGCGCGCTCTCGCCCGTCCACCGCTCGCTGGTGGTGGCCGTGGCCACGCTGATCCGGCTCGGCTACTCCTGGGACGCCGAACTGATGGCCCCGTACGCCCGGCTGATGCACCAAGCGGCCATGCGGGACCTGGACTTCGTGGAGACGCACCCGTCCGAGGCGGAGAAGGTCGAGACCGCCGTCGCCGCGACCATCCTCTTCGAGCCCGTCCTCAAGGCACTCCGCCGCCTCGCACAGGAAGAGGAGTCGGCCCGGCGCTACGGACTGGCGTGACGGGGGACGGGGATGGACGCACTGTCCGGGGCCACGGCAGGGCCGGTGTGCTCCGTACGAGTTCTCTTGGGGTGCCCGTTCGGCCGCAGAGCCGAGTTCATGATCATCATTTTGGCTCCCGATCGTTTTGATGCTCCCAACGGGCCGTGTGAAATCCGGGAGGGCTGTGTGGTCATGCCACAGGCACAACGAAAGCACCTGAGCAAGGCGTGGGGCGTGGTGGCCGCCGTGACGGGGGCCATGCTGGTGGTCGCGGCGGCGCCGGGCCGGGCGCACGACGCGGACGCCGCGCAGCGCGAACCGGGCGGCGGGCCACGGGAAGCGGCGGTCACCCTGCTGGTGGGCAGGGCTCTCGACGAGGGCGTCCACGCAGCGGCGTCCGGGCTGTGCGCCGTACCCACCTTCCGGGCCGGGCAGTGCCCCGCCTGGCGCGAGCAGCGGGTACGGGCCACCTCGCGGGGGAGCGGAGCCGTACTGCGGGAGCCGGCCCTCGGCGACGCGGCCCGTGCCGCCCGCGCCGCCGCACTGCCCACGGACGCCGACGCGCCGCTGGAGATCGCCCTCGCCGACCGGGGACGCCTCACCGACGTGACCGTCAGCGACGCGCACGGCCGCCGGCTCGCCGGCGAACTCGGCCCGGACGGCGGGAACTGGCGGAACACCGAACCGCTGCGGGCGGGCGAGACCTACACCGTGCAGGTCGGCGCCCAGGACGCGGCCGGGACCCCCGTCGGTGTGACCATGGCGTTCAGGACCGCTCCGCCGGCGGCGGACGGCGGCGGGCTGACGGCCGAGTTCGGGCCCCGCCCCGGCACGTACGGCGCGGGCGAGATCGTCACGGCGGACCTCAGCCACCCGGTGCCGGCCGCCGACCACCTGGCCCGCGCCCGCGTGGAGCAGGCCTTGCAGGTGACCTCCGAGCCGCACGTCGAGGGCGCCTGGCACTGGGTCGACGACTCGACCCTGCACTACCGGCCGCGTACGTACTGGCCCGCCCACACGGTGGTCCGCGTGCGTAGCACCCTCGACGGGGCGGAGGACGGGGAGCAGGGCTCCGGAGATCCGTCCGACGGGATCGAGTTCACCGTCGGCGACCGGATCGAGGCCCTCACCGACTCCGCCGCCCACCGGATGACCGTTCGCCGCAACGGACGGATCATCAGGACGATCCCGGTCACCACCGGAAAGGCCGGCTTCCGCACCCGGTCCGGCATCAAGGTCGTCCTGCGCAAGGAGCCCAAGGTCCGGATGCGCGGGGACACCGTCGGGATCAAGCGCGGCACCAGCGAGTTCTACGACCTGCCCGTCCTCTACGCGACCCGCGTGACGTGGAGCGGCGAGTACGTCCACGCCGCGCCCTGGTCGGTGGCCGCGCAGGGCGCGGAGAACGTCAGCCACGGGTGCACCGGCATGAGCACCCCCGACGCGGCCTGGTTCTTCGAGACCGTCCGCGAAGGGGACATCGTCGAAGTCGTCAACAGCGGCGGGGAGAAGATGCCCCCCTTCGCCAACGGATTCGGCGACTGGAACATGGACTGGCGGTCCTGGCTGGCGGGCAGCGCCCTGGCGGCCGGCGGCGCCCACCCCCACGCCACCCCGCCCTCCCCGTCCCGGCTGCAGCCGACCACCTGAACGGCCGCCGGCGGGACCCGGCGCCCGGCCCGCCGCGCCGGGTCGTGTCGTAGCCCTCCGCACGGCCGCGGCGGGTCGATAGTGGGGCCTGTGAGCGACTGGTCAGGACCTGAGGGTGCCCGGGCTTTCGCGGCCGTGGAGGCCGCCACCGACTGGCTGCTCGGCTACCCGTTCGTCTTCCGGGCCCTGGCCCCCCGCATCGGCGAGGGCCAGGTCCTGGTGGACTACGGCTGCGGGCCCGGCAAGGTGGCCGACGCCGCGGCCCGCAGGCTCGGGGCCCAGGTGTGGGGCGTGGACACCTCCCCGGAGATGCTGGAGCTGGCCCGCGCCTCGGGGGCGGCGGTGACGCGGTACCACCTGATCGAGGACGGCCGGGTGACGGACCTGGCGGACGGCTGCGCCGACGCGGTGATGTGCAATCACGTGCTCGCGTCGCTGCCGACGCAGGAGGCCGTGCTCGGGGTGTTCCGGGAGATCCGACGGCTGCTGCGGCCCGGCGCCCCGCTCGTCCTGCTGACCACCGACCCCGCCTGCGCCGGACAGGACTACGCCTCGCTGCGGATCGGCGCCCCCGGCGAGGAGTACGGGCCGGGGGAGCCGCTGACCGTGTGGCTGCGGCGTACGGACGGGACCTGGCAGGAGGTGCGCAACCACGCCTGGCCCGTCGGGATCCTCCCGCCCCTGCTGGAGCGCGCCGGCTTCGAGGACGTGGAGCGGCACCGCCCGACCGTGGACGAGGCACTCACGGTCGCCGACCCGGACCTGGTGCGCAGCCGCGACTGGACGGCGGAGCGGACGCAGCCGCCCCTGGTGATCACCACCGCGCTGGCACCGGGTGGGACCCCCGGCGTCCGCGCATAGCGGGCCCCCGTCCGGGGCAGCCCACAGGTAGGGAGAGACCGCAGGGACTGGAGGCTGAAAATGGCCCGGTCAGTCGGCATCGATCTGGGAACGACGAACTCCGTGGTCTGCGTGCTGGAGGGCGGCGAGCCGACCGTCATCCCGAACGCCGAAGGGGCCAGGACCACGCCCTCGGTCGTCGCCTTCGCCAAGGGCGGCGGCGACGTGCTCGTCGGGGAGCTGGCCAAGCGCCAGGCGGTCACGAACGTGGACCGCACCGCCCGCTCCGTCAAGCGGCACATGGGCGACGCGGCCTGGCGCTTCCCCGAGAACGGGACCATGGACGGGAAGCAGTACACGGCGCAGGAGATCTCGGCCAGGGTGCTCCAGAAGCTGAAGCGCGACGCGGAGGCCTACCTGGGCGAGAGCGTCACGGACGCGGTGGTCACCGTACCGGCGTACTTCAACGACTCGCAGCGCACCGCCACCAAGGAGGCCGGCGAGATCGCCGGGCTCAGAGTGCTGCGCATCGTCAACGAGCCGACGGCCGCCGCCCTCGCGTACGGCCTCGACAAGGAAGAGGACCAGACCATCCTCGTCTTCGACCTCGGTGGCGGAACCTTCGACGTCTCGCTCCTGGAGATCGGCGACGGGGTGGTGGAGGTCAAGTCCACCAACGGCGACACCCACCTCGGCGGCGACGACTGGGACCAGCGGGTCGTCGACCACCTCGTGAAGAAGTTCCAGAACGGGTACGGGATCGACCTGTCCAAGGACAGGATGGCGCTCCAGCGTCTGCGCGAGGCGGCCGAGAAGGCGAAGATCGAGCTGTCCTCCGCCACCGAGACGACCATCAACCTGCCCTACATCAGCGCCTCCGCCGACGGCCCGCTGCACCTGGACGAGAAGCTCACCCGCGCCCAGTTCGAGGAGTTGACCGCGGACCTGCTGGACCGCTGCAAGACCCCCTTCCACCAGGCGGTCAAGGACGCGAAGATCAAAGTGCCCGACGTCGACCACGTCATCCTCGTCGGCGGCTCCACCCGCATGCCCGCGGTGTCCGAGCTGGTCAGGTCGCTCACCGGCAAGGACCCGCACAAGGGCGTCAACCCGGACGAGGTCGTGGCCATCGGCGCCGCCCTGCAGGCCGGTGTCCTCAAGGGTGAGGTCAAGGACGTCCTGCTCCTCGACGTGACCCCGCTGTCCCTCGGCATCGAGACCAAGGGCGGCATCATGACCAAGCTCATCGAGCGCAACACCACGATCCCGACCAAGCGGTCGGAGACCTTCACGACGGCGGAGGACAACCAGCCGTCGGTGCAGATCCAGGTCTACCAGGGTGAGCGCGAGATCGCGGCGTACAACAAGAAGCTCGGCATGTTCGAGCTGACCGGCCTGCCGCCGGCCCCGCGCGGCGTCCCGCAGATCGAGGTCTCCTTCGACATCGACGCGAACGGCATCATGCACGTCACGGCCAAGGACCTCGGCACGGGCAAGGAGCAGAAGATGACCGTCACCGGTGGCTCTTCGCTCGCCAAGGACGACATCGAGCGCATGGTCCGCGAGGCGGAGCAGCACGCGGAGGAGGACCGGCGCCGCAAGGAGGCCGCCGAGACCCGCAACCAGGCCGAACAGCTCGTCTACCAGACCGAGAGGCTGCTGCGCGACGAAGGGGACAAGGTGCCGGCCGACCTCAAGAGCGAGGTCGAGGCCGCCGTCTCCGAGGTGAAGGAGAGCCTCAAGGGCGAGGACACGGCCGCGATCCGCACCGCGACGCAGCGGGCGAGCGAGGCCGCCCAGAAGATCGGTTCGGCGCTCTACGCCCAGGCGGCACGGGAGGGTGACGCGGGAGCCACCGCCGGCGACGGCGGACCGGGCGGACCGGGCGGACCGGGCGGGTCCGCAGCGGGCGCCGACGAGGAGGTCGTCGACGCCGAGATCGTCGACGACGACGCACGGAAGGGCGAGGGGCAGTGAACAGGCCGAGCGGATCCGCACGGCGCGGGCAGCCGACCCTCTCCGTCGTCCGGGGCCGCCGGGGTGACGGCCCGCTGGTCCTCCAGCCGGGCGACCCGGGCCGCGACCCCGGCCCGGACCGCTCCCGCCCGGCCGGCGTGTCCGAGGGCCCCCCGACCGGCTCCGGCGGCGAGGCCGCCGGCCCCGTCGAGCGGCTCGCCGAGCGCACCGCCGATCTCCAGCGCCTCATGGCCGAGTACGACAACTACCGCAAGCGCGTACGGCGGGACCGGCTCGCCGTCCGCGAGGTCGCCGTCGCGAACGTCCTGCGCACCCTGCTCCCCGTACTGGACCTCGTGGAACGCGCTCGCGAGGAAGACCCGTTCCACGACGGGTTGCGGACGGTGGCCGAAACACTGGACGCCCAGCTCGGCGCCCTCGGCCTGGAGGCCTTCGCCGTCGTGGGCGAAGCCTTCGACCCCACCCGCCACGAAGCCGTCGGCGGGGTCGTCTGCGCCACGGCCGAGGGCCGGCCCGTCTGCACCGCCGTCGTGCGGTGCGGGTACCGGGTCGGGCGTCAGCTGCTGCGTCCCGCCCAGGTGTGGGTCGGCGAGGGCGCGGATCAGGGGCAGGGCAGCGGCCCGCCATGACGGCGAGCGCCACGGAGCTCACCATGGGGGTCGAGGAGGAGTTCTTCCTCGTCGACCGCTCCACGCGCGCGCCCGTACCCCGCGCGGCGCAGGTGCTCGACGCGGTCGCGGAGCTGCTCGGCCCCCAGGCGCAGCCCGAGTTCTACAGCTGCCAGATCGAGTTCTGCACGACGCCCACCCGCTCGGGGGCGGAGCTGCGCGAGCAGCTGCTGTCCCTGCGCGCCACCGCCGCCAGGGCGGCGTGGGACGCGGGATGCCTGCTCGTCGCCGTGGGTACGGCCGTGGTGCCGCCCGCCGACCCGGTCCCGGTGACCGACGACCCGCGCTACCAGCGCATGGCCCGGTACTACGGGGCCCTGGTGGACGGGCGGCTCGGCATCGTGTGCGGCTGCCACGTGCACATCGGCACCCTGGACCGCCCCCGCGCCCTGGAGCTCGCCAACCGGGTCCGCCCCTACCTCCCCGCCCTCCAGGCCCTCGCGGCGAACTCCCCCTTCGGCGGGGGCCGGGACAGCGGATGCGCCAGCTGGCGGTCGGTGGTGTTCGGGCGCTGGCCGACGGCGGGGCCCGCCCCGCAACTCGACGCGGAGGGCTACGAGCGGACCGCGGACGCCCTGGTCCGGTCCGGGATCCTGCTGGACCGGAAGATGATCTACTGGTTCGCCCGCCCCTCCGAACACGTACCGACCCTCGAGATCCGGGTCGCCGACGTCAACGCGGAGCTGGACACCACCGTCCTGCTGGCCCTGCTGATCCGGGGGCTCTGCGCGACCGTGCTGGGCGAGTGCGGCCCCCGCGGCAGACCGCCGCCCGAGGTTCCGGCGGCCCGGCTGTGGGCGGCACACCGCTACGCCGCCCACTACGGGCACTGCGGCGAGGCCCTCGACCCCTTCACCGGCGAGACGGTGCCCGCCCGCACCCTGACCTCCGCACTCCTGCGCCGGGCCGGCCCCGGCCTGGAGGCGGCCGGTGACCTGGCCGCAGTCCGGCGCCTCCTCGCCCCCCTCACCGCCCGCGGGGACGGGGCGGCATGGCAGCGCGCGCTGTACCGGCGTACGGGATGCCTGGAAGCGGTCGTCGACCGGCTCGCGGCCACGACGACACGGCACCCGGGCTGAGCGCGGTCCACGCACCGCGCTCGCAGGGGGCGTCCCCTACGCTCGCAGGATGACCGAGAACGAGATCAAGCTGAAGGCCATCGCCGCGCTCACCGCCCTGCGCGGTGGAGAGGAGCCCGGCTTCGTTTCCGAACTGCTCGGCGAGGTGATTCCCTCGGAGTTCGTCGTTCCGGCGTGGGCGGGCCCCGAGGAGGTCGGCCTGTCGCTCCTGAACCAGCTCTCGGACCCCCTGAGCGCCCTGATCAGCGGCTTCATCCTCGCGTTCGAGTCGATCGCGAACGCTTACGACGAGACGGACGCGGAGCCGTCGACCGAGGAGATCCTCCAGGACGTGGCTCTCGGCCTCGCCCGCGACGACTCCGAGTAGGGTCGCCCGCATGAGCAGCCGCACCCTCGTCCGCACCTGGGAGATCCTGCCGAGCGGGGGCTGTTCGACCGCCTGGGCGGACCTCGCCGAAGGCCGGCTCACGGCGCGGGGCCGGGCCGTGGGCCTGGTCGCCGAGCCGTACTGGGTCCCCTACACGCTCGAGACCGTGGACGCGTACGTGACCTCGCGCCTGCACGTCACCGTCGAGACCGCGGCCCAGACCCGCATCCTCGACCTGCGCAACGACGCGGGCCGTTGGACGGTGGACGGGGAGCACCGCCCCGATCTCGACGGTGCCCTCGACTGCGACCTGGGCCTGTGTCCCCTGACGAACACCATGCCCGTACTGCGGCACGGCCTGCACCGGCAGCAGGGAACCGCACCGCGCTCCTTCCTGATGGCCTGGGTCGCCGTGCCCGGCCTCGAAGTGACCGCGAGCCGGCAGACGTACACGCCTGTGGCCCGCGCCGGACACGGCTCCCGCATCCGCTACGAGTCCGGCGACTTCCGCAGCGACGTCGAGTTCGACGAGGACGGCCTGGTCCTCGACTATCCGCTCCTGGCGACCGCGCTCACCCGTTGACGTCGAGGCCGGGCGCCGTCAGGAGGCGGCCCGCAGGCGCCCGGCGGCGGCTTCCGCCTCCCGTACGACACGGTCGGGGTCCACGTCGACGAGGCGCCCGTCGAGCTTGAGGGGCCGGCCGTGCACGAAGACCGCGTGGACGTTCTCCGGACGGGAGTTGAAGACGAGCTGGCCGACCCAGTCGAAGCGCGGCGCGAAGTTGAGCGCGGCCGGGTCGAGCACGATGACGTCGGCGAACTTGCCGGGCGTCAGCGAACCGACCTCGTGGGCCCTGCCGATCGCCTCGGCGCCGCCCAGCGTGGCGATCCTCAGTACGTCCTGGACCTGGGGGAACACCGAAGCGTCCAGCGCGCGTGCCCGCTGGAGTCCGATGGCCGTCTTCATGAGGGCGAAGAAGTCCGAGCTGTCGTTGGTGCCGCCGTCCTGGCCGAGCCCGACCTTGACCCCGTGCCGGGCCAGGTCCGGGAGCCGCATGATCCCCGAGGCGAGCCGCATGTTGCTCAGCGGGCAGTGCGCGACCCGTACGTCGTGCTCGGCGAGTGCGGCGATCTCCGCGTCGGTCAGGTGGATCGCGTGGTTCATCAGCAGCCGGGGGCCCAGCGCGCCGATGTCGGTCAGCACGCCGAGGGGGTCGTCCGCGCGCTGCTCGGAGCGTTCGAGGACATGGCTGTTGAGCATCACGCCGAGGTCCTGGGCGATCTCCCAGTGGAGCCGGTTCATGCCCTGGATGGCCCGCGCCGCGTGCGTGGCCACCTGGGCGGAGGCGAGCGGCACCGGGTCGAGGAGCTCCCGCTTCACCCGGGGGATCAGCGCGGCCTCCCGCTCGGACTGGAACATCGCGTAGGTGAAGCGGACGCCGGTGTCGGCCAGGGCGCGTACGTACTGGACCGTCGTGTCGTACGGGAGGGCGTCGACCCAGTCCACGAGCGTGGTGACGCCCGACTGCACCGAGTCCAGGGCGCCCAGGCGGACGAAGCGGTACATGTCCGCCGCCGAAATGCGGGAGAACGTCGTCCAGTTGCAGTCGGCGAGCCATCCGAAGAGGTCGCGGTCGGCGCAGCCGCCGCGCATGGACGACTGCCACAGGTGGGTGTGGACGTCGACGAAGCCCGGCATCACGAGCTTGCCGGTGGCGTCGACCGCCTGCGCGCCCGGCGGCACCTGCAGGCGTCTGCCGACCGCTGCGACGGCGCCGTCCCGCATGAGGACGTCCGCGTTCGCGACCGTGCCGAGGGGGCCGTCGCCGAGGGCGGGGTCCATGGTGAGGACGAGCGCGGCGTTCCTGAGGACGGTGGTCCGAGCGGTTTGCCCGGCCGGCGTGGTCCGCGCCGCGGCCGGCGGCCGCGCCGGCCCTGCGCCGAGGACGAACGGCGCGGCGGCGGCCATGCCGAGGCCGGTCAGAACGCCCCTGCGGCTGGGCGCACGCAGGGGCGGCGTGGGTACGGGGGCGGGTGCGGCTGTGGGGGCGGGTGCGGCGGGCGAGGCGCCGCCGGGACAGTCTCCGAGGGATCGCATGACGTAGTGCCTCCCAACGAACACGGGTCGGTTCGCCCTTCCCCGCTCCGACGGGTCGTCAGATGAGAGCGGGGGAGGATACCCGGATCGTCGGACAGCCGAAGGGCTTTCCGATAGAGGCGCGTCAACATTTTGTGGAACTGGCGGAATTTCAGCGGGTCGTGGCCGTGGCCAGCCGGTGCAGACGCAGCGCGAGCTGGAGCTCCAGCGCCCTGCCCGGGGCGTTCCAGTCCCGGCCCAGGAGGCGGCCGATCCGGTCCAGGCGCTGGACGACGGTGTTCACGTGGACGTGCAGCACCGCCTTCGTCCTGGTGAGGCTCGAGCCCTGGGCGAAGTACGCCTCCAGCGTGCCCGTCAGATCGGTGCCCCGCGCGGCGTCGTAGTCCAGTACGGCACCGAGCGTGCTCCGTACGTATTCGGCCACCCCGGACTGGTCGCCGAGGAGCAGGCCGACGAAGCCGAGGTCGGACAGGGCGCCCCCGCGGCCGCTCTGGCCCAGCGCGCGCAGCGCGGACAGGCAGCGGTGGGCCTCGGCGTGCGCCGCCGGCAGGCCGGCCGGACCCGACACGGGACCGGCCGCGCCGACGGTGACCTCGGCCGACGCCGCCTGGCCGAGCTCGGCGGCCAGGGCGTGGGCGGCCGCCCCCGGATCCTGGGCCGGCGCCACGACCACCACCTGCCCGTGATGGAGCCCCGCGAGGCCGTCACGCGCCCGGGCGCTGCGCGTGGCCGCGGCCAGCAGCCGCTGCCGGTCCGCGGTCTCGCCGTGCGCCACGAACACCCCGTACGGGCGGTCCAGATCGACGGCCAGCCTGCGGGCGCGCGCCGACAGGCTGCCCGGGTCCCCGCCGGTCGACAGCAGGTCGTTCAGGAGTTCCCCGCGGACCCGGTCCTCGGTCTCGGCGACCGACCGGCGCAGCAGGAGCAGCAGCGCGGTGACCACACCGGCGCGCTCGAACAGCAGCCGGTCGGCGTCCGCGAGGTCCGGGCGGCCGGTCAGCAGGATGCTGCCGAGCAGCTCGGGACCGGCCAGCACGGCGCACACCCACGTCCCGTCCAGCAGCACCGCCCGGCCCCCGGCCCGCGAGGCGGCGACGGCCGCGGCGGGCGGGGGCAGGGGCCGCGCCCCCGTACGGGCCAGTTCGGCGCCCTCGGCGTCGTGGATCAGGATGCCGCCGTCCAGGAGGTCCGCGAGCCGCCCGGCCACCCCTCCGGCGTCGCCGCCGCGCAACACCAGGTCGGTCAGCTGGTCGTGGGCCTGCTCGGCGCGGCGCAGGGCCTCGCTCTGGGCCCGGATCGTCGCGGTGGCGGAACCCAGGTCGACGAGCGCGGTCCGCGTCTCCTCCAGCAGCCGCGCGCCGTCGATGGCGATGGCGGCGTGGTCGGCCAGGGAGGAGAGCAGCGCGACCTCGTCGGGCGTGAACTCGCGGGGAGTGCGGTCGGCGGCGTACAACACGCCTATGACCTGGGCGCCGACCCGCAGCGGTACGCCCAGGATCGCGCGCAGCCCCTCGTCCCGTACGGCGCTGTCGATGGCGCCGGTGTGGTGGAAGCGGCCGTCGGCCTGGTAGTCGCCGGTGGCGTAGGGGCGTGCGGTCTGGGCGACGAGGCCGCCGAGTCCTTCGCCCATGCCGAGCCGCACCCGCTGGAAGGAGGCGGCGACGGAGCCGTCGGTGACGCGCATGTAGGTGTCGCCGGCGGCTTCGTCGTTGAGGGAGAGGTAGGTGACGTCGGTGCCGAGCAGCATCTTGGCCCGGTGCACGATCGCCCGTAGCACGGCGTCCAGATCGCGCAGGGCCGCCAGGTCGCTGGCCGTGTCGAACAGCGCGGTGAGCTGGGCTTCGCGGCGGCGGTGCTGGCTGAGGGTGCGGCGGATGCGCAGGGCCACCTCGGTGGCCTCGGCGAGCGCGGCCAGCTCACTCGCCGACGCACCCGCCGCTTCGGCCTCGGCGGCGGTACGCGCGAACTCCTCGGCGGGCGCCCCCTGGGCCAGCAGGTCCAGGAGGCGCCGCGGACCGGCGGGCCGGGGGCGGGGGGTACCGGTGGCTGTCACGGTGGGGAGCATACGGCGGTGGTCCGCTCAGCCGCCGAGCGGAACGGAGCCGGGCCGTCCGTGGACGTGCGCCGGTACGGCGGGGACCGGACCGTCCTGGGCCAGGTCGCGCCCGCGGGTCTCCCTGGCCGCCAGGACGGTCAGGGCGGTGGCCGCCGACGCGAGGCACAGGTAGACCGACACGGGGACGGAGGAGCCGTAGTCCTTGAGGAGTTCGACGGCGATGATCGGCGCGAGCGCACCGCCGATGATGGAGGCGAGCTGGGATCCCATCGAGGCGCCGGAGTAGCGGACCTTGGTGTCGAACATCTCGGAAATGAAGGCCGCCTGGGGACCGTACATCGCACCGTGCAGCAGGAGTCCGACGGTGACCGCGAGGGCGATGACGGGGAAGGACCGCGTGTCGAGCAGGGCGAAGAAGGCGAAGGCCCAGCCGGCCATCCCGACCGCGCCGATCAGGGTGACGGGGCGGCGGCCGATGCGGTCCGAGAGGGCGCCCCACAGGGGGATGGCGACGAAGTGCACGGCCGAGCCGATCAGTACGGCGTTCAGCGCGTCGCTCTTCGGGAGCTCGAGGTGGGAGGTGACGTAGACGAGCAGGAAGGCGGTGAGGACGTAGTACGAGATGTTCTCGCCCAGCCGTGTGCCGATCGCGGTGAGCACCTGGCGCCACCCCTCGCGGAACACCCGGACGACGGGAGGCTTTTCCTTGATGCCCGCCGCGGCCTCCTGCGCCGCCTTGCGCTGTGCTTCGAGGAAGACCGGGGACTCGGAGACGGAGAGCCGGATCCACAGGCCGACCACGACCAGCACACCGGAGAGCAGGAACGGGATCCGCCAGCCCCAGGCGAGGAACGCGGCGTCGGACTGCACGGCGGCCAGCAGCGCCAGCACACCGGTCGCGAGCAGGTTCCCGCCGGGCGCGCCGGCCTGCGGCCAGGCGGCCCAGAACCCGCGGTGCCTGTCGCCGCCGTGTTCCGAGACGAGAAGGACGGCCCCGCCCCACTCGCCGCCGAGCGCGAAGCCCTGGACCAGGCGCAGCACGGTCAGCAGGACCGGTGCGCCGGCCCCGATGGCGGCGTGCGTGGGCAGCAGGCCCATCGCGAAGGTCGCGCCGCCCATCATCAGCAGGCTCAGGACGAGGAGCTTCTTGCGGCCGATCCGGTCGCCGTAGTGCCCGAAGACGATCCCGCCCAGCGGCCGCGCGGCGAAGCCGACCGCGTAGGTCAGGAAGGCGAGCAGGGTTCCCACCAGCGGGTCGCTGGACGGGAAGAACAGTTTGTTGAACACCAGGGCGGCGGCGGAACCGTAGAGGAAGAAGTCGTACCACTCGATGGTGGTCCCGACGAGACTGGCGGCGACGACTCTCTTGATGGATCCGGCGGTTCGGGGAGCGGTCTCGGGGGAGGCCATGAACACCACTTCCAGGGGTATGCGGAGACGATCGGTGTCGCCACAACGTAGAAGTCCGCAGGTCAGCGGCATATGTGGCCCGACATCACAATCAACCCCGGCAGTGTGTGTCTCACCACCACACGGCCTTGACCGATCCCCTCAGATCCCTCCTGGAGGGTAAGAAGAGCACGCGCCACAATCGCCGTCCGATTTGTCAGTGCACGCCCGCTTAGTGGGTAGGGGCGGGTCACCACCGATTCTCTGGAGGTCACCATGGCGTCAACCCACCGCGCACCCATCGAGGAGCACCCCGACCTGATGGAACTGCGCGCCCGCCACGACCGCGCGGCCGCCACGCCCCGCGCCCAGATGGTCGAGGCCCTGGCCCTGCTCACGGGCCTCTACCTGGCCGCGTCACCCTGGATCGTCGGCTTCAACGGCTTCAGCACCCTGGCCGTCACCAACCTCATCGCCGGCATCGCCTACATGCTCCTGCTCGGCGGACTCGGCAACTCCTACGAGCGGACGCACTCCATGGCCTGGGCCGCAGCCGCCATCGGTATCTGGACCTGCATCGCCCCCTGGGTCGTCGCCGGCGACGTCGCCCACACCCGCTCCATCACCAGCAACCTCATCACCGGAGTGCTCGCCACCCTGCTCGCCCTCGCCGCGGCCTCAGCCGCGCGCGGCGACAGCAACCGCCACGGCCCCGGCGCACGCCGCCCCATGCCCGAAACCCACTGACGACGTGAACGCGGGGCCCGCGGCCTGCTCGGACCACCACGCCATCGCCGCCCGGAACCACCTCACCGTGTTCCGGGCGGCTCGGCTCGCAGACGTTCCTTCGAAAGGCACGTAGTGAACAGCAAGAGCACGCTTCCTGCCGGCCCCTCCGGCGCGTCCGCCGAGGTGACCGGCGCCCCCGCGGACAACACCCCTGAGCCGTGCCGACGGCACAAGCCCCTCACCGGTCTGCTGCAAGGCTACGGCGGCGGCGAGGAGCACAAGCTGCCCGGCTACACGGGTTCGATGGTCGCCTTCGGCCTGTACACCACCGCCTGGACGGCTGTGCTGCGCCGATACGGGCGCAGCATGCCGGGCGGGCTCCGTGCCGGGGACGTGGCCCTTACGGCGGTGGCGACCTTCCGTCTCAGCAGGCTGCTCAGCAAGGGCGTGGTGACGAGCCCGCTGCGTGCGCCGTTCACCCGGTTCAAGGAGGCGGCCGGGCCGTCGGAGGTCACGGAGGAGTCGCGGACCGAGTCGGGGGTGCGTGGCACCGTGGGCGCCCTCGTCACGTGCCCGTTCTGCGTCGGGGTCTGGGTGGCGACCACCTTCACCGGCGCCCACCTGCTGTGGCCACGCCGGGTGAGGGCCGTCACCGGGCTCCTTACCGTGCTCGCGGGGGCGGACGCCCTCCAGCTGGCCTACAGCGCCCTCCAGCAGAAGGCGGCGGACTAGGGGGTGTCTTACGGATCAGGCCGGGCTCGCGCGGCCTGATCCGTAAGACACCCCCTAGGGGTCACACGGTCCGGCGACGGGCGCGGGGGGCCTTACCCGGCCTGCCGGCCGCTCTCGCGGTGCCAGGCGATCTCGGCCCACACCTGCTTGCCACCGCTCAGCGGCACCGAACCCCACGCCATCGCCGTCGCCTCGACGATGAGCAGCCCGCGACCGCCGGTCGACTCCCAGCTCACCCACACCGGTTTGACGGGGCTGCGCGGCGACGCGTCGTTCACGGCGATGCGCAGCCGGTCCGCCGACAGGGTCAGCTCCATCCCCACCTCGCCCTGCGTGTGCGCGATGGCGTTGGTCACCAGCTCGGACACGACCAGCAGGGCCGAGTCGAGTTCCTCCGCCACTCCCCAGGACCGCAGGGTGCGCGCGGTGAAGCGGCGGGCGTGCAAGACCGCGTTGGGCAGCCGCCACACCGTCCAGTGGCTCCGCAACGGCCGGCCCCGGGTGCCGTCGTAGCGCAGCAACAGCAGCGCCACGTCGTCGTCGCGACGGCCCACACCGACGACCAACTCGTCGGCGACCCGCCCCACGTCGGCCGGTTCGGCCGCGGAGAGCACGTCACACACCCGCCGCATGCCCTCCTCCAGCGGGAGCCTGGCGGACTCGACGAGGCCGTCCGTCAGCAGGACGAGCAGGGTGCCGGGGACGAGTCCGGCCTCGGTCATGGGGAATTCGGCTTCCGCGAGCACCCCCAGCGGTGGGCCGCCTTCGACGGCCATCTCCTCGGTGATGCCGTCGGGATGGCGCAGTACCGGCGGCAGATGGCCGGCCCGTACGATCCTGGCGATGCCCTCCTCCATGTCCAAGTCCACGTACGAGCAGGTGGCGAAGAGATCGGTCTCCATGCCGACGAGCAGGCGGTTGGCCCGCGCGACCACCACGTCGGGCGGGTGGCCCTCCACCGCGTAGGCCCTGACCGCCGTACGCATCTGGCCCATGATGGTGGCGGCTCCCGCGCTGTGCCCCTGTACGTCGCCGATGACGAACGCCACATGACCGTCCCTGAGCGGAATGACGTCGTACCAGTCGCCGCCGACCTCGAGTCCCGCCGTCGCCGGCAGGTAGCGGGCGACAGCGACTCCGCCCGGCAGTTCCGGGAGCTTGCGGGGCAGCAGACTGCGCTGGAGCATGGTGGCGAGTTCGTGGCCCGCGTCCAGTGCGTGGGCACGCACCAGCGCCTGGCCCACCAGCCCCGCGGCCGCGGTCAGCAGTGACCGTTCCTCCGGCCCGAACCGGTGCTCCACGTCCCACCCCACCAGGCACACCCCGACCACCCGGCCGTCGGCGGGCAGGGGCAGCACCGCCAGCCCACCGGGCCCGATGCCCAGAAGACCCGGTTCGAGAGCCGCGCCCGGCGGCCACAGGCTCATATGACCCCCGCGCAGCGCGCCCTGCAGGGTGGGCAGGTCGCCGAGCGACGCGTCGGGCCACTCGGACCGCCATTCCGAGCGCCAGACCTCGGGCCAGGCATCGGGCTCGGGAGGGTCGAGGGCGGTGACCACGAGCCGCTCGGGCTCCAGTTCGCCGACCGCGATCCGGGAGGCGCCGAGCGGCTCGCGCAGGGCGGCGATCACCAGCCGGCTGACCTCCCGGACGGTCGCCGCTCCGGCCAGCGTGGCCGACAGCCGCTGCACGAGGGAGACCTCGTCGGCGCTGGGGCGCAGATAGGTGGCGTCGGCCACCACGCCCAGGACGCGCTGCGGGATGCCGGCGGAGTCCAGCTCCACCCGGCAGCGCAGCCCCAGCCAGCGCAGTTCGCCGTTCGGGCGGCGGATACGGAACGCCAGCTGCTGTCCGGCGTCGTCCGGCCGGTCCGGCTCCACGATCGACATCAGTGCGGGCATGTCGTCGGGCACGGCGCAGGCGAGCAGGGTCTCCACCCGCCCGTCGAACTGCTCGGCAGGCACACCGAGCAGTTCCAGCACGTGCGCGTGGGCCTCCATGCGGCCGGTGCTCAGTTCCACGATGAACGCGCCGCCCTGGTCAGGCACCAGGGACCGGCCCAGATGTGCCTGCGGGGCCTTGCGCCCTGCGAAGCGGGCGGCGACCGATTCGAGTCCGGCGGCCACCTGATCGGCGTAGAGCTCCAGGAGGCTGCGGTCGTCGGCGCTGAAGCCGTCCCCGGTCTCCCCGGCGACGATCAGGCAGCCGAGCTCGTGGTCGCCGTGTCCCAGCGGCAGCGCGCCCAGCGAGATCGTGGCCGGCGTGTCGGGGGCGCCGCCCCGGACACGGGTGGGGAAGTGGTGGGGATCGTCCTCGATGAACGTGGCGAGTTCCTTGGGAGTCAGCCACAGAGGGCGGCCGGAGCGGACGGCATTGGCGGCGGGCGAATGGCCGGCCAGGGCGAGTATCGCGGGCAGTCCGTAGAGGACGCCCCGGTTCCCGGTCAGCTCGGCCAGGTGGAGTTCCCTGCCCTGGTCGGCGACCACGTAGACGGCGGCGAGTTCGGCCCCGCAGAACGCAAAGCGCTGACTGGTCACTGCCTGCACCACCTCCTCGCTGATCAGGGGCCTGCCGCGGGCTACGCCGGATCGCCGGCCGACCGGTGCGGGCCGTCTTCGCGGTCGAGGACGACGACCGCCACGTCGTCCGCCAAGCGGCCCTGGGTGTGACGGAGCAATCCCTCGCGCAGTCCTTCCAGGAACGTCTCCCGGGGGTGGTCGCGCATCGCCGTCATGGCCCGGGCCAGGTCGTAGAAGGTGTTGTCCCGGTCGCGGGCCTCGATGACGCCGTCGGTGCACAACAGCAGCCGGTCCCCCGGCACGAACGGATAGCTCTCCGCCCGCCCGGGAGGACCGCTGAGGAACTCCTCGAGACCGAGCGGCGGCAGGGGGGCGGAGGGCGTCAGGGACCGGACCGAGCCGTCGCGCAGCAGAAGCGGCGGTGGGTGGCCCCGGTTGATCACCTCGACGTGAGGGCCGTCCGGGATCTGGGCCACGAGCGCGGTGACGAATCCCTCCAGGACCGCCTCGTCACCGCCGACCATGCCCGTGACGACCGCGTCCCGCCGGAGGGCCGCTCCGCAGTGGCTGATCACCTCCACCAGGTCGTCCTCGTAGTGCACGGCCTCCCGGAAGGCACCCAGCACGACCGCGGCGGCCCGTACGGCGGGCAGCCCCTTTCCCCGGACGTCCCCGACGATCATCCGGACCCCGTACCGGGTCTGGATCACGTCGTACAGATCGCCGCCGATCTGCGCGCCGGTCTCGGCCGCCAGGTACATGCTGGCCGCCCGTACGGGGCCCAGCCGGTCCGGCACCGGTCGCAGCAGGACCTCCTGGGCGGCCGTGGCGATCCGGCGGACCTGGTTGAGCTCGTTCTCCCTGCGCGTGCGCGCGGCGCGGCTGATCATGAAGCTCGCCACCGAGACCAGGAACAGGGCGAGGAAGTTCGTGTAGACCTGCTGGCCACCCCAGGCGTGGTTGTGGGTGGCGGTGGTCACGCTGACACCGACGGCCACCCCCGCCGCCGCCAGCGTGCCCTTGGGGCCCATCGTCACCGCTGCCAGAGCGGGCGTCGCCACCAGCAGGGGGCCGGTGTACAGGACGTGCAGGGGCGTGAGCTCGACGAGGAGCACCAGCAGGGCGATCGCGAAAGGCACGCACTCCGCGAAGACGAAGAGGACCTGGTGGTGGCCGTCGGCTCGCGGTCCAAGGGGCGAGCGCAAGGGCGCTCTCATGAGTACAGCCTGCCTCGCCCGGCATCATGGCCGCCACTCCCGGGCACCTGTCGGCGGCCGCTCAGTGTTGTTCGGCACCCCAGTGCACGCGACCGGTGTGGATGAGACGCAGTTGGCGGTGTGCGGTGGCCGTGACGGCGGCCCACTCGTTGTCCTCCAGCGCCGCGGCCAGGTATGCGGACGCCGTCATCACCATGTGGTCGACGTACAGGCGGGCCAGCATCAGCAGGTCTTCCGGGCTCCAGCCCCGGCCCAGCGGGTCGGCCCCCAGGTTTTCGGCCACTTCTTCGGCGAACGCGTCGAGCTGGGCGGCCACCGCTTCCCGCACCCTGCGTACTCCACCGTGCCGCTCTCTCACGATGAAGCGGATGTGCGCGGGATACGTGCGCACCAGCTCGGCGATCAACTCGACCGCCGCCCCGATCCGTTGCTCACCGTCACCCGAGGTGGCGAGGGTGGAGTGCATCGTGCTGTGCAGGTTCTGCAGCGCCTCGTCCACGAGTGCGATGCCGAGCTCCTCCACACCGCGGAAGTGCCGGTAGAAGGCGGTGGGGGTGACGCCCGCGGCGCGGGTCACCTCCCGCAGGCCGAGGCTGCTCAGACTCTTCTCCTCCAACAGGGACAGGGCGCCGTCCATCAGCGCTCGGCGAGTTCTGTGGCGTTGGGCCTGGCGGACGCCGGAGATCTGGCTCATGACGAAAAGTTAACCCCCTGGATCCGCGGAGTCGGCACGCCTCAATTAGACTGAGCAGTCAGTGCACAACTGTCACCTATTTTGGAGGATGCAGATGCTCTTCCTCGTAGCGGCCCTCATGCTGCTGGGCATGGTCCTCGGGACCGTGGCGCACGTGCCCGTCTCCGTGAGCCTCGCCGCAACGGCCGCGATCGCCTGCTGGCTGGTGGTGTTCGCGCTACGGGAGTACCGGTCCGGCCACCACCATCGCCGCATCCGCAAGGGGGAGGCCTCCTCATGACCACGCGCAGCACGGCCCTTCCTTCCACCGCCGCCCGTGACGCCGACGGCATGGCCGTCGTCTCGTTCGTCCTCGGGCTGGTCGGCTTGCTCGCGATGAACATGGTCCTCGGGCCGATCGCGATCGTTCTCGCCGCACTGGCTCTGCGCCGCGGGACGAACCGCCCGGGCCGCGCCCGGCTCGGCCTCGTGCTCGGCATCGCGGACCTGGTCGTCCTCGCCTGCCTGATCAGCGCGGATGGCACCTGGTCGTGGAGCATCGGCTGAGCGCTGACCGTCCCGAGGCGGTCGCGGGCAGTTCACAGGGCGCGCGGGTCGTGCGGGCATAAGTGCCGCGGAGGCGGAAAGCCGCAAGGGTATGAGACCCAACTCGAAGGCAGACCACGGTGGCGAAGGCGATCGTCCGCACACCGGGGACAAGGCCGGTGCGCGTCCGGAAGAGGCGGAGGAGCGGGCCCCCGATCAGCCCTCCGACCTGGGGAAGAAGTCGTGGGGGGCCGTGCTGCGCGGGACGGTGAAGGAGTTCAAGGACGACGAGCTGGCCGACCGGGCCGCGGGCCTGACCTATTACGGGGTGCTGGCACTGTTCCCGGCCCTTCTGGTCCTGGTGTCCCTGCTGGGCATCGCGGGTGAGTCGACGACACAGCGGGTGCTGGAAAACCTGCAGAAGCTGGCTCCCGGATCTGTCCGGGACGTGATCAGTGATGCGGTGCAGCAGTTGCAGGGACGCAGCGGTGTCGGGTCGGTGGTGGCGATCGCAGGGCTGGCGGTGGCGCTGTGGTCCGCCTCCGGCTACATCGCCGCGTTCATCCGCGCCTCGAACGCCGTCTACGACGTGCCCGAGGGCCGGCCGGTGTGGAAGGTCCTGCCGCTCCGCCTCGCGCTGACCGTGACGCTCGTGGTCCTCGCCTGTGCCAGTGCGCTGATCGTGGTCTTCACCGGAGGCCTCGCCCGGCAGGCAGGAGCCGCCCTGGGGATCGGCGACAGTGCACTGACCGTGTGGTCGATCGCGAAGTGGCCGGTGCTGGTGCTCCTCGTCACGATCATGATCGCGATCCTGTACTGGGCGGCGCCGAACGCCAAGGGCCGGGGATTCAAATGGGTGACCCCGGGCAGCTTCCTGGCCCTGGTGATCTGGATGATCGCCTCGGGCGCCTTCGCGGTCTACGTCGCGAACTTCGCCTCCTACAACAAGACGTACGGCACGGTCGCGGGTGTGATCATCTTCCTCGTGTGGCTGTGGATCACGAATCTCGCCGTGCTCCTCGGACTGGAGTTCGACGCGGAGCTGGTGCGTCAGCGCGCGATCGCCGGCGGCCTCCCCGAGGACGAGGAGCCCTACGTGGAGCCCCGCGATACCAGGGCGTGGAGCGCCGAGGAGCGCCACCGCATGGAGTGAACGCCGGCTGTTCCCGGACGGACTGGACGGGGTGGGACCGGTGCGGGTGCCCCTCCGATTGCCGGGTAGGCGCGGCGTGACGGGACGACCACGCGACGCGCATCGTCGCGACTGATCAAGCCAAGGATGAGGTGGACGAATCGTGAGTACGACGGAGCAACGACCCCGTGCCGCCGATGACTCGGTGGGGGTGCTGGTTTCACGGGCGTCACAGCAGATCTCGGAGCTGGTGCGCGAGGAGATGCGGCTCGCCCGGGCGGAGATGACGCAGAAGGGGAAGAGGTTCGGGACCGGCGGCGGCCTGTTCGGCGGAGCCGGACTCCTCGGCATCCTGGCGGCTCAGGCCCTCGTGGCGGCCGGTATCGCCGCCCTGGCCCTGGTGCTGCCGGTGTGGGCCTCGGCTCTGATCGTCACCGGGGTGCTGGCCGTCACCGCCGCCGTGGTCGCGATGGCCGGGAAGAAGCAGATCGCCAAGGCCGGCGCGCCCGCGCCCCGGCAGACCATCGACAGCGTCAAGGCTGATGTGGCCGAGATCAAGGAGAAGGCACACCGATGAACAGCGAGCCCCACAACGAATCCGCTCCCACCCCCGACGAACTGCGCCGACAGGTCGAACACACCCGCGAAGAGCTCGGCCAGACCGTCGAGGCGCTGGCGGCGAAGGCCGACGTCAAGGCCCAGGCTCGGGAGAAGACGGCGGCGGTCAAGGAGCAGGCTCGGGAGAAGACGGCAGCGGTCAAGGAGCAGGCTGCGGAGAAGGCCGCCCTGGTCACGGGGCAGATCCGGGAGAAGGTCGAACACGCCGCCCATGTGGTGCGGGACAAGACCCCCGCCCCGGTCGCGGAGAAGGCGTCCCACGCCGGCGGGCAGCTCCGCGCCGCCACGGCCCATGCCGGACAGCTGGCCTCCGAGAAGACACCCGACCCGGTACGGGAACGGGCCGGGCAGGCCGCGGCCGCCGCACGGGCCAACCGGACCCGGCTGCTCGCGGCCGGCGCCGTCCTGCTGGTGTTCCTGCTGGTGCGCCGCAGCCGGGCCCGCGCCTGACCGGCGGCCCGCAGGCCCGGAGCTCTCCGCGCCCCGCGCCGGCCCGCTGTCCCTGTGACGGTCCCCGCCCCCGTGCCGGCCGGCACGGGGGCGGGGACCGTCACAGGGGCAGGTCGTCTTCCTCGTCCCCGGTGCCGGCGGGCCGTCCGGCTGCGTCAGGCCCGAGGAGGTGGGCCTTCCTGGTCCGGCTCTCGTTGGCGCTGTCGACCCGCTCCGCATCCGCCGGAGGCTGGGCCCCGGTGCCCGTCCGGGACGGGGCCCCGGGCTTGCGCCCGTGCTCGTCCGCGGTGCCGCCCTCGTGCTGCATCCGGGGCCGCCGGACCTCCGGTCGGCCGTCGTCCGCGCCGTCCATCGGCGCACCTCCTCCGTGCCGTGAAGACGCCGACGGGCGTCACGTGTCGGTTTCACCTCGCGCATGCCCGCCTGCCGCCGGTCGAACCCGGGCGGGAACCGCTGCGGGGCCGGCGCGCGCGCCGGATCAGGCAGAGGGCGGCTGGGCCGCGTTCAGCGTGAACAGGGCCCCCTCGGCGTCCTCCAGGGTGACCCACCGCTCGGTGGCGTTCGAGGCGACCGCCGACACGGTGCGTCCGCCGAACGCGGTGGCCGCGTCGATCGCCTCGTCCAGGTCGGGCACCCGGAAGTGCACGTGCCAGCGGGGCCGGGCCTGCGGGGTGGGGGCGGCCGCGTCGACGGGGCCGCTGTTCAGGCGGGCCACCGGCTCTCCGGACTGCCGCAGCACGACCTGGTCCTCCTCGTACGAGACCTCGCAGCACCCCTCGCGGCCGGTGGCCCACTCGAGCACTCCGCCGTAGAAGATCGCGGCGTCGAAGGCGTCCCTCGTACGCAGTTCAAGCCAGGCCGGCGCATGGCCGGTGCCCACCCGCCAGTCGGACCGGACAGAGCCCTCCCAGATCCCGAACGAGGCTCCCTCCCGGTCGGCCGCGAGCGCCCCGCGGCCGCCGGAGGCGAAGGAGACCGGCCCGACGGCGACCGTGCCGCTGCGCTCACGGATACGGCTCACGGCCACGTCGGCGTCCTCGACGGCGAAGTACACCGTCCACGCCGCCCCGGCCAGTTGCCCGGACGGCTCTCCTATGCCCGCCACCGGCACGCCGTCCAGCTCGGCGATGGTGAACGACTCCCCGAGGCGGCCGGGCCGGAAATGCCAGCCCATGACCGCCGCGTAGAACTGCTGCGCCGCGTGCAGGTCGCGCGCCATCAGGTTGACCCAGCAGGGAGCGCCGAAGACTTCCCTCGTCGAGATCTCCACGCTCACGCTCCGCTGTCCGTGGTTCCGCGCGGTAGGGCGGAGGGTCCGTTTCAGGTCTGCAGGCGGCTGTTGGTGCCGTCGTGGCCGTCGGCGCTCTCGTCGTTGAACCAGTAGTCCCCGGCCGCCAGGTAACGAAAGGCGTGCGTGCTCCGGCCGGGCAGCGCCACGGTGACCGCGCGGGTGCCGTCTTCACGGGCGCGCAGTTCGTGGGCGCCGGGCCGCCAGTCGTTGAAGTCGCCCACGACGCTGACCGGGCCGGGTGGGGTGTCGGCGGGGATCACGAACGTGATCTCGGTGCCGTCCTTGCGCCGCTTGCGTTCCAGCACGGGAGCCTCCTGTCGGCGTATACGGGGTCGCGCCCATCCTGGCGCCGGGAGCGGCGGTCCGCACCTCGGCGCCGCGGCGGACCGCTCCGCGGCGCGAGCGGCGGACACGCCGGCGCCGGGGACTCCGGCTGCCGCCCGGGCCCGGGCGGCAGCCGGTGGGCGTCCCCCGGAATCGGCCGGTCGGGTGAGGCCCGTTCAGACGATCTCGGTGCGGCGGCCCCCCTCGGGGATGACCAGCGGGGTGCCCGCCACGGGGCACTCGATGACCGCCGCGCGCAGGGCGAAGACCTCGTGGACGAGTTCCGGGGTGACGACCTCCGAGGGCGGCCCGGCGGCGACGACGCGGCCGTCGCGCATCGCGATGAGGTGGTCGGCGTAACGGCAGGCCAGGTTCAGTTCGTGCAGGACCATCACCACCGTGCGGCCTTCCGCCCGGTTGAGCTGCGCGACCAGTTCGAGCACGTCGACCTGGTGGGCGAGGTCGAGGTAGGTGGTGGGCTCGTCGAGCAGCAGTACCGAGGTGTCCTGGGCCAGTGCCATCGCGATCCACACCCGCTGGCGCTGGCCGCCGGAGAGCTCGTCGATGGACCGGTGGGCGAGTTCCGCCGAGCCGGTGGCCGCGAGGGCCGCGTCCACGGCGGTCTCGTCGGCCGAGGACCACTGGCGCCACCAGCGCTGGTGAGGCGTACGACCGCGGGCCACCAGGTCCCGTACGGTGATGCCGTCCGGCGCGCTGGGGGTCTGCGGCAGCAGGGCGAGGCGCAGGGCGAAGTCCCGGGCGGACAGCGAGGCGATGTCCTCGCCGTCCAGCAGGATGGTGCCGTCGGCCGGCTTGAGCAGCCGGGCCAGAGCGCGCAGCGCGGTCGACTTGCCGCAGGCGTTCGGGCCGACCAGGGCGGTGATCCGGCCCGCCGGGATCGGCAGGTCGAGGTCCTCGGCGACGATCCGGTCGCCGTAACCCAGGCGGAGACCGGAACCGTGCAGCGCGGCGGGACGGATACCGCCGCCGCCGGCGGTGCTGCTGTCGGTGTCGGTCACGGGGGCGGTCGGTGGGGCGGTCATGTCAGCCTCCCTTTCCGGCCCGGTTGGCCCGGGCGAGGAGCAGCAGCAGGTACGGGGCGCCCACGGCGCCGGTGAGGACGCCGACGGGCAGTTCGGTCGGGGCCAGGACGAGGCGGCCGGCCAGGTCGGCGAGGATGAGCAGGACGGCGCCGGTGAACGCGCTGGTCACCAGGGGGATTCCGGCGGTGCCGGTGAGGCGGCGGGCGATCTGCGGTGCTCCGAGCGCGACGAAGGCGATCGGCCCGGCGGCCGAAGTGGCCAGGGCGGTCAGGCAGGTGGCGAGGACGAGCAGCGCGATCCGCGAGTACCGCAGCGGGATGCCGAGGCTGCGCGCGGTGTCGTCGTCGTACTGGAGGAGCTGGTAGGGGCGGGCCAGCGCCAGTGTCAGGGGCATCAGGACCACGAGCGCGAGCCCTGACCACTGGACGTGCTCGTAGCCCCGGCCGTTGAGGCTGCCCGTGAGCCAGACCATGGCGCGCGAGGCCTGGTCGATGTCGGCGCGGGCCAGCATCCAGCGGGTGAGGGCGAGGAGGGCGCCGTTCGCGGCGAGCCCCACGAGGACGAAGCGGTAGCCGGTGATGGTGCCGTCGCGGTAGGCGAGCAGGTAGATGGTGGCGGAGGTGAGCAGGGCGCCGGCGAGGGCGCCGAACGGCACGGCGCCGAAGGTGCCGGCACCGGCGGCGGTGACCCCGCCGATCAGGATGGCGGTGACCGCGCCGGCTCCGGAGCCGGCCGCGATGCCGATGAGGTCGGGGCTGGCCAGGGAGTTGCGGGTGACGGCCTGGTAGACGGCTCCCGCGAGTCCGAAGGCCGCGCCGACCAGGAGCGCGGTCAGGGCGCGGGGCAGCCGCAGTTGATGGATGATCAGGTCGGCGGCGCCGTCGCCGGTGCCGAGCACTGCGCCGAGCACGTCGCCGACGGGGATGGCGTAGGTGCCGAGGGACACCGAGAACACGAGCGCCGCGAACCCGGTGACGGCCAGGGCGAGGACCGTGACGGCGACGCGCGGCCGCACGGCGAGGCCGATCGGCCCGCTCTCGAACCTCAGGAGACTCATCGGCTGTGCTCCTTGAGCTTGCCCCGCTTGACGAGGTAGGCGAGGAAGGGGGCGCCGAGCAGCGCGGTGACCACGCCGGCCTCCAGTTCGCCGGGACGGGCGACCATCCGCCCGACGACGTCCGCGGTCAGCATCAGGGCCGCGCCGCCGAGCGCCGAACAGGGCACCAGCCAGCGGGCGTCGGGGCCCGTGAAGGCCCGTACGACGTGCGGGACGACCAGGCCGACGAAGGTCACCGGGCCCGCCGCGGCAACCGCCGCGCCCGCGAGCAGGATGACGGCCACGGCGCCCAGCGCGCGGGTCGTCCTGACCTTCGTACCGAGACTGCTGGCGAGGTCGTCGCCCAGCGCGAGGGCGTTGAGCCGGCCGCTGAGCCCGAGCGCCAGCAGCAGCCCGACGCCCACGAACGGCAGCAGCTGCAGGCCCAGTTCGGCCTCCCGGCCGGCGAGGGAGCCGACCGCCCAGAAGCGGTACTGGTCCAGGGTGCGGACGTCCAGCAGGACGAGGGTGTTGGTGCCCGCGTCGAGCAGTACGGTGACCGCCGCCCCGGCGAGGGCGAGTTTGGCCGGAGTGGCCCCGCCGTATCCGGTTCCGCCGACGGCGTAGGCGAGCATTCCGGCCAGCGCGGCGCCGAGGAAGGCGAACCAGATGTACTCGTACGGGCTCGTCAGACCCAGCGCTCCGATGCTCGCGGCGACCGCGAAGGCGCCGCCGGCGCTGATGCCGATCAGGCCGGGATCGCCGAGCGGGTTGCGGGTGATGTCCTGCGCGACGGCTCCGGCCGCCCCCAGCGCCATGCCGACGAGGAGGCCGAGGAAGGTGCGCGGCATGCGCAGTTCGCGGATCACCACGGCGTCGCCCTCGGTGCCTCCGCCCAGCGCGGTGAGCACGTCGGAGAGCGGTACGGCCTTGGTGCCGATGGCGAGCGAGGCGCAGACGGCGGCGAGAACGGCCGTGAGGAGTACGGCCGTCACGGTGGCGCGGGTGGCAACGCGCCGTGGTGCGGGTGGTGGTGGGGCGGGGCGGTGGGCGGCGGCATCAACCGCCCCTGCGTCGACGGGCTTGAGGGTCACGTTCACAAGGTAAGGGATGCCTAACCGAATGTGGTGCTCACCCCCGGGCTGGATCCGGCCACGGAGAGCAGCTATTCTCACAGCGCTCGCGCAGGTAAGCCTTGCCTAAGTTCCACCGTTCGTGCTGCCATCTCGTTTGGAGAGACCCGATGAACACCTTTGCTCAGCGCCGCCGGCCCGGCCGGATCGCCGCTGCCGTCCTCACGACGGCCCTGGCACTCTCGCTGGCGGCCTGTGGCGGCGGCAGTGGTGACGGCAAGGACGCCTCCGACGGCTCGGCGAAGCCCGCCGCGGCCGACTCCGGCTTCCCGCGCACCATTACGCACGACAAGGGCACCACCGAGGTCAAGACCAAGCCCAAGCGCGTCGTGGCGCTGGACAACAGCCTGGTCGAGGCCGTCGTCGCACTGGACGCGCCGCTGGTCGGCGGCATCGGCTCCTACCGCGACCAGAAGGGCTTCCCGGCCTACCTCGGTGACGCGGTGAAGGACACCAAGGACGTCGGCCCGCTCGACAGCCCCAACCTCGAGGCGATCGCGGCCCTCAAGCCGGACCTCATCGTCTCGGCGACCGTCCGCCACGCGGACCTGTACGACCAGCTGAGCAAGATCGCCCCGACCGTCTTCGTCAAGACGACCGGCCCGATCTGGAAGGAGAACGTCACCTTCCTGGGTACGGCGCTCGGCCAGGAGGAGAAGGCCAAGGCCAAGCTCACGGCGTACGAGACCCGCGCCAAGAAGATCGGCGCCGCCATCAACGCCCAGGGCGGCGGCAGCGGCGAAGGCGGCAAGCCGACCATCTCCCTCACGCGCTTCGTCGACGGCCCCACCCGGATCTACCTCCCCAAGACCTTCAGCGGCATCATCCTGGCGGACATGGGCCTGACCCGGCCGGAGAACCAGCGCGACACCGAGAAGTTCAACATCGAGATCAGCGAGGAGCAGATCCAGCAGGCCGACGCCGACCACATCTTCCTGACGAGCTTCTCGGGCGGCGAGGAGCGCAAGAAGAAGTTCATGGCCAACCCGCTGTGGCAGCGCCTGAACGCCGTGCAGAAGGGCAACGTCCACGAGGTCGACGACGCCACGTGGATGACCTCCGTCTCGCTCCAGGGCGCCGACATGGTCCTCGACGACCTGGCGAAGACCTTCAAGGTCGACCCCGCCAAGTGACCTGCGGCTGACCCGTCCGGGCCGGCACCGGAGACGTACGAACCCGTACGCCTCAGGTGCCGGCCCGCGGTCGTTCCCGGGGGCCGTCGGCGGGAGAAGGGACCTCAGCCCTCCAGCCGCCGGAGCCGCTCCGCGTCACAGGTGCGCGGGCACGTACCGCACGGCAGGGCCGCGTCGAGGGCGTAGTAGAGGCAGCATCCGAGCCGCGTGCGGGTCGGGTACTGCCGCCCCTCGCGGCCCGACAGCCGGCGGAAGTCCGCGGCGCCGGGGAACGGCGCCATGGCCGTCGGAAGCAGGCCGGTCGCGGCGCTCACGGCCCGCTCCTCCTGCCCGAGCACGCGCCCGAGGTACCAGATGCCCGAGATCAGGTCGTCCGCCGCCATGCCCCACAGGGCGCGCGGCCCGCGCCGGGCGTACGGGCCGATCGCGGTGAGCAGCGGACGCATGTGGTCCACGACGGCGGCCCGCAACTCCGCGCGCAGCGCCTCCTCGTCGGCGACCACGCGGACGCCCGGTGAGGGGGAGTCCGCCGCCGGATCGCCGGGCAGGCAGGCGAACCGGGAGCCCGCGGTCACCTCGAACACGGTCGTCGCGAGGTCCAGCCGGATGTCCGCCGGGCGGATGCGCGGGACGCGCCGCTCCAGGTACCAGGCGCCGCTCATCAGCAGGCTGACGGACCAGAGGTAGTCGTGCAGGGCGCGGGAGGCGGCGACCTCCCGGCGGGGGGTGTGCCCGTGCTGCTCCCGGATGCGGGCGGATTCGGCGTCGACGAAGGCGTCCAGCGCCTCCGGCCGCTGCGCCAGGTCGGCTCCGGTCACGCTCGTCCCCGTCACGCCCGTTCCTGTCGGGCCCGTTGCCGTCACGGTCGTTGCCGCCGTCGACGGGGTGCCGTCGACGCCCGCCACCCGCACGCTCAGCGCCTCGCACGAACCGGCGAGGCGCAGGTAGAGGGAGGCGAGGGCGCCGGCCCCGCTCGCTGCGGTGCCGGCCGCCGCGGCGTCCAAGGTCGTGGTCATCGGTGTTCCTTCACGGGCGTGCGGTGCGGGATCGAGCCACCAAGAACAGGAAGAACAAGAAGAGCAGGTAAGCCTTACCTTAGCTTCTGTGATCAGATGTGATCAATCGGGGACGCGTCAAATGGGTGAGACAGGGCTTGAGTTATTCGCTAAGGCTTGCCTAACCTAAGCTGTAACGGATCTTTCGGCCGTCCGTCGACGTGCCGTCCGGACCCGTGCCTTGCCGTTCGCCACCTCCTCGACTCGGAAGGGGTCGCCGCCCATGCGGTTGTATCTGCTCGCCCTCAACCCCACCGACTCGGTCACCGAAGGCTTCCTCCCCGCCGCAGCCCGGCTCGGTCTCGACGTCACCCTGCTCACGGACCAGCCCGAGGCCCACCGCCGGACCTACCCGGACATCGAGGTCCTGCGGTGCGACGTACGCGACTTCCGCGCCGTCATCACCCGGATATCGACCCACCACACGCCTGACGCCGTGTTCACCAACAGCGATCACCTGCAGACGCAGGCCGCCCTGGCCGCCGACTACTTCGGTCTCCCGGCCAAGAGCTGGCAGGCCGCGCTGCGCGCCAAGGACAAGGCGCACATGCGCCGCCACCTCACCGCGACCGGCGCCGACTCCGTGTGGTCCACCGAGCTCGCCGCGGGAGACGACCCGGCCGAGCTGACCCGCGCCGACGTGCCCTACCCGTGCGTGGTCAAGCCGCGCGAGGGAGTGGCCAGCGAGGACGTGGTCCTGGTCGACGGGCCCGAGGAACTGGTGCTGCGCTGCAAGGAGATCCAGGCGCGGCGGCCCGGGGTGGCGCTGGTCGTCGAGGAGTACCTCGCCGGTGAGCTGTACACGCTGGAGACGCTCGGAGACGGCACCACCCGCCACGTCCTGGGCGGATTCCACACCGAACTCTCCGCACCCCCGTACTTCATCGAGGAGCGGCTGACCTTCGTCCCGGCGCATCCGGAACCGGTCGTCGCCCAGATCAACGCCCAGCTCGACGCCCTCGGCATCGGCTTCGGCATCTGCCACACCGAGTTCGTGGTGCACGAGGGCCGCGCCCGCATCATCGAGGTCAACTACCGGGCCATCGGCGACCAGTGCGACCTGCTGCTGGCCCAACTGCTCGGGATCCCGCTCTTCGAACTCGTCCTGCGCACCCACCTCGGAGAGCCGCTGCCCGCGGACCTGGGTACCCGCGACGACGGCGCCGCCCGGCTGGACTACCCGTGCGCCCAGCGCGCGGGCACGCTGACGGCCGCGCCCGCCGCCACCGATCTGACCGTGGACGGCGTGACGTTGGCCTACCGGCCCCTGCGCGAGGTGGGCGAGACGCACGAGCTGTACCACACCAACCGGGACTACCTCGGGGTCCTGCGGGCCACCGGCACCGACCAGGGGACCGTCGACCGGGTCGTCGCCGACTTCCTCGCCGGCCGGCGCTGGGAGATCACGCCGTGACGCAGGCGTCCACCCTCGATCCGGTGGCGGGCTCGGGGGCCGGCGCCCTCGCCGCCGCCGACACCGCCGCCGATCCTGTCGAAGGGGCCCTGCTCCTGCGGGTCCTGAGCGCCCTCCTGCGCGAGGACGTCGTCGGCCTGCGCACCCGTTCCACCGTCGTCGAGCGGGCGGGCGGCCCGTGGCTGCGGCTCGCCACGGGCGACGGCGGCGCCCTCCTGCTGCCGGTCGCCGAGGACGGCTTCCAGAGCCGGTACGCCGCCCGTCTCCCGCTCCTGGTACGGGAGTCGGAAGGCGTCGATGCCAAGGAGACCGCCGAGCTCACCGACTGCGAGGCCGTCCTCGGCGCACTGGGCGCGCTCGCCGACCCCGCCGACCGGGCCGGTTTCGACGCCTTCACCGAAGAGTGCCGCCAAACCCTCGCGACCATGCGGCTGCACGAGCGCACCGCCGCCGAGGTCGCCGACGCCCTGACGGCCCGCCACGGCGCCGAGCCCGCCGACTGGACCGGCCTCGCCGGCGGCCTCGCCCACGACACGCTCGCCGCCCGCCTGGACCACCCCGTCTACCCCACGGCCCGCGGCCGCTCCGGGCTGGACGACGCCCAACTCCGGGCCTACGCCCCGGAGTTCCACCCTCGCTTCGGCCTGCGCTGGCTCGCCGTGCCCCGGCGGGCGCTCACCGTCCACGGCGGCGCCGCGCCGCTGCCCGCGCACTGGCCCTCCCCGGCCGACCTGGGCCTGGCGGAGCTGTCCGACAGCCACCTCGCGCTCCCCGTCCACCCCCTCACCCTGGGCGCCCCGCTGCGCGGCGCCCTGCGCGAAGCCGGCCTGGAGGGCGAGGCGGTCCTCGCCGACCGCCCGTATCTGGAGGCCGTACCGACCCTGTCGATGCGTACGGTCGCCCTCACCGCAGACCCGGCCCTGCACCTCAAACTGCCGCTGGCCACCGCCAGCCTGGGGCTGCGCAACCGCCGGACCATCAAGCCCGGCACCCTCGTGGACGGCGCGGCCGGCCAGCTCCTGCTGGAGACGGTGATCGCCCGCGAGCCGCGCTTCAAGGACACGGTCCTGCACGCCGACGAGACGGTCTACGCCCACGCGGGCCACGAACTCCTCGCCGTCCTGTGCCGCCGCTACCCGGCAGGCCTCGACCACGCCGTGGTCCTTCCCATGGCCGCGCTGCTCGGCGAGGCCCCCGGCGGCCGGCTGCTGATCGACCGGCTCGCCGAGCGGTTCTACGGCGGCGACCCGGTCGCCCTCCTCGACGCCTGCCTCACGCTCCTCTTCGACTGGCAGACCACGCTCTTCGGCTACGGCATCGCCCTGGAGTCCCACCAGCAGAACGTCTCCCTGGTGTTCGACCGGACCCCGGACGGCGGCACCCGCCTGCGGCTGCTGCTCAAGGACAACGACGGCCCCCGCATCAACACCCGCCGCATGCGGGAGACGCTCGGCGGCGACGCCCCCGACCCGGCGGCCTTCGACGACGCCCGGATATTCGGCGAGGACGACCGGGCCGTCGCCGACCTGTTCACCACGATCACCCTCCACCTGTGCGCGGGCGCGTACGCCTTCGGGCTGGCCCGGCACGGCCGCGCGCCGCTGCGGACGCTGACCGGGCTCGTACGCGACCGGCTGGCCGAAGCCGTCGAGCGGCTCGGCACCGGTGCCGGGGAACCGGGCGCGATCCTGCGCGCCGCGGTGCTGGACGCCCACGAGCTGCCGGTGAAGGCGATGGTCACCGCCGGAACCCTGCTCACCAAGGAACGCTCGGGCGCCGCGGACATCAACAAGCACTACACCACCGGCCCGAACTACCTGCGGAGAGCGAGGGACCCGAGATGACCGTCACCGCTGCCAACGAGAGCGGACCGAGGGCGGTGCCGGTTCCGGCGACCCCGCCGCGCCCGTCGCTGGGGCGCCGGCAGGTCCACGCCGTCGCCGGGTGCTACTTCGTGGCCTCCTTCGCCGCCCTGGGCCTCCCCCCGTACCTCACCGAGATCCTTCCCGGGCTCGGCGACGCCACGGCCCGCTGGGCGGGCGTGCTGTACGTCGTCCCGACCGTGTTCGCCGCGCTCGGAGCCCCGCTGTGGGGACGGCTCGCCGACCGGTTCGGCCGCAAACGGCTGCTGCTGCGCGCCCAGCTCGGACTCGCCGTGTCGTTCCTGCTCGCCGGGTGGGCCGACTCCCTCACGACCTTCACCGCGGCGCTGGTGCTCCAGGGCATCCTCGGCGGCACGTTCGCCGCGTCCAACGGCTACCTCGGCGCGGCGCTGGAAGGCCCCGAGCTGTCCAAGGCGCTCACCCTGATGCAGGGCGCCGCGCGGGCGGCCCTGGTCTTCGCCCCCGTCGTCGTCGGCGCGCTGTCGCCCTGGCTGTCCCCGCACCGCCAGTACGGGCTGCTGGCGGTCCTTCCGCTCACCGCGGCCGTGCTGATCGCCGCACTCCCGGAGTCGCGCACGGTGAAGCAGGCGGCGGGGGGAGCGGACACGGCGGGCCCGGACGGAGCCGCCGAGCCGGGGCCCGTGCCGTCGGCGTCCCCGACGGCGCGGCTGCGGGCCCTGTACGCCCTGGAGTTCGCCTTCGTCTTCTCCACCGTCATCTCCTTCCCCTACCTGATCCGGTTGATGGACGAGCGCATACCCGGGACCTCCCCGGTCCTCTCCGGCGTGTTCTTCGCCCTTCCGCACCTCTGTTACCTGCTGACCGCCATGAAGGTGCACTCCGTCTTCCACCGCCGCCCCCGCCTCGGTCTCGCACTCGGCTTCGCCTGCATCGCGCTGGGCCTGGCAGGGCACGGCGTCGCGGACGGCCTGGCCACCCTGACCGCCGTACGACTGCTGCTCGGTGCCGGCCTGACCCTCGGCCTCGTCTGCCTGTCCGTGCTGGCCGCCGACTGTGCCAAGGGCCGTGAACCCGGCGGGATGTTCGGATCGCTGGAGTTCTTCTCCAAAGCGGGCGCCGTCGTCGCCGGCATCGCCGCCGCCGTGGGCACCAGCCAGTTCGGCCCGGTCGCGCCCGTGCTGACCGGCGCCGTGGTCGCGGTGGCCGCCGGAGGCGTCCTCGCCCTTCCCCCTTCTGCTTGCAGTCTCCGCACCCTCCGTACTCGCTGGAGCCGTTGATGCCCCCGCTGAACAAGTCGCTCGCCACCGCCGCTCCCGCGGCCGCCGCCCATACGGGCCTGCCGAGCGCAGACGACGTCGTCGCCCACACCCTCCTCAACTGCCTGCTGCGCGAAGTGTCCGGCCCGGAGCACCAGAGCTCCGTCACCGGCTCCCACCTGCTGGTGCGCCTGCCTCGCCGCGGCGTGCTGCTGCGCGTCGCCCTGCGCCGCACCTCCCTGCTGGGCGCCCACCGGTTCACCGGCCCGGTGCTGGAGCAGCGCGGTCCCGTCTGGGCGCAGATCGACTGGCAGCGCCTGGCCGAGTACACCCAGGACGAGCTGTCGCTGCGGACCGGTGTGCGCAACGACGAGTTCCTGGACCAGGTCGCCTCCGGGCACGCGGCCGTCGCCGCCGGCCTCGCCGCGCGCGCCGGGTCCACCGCCCGGGTGCCGGCAGGGGGAGACGGGCTCGCCACCTACATCGCCTCCGAGCAGTCCCTGCTCTTCGGCCACCGCTTCCACCCGACCCCGAAGGCCCGTACCGGCGACGCCGCGTCCTGGCTGTCGTACGCCCCCGAGGCCGGCGCCTCCTTCCCGCTGCGCCACCTCGCCGTCCGCGCCGATCTGATCGCCGAGGAGACCGTCGAGGACGGCGCGGCCGAACCGCTCGACCGCGTCCGCGCCGACCTGCCCGAGGGTTACCGGCTGCTGCCCGCGCACCCCTGGCAGTACGAGATGCTGCGCGAGCACCCCGCACTGAGGGAGGCCCTCGACCGGGGCGACGTCCTGGACCTGGGGCCGCTCGGGAAGCCGTTCGCCGCCACCGCATCCGTGCGCACGCTGTACGACGGCGAGACCTTCCTCAAGTTCAGCCTCAACGTCCGCATCACCAACTGCCTGCGCAAGAACGCCAGTTACGAGCTGTCGGGTGCGGTGGCCCTGACCCGCATGCTGGCGCCCGCGCTGACCGACCTGGCGGACCGCTTCCCCGGCAGCGCCATGCTCCGCGAGCCCGCCTACCGCAGCCTCGCCCTCCCCGGCCCCGACGGGACCCCCGACCGCGCGCTGCTGGAGGGCTTCGGCGTGATCGTCCGGGAAGGCCTGTCCCGGCAGCTCCTGCCGGGCACGACCCCGCTGCTCGCGGCCGCCGTCGCCGACGAGTACCCGACCGGCCCCGGCCACCTCTCGCTCCTCCTCGACGGGGCGGGGCCGCAGACCACGCTCGACTGGTGGGCGGCGTACCTCAAGCTGCTCGTCCCGCCGGTGCTGGCCGCCTACTTCGACCACGGCCTCGTCCTGGAACCGCACCTGCAGAACGTCATCGTCTGCGTCGACGACGACGGCATGCCGGCCCAGGTGCTCTTCCGCGACCTGGAGGGCACCAAGCTCCTTCCCGAGCACCACGCCGCCGCCTTGGCCGCGCTGCCCGCCGAGGTGGCCGCCCCCATGACGTACGACGCGGAACGCGGCTGGGACCGGGTGGTGTACTGCCTGCTGGTCAACCACGTCGCCGAAATGCTCGCCGCGCTCGCCGATCTGCACCCGCGCACCGAAGCCGCCCTGTGGGCCCAGGTCCGCGCCACCCTCCAGACGTACGCCGACCGACACGGCTGCCCGCCGCGGCTCGCCGCGCTGCTCGCCGGGGTGCCGCTGCCGGCCAAGGCGAACCTGCTCACCCGCTGGGAGCGCAAGGCCGACCGCGAGGCCGGCTACGTCAGGCTGCCCTCCCCCCTCGCCGAGGACGTGCTGTCGGAAGCGGCCCACGACCGGAACACCTGGAGCGCCCGATGACCGCACCCACCGCCTCCGTACGCGACCGGATCCTGGCCCTGCCGGACGCCGAACTGCCCGCCTACGTCTACGACCTGGCGGCCCTGCGCGAACACGCCGCGTCGGTACGGGCGGCGCTGCCCGAACGCGTCGAGCTGTACTACGCCGCCAAGGCCAACCCCGAGCCGGAGATCCTGGCCGCGCTCGGCCCGTACGTGGACGGGTACGAGGTCTCCTCGGGCGGCGAACTCGCCCACGTCGCCAAGGCCGTCCCCGGCCGCCCGACGGCCTTCGGCGGCCCCGGCAAGACGCCGGCCGAGATCGGCGACGCGCTGGAACGGGGCGTGCGGCGCTTCCACGTCGAGAGCGTCCACGAGCTGCGCGTGCTGTCCGAACTGACGGCCCGCACCGCCCCGGACACGGGCGTGGCCGTCCTGCTCCGCTTCAACCTGCCCCTGTCCACCGCCTCGCTCGCGGGCAGCTCGCTGGCCATGGGCGGCCGCCCCACCCCCTTCGGCCTCGATCCCGCCGACGCGGACACCGCCGTCCGCCTCCTGACCGACGGCAGCTGCCCCCACCTCGAACTGCGGGGCGTCCACGCCCACTTGGCCAGCGGTCTCGACGCCGCCGAGCAGCTGTCCGTGGCCGAGTCCGTCGTGGCCTGGGCCGCCGCTCTGGCCGCACGCCACCGGATCCGCCTCGCGGAGGTCAACGTCGGCGGCGGCATGAACGTCGACTACGCGGCCCCCGAGGAGCGCTTCGACTGGACCGCGTACGGCCGGGGTCTCGCCCGCCTCACCGCCGCGCACCCCGACCTGACCCTGCGCATCGAACCGGGCCGCGCCCTGACCGCGTACTGCGGCTGGTACGCCACCGAGGTCCTCGACGTCAAGCGCAGCCACGGCGAGGAGTTCGCCGTCGTCCGCGGCGGCACCCACCATCTGCGCACCCCGGCGACCAAGGGCCACGACCAGCCCTGCTCCGTCCTCCCCGTGGACACCTGGCCCCACCCCTGGCCGCGACCGGCGGCCGGCGACGAGCGGGTCACCCTGACGGGCCAGCTGTGCACCCCCAAGGACCTCCTGGCCCGCCACGTCCCGGCGGCCGGGCTGCGGGCGGGCGACCGGGTGGCCTTCGGCCTCGCGGGTGCCTACGCCTGGAACATCTCGCACCACGACTTCCTGATGCACCCCCGCCCCGGCTTCCACTTCCTCAACCGGACGGCGGACTGACGGCGAGGACTTCCGGCCGCTCGCCGCTCGCCGCACGGCCCCGGCGCCGCAAGGCTCCTGGGCGTGCCGCCCGCACCCGCCGTACGAAGCGGCGTACGCGGCAGCCGAGGCGGATTCCGCCTTCGCTTGCCACAATGGCCACATGACCGGCGTAGATCCTCCGTCGGACGGCGGACGGGCTCCCGGGCACGGTCGTTACGGTGAGCAGGTCTTCCGTCCCGAGGAACGGGGCGAGGACGAGCGCATCGACCTCGGGGCCCTCGCCTATGACGAGACGACCATGGCCCGGCTGCGACTGCTGGGCGCGGGCCCCGGCTGGACGTGCCTGGACGTGGGGGCGGGGACGGGCACGGTGGCCCGGCGGCTGCTCGCCGAGGCGGGCGTCGAGTCCGTCCTCGCGGTGGACCGCGACGTACGGTTCCTCGCCGCGCACCCGGTGCCCGGACTGACCGCGCTGGAGGCGGACGTCACCGCCGACGCGTTCTCGCCGGGGGCGTTCCGGCTGGTCCACGTCCGGTTCGTACTCATGCACCTGCCGGCCGCGGACCGGATGGTCACCAAGCTCGCCGGTCTCGTGGCCCCGGGCGGGGTCCTGGTCGTCAGCGACGCGGTCGACCTGACGACGGAGCTCGCCCCCGTCACCCCTTACACCCGCGCCATGCAGGCCATGTGGCAGGGGCTGGGCGACAGCATCGGCACCGATGTCTCGCGGGTGCCGCGCCACCCCGAGCTGCTGCGCGCGGCAGGACTGGAGCCGGTGGCGGCCGAGATCCACGTACCGCCCCTCGAGCCCGGCAGCCCGATCAGCAGGTTCTGGGCCGACACCTGGGGCCGGGCCCGGGAGGCGATGGTGGCGACGGGGCTCGTCGACGACGCCGGGATCGACGAGGCCGTCCGGTACCTGAACTCACCCGCATGCACCGCGCTGTCAGCGGGGATGCTCACGGCCTGGGGGTGGAAGCGCGAGGAGGCCCCGTGAGGTCCTCGAACCGCCCGGCGCGGACCGCGCGTCGAACCGCCCGGCGCGGACCGCTGACGCCGCACGGTCACGGCCGGACTTCTTCCGGCCGCCGACTCCCGGCTATTCCTCGGCGCTGGGAACGTCCAGGGGGTGGCCCGGAGCCGTCTTCTTGGCCGCTTCCATCCGCTCGCCGAGTTCCACGAGCCGATTGCGGCCCATGGCCTTGCGGACGTCGGGGAACCACTCCTTCTCCTCCTCCTCGACGTGGTGGCGGACGTTTTCCATGAGAACGCTCATCTTCGCGTCGAACCGTTCGTCGCTCGCGTCGAGGTCCTTCAGCTCCGACAGCATCCACAGCACGATGTGGTGCTCCTCGACGCTTTCCAGGACGTGGTCCTTGGTGTCGGGGGCGGCCTCACGGGCGGCCGGATAGAAGATCTGTTCTTCGATCCAGGCGTGGGTGGTCAGCTCTTCGATCACCTGATCGGCGATCTTGCGCTTCTCGGCGTGGGCGTCGTCACCGGCCTTCTCGAACTGCTTGAAGAGTTTCTCCACCGTCTTGTGGTCTTCCTTGAGCAGCACGATCCCGTCCACAGGCTTCCTCCCTGTCGGCATTGCCGGACGGCCCGTGCCGTCCGGTCAACCGTGTACCCGCCCGCGCCGGCGGATCCGTCGTACCGGGCCGCGGGTTGCTCCGGAATGACGACGGAGATGAGCCGTACGCCGAATCGCTCAAGGGCGCCGGGGCGGGTCCGCCTCGTCGGGCGTCTGCCAGGACTCCTGACGCGCCCGGGCAGGAGGGCTCTGGTCCGGCGGCTGCGCGCCGGGGTCCTTGCGGGCCGCGGTGCGTCGAGTGCCGTACCAGAACGCCGCGATCAGGAGCGCGGCCACGACCACGCCCGCCAGGATCAGGAAGAGGGACGGGGAGTACCCGGCCGCGATGAGGTGATGGGAAGCGATCATGACCCGCGCTTACCCGCTATTCGGCGTCGTGCACCCCCCGTACGAGCGGTCCCGCCCGGCCGGGACTCCGCCGGCGTCCACCCAGGCATGCGGCGCCCACCGCCGGGCAGGCGCTCCTCGTGTACGAGGGGAGCCCCCCGGGAGTGACGTGCGGGTGGGCGGGTAGCCGCCCCCGTGCGAGAGGAGCCCGGGGCCGTGTGGAACGCCACCGGCCCGGAGCGAGCGAAAGGAAGCACGACATGAGCGAGAAGGAACACCGCAAGCCGACTCCGCCGTCCAAGGCCCCCGGGGAAAGCGGGGACCGCGCAGCGCGCCGAGAGGCGGAGGACGCGGTCATGCCCGGCTCGCACGACGGCGGTTCCGGCGACGCCCTCAGCCCGAACACCGACGCACAGCGCCGCACGGCAGAGGGCCGCGACCGGGGAAAGCACGTCGAGGAGCCGCCCGACCAGGGGAGCCCGGCCTGACCGTAAGACCCCCTCGTCCGGCCACTCGACGCGAAAGGACCGAGCCATGAACCGCTCCGCATTCCCGCGGCCCGGCGCTGACGGCCTGCGGGTCGTGGTCGTCGGTGCCACCGGGAACGTCGGCACCAGCGTGGTGCAGGCGTGCGCCGACAGCCCGGCCGTGGACTCCGTCCTCGGCCTCGCCCGCCGGGCTCCCCACTGGAGCCCCGCGAAGACGACCTGGGCAGCCGTGGACATCGAAGAGCACGGACCGGACCTGGTGCCCCTGTTCACCGGAGCCGACGCGGTGATCCACCTCGCGTGGAAGTTCCAGCCGACCCACCACCCGGCCGAGACCTGGCAGACCAACGTCGTGGGCAGCGTGGGGGTCTTCGAAGCCGCGGCCGCCGCGGGCGTGCCGGTGCTGGTCCACGCCTCCTCGGTCGGCGCGTACTCGCCCGGCCCCAAGGACGGCGCGGTCGACGAATCGTGGCCGACCCACGGCTGGCCCCAGGCCGCGTACACGCGGGAGAAGGCCTATCTGGAGCGGGTCCTCGACGCCTTCGAGCAGTCCCACCCCGAGATGCGCGTGGTCCGGATGCGACCGGCGTTCCTCTTCAAGCGCACCTCCGCCTCCGAACAGCGCAGGATCTTCGCTGGCCGGTTCCTGCCGGGCCGGCTCGTGCGGCCCGGACTGATCCCGGCGGTCCCCGACATGACCGGCCTGCGCTTCCAGGCCCTGCACACGGACGATGCCGCCGCCGCCTACCTGGCTGCCGTCACGCGGGACGTCAGCGGCCCCTTCAACCTGGCTGCCGACCCTCCGATCGACGCGGAGGCACTGGCCGGGCTGCTGCACGCCCGCCGGCTGCCCCTGCCGACGGCGCCGGTCCGGGCGGCCCTGGCCGCCGCCTGGCGGCTCCACCTCGTCCCCGCTTCACCCGACCTGTTCGACGCCGTCCTGCGCCTGCCGTTGATGGACGCCTCACGGGCCCGCATCGAGCTGGACTGGCAGCCCCGCCACACGGCCGTCGAGGCCGTGGAGTCCTTCCTGACGGGCCTGCGCGAGGGCGCCGGCATGGCCACCGCGCCGCTGGCCGCGTAGCCGGCTGCGGCCCGATGTCCCTGGGCACGGCCGTCGACGGCCCTCACCGCGGCCCCCGAAGGCTGGGGCGGGGGCTGCGGCCGCGGTTCACGGTCCGGTTCCGGCTCCGGCGGCGGCTTCGGCTCCGGCGAGTGGGGGTCGACGGGGAACGGGTGCGTGGGCGGCGCCGGATACGGCGGCGGGCCCGGGGGGAAGGGATGGGTCGGCTGTCCCGTATCGGCGTCCGTACCGCGGATCATGACCGACGCCCCTCCCGCCCCCGTCGGCGGTACCCGCGGCACCAGCGGCGCACCAAGAGGAGCATCGCGACCAGCGTGCACGCCCACACGGCGGCGAAAGCCCAGATCAGCGCAGGTGAGGAGCTGGCGGCGGCCGACTGGAAGAGGGTCACGGACAGCAGCGCCAGCACGGCGACGGTTCCGCCGAGGGGGACATGGCGCAGCAGGCCCCGGGCGGCTGCCAGCGGCATGGACCGGCGGGCCATGGTCCGCAGTCTGCGGTCCAGCCGGCGGTCACCGCACAATTCCCGTTCGATCGCGGTCAGGATCAGCTGTTCCTGACGTGAGAGTCCGGTTCCGTCCATGACCAGACCCACCTCCTCCGGCCCTGTGACGTGTGCTGCGTGCTGCCTGGTGCGTGTACCCCTTCAAGGTTCCACCAGACACCGGGTCACGCGCGCGCCGTGACTTCGGTCAGGTGGTCGACGACGCCGCGCAGGCGGCCCGTCCGGTGGAAGGTGGCGCGCTGGCGGTCCGCACCGCTGCCCCTTTGGCGCAGCGCGGTGAGGAGGCGGTCGACCTCGTCCAGGTCACCGGCGGCGGTGAGGCCCGGCGCGGCAGCCATGACCAGGGCGCCGATGAGGGCCTGCGCGGGCACTTCCTCGCCGGTGAACGGATCGAGGGCGAGGCCCCCGGACCCGTACCGCGCCGCGTAACCGTGGGCCGCGCGCAATTGCCTCGCCCCGATCGCGGGCGGGGGCCGGCCGGCCTCCGCCCGGGAAAGGACGGCGGCGCACAGGCCGCGCAGGAGCAGCGCGACGAGGACGGTGGTGTCGAGGTCCGCACTGGTGTCCGCGACCCGGAACTCAACGGTGGGGTGGTGCTCGGAGGGGCGGGCGAACCAGTAGATCATGCGCCGGTCCATGAGGATGCCGGAGGAGACCAGGGCATCGGCGGTGTCCTCGTACGCCGCGGTGTCCAGCAGGGGGGCGGGGCCGGCGGTGGGCCAGCGGCCGAATTCCAGGCAGCGCCAGCTGGCGAAGCCGCTGTCGATCCCGCCCGAGAAGGGCGAGTTCACCGCGAGGGCCTGCAGAGCCGGAAGCCAGGGGCGGACGTGGTTGGCCAGGAGGAGGGCCTGGGCGCGGTCGGCGGTGCCGATGTGAACGTGACAACCGCAGACGACACTCAGGCCGCCGTCGACCAGGGCCCCGAACCGCTGCGCCATGCGGCGGTAGCGGGGTGTGTCCGTGACGGGAACCGGCTCCCGGGGCGGCACGACCGCCGTGCCCGAGGCCATGAGCGCACAGTCCGCCTCGCGCGCCGCCCCGACGAGGGTCGCCCGCAGGGCGGCGAGCTGGGCCCGCAGATCCGTGGCGGAGGCAGAGGGCCGCGTACAGACCTCCACCATGCAGCGGTAGAACTCGTCCTGTACCAGGTCACCGAGCACGGGGGCGGCGGCCTGGATCACCGGGCCGGCGCGCGCCACCGGCTCCCGGGTCAGCCGGTCGACGAGGAAGAACTCCTCCTCCACGCCCATGGTCGACACCACCGGCCCGTCGAGGGATCCGGGGGCCGGACCGGGGCTGGACCGCACGCCTCGGCTGTCCCCCCGAACGCTTCCCCGCTCGGTCTCGGCGACGCCCATGTCCCGCGTGTACCCCCCGTGGGGAGGCAAAACCGGCACGGTCCGGACCCGCTGCGCCACGGTGCCGCTCACCCCCTCGGGTGGTCCGCCGCTGCGCCGCCGTGCGGCGGGCGTGCCCGGGCAGCAGGATGAGCCCCGACCCGTACCACCGACAGGAGGCTTCCGTGCTGGAACGCAAGCGCCGCAAGGACCGCACCGAGATCACTTTCGTCCTTCCGGCAGACACCCCGCCCGGCCCGGTCAGCGTCGTCGGTGACTTCAACGACTGGAAGCCCGGCGTCCACGAACTGCGGCCGCGGAAGGACGGCAGCCGGGCGGTCACCGTGGCCCTTCCCGGCGAGCGCACGCACGTCTTCCGCTACCTCGCGGCCGGCGACTACTGGTTCGACGACGAGAGCGCCGACGGCCACGACGGCACCAACAGCCGCCTGCACACCTGATCCTGCCGCCGTACACGAGGCGGACGGACCGGTTGCCGCACCTCACCCGCCGGGCCCACAGCGGGCGGCCGGCGGGTGAGGTGCGTACGGGGGGACATCCCCGCGCGGCGGGCGGGTAGCAGCGCGGAGCAGGCCTCGACCGGGGCCGGCATCCCACGGGAGAGAGGCGCTGCCATGACCGGTTCCAGCGACGGAGCACGCGGACCTGCGGCCGCCGTGGTCACCGGGGCGGACTCCGGCATCGGCCGGGCCACCGCGGTCCGGCTGGCCTCGGAGGGCATGGACGTCGGGATCACCTGGCACACCGACGAAAAGGGGGCGCAGGACACCGCTGCCGAGGTCCGCGAGCACGGGCGGCGGGCCGTCGTCGCCCACCTCGACCTGACCCGCCTGCCGTCGGCGGCGGACGTGATCGACCAGCTCGCGGAGGAGCTGGGCAGGATCGACGTGCTGGTCAACAACGCCGGAACCGGGACGGCGACCCCCTTCCTGGACCTCGACCTCGACACCGTTCGCGCGGTCCTCGACGTCGACCTGGTAGGGCCGTTCCTGTGCTCCCAGCGCGCGGCGCGGCGCATGATCGCCCAGGGTGCCGGAGGCCGGATCGTCAACGTCACCTCCGTGCACGAACACCAGCCCCGTGTCGGGTCGGCGCCCTACTGCGCCGCGAAGGGCGGGCTGGGTCTGCTCACGCAGGTGATGGCGCTGGAGCTGGCCGAGTACGGCATCACCGTGAATTCCGTGGCCCCCGGGGAGATCGCCACCCCGATGACCGGCCAGGAGGACCGGGACGTCCGGCGTGAACCGCGGCCCGGTGTCCCGCTGGGCAGGCCCGGAGACGCCCGCGAGGTTGCCGCGGTCATCGCGTTCCTCACCGGCGAGGACGCCTCGTACGTCACCGGAGCCTCCTGGGCCGTCGACGGCGGGATGCTCCGGATGGGCCCGATGGCAGGCTCCCACCTGGAGGACGACCGCTGGCGGCGCCCTTGACGCGGCTGCTGCCGGATGAGCACTTCCAGCCGCAGCGTCACCCCGAGGGGTCAACGGCCGAGCCCCGGTGACCCCGATCGGGGGACGCGCCCCCGGGCGCGCCGCGTGTCGCGCCGAGGCCGCGTACCGAGGTGTTAGACAGCGGCTTCACCCCCCGTACCGCCCGGTAGGGGACAGTCAAGGAGCGGACGGATGACGCACTCGGCAGCGCCCCACCTCCACCCGGCCGGCGCGGACGCCGCACCGGCCACCGGCCCGGACCAGGACACGTCCGGGTGCGCGACGGGGATCGTGATGGCGCTGGTGCCCTGCACCGCCGAGGCCGCCCGCCGCATCCTGGCGAACGCGGCCCGCGCGGCCGGCGTCACACTCCCGCGCATGACGCAGACCGCCCTCGCCCTGCGCAGCCACTGCGACGCGGCAGACCCCGTACTGGAGCAGGCCCTGCGCACCGCCATCGGCCACGCCAAGACCCCGCCGAGCCCGCTCGGCCCGGCGACCGCCGGGCTGCTGCCGTCGCCGCCCGTCCTGCGCCGGCACCTGGACCACCTCCGGGCTGCACGCCGCCGCACCCTGGCCGCACCGGAGGATCCCGCACTGCGCACGGAGCTCGAGGACGCCGCGTACCGGCTGTGCGTGCTGATGGGGCAGCGCAGCGCCCACGGCGCGGTCCTGGCCGCCGAGGAAGTTGTGGCCGCTCACCGTCTGCCGCCGTCCGGGACGCGTGAGACCGTACGGGCCACCGCGCCCGGCCCCGGCTGAGCGCCGCCGGGCGCCGGCTCGGGGCCCGGGTTCCGGGTCAGACCGGCACGGTCGCCGCGCCGCCGGCGCGCACGGCTTCGACCACGGCATCGTGGAGCAGCCTGCTGGCGTCGGCGGAAGGGCACGGCACCGGGCTGCCCGTGAGGGTGAACCAGTGCGAGCCGCCCCGGTATTGGACGGCTACGTTGGCCTCCCCGACCGCCCACGTCGTGTGGATGTCGATCTCGCCACTGATGATCCCAGCCTCGACCGTCGCCACGCCGCCCCGGCCGGCGAAGACCCCGACGGTCGTCCACGAAGCCCACTCCATGTCATGGTCCTCACACGCGGCCTGGGGCGCGGGTCTCGCGCCGCCCGAGTCCTGCCCCTACCCTCCCGGGCGGTGATCACGCCGGGGATCCGCCGTCTGCTTCGGCGCCTCGCGCGCCGTGCGAGGCGTGCCCGGCGGCTCAGAGATGGCTCCTGCTTCCGCCGGGCCTGGCCCAGCGCCGGTGCAGGGCCGCCTTCGCGGAGCCCGGCAGCGCATGGGTCGCCAGTTCCTGGGCCCGGGTGTGCAGGGAGCCGGCCACCACCTGGGCGTGGCCGGCCATCAGGGCCTCGTACGCCTGGCGGGCCACCAGCCCGGGGTCGTCCTTCCTCGACCGTCCGAGCCGCGTGTTGAGCAGACCGGCCCGGACGAAGAAGCGGGTGTCGGTCGCTCCGGGGAGGAGCACCGTGACCGTCACCCCGGTGTCCGCCAGCTCGGCGCGCAGCGCCAGGCCGAAGGAGTGCAGGAACGCCTTGGAGGCGTTGTAGACGGCGTGGAACGGTCCGGGCAGTTCCGCCGCGACGGATGAGGTGATCAGCAGCCGGCCGCCGCCCGCCGAGGCCATGTCCGGAAGCAGCCGGCGGGCCAGGTGGACGGTCGAGCTGATGTTGAGGTCGATCACCCGCCCCAGGTCGGCGAGGTCCGTCGCCAGGAAGGAACCGCCTTGGCCGATACCGGCGTTGAGGACCACGGCACTCACCGGCCGGTGCTCGGCGCGCACCTCGTGGACGAGGGACTCGGCCCCGTCGTAGGTGGCCAGGTCCGTGCGCACCGCCCGGACCCGGGCCCCGTAGTAGCCCAGCCGCCGGGCTGCCTCGTGGAGGGCCTCGTCCTCGGCGGCTACGACGAGATCGTGGCCCCGCGCGGCGAATTCCCTGGCCAGCTCGAGGCCGATTCCGCTCGAAGCGCCGGTGACCACGGCCAAAGGACGCGAACTGTTCATACCGGCCGCCTACCCCTGGCCGGGGTGGGTACGCGCGCACGGAGCCCCGGGCGCCTGCGCTGACACCTGCACACCGCCCGCTCACCGGGTGCCGCGCACGCGGATGGACGTGGTCGGCGTGCGGGCGGGAGCACGTGCTCGCAGCATGAAGGGTGCAACCCCCTGCGATGGTGAAGGAGAACGTGATGCCCCGAGGTTCCAGCGGGAAGCGTGAGCGCCAGTACGAGCACATCAAGGAGTCCGGCGAGAAGCGCGGCATGTCGGAAGGCCGCGCGAAGGAGATGGCGGGCCGTACGGTGAACAAGGAGCGCGCCCAGTCCGGCGAAGCGAAGTCGTCCAGCCGCAGTTCCACCCAGGGCAAGTCGGCTTCCCAGCGCGGGGGCCAGAAGTCCGGGGGCGGGTCCGGCGGCGGCGGATCCACCGAGCGCACGCGCGACGAGCTGTACGAGGAGGCGAAGAAGCGCGGCATCGAGGGCCGCTCGACGATGAACAAGGCGCAGCTCAAGAGCGCCCTCGGACGCTGACCTTGCGTTCGCACCAGGGCGAGAGGGGGGTCCGGCGTCCCGCGGGCAGCTGACCCGGCCGGGCGTCGAGACGCCCGGCCGAGTCAGGAGACCACCCCTCGGGCCGGTCAGCCGGAGATCGCCTCGAGGAGGTCGCCGACCTTCGGGTCCGGCAGGGCACGGGCGACGTCCGCCTGGGCGACGATCCCGACGAGGTCGTGACCGTCGATCACGGGCAGGCGCCGTACCTTGTGCTGGGCCATCGTGTGGAGGATTTCCTGGGCGTCGTCGTCCGCGCCGATGGTGACGGCCTCGCCCTGGGAGAGTTCGCCCGCCTTGCACTCTGCGGGGTCCTTGCCGACGGCGAGGACCTTGGTGACGATGTCGCGGTCGGTGAGCATCCCCTTCAGCTTGTGATCGGCGCCGCAGATCGGCAGTGCGCCGACGTCGAGGCGTGCCATCAGCTTGGCCGCTTCCAGAACAGTCGAGTCGGCGTCAATGCATTCGGGCTCCGGAGTCATGATGTCTCGCGCCGTGGTCATGACGATGCGCCTTTCGCGTTCGGGTTCGTTGGGTACTTCGATGCGCCTACCCAGGCTCCGGCCGGGCATACGCCGGAGCAGCCCCGAAGAAGGGGTACGTCGCCGTGCGCGGCGATCGGCCCCGGCATGCATGACACGGCCCATCACGGGGAGCCGCCAGGTATGAACAGAGACCACCCGGAAAGCAATCCGGACCCCGATCCCGATGTGACACCAGGACTCGAACCGGGCGGCGGGGTTCCGCCCGGGGAGACGCCGCCGGGGGAGTCGAGCACCGCCAGCGGCGCCGGACCCCACCGGCCGCTCAAGCGGGGGTGGGTCCGGGGCCCGCTCGCGATCATCGTCGTGCTGGTGGTGCTCTGCGCCCTGTTCTTCCTCGTCTTCGCCATAGTGATGGACCTCTGAGGCAGGGAGGCGCCATGAGCAACACCGAGTCGCACGGCGACGAGGTCTACCAACCGCACGAGGGCGACGAGCCGGGCGAGTCGGTGCCCGACATGGAAAACGCCCTGGACGAGCCCGGCCTCGACGAGACCCTGGACACGGGCTACTCGCCGCCCGAGCGGCCACTGGCGGTCAACGACCCCGCCACCACCGCCGCGGGACGGCACACCGGGGAGACCCTGGACCAGCGTCTGGCCCGTGAGGTTCCCGAGCCCGGGCCCGATGACGTCGGGACCTGGGAGGAGTTCGCCGACGAGACCGGCGACGGCCCGCACTCCGGTCCCGTACGCGCCGGCCGGCTGGCGCCCTCGGACGAGACCGCCCCCTCGCGCCACATCTCCGTCGTGGCCCACGACGTGGGGGTGAACGGCGGGGCGGCCTCGGCGGAGGAAGCCGCCATGCACATCGTCGAGGAGCCCGACGAGGAATCCGGGAGCACCGAAGCCTAGTCCGGCGGACGGGGCGGACGGGGCGGACGGGGCGGGCCGGTGGCGGCCGGGTCAGCCGCCGGTGCGGTCGGCGGTGAGTGTGAAGATCGCCCCGTCGGGGTCGCGCAGGGTCACCCAGCGCTCCGTCTCGTTCGAGGCGAGGGCCGTCAGGGCCATGCCGCCGTGTGCCTCGGCCGTCTCGATGGCCTTCTCGAGGTCGGGAACGCGGAAGTGGACGTGCCAGCGGGGCTGCAGGTGCGGGTCGGGGGCCGTGGTGTCGACCGGACCGCTGTTCAGGCGCGCGACGGGCTCGCCCGCCTCCCGCAGGACGACCTGGTCCTCCTCGTAGGCCACCTCGCAGCAGCCCGGCCGGCCGGTGGCCCACTCCAGCACCTCCCCGTAGAACATCGCGGCCTCGAAGGCGTCGCGGGTCCGCAGTTCGAGCCAGGCGGGTGCATGACCCGTGCCCACCCGCCAGTCGGCGGAGACCGGCCCCTCCCAGATGCCGAAGGACGCGCCGTCCCGGTCGGCGACCAGGGCTCCGCGGCCCCCGGAGGTGAAGGACACCGGGCCCACCGCGATGGTGCCGCTGCGCTCGCGGACCCGGTCGACCGCCACGTCGGCGTCGTCGACGGCGAAGTACACCGTCCATGCCACCGGTACCGCCAGATGGGTCGCCAGAGCTCCGATGCCCGCCACGGGCACGCCGTCCAGCTCCGCGACGACGAATGCCTCGCTCAGCCGCGCCGGCCGGAAATCCCAGCTCAGAACGGCGCCGTAGAACTCCTTCGCCGCGTCGAGGTCCCGGGCCATCAGGCTGACCCAGCAGCATGCGCCGAAGACGTCCCCGCTGGAAGTCCCCACGGTTCACGCTCCGATCCCGCGGCAGCGGCCGGACCGGCCGGGGCGTGGCCCGGCCCGCTCCCGCACGCGTGCGCGCGTGTCACGGAGGGCGCCTGCCCAGCGGGTGGCGCCCCAACCGTCAGGTCCCGGCACCGGGCACGGCGGCCCGGGTGTGGGGTGACGGGAACGGGGCAGGCGCCGGGTGATCAGCGCCGCTCCGACGGCGTACCGGCCAGCTCCGGAGGTGTGGGATGACGGTCGTAGGCGCCAGGGGGTGTCGTACGGTTCAGGCCGGGCTCGCCCCGCGGGCCGGGGCGCGGGCGGTGCCCGGCCCGACGACCGGGCGGAGCTGAGGGCAGTGGCCGGCAGCGCCCTGGTGGTCATCGACATGATCAACACCTATGACCATGACGATGCCGAGCTCCTGCTGCCCGCCGTACGGGAGGCCCTGCCCGGCGTGCGGTCCCTGCTGGACCGCGCCCGCCGTCACGGCGGCCCGGTGATCTACGTGAACGACAACTTCGGAGAGTGGCGCTCCCACCACGGCGAGATCCTGGAGACGGCCCTCGCCGGTCCGCACGCGGACCTGGTGAAGCCAGTCGCCCCCGACCGCGACTCGCTGTTCATCGTCAAGGCGCGGCATTCGATCTTCTACGAGACCCCGCTCGCCTATCTCCTCGGGGAGCTGGACGTGGACCACCTGATCCTGTGCGGGCAGGTCACGGAACAGTGCGTGCTCTACTCGGCGCTGGACGCGCACATCCGCCACCTGCACGTCACCGTCGTACGGGACGCGGTCGCCCACATCCACGAGGACCTGGCCGACGCGGCGCTGCGGATGATGCAGACCAACATGGCGGCGGACATCCGCTCTGCCGAGGAGGTCACCTTCCCGTCGTGACGCGGAAGGCCCCGGCCCGCTCCCCACGGGGAACGGACCGGGGCCGCCGCGCGTGGCTCAGGAATCCTTGCCGCGGCCGCTCATCATGTCGCGGAGGCGGTCGACGAGGCCGACTCCGGGGGCGAGGAGCTTGTTGGCCGGCGGCTTGTCCGGGGCGGACGGGTGCGGGCGGGTCGGCGCGGTCTTCTTGGCCGTGCGCACCTTGTCGCCGAGTTCGGAGAGCGTCTCCGCCGAGCACATGGCGCGCAGCCGGGGGAAGAGGGTGCCCTCCTCCTCGGCGATGTGCTCGCGGATCTCGGTCATCAGCTTGGTGACCAGGGAATCGAACCGGGGGTCGTCGGCTTCGCACCCCTCCAGGTCCTTCATGATCCGCTCTGCCGCGGCGTGGTCTTCGAGTTCCTTGTCCGCGATGGCGTCCCCGTCGGGCAGGTGCTCGCGGACGGCCGGATACAGGTAGGCCTCCTCGGCGACGGAATGCCGGACCAGCTCGATGGTGGCCTTGTCCGCACAATGCTTCCTGCGGGGGTCTCCGATGGGCAGTCCCTCGATCTCCCTGAAGAAATCCTCCACCTCTTGGTGGTCGGTGGTCAGCTCTGCGATGACGTCACCGCCGTGTCCCATGGCGTGTCCTCCTCAATTCGGTGGCGGGTGGTGTGCGCAACGATTCCGGCCATCCCATTCCAATTCGGGCGACAGGGCCGTTACGGTGGCGTTCTCGTTTCCCCGAGTTGCCCGAACCCCGAACCTGCCGGATGGTCGCCAGTGCCCACAGACCGCTCTCTGTCCCCGCTCATAGCGGCGACGACGCACTGGCTGACCCGCGCCTACCCGCCCGGCGGCGGGGCACTCCAGCGCAGTCTGGCGGAGGCACAGGCCCGCCAGGCCGTCACGCTCGCGGCCTGGCTGCGGTATCCCACGGAGCTGGACGCGCAGCTCGTCGCCCTGTCGGGGCCGGGCGGCTCGCACCGGCTCGACTGGATCACCGGTGCCGACGCGGCCGACGCCCGCGCGGTCCCGGACGAGGAACAGGCGCAGAGCGCGTGGCGCACCTGGGTCGACGAGGTCGTCGTCAGCTGGGCGGCCTGCCTGCTCGGCGCCCCGGCCCTGGCCGTTGCCGCACACGCCCTGGCGTCGACCGAGCGCGCCGACACGGTGGCGGTGGCCTTCCGCCGCCTGACCGAGCCTGGGGAAGACGACCGCCACGCGGCCGCCCTGCTGCGCCATCCCGACCTCCTCGCGCCGATCGCCGAGCTGCACCGGGCGGCGCTTCTGGAGCGTCTGGGAGCCGAAGCCGGGGCGGCAGCCGAAGCCGCCGCCGGACCGGCGGCCTGATCCGCAAGATCCCCTGGCTAGGGCAGCGGTGTCCCGCCGGTCGCGTTCAGGATCTCGGCGGTGATGTAGCTCGCCTTGGACGAGGCGAGGAACACGTATGCGGGAGCCATCTCCGCCGGCTGCGCGGGCCGCCCCAGCGGGCTCTGCTTGCCGAACTCCGTGGGGTCCGGCATCGTCGACGGGATCAACGGGGTCCAGACCGGTCCGGGGGCCACGGCGTTGACCCGGATCCCGTCCGAGGCGAGCATCTGCGCCAGGCCCTGGGTGAAGGTGACGATGGCGCCCTTGGTCATGGCGTAGTCGAGGAGCGGCGGGCTCGGCTTGTAGGCCTGCACGGACGTCGTGTTGATGATGCTGGCACCGGCGCTCATGTGGGGGAGGGCTTCCCGGCAGAGCCAGAACATGGCGTACAGGTTGGTCCGCACCACCCGGTCGAACTGTTCCGTGGTGATGGCGGAGATCCCCTCCGGCTGGGCCATCTGGTAGGCGGCGTTGTTCACCAGGACGTCGATGCGGCCGAACTCGGCGACCGCGTGGTCGATCACCGTGCGGCACTGTTCCTCCTCCCGGAGGTCGCAGGGCACGGCCACGGCCTTGCGGCCGGCCTCCTCCACGAGGCGCATGGTCTGCTCGGCGTCCTCCGCCTCCTCGGCGAGGTACGTGAAGAGGACGTCGGCCCCTTCCCGGGCATAGGCGAGCGCCACCGCCCGGCCGATGCCCGAGTCGCCACCCGTGATCACCGCCTTGCGGTCCAGGAGCAGCCTGCTGCCGCGGTACGAGCCCTCGCCGTGGTCGGGAACCGGCTCCATGGGCCGGGTGGCCCCGGGCGGCTCCTGTTCCTGCGGGGGGAAGTCCGGCTGGGGGTACATGGTGGTGGGGTCGGGTGCCCCGCTGCCGCGTTCGGCTGCGTTGCGTTCCACGAGGTTGCTCCTTCCGGCTGTACGACCGCATCGGCGCCGGGCGGCCCGCACTCCTGTCCGTACGGTGGCGCCGACGCGGGCCCGTCACGCCGCTACGGGTATACAGGTGTGAACTCGCTTGCCCCCGTCGGGCGTTGGGGTGACGGTGACATCGCGGGCGATGTGGCGGATGAGGATCCATCCCCAGCCGCCACTGCCGTTGAAGTGCGGTGGCCGGGGCTCGGGCAGCTCAGAGCTCGTGTCGGTGACGTCGATGTCGAGCAGCCCCTCGTGCAGGACGAGGTCCAGGCTGCACGGGCCGTCGGTGTGCCGGACCGCGTTGGTGACGAGCTCGGTCACGACGAGCACGGCGACGTCCACGGCCGCCGGGGCCACCGGCTCGCCGCGGTCGCCGGCGCTGTGCAGAAACCGGGACGTCGCATCACGGGCCCGGCCTGCGGCGCTGACGTCGTACGGGAGGTCGAGGTGGCGTTGCGGGTGCTGGGTGGGAGTCATCGGAGCTCCGAACGAGGGTTCTCTCTCTTTCTTCGTGTAGAAGCCCCTGCCCGGCATCTCCCACCCCACACCCCGCCAGTCGGCGGATGCCTTCCCCGGCGTGCAGCGCCACCGTGCAGCGCCCACCGTCGAACGCCACGGTGACGCGCCCCGTCCACCACCGGACTACACGCCGGTGAACCGGGCAGGCGGTGAGGGACACACGTGGCGACAGGAGGGCCATGCGGCTGCGCACGAGCCGGCCCGATCGGCCCGGATACGCCCGGGTACGGCACGGCCGGGGATTCCGTTACCTGGATCCGGCGGGGCAGTCCGTCAGCGATCCGGCGGAGCGCACACGCCTGCGGTCCCTGATGATCCCCCCGGCGTGGACCGACGTGTGGATCTGCCCGTGGCCGGGCGGCCACATCCAGGCCATGGGCACGGACGCGGCCGGCCGCCGGCAGTACCTCTACCACCAGCGGTTCCGGGAACAGCAGGAAGCGGCCAAGCACCAGCACGTCCTCGACGTCGCGAGGAGACTGCCCCGACTGCGCGATGGCGTCGAACGGGACCTCGCCACCCGCGGGCTGGGCAGGGACCGGGTGCTCGCGTGCGCCGCACGCCTGCTCGACCTCGGATTCTTCCGGGTCGGCGGCGAGGCGTACCGCAGGGACCACGAGGCCTACGGGCTGACCACCCTGCTGCGCGAGCACGCGGCGTGCAGCAACGGCGCGGTCTGCTTCCGCTATCCGGGCAAGTCCGGCCAGGAGCAGGCCCTCGCGCTCCTGGACCCCGCGGCCTGCGAGGTGGTCAGAGCCCTGCTGCGCCGCCGCGACGGCGAATCCCGGCTGTTCGTGTACCGGCAGGGGCGGACGTGGCGGGACCTGCACGCCGACGAGGTGAACGACTACCTGCGCAGCATGTCCGGTACGGACATCACGGCGAAGGACTTCAGGACCTGGCACGCGACCGTCCTGGCGGCCGTCGCCCTGGCGGTGTCCGTCGACGTCGCGGGCGACTCCCCGGTCCGGCGCACGAGGGCCGTGGCCCGGGCGGTGCGCGAGGTGAGCGGCTACCTCGGCAACACGCCGGCCGTCTGCAGGGCCTCGTACATCCATCCGAAGCTCTTCGAGCTCTTCGAGAACGGAATCACCGTCAAGCCGGCCCTGGACCGGCTCGGCAAGGACGTCGAGTACGGGCATCCCGCCACCCACGGGGAGATCGAGGCGGCGGTGCTGCTCCTGCTCGACCCGGCCGGTCCGGTCCGGCCGCGAGCAGGGAGCCGGACCCGGCCGAGCTGACCGGGCGCCGCCTCCCGGGGCTCACTCCAGCGCGGTGGCGGCCACGGACAGGTCGGCGACCAGGCCCGCGAAGGCGGACTCGCGGTCGTCGGCCCGGAGCACGGAGGACGGGTGCACCGTCACCAGCATCTGCCCGTGCCCCGCGGCCGTCTCCCCGCCGGGCAGCGGCGGCATCGGCAGCAGCACGCCGCGCCGCTCGCCCACCCTGAACGAGGACCCGAGCAGCGCCTTGCCGGCCGTGCCACCCAGGACGACCAGCATCTCGGGGTCGACCAGCCGCAGTTCCGCCGCCAGCCAGGGCCGGCAGGCGGTCATCTCGCGCAGGCTCGGTGCCTTGTGGATACGGCGCTTGCCGCGCGGGGCCGTCGTGAACTTGAAGTGCTTGACCGCGTTGGTCACGTACGCTTCCTCGTCCCCGAGCCCCGCCTCGTCGAGCGCCTTGCGCAGCAGCCGTCCGGCCGGCCCGACGAACGGTTCGCCCTCCCGGTCCTCCTGGTCGCCCGGCTGCTCGCCGACGAGCATGAGCCGGGCGCCGGCCGGTCCCCTGCCGAACACGGTCTGGGTGGCATCCGCGAAGAGCGGGCACCCCCTGCACCCGGCCGCCGCCCGCCGCAGGCTCGGCAGGCCGCCCCGGGACGGGAGATAGGGGCTCGCGTCGTACTCCTGTCCGGCGGCCGCGGCGGGCGCCGGGCCGGTGTCCGCCTCCGTGTCCCTGCCCGGGCTGGGGCCCATCGCCACCACCTCCGTGGGATCTGGTCCGCCCCGCGTTCGTGACCGCGGGGCGGCATCCGGCGTCTTCCCTGCCGCCGCGGAACCAAAACCAGAGCCCTCCGCGCCGGTCCTCAGGCGCGGGGCCCCGAGTGCAGGGCCCACCGGATCGCTCCGGTGAGCGCGTGTCCGGCCGGCCGTACGCACATCCGCTCCACCAGGGGCAGGGAGGGGAGGCCGAGCAGCTCGCGGGCCCACGGCGGGAGCAGTGCGACGGCGTTCGCCGCCAGCACGGCGTACGGGCCCCGCGCGGCCAGCGGCAGCGGCGGCCGCAGCAGCAGGAAGCGCGCGGCCTCGCGGGCCTCCCGGGTGCTGCGCAGCTCGGGCCGGTAGGCCGCCAGCCGCTCGGCGAGTGCCGCCCGGTCGCGAGGCGGGTCCACGGCCCCGAGGGCCAAGGCCACCCGGGCGGCGTCGGCGAGGTAGCCGTCGCAGCCGGCTCCGTCCAGCGGGGCGGCCCCGAAGCGCTGGTGCGCCCGCAGGAACGATTCGACCTCGGCGACGTGCACCCACTCCAGCAGATGCGGATCCGCCGCCCGGTACGCCTCGCCCTCCTCGGTGACCCCGGCCACCCGCTCGTGGACGGCCCGCACCCGGGCGACCGCCCGTTCGGCGTCCTCTGCCGTCCCGTAGGTGGTGACGGCGAGGAACGTACTGGTGCGCTGGAGCCGGCCCCAGGGATCGCCGCGGTAACCGGAATGCGCGGCCACGGCCGCCATGGCCAGCGGGTGCAGCGACTGCAGCAGCAAGGCGCTCAGACCGCCGATGAACATCGAGGCGTCCCCGTGCACCCTGCGGATCGGGCGCTCGGGGCCGAACCAGCGAGGGCCGGGCGTGAAGTGGATCCGGGCACGGTTCTCCGGCCCCGCGGGCCCGGCGACGCGGGCGAAGAGCATGCTGCCGAGCTGCTCCCGCAGATGCTCGAGGGGGAGGGGCGCCGGTACGTTCACCCTTCCAGTGTCGTCCACCCCCGTCCACCGTCGTCGACGGCCGCGGACGGGGAGCGGGCGGCGGCCGCGCGCGACGCTTCAGTAGCCCTGTTCCGGCCGCGAGGCGCAGGCGATGCACTCCGCATCGATCTGGTCGGCGAGCTGGGTCAGGGCCTCCGTCATCGCCAGCACCGTCTCGGGGTCTGCTTCCGGCGATTCGAGCTCTATCGCGGTCGCCCAGTCGGCGGCCACCCCCCGCAAGAGGGCCGTCACCTGCTCGGCCGGGATGAGCAGTCCGCCTTCCTCCGTGGGGATCAGCGGTATGGCAAACGAGTGCATGGAACCGCTCCTCCTCTTCTGGGGTGCGGACCAGGTGGTCACCCCTCCTGGAAGGGGTACCCGGTCGCCACGGGTCCAACCGATCGATCGCGTCCCGCGCCCCCACCGGTGCCGCGGGTTTTCCACGGCGGTGTCCGGGCACGCGCAGGGCGGGCAGGACACGACGCACAAGGAGGAAGGTCATGGACGACCAAGGCGGCGCCGGAGGCGCCCCCCTGCACGGCCACGACGACGAGCAACGCCGCCGCGCCCCGCACGTGACACGCCGGCCCGCGGCTGCCGGCAAGGACGAGCCGCCCGTCCGGGCGGCGGACACCGACGAGGCGAGCCGGCTGGACCGCCCGGGAGAGGCGACCGGCCAGGCAGGGGAGCCCCGCCGGGAGAAGTCCGGCGACTGAAGGCCGGCCACCGGGTCCGGTCCATGCCGGACGCGTGCTCCGTCACCGCCCGTGTCGAGCCGGAAGGGCCGTTACGCGCCGCCCGTCCGTCACCGCGACCCGGGCGGTGACCTGCGTCTGCGGAACGGCCACCGCGCCTCAGTAGCGCAGGGCGGTGCCGATCTGCGCCGATACCGTGCCTGACGGCTTGTGCGTCCCGTCCTGCGTGCAGTGCCCTCTCCTGTGCCCTTCCGGCCACGTCCGGGACCGTCATCACCACGGGGTCGGCCAACGTGACGCCCCCGTCCTCGCATTCGATCTGGACCGCGAAGGACTTCGTCCGGTCATCGGTGTTCCGTGCCCCGCCGTTGACGTGCCCCGCGGGCCGGGCGTCCGGGTGAGACGGTGCTCCCTGTTCCGGTTCCCTCCGGAAACCGTGAGATGCGTCACGTCGCATGCGCCGGTCCGGGAGGCCTTGCGGAGATCGTCCGTCCTCGACATGTCGATATTTGTACCAATTTTGCGTGGACATGCCGCCCTCCGCCAGAAACGGAATGACCGCCTCCTGTTTTGCCTCTCCCAACGCCGCTGATGCAGGGGGGTCCTGGCCGTGCGTCAGCCTCCCGCCGGAACGGCGGATGGGGGGACATGCACGATCTTCCGGCCGATTCAAGCGGGACGCCGGGACGCCTGCGCGGTCAGGAGGGGCCGCTTGCCAGCCCGTCGACGGGCTCTTAAGAATGGCGGCTCCTCCGGCGCCCTCGCGGTCCGGCGCCGGGAGCTTCGCGATCACCGAGTGAGGTCCCGCATGAAGAAGCACCGTAAGAAGACGCACCACCGGAAAATAGCCGTCGCCGTCGGGGCGCTGGCGATCGTGGGCCTGCCCACCGCCGCCATGGCGTGCCTGGGCCCTGAGGGCTCCGACCCCGTACGGACCGCCGCGTCCCCGTACGACGGTCGTCACTGGCAGGGCGCCGGCTCCGGCGGCACCGGCTGGCAGCCGCCCGTGGAGGCCCCGGTGCAGGCGGGCGACCCCGCGGCCCCCGTGGCCGACCCCGGGGCACCCGGGGAACCGGTCGCAGAGCCGGCCGTCGAGACCGCGCCCCCCGCGCCGCAGCAGCAGCCGGTGGAGCCGCCCGCCGAGACGGCGGAACCCACCGCGCCCGCCGCGCCCACCGCACCGGACGCCTCCGAGGCGCCCTCCGGAGCCCAGGCCGAGGTCCTCGCCCTCGTCAACCAGGAGCGCGCCGCCGCCGGTTGCCCGGCGCTCACCGTGAACGCGAAGCTCACGAAGGCCGCGCAGGACCACAGCGCGGACATGGCCGCCCACAGCAACATGTCCCACACCGGTTCCGACGGTTCCGACCCGGGCCAGCGGATCACCCGCGCGGGGTACGAGTGGAGGACGTACGGCGAGAACGTCGCCTACGGCTACAGCACCGCCGCGAAGGTCATGGAGGGCTGGATGAACAGCCCGGGCCACAAGCGGAACATCCTCGACTGCTCCTTCAAGGAGATCGGCATCGGTCTCGCGCAGCCGGGCCAGTACTGGACGCAGGACTTCGGCGCGGCGCGCTGATCCCGCGGCGCCGGCAGCCGGCGCACGTGACGCGTGTACGTGGGGGCGGCCGGGATCCGGTCGCCCCCCACGCATGCCGCCTCAGGGTGCCAGGAACCCGGTGAGTGCCTCCGCCACCGCCCCGGGATCCTCCAGCTGCGGGTAGTGCCCGGCGGCCGGGGGCCCGGCGAGCTCCACGACCCGCGCCCCCGGCATGCGCGCCCGGATCCGGGGGAGTACGTGCGCCCCGCTGATCGGGTCGGCCGGCCCCCACACGAACAGCGTGGGCCCGGCGAATCCCTCCAGGGCCGAGGTCCAGCGCGCCGCGTGCACCCGGCGCTCGTCGATGTAGCGCAGCAGACGCGGGGCGAGGCGGTGGCCACCGGCGCGGGACGCGGACGCCCACAGGTCGCGAAGGTCCTCGTCGTGGACCGGACGGCCCAGTACGGCCCGCAGGGTCGCCGCGAACCGCCGCTGCGTGGTGAGGGGCGCAAGCAGCGGACCGAGCGGGCCGTGCAGCAGGCGCTGGACCGGCACGGGACGGTGCAGATCGGGGTAGAGGCCGCCGTTGAGCCAGGCCATGCGCGTGATCCGGGCCGGGTCGCGGGCCAGCAGCTCCTGCCCGACGCTCACCCCGTAGTCGTGCGCGACCAGCGCGGTGCTGCCCGTCCCGAGCCGGCGCCAGACCTCCTCGACCAGCGAGGCCTGGCCGAGCACCGAGTAGCGGTGGCGCCGGGGCTTGTCGCTCTCCCCGAAGCCGAGCAGGTCCAGTGTGGTGACCCGGAGCCCGGCCGCGGCGAGCGCCGGCACGACGGCGGCCCAGTCGTGGGACGAGGTCGGGAAGCCGTGGACGAGAGTGACGGGCGCGCCGCTGACAGGCCCGTCCTGGCGTACGAAGACCGCGTGACCGCCGATCTGCAGGGTGCTGCCGCCCTCGGTCCAGCGGCGCAGGGGCGGCAGGACGCGTCCGGCGGTCATGACGGGACCTCCTCGGCGTGCAGGTGGCTCAGTCCGAGCAGCAGCGTCCGCAGTCCGAACTCGAACTCGGCCTCGGGATCGGGCGAGTTGAGCAGGCCGGCGTGGCGGTGGACGACCGGGTGCGTGCGCGGGGACAGGGAGGCGAACAGGTCGGCCATCGCGGCACGCTGGTCGGGGGTGCGGGCCGCGCCGCCCGCGTCGAGTACGGCGGCGCCGATCACGAAGTGGGTGACCGTGAGGTAGACGTGGACGGCCGACCGCGGGGTCCACCCGTGGGCGAGGAGCTGGGCGAGGGCGTGCTCGCGGGCCCGCAGGGCGTGCGGCCCCAGCAGCTGGCCGGCGGTCAGCAGGGGTACGAGCGCCGGGTGCGCGGCGAGGACCCGGCGGAACTCCCGGGCGCCCCGCTCCAGTCCGGCCCGCCAGTCCTCCTCGAGCGGGGGGAGCCGGATCTCGCCCAGCATGTGGTCGACCGTCGCGATCAGCAGTTCCTCCCGGCTCGCGACGTGCCGGTAGAGGGAGGTGTGGCGGACCTGGAGGTGCTCGCCGAGCCGCCGCATCGTGAGCGCCTCCAGGCCCTCGCGGTCCGCCAGTTCAAGGGCGCCCGCGGTGATCCGCCCGAGCGTCAGCCCGCCCTCGCGGGGCCTGCGCCGGTCACGTTCGGCGTACCGGGCCTGCCACCAGGTGGGGGATCCGGGAATGCTCGTCGCCTGGTCCACGCCTCCGCCTTGCTCTCCTGTGCGTCCGTCGGACCCATATCATGGGTCCATTGGACGCATAGGGCAAGGCCGGGCTGGTCACGGCCCCTCCTTCCTCAGCCGAGGGCCGTCAGGACGCGGTCCGGGGTGAGGGGGAGTTCGCGGATCCGGCGGCCGGTCGCATGGTGGAAGGCGTTGCCGATGGCCGCCGCCGTGCCGACGATGCCGATCTCACCGATGCCCTTGCTGCCCATCGGATTGAGGTGCTTGTCGTGCTCGTCCAGCCAGTGCACCTCGATGTCCGGCACGTCGGCATGGGCCGGGACGTGGTAGGAGGCGAGGTCGTTCTCGACGAAGCCCCCGAATGCGGGGTCCACGGTGCTGTGTTCGGTGAGGGCCATGCCCAGCCCCATGATCATGCCGCCGACGAACTGGGAGCGGGCGGTGAGCGGGTTGAGGATGCGGCCCGCCGCGAAGACGCCCAGGAGCCGCCGCACCCGGACCTCGCCGGTGACGGTGTCGGCCTGCACCTCCGCGAACTGGGCGCCGAACGCGTGCCGGGCGTACGGGGACTTCTGCTTGGCGGAGGCCGTCGTATCGGCCGGGACGGACACCCCTGTCTCGGGGATCGGGCCCGAGCGGCGGGCGAGGAGGTCGACGAGACTCGTGCAGGCGTCGTGGACCGCCCAGCCCCAGGAGGCGGTGCCGGCCGAGCCGCCGGCCACCGAGCCCTGCGGCAGCGCGGAGTGCCCGATCTCCACCGTCACCCGGTCCAGGGGGACCCGTAGTGCGTCGGCCGCGGTCTGCGCCAGGACGGTACGGGCGCCCGTACCGAGATCGGTGGCGTTGGTCTGGACGACGTACGTCCCGTCGGGCAGGGCGTGCGCCCGCGCCGAGGAGGGCCCGATGTACACCGGGTAGGTGGACGCGGCGACCCCGGTACCGATGAGCAGTGGGCCGTCCCGGCGGGGTGTGCGGTGGGCGGCCCAGTCGAAGCGGGCGGCCCCCTCGCGCAGGCATTCCACCAGGTGGCGGCTGCTGAACGGGTGGCCGCTGTCCGGTTCGGCGGTGGGCTCGTTGCGGATGCGCAGCTCGACCGGGTCGATGCCGAGGGCGTCGGCCAGCTCGTCCATCGCCGACTCCAGGGCGTACATGCCGGGGCATTCGCCGGGCGCCCGCATCCAGGAGGGCGTGGGCACGTCGAGGGGGGCGACGCGGTGGGTGGTGAGGTGGGCGGGCGCGGCGTACATGACGCGGGCGGGCACGGCGGCCTGCTCGACGAACTCGCGGACGCGGGAGGTGTGGGTGGTGACCTCGTGGGCGAGGGCGGTGAGCGTGCCGTCCGTACGGGCGCCCAGGCGCACGCGGTGCAGGGTGGGCGCCCGGTGGCCGACGGTCGCCGGGAGGTGGCGCCGCGGCAGGGCGAGGGTGACGGGACGGCCGGTGCGCCGGGTCGCCATCACGGCGAGGACGACGTGCGGGCGGGGGGTTCCCTTGCAGCCGAAGGCACCGCCCACGTGTTCGGAGACCACGGTGACCCGGTCCTCGGGCAGCTCGAAGAGGGAGGCCAGGGTGGAGCGCACCAGTCCGGAACCCTGGCTGGAGTCGTACACGGTGAGGGTGCCGCCGTCTGCGTCCCAGTGGGCGGTGGCGGCGTGCGGCTCCATGGGGTGGTTGTGCAGCGGCGGTACGGCGTACGCGCAGTCCACCCGGACCTGCGAGTCCGTGAATGCCGCGGCGGCGTCGCCCTTCTCGCGGTGGGCGGGGTAGCCGCCGTTGACCTGCTCGGGGGTGTAGGCGTCCGGGTGGCCGGCGTGGAGGACGCCGTCGTGGGGCTCGGTGTCGTAGCTGACGCGGACGGCAGCGGCCGCGGCCCGGGCGGCCTCCGGGCTCTCGGCGACGGCCAGGGCCACGTACCAGCCGCGGTGCGGAACCTCGGGATCCTGGAGCACGAGGAGGGTGGGGTCGTCGGCGGGCCCCAGCCGGGGCGCGTCGGAGGGGGTGAGGACGGCCAGGACCCCGGGCAGCGCCAGCGCGCCGGCGGTGTCGACGGCGGTGACCCGCCCGCGGGCCACGGTGGCGGGCACCGGCCAGGCGTACGCCCGGTCCGGCAGGGCGTGCTCGGCCGCGTAGCGGGCCGCTCCGGTGACCTTCTCCCGGCCTTCGCGGCGGGTGGTGGGGGTGCCGAGGGCGGGTGCCTGCGTGACGGTGCTGGAGACCATGGCGGGGTCCTCGCGATCCGGGACGGAGTGGGGGCGGAGGGGCGTTCAGGGCCGGTCGGTGCCGTTCAGGGACCGACGCCGAGGACGAGGGAGTTCAGCACGTCGCAGGCGAGATTGCGGGCGAGGGGCACCTTGAAGGCGTTGTCGCGCAGCGGCTCCGCCCGGTCGAGTTCGGCCTCGACGGCCTCCCGTACGGCCCCCTCGGTGGGGGCCTGACCCAGCAGCCGTTCCTCGGCGGCGGTGGCGCGCCAGGGCCGGTGGGCGAGCCCCCCGAAGGCGAGCGCGACATGGCGCACGCGGCCGTCGGCGACGTCGAGCACGGCGGCGACGGAGGCGAGCGCGAAGGCGTACGAGGCGCGGTCGCGTGCCTTGCGGTAGCGCGAAGGCAGGCCGGCGCCCTCCGGCGGAAGCATGACGGCGGTGACGATCTCGCCCGGTTCCACGACGGTGTCGCGTTCGGGGTGCTCGCCCGGCAGCCGGTGGAACGAGGCGGCCGGGACCGTACGGGCGCCGTTCGGGCCCTGGAGCTCGACGGCCGCGTCCAGCGCGGCGAGCGCCACGGCCATGTCGGACGGGTGGGTGGCGATGCACTGCGCGGAGTGGCCGAGTACGGCGTGATCGCGGTGGACTCCGTCGCGGGCTCCGCAGCCGGTGCCCGGCTCCCGCTTGTTGCACGGGGTGCCCACGTCCTGGAAGTAGGGGCAGCGGGTGCGCTGCAGCAGGTTGCCGCCGGTGGTCGCGACATTGCGCAGCTGGGCCGAGGCGCCGGCCAGCAGCGCCTGGGAGAGGGCGGGGTAGCGGGCGCGGACGAGGGGATGGAGCGCCAGGTCGCTGTTGCGTACCCCCGAGCCGATGCGCAGCCCGCCGCCCGGCGTCTCCTCGACGGAACCGAGCGGCAGCCCGGTGAGGTCGACGACCGTGTCGGGGGCCTCGACCCCCAGCTTCATGAGGTCCACGAGGTTGGTGCCGCCGCCGAGGTAGCGGGAGCCGGGCCGCGCGCCGTGGGCGGCGATGGCCTCCGGCAGGCCGGCGGCGCGCACGTACGCGAACGGCTTCATGCGACCACCCCCTCGGGGGCGGCGCCCCGGGAGCCCGCCGCCACGTCCCGGACGGCGTCCACGATGCGGGGGTAGGCCCCGCACCGGCACAGGTTGCCGCTCATCGCCTCGGCGATCCCGTCACGGCTGAGGTCCGCGGACCGGGGGTCGGCGGCGGCCTCGGCGAGCAGGCCGGCGGCGGAGCAGAGCTGGCCGGGCGTGCAGTAGCCGCACTGGAAGGCGTCCCGTTCGAGGAAGGCCTCCTGCAAGGGGTGCGGTCCGCGCGCGCCGTCGCCCAGCCCCTCCACGGTCGTGACGCGGGTGCCGTCCTGCGCGACGGCGAGCAGCAGGCAGCTGTTGGCGCGCCGCCCGTCGACCAGGACGGTACAGGCGCCGCACTGCCCGTGGTCACAGCCCTTCTTGGCGCCGGTCAGGCCGAGGTGCTCCCGCAGCAGGTCCAGGAGGGTGACCCGGTGGTCCACGTCGCGTTCGTACTGCTCGCCGTTGACGTGCAGCCGGACACGGGAGCGGGTCTCCGGGGTTGAACGCGCCACTTCCACTGCTGCCCCTTTGTCACGGAATGCGGATGTACCTCCCCTCGGATAACCCGTCGGAGCGGATCTCACACCTCGCGTGTGGGACAAGTGGGTACACGGTCGGCCCCACCCCGGCGGGGCCGGCGCCGGGGTAGGAGACCTCCTATGCCGGCCGGATCAGGCGGCGGACGGATTCGACCACCGTCTCGCGGTGGCGGGCCAACCGGTCGGGGGACCAGGCGACGGCCGGGCCGCCTGCGGGGGTGGCGACCGCCGGGGTGCCGACCGCCGGGGTGCCGACCGCCGGGGTGTCACCTGGCATCGCGCTGTCCGACGCCGTGCCGTCCGACGCCGCGCCCTCCGGCGCCGTGCCGTCCGACGCCGCGACGCCCGCCGCGCCCGTCCACGCCTGCGCCAGGCCCATCACCAGCGTGAGCAAGTCCGCCGGGTCGAGGCCGGGGTCGATCAGCCCCGCCGCCTGTGCCCGCTCCACCGCCGCGAGCTTGCCCCGGTAGGACTCCGCCTCGGCCTCGGTGATGCCCGGCCGCTCCAGCTGCTTCCACTGCACCAGCCGCATCAGGTCCGGTCGTGCCACGAGGTGGTCGAAGACGGCCCCGACGTACCCCGGCAGGTCCTCCGCGTCGAAGGGCACCGACTCCGAGCCCGTCTCCAGCGCGCGCTGGAGCACGGCGTCGAAGAGCTGCTCCTTGTTGCCGTAGTAGACGTAGATGAGCCGCTTGTTCGCCTGGGCGGCCTCCGCGATGCGGTCGACCCGCGCCCCGGCGATGCCGTACGCGGCGAACTCGGAGAAGGCCGCGTCGAGCAGCCGTGCCTTCGTTGCGCTGGAATCCCGTGCCATGGCAGCCACCCTAGCAAGTAACTATCTAGTTATTGACATCCCGCGCACTCGTGCTCCAGACTCGAACTATCCAGTTAGTTACTTACTGCTTCCACGGAGGACGGACATCATGGAGATGCGCGCACTGGGCGGTCAGGGCCTTGCGGTCGGCGCCGAAGGCCTCGGCCTGATGGGCATGAGCGCCCACTACGGAGCCACCGACGAAACCGAGTCCCTCGCCACCATCGACCGCGCCCTGGAACTGGGCGTGACCCTGCTCGATACCGCCGAGGGATACGGCCCCTTCCGCAACGAGCAGCTCCTCGGCAAGGCCCTGACCGGCCGCCGCGACGCGGCCGTGGTCGCCACGAAGACCGGCGTCGAGTTCACCGACGGGGGTGAGCTCCGGGGCCACAACGGCACTCCGGAGTACATCCGCCGCTCCGCCGACCGCTCGCTGCGCCACCTCGGCACCGAACACATCGACCTCTACTACCTCCACCGCGTCGACCCGAACGTGCCGATCGAGGAGAGTGTCGGCGCCATGGCCGAGCTGGTCGCCGCCGGCAAGGTCGGCCACATCGGGATCTGCGAGGCCGCCGCGGCCACCATCGTCCGCGCCCACGCCGTGCACCCGCTGGCCGCCGTACAGACCGAGTACAGCCTCTTCGAGCGCGGCATCGAGCACGACGGCGTCCTGGACACGCTGCGCGAGCTCGGGATCGGCCTCGTCGCCTACTCCCCGCTCGGCCGAGGCTTCCTTTCCGGGGCGGTGACCAGCCCGGACGACTTCGCCGCCGACGACTTCCGGCGCACGGACCCCCGCTTCCAGGGCGAGAACTTCGCCGCCAACCTGGCCGTCGTCGACCGGGTCCGCCGGCTCGCCGCGGAGAAGGGGGTCACCCCCTCGCAGCTCGCGCTCGCCTGGACCCTGCGGATGGGCGCCGTGCCGATCCCCGGGACCAAGCGCCGCCGCTACCTGGAGGAGAACGTCGCCGCGACCGCGGTCACGCTCACCGACGCCGACCTGGCCTCCATCGACGCCGTCGCGCCGCACGGCGTGGTCGCGGGGGACCGGTACGCGCCTGAGCTCATGACCTCCCTGAACGGCTGAACCCCGCGGCCGGACCTCATCCCTTGGGCCGCGCGGCGCGGAACCGGACCGCGCCGTACCCCAGCAGCCAGGGCAGGACCGTGAGCAGACCGAGTTCGACGGCGAAGAAGCCGATCACGTCGCCCCTGCTGGGCATGACGTCGTCCGGTTTGAACCTGGCGATCACGGGCGCCGCCATCACGGCCACCGGCACCGCGAAGGAAGCGATCCGCGCCTTGGTGCGGGACCCGCCCCGGGCCCGCCCGCACCACACGCCGAGCCCGGCCATCACGAACGGCCCGCATACCCACCACAACAGGACGAGCATGAACAGCAACGCCGTCCAGTCGTCCGCGTAACCACCCATCACGAGCGCCCACCCCCCTGCCGCGGCCGGTCCGCACCTTTCCGTGACGGCTCCTCGGCCCACGGCCGAGAGGCGCGTTCCGTCTCCCCTTCCGGAGTATGCCGCAGGGGGGTCCCACGGGCCCAAGGGATTCCGCGCCGCGGGCCACCGGCCGCGACCAGAAAGGAAGTTCAGGCGAGCGGATCCCCCGGCCGTCCACCGCGCCCGGGCCCGGCGCCGAGGCGGATGAACCACTCCGTCCCCAGGATTACCGTCGGTGACGGCACCCTGAGCGCCCCGGCCCCGGGCAAGGGCAACCCGCGCGTGTACGTCCTGAACGGGCCGGGGCGGACCGGAACCGCCGGACCGTACCTGAAGTAGCCGAACGGGTCGCCCCCGGCCCGGTTCAGCCGGTGAAGCCGGCCGTGATGGAGGTGAACTGCCAGTCGCTCTGGGCGATACCGGAGCAGGTTTCCTGGAGGCCGCCGCCCGGGCAGCCTCGGTCGCGGTTGACCGACCAGAAGGCGAGGCGGGCGATGTGGTGGGAGTTGGCCCAGTTGCGGATGTCGGTCCAGTTCTGGACGGTGGTGGTCTCCTGGGTGTCGCTGATGCCGTTCATTCCGGAGATGCCGATGTGCGCATAGGCGGTGGCGTCGTCCCAGCCGAAGGTGGACTTGAGCTTGGCCTTGAGGCCTTCGGTGGCACTGACGGTACTGGCGTACATGTCGGTGGAGGCGTTGCCGAAGTCGAAGGGCATGATGGTGAAGACGTCGATGCCCGCGTTCAGCGCCTTGGCCTGCTCGATCAGGCGGTTGCCCCACGAGGTCGGGCCCGTGGTGCCGGTGCCGAAGGTGAGGATGGTCTTCAGACCCGGGTTGTTCTGCTTGACGATCTTGAGGGCGCCGAGGATGCGGTCCTGGACCACCGCGTTCTCGAACTCGTCCGTGTTCTCGATGTCGACGTCGATGGCCTTGAGCCCGTAGGCGTTGATGACCTGCTGGTAGGCGCCGGCCAGGGCTTCGGGGGTGGCGCAGTTCGGGCCGAGCTTGTTGCCCTGCCAACCGCCGATGGAAGGAACGATGTCGCCGCCGGCCGCGCGGATCGCGTTGACGGTGCTCTGGTCGACGCCGCCGGTGAGGGCGCGCTGACCGTCCCAGGCCGGGTTGCAGCCGCCGGAGGAGAGGATGAACGCCATGGTGAACCACTTGGCGCCGGTCGCGTTCATCACCGTCGTCGCGCTCGGCGGGTTGCCCCAGCCGAGGTAGAGGTAGGGGGCGGCCTGCTTGAAGCCGGCCGGGGGAGTGGTCGTGGAGTCGGTGGTGACCGTGAGGGGGCCCGATGCGGCGGAGGTGTTGCCCGCCAGGTCACGGGCGCGGACGGTGAAGGCGTACGAGGTGTCGGCGGCCAGTCCGGTGACCGTCGCGCTCGTGGTGGTGGACGTGGCCACTTTGCTGCCGCCCTGGTAGACGTCGTAGCCGGCGACGCCGACGTCGTCGGTGGAGGCCGACCAGGACAGGGAGACGCTGGAGGAGGTCTTGCCGGTGGAAATGAGACCGCCGGGCACGGTGGGGGCGGTGGTGTCCGTGCCGCCGCCGGGGCCGTCCAGGCTGATGTCGTCGGCGTGGTAAGTGCCTTGGCCGTACCACCCGTTGAGGTAGATCTCGGTGCTGGTCTGGGCGGCGCCGGTGGTGAAGGAGACGGTGAGCTTGGAATAGCCGGCTGAGCCAGAGGTCCAGGTGGAGGCGCCGCCCGTGACGCCGAGGTACACGTACTTGCCCTGTACCCAACTCGACAGCGTGTAGGTGGTGTTGGGCCGCACCGAGACGGTCTGGGTGCACTTGGCGTTGTCACTGGCACTGGCCGCGCCGGCCAGCGCCTTCCCGCCGCCGTGCACCGGCGAGCTCACGACCGAGCCCAGCCCTCCGGTACAGGACCAGCCGGTCAGCGTGCCCGACTCGAAGTCGCCGTTGGTGAGGAGGTTGGCGCCGAACGCCGCGCCGGGAGCGGTCAGCACGGCGGCCGCGCCGAGGACGGCGGCGCCGAGGCCTCCGGCCAGACGGGTGAGGGTGTGGGTGCGGGTACGCAAGGAAGACCTCCGTGGGGGGAGAGGAAGGCAGCGCGGAGCCCGGATTCGGTGACCTCGTGGTCAACGGGGATCGCGCCAGGCCAGGCCAGGCCGAGCCAGGCGTGAGCGAACGACGGCTGCAATGGATGCCCGAATGCCGCGAAGGCGGACGGCAGTTGGCGCCGTGACCGCCCTCTGGCCGGGAACCTATTCCTCCGGATCACCCGCCGTCAATAGGTCTGGACCAATCGTGTCGGTGGTGTGCATCCCCTGCCGTGATCCGCTTCGTACCCCCACGCGCATCGGTGCGCCACCACGCGTGACCGGGCGCCCGACGCTGCCCACTGTCAGCAGTCGGGCGCCCTGCGTGGTCGCCCCCTGGGCCCCCGCGTCCTACTTGTCCGGCCCCAGGTCCTCCGGCCAGCCGTAACCGGTGCGCGGCTGCTCCGGTACGGCACCCACCGCCGCCAGGTCCCGGTCGGCGGCACGCATCAGCTGGCCCGCCAGGTCCCGCATCGCCCGGCTTGCCGCCAGCTCGTCACCGATCGCGGGGACCTCCACGTCCTGGGGGTTGCAGCGCGCCCTGCCCCGGCCGACCAACGTCGTCTTCCCGGTGTCGAGCACCGCCCGGGCCTTGGTCGTGCCGTCCTCCTCGGTCAGGTGGACGCCCACCGTCCACTCCTCGGCGTGTGTCATCGCGCGCCTCCTCACACCCCGGTACCTCTGTTGCCGGCTGCTTCCAGGATCCCCCCGTGGGCTCCGCCGCGCTGCTGCGGGACCGGTGCGGAGCCCGACGGCTGGACCGAGACCGTCCGGGTGGGGGCCGGGATGGAGATGCCCTCGGCCCGGTAGCGCTGGTGCAGGCGCTTGATGAACTCGTGCTTGATCCGGTACTGGTCGCTGAACTCGCCCACGCCGAGGATCACGGTGAAGTTGATCCGGGAATCCGCGAAGGTGTGGAAGCGGACGGCGGCCTGGTGATCGGCGACCCCGCCCGTGACGTCGGCCATCACCGTGTCGACGACGTCGAGGGTCACGCGTTCGACGTGCTCCAGGTCGCTCTCGTAGCCGACGCCCACCTGGACGAGTATCGACAGCTGCTGTTCCGGCTGCGAGAAGTTGGTCATGTTCGTCCGCGCGAGCCGCCCGTTGGGGATGATCACCAGGTTGTTCGACAGGTTGCGCACGACGGTATTGCGCCAGTTGATGTCGACGACGTACCCCTCCTCGCCGCCGCTGAGCCGGATGTAGTCCCCGGGCTGCACCGTCTTCGAGGCGAGGATGTGCACCCCCGCGAAGAGGTTCGCGAGGGTGTCCTGGAGCGCCAGGGCGACCGCGAGACCGCCCACCCCGAGGGCGGTGAGCAGCGGTGCGATGGACACGCCGACGGTCTCGAGCGCGACGAGCACGCCCATGGTGAGGACGACGATCCGCGTGATGTTGACGAAGATGGTGGCCGATCCGGCCACCCCCGTGCGGGACTGCGCCAGGGACTGCACGAGCCCCGCGACGACCCGGGCCGCGGTGACGGTGGCGATGAGCACGAGCACGGCGGTCAGCGTGTGGTTCACGACCTCCGTCACCCGCTCCGTGAGCGGCAGCGCCGAGGCCGCGACGGCCGCACCCCCGATGACGGCGCCCCAGGGCACGACCGTGCGCAGCGCGTCGACGATGACGTCGTCCCCGCTCCACGCCGTCCGGCTCGCGTGCTTGCCCAGCCACCGCAGGACCGCGCGCAGCAGCAGCCCGGCCGCGAGGCCCGCGGCGAGCGCGATGGCGGCCACCACCCAGTCGTGCAGGACGAGGTCCCGGTTCAACGGACCCCCTCCGGGCGGCGGAGGGCCGGGGATCCGGCGAGGGGCGTCGCAGGCCGTCGTATGTGCTGTGTCGTCACCTTGTCACCTGTCAGATCGTGCTGTGCGGAACCCCGTTCGGCGTACGTGCGTACGCATCCGAACCGGGCTGTCATCCTGCCCCATGAACCGGAACGCGCCGTAGCCGGTCCGATGTCGGAGGGCGCTGTGAGGCCGTCCGGAACCGGGATCGTGCGTGTTCATGCGTGTTCATGCGTGTGCAGTAGCCTTTTCGAGCATCTATTGACACGGAGTCGGTGCTGCGCTGCACTGGTGCCCCCTCACACGCCCCGCTCGGCCACACCCGGCTGGAGGCAGCCATGCGTCTGCTCCGCTCGCTGATCGCCACCGCCTGCGCGGTGTTCGCACTGGCCTTGCCCGGCGGCGTCTCCGCCGGCCCCGCGCATGCGGCCGCGGGGCCGCCGCAGACCGTCCCGGCCCTCCGCCAATGGACCGCCGCCACCGGTACGTACACCTTCGGCGCCACCGGCCGCATCGTCGTCGACCCCGCCCACACCACCCAACTCGCCGACGAGGCGGCAACCTTCGCCCAGGACCTGGGCGACCTCACCGGGCGCAGCGTGGCCGTCGTCACCGGGACCCCCGCCGCGGGCGACATCGGGCTCGGCCTCGGCGAAGCGGGCCTCCCCGCCGAGGGCTACCGGATGAGCGTCGCGGAGGCCCTCACCATCCGGGCCGGCACGGACACCGGCGCGTTCCACGGCACCCGCAGCGTCCTCCAGCTCCTGAAGCAGTCCTCCTCAATGCCGGCCGGCACGGCGGTGGACTGGCCGGCCAAGGCGGAGCGCGGACTCATGGTCGACCAGGGCCGGAAGTTCTTCACCGTCGACTGGCTCAAGCAGCACATCAAGGAGCTGGCCTACCTCAAGCTCAACTCCTTCCACTTCCACCTGTCGGACACCTACGGGTTCCGCCTGGAGAGCTCCACGCACCCCGAGATCGTCTCCACCGACCACTACTCGAAGCAGGACATCGCCGACCTGGTCGAGCTCGGCCGGAAGTACCACGTCACCATCGTCCCGGAGATCGACACCCCCGGGCACATGAACGCGGTCCTCGCCGCCCACCCCGAACTCAAGCTCAAGAGCAGCTCGGGCGCGGTCAGCCCCGACTTCATCGACCTCTCGCTCCCCGCCTCCTACGCCCTGATCAAGGACCTGATCAACGAGTACCTGCCGCTGTTCCCGGCCCCGTACTGGCACATCGGCGCCGACGAATACGTCACCGACTACGCCAAGTACCCGCAGCTGCTCAGCTACGCCCGCGCCCACTACGGCGCGAACGCCACCGCCAAGGACACCTACTACGGGTTCGTGAACTGGGCGGACGACCTGGTGCGGGCCGGCGGCAAGACCACCCGGATGTGGAACGACGGCATCAAAGCCGGCGACGGGACGCTGCGCCCCCACCCCGGCATCGTCGTCGAGTACTGGTACACCTACGGCCTCACGCCCCAGCAGCTGGCCGACGCCGGCCACATCGTCGCCAACGAGTCCTGGACCCCCACCTATTACGTCCTCGGCGGCGCCAAGCCCGACACCAAGTGGATGTACGAGACCTGGACCCCGGACCGCTTCGAGGGCGGCAACACCCTGTCCGACCCTGCGAAGAACCCCGGTTCGGTGCTCCACGTCTGGTGTGACAACCCCACCGCCGAGACCGAGGGGCAGATCGCGGCCGGGATCATGTACCCGCTGCGCGCCCTTGCGCAACAGACCTGGGGTTCACCCAAGCTGACCGCGACCTACGCCGCGTTCACCCCGATCGCCTCCGCCGTGGGTCACAACCCCGCATGGCCCGGAGCCGGCCGGCCCGGCAACCTGGCCCTGGGCCGCCCGGCCACCGCCTCCAGCACCGAGACGGCCGACTTCCCGGCGGCCGCGGCCACCGACGGCGACCCCGGCACCCGCTGGTCCAGTGCCTACGGCGACCCGCAGTGGCTCCAGGTCGACCTCGGCTCCACCCACAGCATCAGCCGCGTGGTCCTGCGCTGGGAGGCGGCGTACGGGAAGTCCTTCCAGATCCAGCTCTCCGACGACGCCACCACCTGGCGCACCGTCTACTCCACCACCACCGGCGCCGGCGGGGTCCAGGACCTCACCGGTCTGACCGGGTCGGGCCGCCACATCCGCGTCCTCGGCACCCAGCGGGGCACCGCCTACGGCTACTCCCTCTACGAATTCGAGGCGTACGGGGACCAGCTGAGCGGCACCCGCACCCTGACCGCAGCCGGCAAGGCGCTCGACGACCCGGCGAGCTCCAGCACGTCCGGCACCCGGCTGATCACCTGGACACCACACGGCGGCCCCAACCAGCAGTGGCTGCTGACCCTCAACGGCGACGGCGCCTACACCCTGGTCAACGGCTCGTCCAAGCTGTGCGCGGACGTCGCCGGCGGTTCCACCGCCGCGGGCGCGGCCGTGGTCCAGGCCACCTGCACCGGCGGCGACAGCCAGCGCTGGAAGATCACCGGCCCGGACTCCGGCTCCGGCGGCCACGCGGTGACCAACAAGAAGAGCGCCCTCCTGCTGACCACCGCCTCCGCCGCGGACGGAGCCCTCGTCACGCAGCAGCCGGCCAACGGCTCGGCGTACCAGCTGTGGCAGATCAGCGGTCTTCAGTGAGCGCCCCACCCGCCGTCCAGGGGGATGGACGAGCCGGTGACGTAGCCGGTGTGCGGGCCGCAGAGCCACACCGCGACCGCCGCCACCTCCTCCGGCTCGATCAGCCGCTTGATCGCGGACCGCTTCAGCAACACGTCGGCCACGACGTCCTCGGGCGCGATGCCGTGGGCCTCGGCCTGGGAGCCGATCTGGCGCTCGACCAGCGGAGTGCGGACGTAACCCGGGCTGATGCAGTTGCTGGTCACCCCGTACGGGGCGCCCTCGAGGGCCGCGACCTTGCTCAGGCCCTCCAGCCCGTGTTTCGCCGCCACGTACGCGGACTTGAAGGCGCTGGCCCGCAGTCCGTGGACGCTGGAGATGTTCACCACCCGCCCCCAGCCGCCCGCGTACATGTGCGGCAGGCAGTGGCGGAGCAGCAGGAACGGCGCGGTGACCATCACCCGCTGGATCAGCTCGAAGCGGTCCGGCGGGAAGTCCTCGATCGCCGCCACGTGCTGCAACCCGGCACTGTTGACCAGGATGTCCACCTCGCCGGGCAGCGCACGGACCGCCTCGGCGTCGGCCAGGTCCACCACGTGCGCCCGGCCGCCGACCGCCTTCGCGACGTCCTCGGCCGCGCCGGCGTCGATGTCGGCCACGTGCACGAGGGCCCCCGCCCCGGCCAGAGCCCGCGCGCAGGCCCGGCCGATGCCGCTGCCGCCCCCGGTCACCAGAGCGGTGCGGCCCGACAGGTCCGGCGGGGCGGCGGGATCCACGTGAAGTTCGCTCGTCATGGCCGGAACCTAAGAGACGCACGACCCGGCAGCCCACGTGCGCGGACACCACAGTCCGCGACCGGCGTATGGCAGGGGCCGCCATACGCGCGGCAGACCGGACCCCGCCTACCCGTGACGCCCGTCCGCCCTCAGTCCGTGCGCAGGCGCAGGTGCGTCGTGAGGTGGTGCTGCAGGGGCTGGCCGACGGCGGCCATGTCGTGGGTCACCGTCATCTCACCCGACCGCAGGGCGTAATGGCGCCGGGTGGCGGTGACCTCCTTGGCCAGCGGCGTCAGCGCCACGTCCTTGGTCTCGATCTCGATCTCCGTACCGGACACCCGCCCGACATACGTCTCGACGATGCCCGTGGGGTGCGCGAGCACCACGTCCAGCGACGCGTCGGGCGTCACCCGCCACCACCCGGCCTCACGCCCCGCCGGCCGCACGGGCGCACCCGACTCGTCGATCAGCCACGCCCGGGCCTCGTACCGCAGGAAGGGCCGGCCGTCGTGGCTGAAGGTGACCTCCTGCTCGTACCGGAAGTCCCGTTCCAGGGTGGGGTACCGGCCCTCCCCGCGCCCGTGCCAGCGCCCCAGCAGCGGCAGCACCGGCGTGAGCAGCGGATGTGGATCCGGCCCCGCACCGAGGACGTGGCTGTCGGGGTACGGATTGTCCTGCACCGATTCAAACACTGTTCTCCCTACCTGTTTTACCGTGTGCCGCGCGGCGCGAAGCCTAGCGCTCCACAGGCGCACTTGCGAGCGCATCGCACCTGGCCACAGGGGGTATGACGGTGGTAGCCGCAATCGGATCCGTGTGCCACGGTGGGTCCCATGGAGGGTTACCGACACGCACACACCCACGCCCACGACAACCCCCACCCGCACCCGCACCCGCACCCCCACAGCCACGGTGACGGCCACCGCCACGCGTCCCGGCCCCACAGCCACGTCGCCGCCGACAAGGTCGACGCGGCGATGGAGACGTCCCGCGAAGGGATGCGCACGCTGTGGATCTCCCTGGCCGTCCTCGCCGTGACCGCCCTCCTCCAGGCCGTGACCGTCGGCCTGTCGGGTTCGGTGGCGCTGCTGGGCGACACGGTCCACAACGCCGCCGACGCCCTGACCGCCGTACCCCTGGGGATCGCGTTCGTCCTCGGCCGCCGGGCGGCCAACCGCCGCTACACGTACGGCTACGGCCGCTCCGAGGACCTGGCCGGCATCGTCATCGTGGCGACCATCGCGGCCTCCGCCGTCGCCGCCGGCTACGTGGCCGTCGACCGGCTGCTGCACCCCCGCGAGGTCACCCATCTGGGGGCGGTCTGCGCGGCCGCCCTGATCGGGTTCGCCGGCAACGAGTGGGTCGCCCGCTACCGCATCCGCACCGGCCGCCGGATCGGCTCGGCCGCGCTCGTCGCCGACGGACTGCACGCCCGTACCGACGGGTTCACGTCGCTGGCCGTCCTGCTCGGAGCCGGGGGCGCGGCCCTGGGGTGGCCGGCCGCCGATCCGCTCGTCGGCCTCCTGATCGCCTCCGCCATCCTGCTGGTGCTGCGCGACGCCGCCCGCGAGGTGTGCCGCCGTCTGATGGACTCCGTGGACCCGGCCCTCGTCGAGACGGCCGAGGCCGCGCTGCGCGCCGTGGACGGCGTACTGGGCACCGGCCAGGTGCGCATGCGGTGGATCGGCCACACCCTGCGCGCCGAAACGGACATCGTCGTCGCCCCGCACCTGACGGTCGTCCAGGCGCACGAGCTGGCCGTGGCCGCCGAGCACGCCCTGATCCACGCCGTCCCGCGGCTGACCGCGGCCACGGTCCACACCGACCACCCACCGCTCGACCACCGGACCGCCGAGGCGCAGTTCCCGGCGAGTCAGGGACCCGCGCCCGCGCCCGGTGGTTGACTGGGCGCATGCCGCTCGAAGCCTACGGAGTGCTGTCAGGAACGCTGCACCGGCACTTCCGCGACCAGCCCGACGCACAAGGGCGCTGGTTCCACGTCAACCTCGAGGTGGACGCGCCCGCCGGGAGGTACCGGTGCGCCGTCGACGTGGACAGCAAACAGTCCGCCACCGGCGTCCAGTGGAAGGTGTTCACGCTGGCCGCCTCGGTGCTCGAACCGGCGTCGCCGCTTCCGCCCGGATTCCACGAGCTCGCGATGACCTCGGGCTCGGGCGCCATCGACTACCTCCGGCACCCCGCGTTCGCGGACCGCACCGGCTGCCTGTTCGTACGCCGCCCGCCGGCCTGGCTGGAGCACCTCCTGGCCCGGCTGGACCCGCCCCGGCCCTGGATCTCGGGATCCACCCTGGAGGCCACAGAAGCCCTCGAGGAGATCCTCCTGCCCGGCCGTCCGATCATGATCTTCGGAGAGCCCTTCGACGCGGGCCTCGGCATGCACAACATCCACCAGAACCAGGGCGATCCGTACGGCAGCCAGTGGTGGGACGACAACGGCGTCTGGCAGGACGGCGCCACCCTCACCCGCCGTCCCGACGGGCAGTACGACGTCTTCCTCAACAAGTTCTCCACCCAGGCCGACCACACCGACGGCGCCGGCCACCCGGCATAGGCCCGGTCAGGACGAGTCCGGCCGGCGCGCCCGTACGGTTCGGGGGAGGGCCTGGTGGGCGCCCGAGGCGAGCATCCGGACCTCGTCCTGGTCGCTGATCTCCGCGCGGATGATGCCGGTCTCGTCGGCGTAGACGGGATGGCCACCCGGGCCCGACTGCTCGGTGCGCCGGACGACGACGGTCTCCGCGTCCTCCGCCCCGAGTTCGGCGCCCTCGAACACGAGCTCGTAGCGATCCTCGTCGTCTTCGCCCACCACGTACCTCCTGGTCCCCGTTGTCGCGTACCAACGTGCCCCATGGACGCCCCTGACGAGCCGCACCACGCGGCACCGGGGTCCGACCGGGGTACGCGACTACTCGAAGCGAGCGGTGTCGCCCGCGCCCCGGCGTACGATCTCGGCCTCGCCGCCGGAGAAGTCGATGACGGTGGTCGGCCTGGTGCCGCAGTCCCCCGAGTCGAGGACGACGTCCACCAGGTGGTCGAGCCGTTCCTTGATCTCCCAGCCCTGGGTCATCGGCTCCTCCTCGTCCGGCAGCAGCAGCGTGCTGGAGAGCAGCGGCTCACCGAGCTCGGCGAGCAGGGCCTGGGTGACCACGTGGTCGGGGATCCGGACGCCGACCGTCTTCTTCTTCGGGTGCTGGAGCTGGCGCGGCACCTCCGCCGTGGCCCGCAGGATGAAGGTGTAGGGGCCGGGCGTCGCCGCCTTGATCGCACGGAACACGTCGTTGTCCACGTGCACGAACTGGCCCAGCTGCGCGAAGTTCTGACACACGAGGGTGAAGTGGTGGCGGTCGTCGAGCTCGCGGATCGACCGGATCCGGCTGATGCCCTCGCGGTTGCCCACCTGGCACCCCAGGGCGAAGCAGGAGTCCGTCGGGTACGCGATCAGCCCGCCGGAGCGGATGCTGTTCGTCACGTTGCCGATGGTGCGGGGCTGGGGGTTCTCAGGATGCACATCGAAGTACTTCGCCATTCGCCGAGCCTACGGGATCGGACGCCCCGGCGTGTCCGCCGCCCCCGCTCCACGCGAACGCTGCGGAGTGAATAATCCCGTGCCCCGGACCGGCTCCGCTCCCTACACTCGCCACACGCGCTGCCCACCGGGCACCGCGCGCCTCATGCGGAGTTGACGAAGAGAAGGGGAACCAGGCCATGCGCACCGACCGCACCATCGCCTTCGTTCCCCCGTCCCGGTACGACGTGATCCCGGTGTCTCGCGGCGAGCGGTGCCGGCTGCGCGGCCGTCACCGCATGCCACGGACGCACTTCTAGGGTCCCGTTCCGTCCCTGCCGTTCCCTCTGCGCCGCCGCCCGCCCGGGCCTTTCCCCGGGCGGAGCCGCGCCACGGGGCCGGTGGCAGGGGCGACGGACCTGCCGTCCGGCAATCGCGCTGCCCTCTTCACTCGGCATTCGAAAGGCCTCGGGCCATGCGCACCAACAACCGACCGCTCGCCACCACTTCCCCCACCGCCGTCCGCAACCTGGGCATCCTCGCCCACGTCGACGCCGGCAAGACCACCATCACCGAACGCATCCTGTTCGCCACCGGCGCCATCCACAAGCGCGGAGAGGTCCACGACGGAACGACCGTCACCGACTTCGACGCCCAGGAACGCGACCGCGGCATCACCATCTTCGCCGCGGCCGTCAGCTGCACCTGGGACGGACACCGCGTCAACCTCATCGACACCCCGGGACACGTCGACTTCTCCGACGAGGTCGAGCGGTCCCTGCGGGTGCTCGACGGGGCCGTCGCGGTGTTCGACGCCGTCGCCGGCGTCGAGCCGCAGAGCGAATCGGTGTGGCGCCAGGCGGACCGGTACGGCGTCCCGCGGATCGCGTTCGTCAACAAGCTCGACCGGGCGGGCGCCGACCTCGACACCGCGGTCGCCTCCATCCGGGAGCGGCTGGGCGCCGTTCCCCTGGTCGTCCAGCTGCCCATCGGGCGGGAGGACGGCTTCACCGGCGTCGTCGACCTGCTGGGCATGCGCGCACTGGTCTGGCACCCGGGCTCCGACACGTACGGGACGGAGCCGGTCCCCGAGCCGCTGCGGGAGGAGGCGGACCGCCGCCGCCGGCTCCTGGAGGAGACGGTGGCCGAGCTCCATCCCGAGGCGCTGGAGGAGTTCTGCGCGGCGGGCGCGCTGACCGGGCCTACCCTGGCCCGGGCCCTGCGGGAGCTGACCCTCGCCGGGCACGGCGTGGTGGTGCTGTGCGGCTCCGCGTACCGCAACCGCGGGATCGAGCCGCTGCTGGACGCCGTCCTGGCCTACCTGCCGTCGCCCGCCGACATGCCTCCCGTACGGGGGACCGTGGACGGAGTGGAGCAGGAACGGGCACCCGACCCGGCGCAGCCGTTCACCGGCCTGGCCTTCAAGGTGACGGCGACGCCGACCGGGCGCCTCACCTACCTGCGCGTGTACGCGGGCACCCTCCGCAAGGGCGCGACCGTACTCGACGCCGGTACGGGCCGCACCGAGCGGATCGGCCGGATCCTGCGGGTCCAGGCCGACCGCCACGAGGAACGGGAGGAGGCGGTCGCCGGTGACATCGTCGCCGTGATCGGCCTCAAGGCCGCCCGGGCTGGTACGACCCTGTGCGCACCCGGCGCGCCGCTGCTCCTCGAACCGCCCTCCGTGGCCGAGCCGGTCGTCTCGGTGGCGGTCGAGGCTCTCCGGACCAGTGACACGGGCCGGCTCTCGTCCGCGCTGGCGCGGCTCGCCGAGGAGGATCCCTCGCTGGCGGTGCGCTCCGACCCGGAAACGGGCCAGACCGTGCTGTCGGGGATGGGCGAACTCCACCTGGAGGTCGCGGTGGAGAAGATCCGCCGGGCCCACGGAGTGGAGGTCGTCGTCGGCCGGCCGCAGGTCTCCTACCGGGAGACCGTCGTGCGCGGGGTGACCGGCCTGGTCTACCGGCACGTCAAACAGGACGGCGGCGCGGGTCAGTTCGCGCATGTCGTCATCGATGTGGAACCGCTGGAGGAGGTGGGATTCGAGTTCCGCTCGACGGTCGTCGGCGGCCGCGTGCCCCAGGAGTACGCACGGGCCGTGGAAGCCGGCTGCCGCGACGCCCTCGCCGAGGGCCCCCTCGGGGGCTACCCGGTGACCGGCCTGCGGGTCACGCTCACCGACGGGGCGACCCACTCCAAGGACTCCTCGGAGATGGCGTTCCGCGCGGCGGGCCGGTTCGCGCTGCGCGAGGCGCTGCGCGCGAGCGCGATGGAGCTGCTGGAGCCGGTGGTGGAGGTCACGGTGACGGTACCGGAGGACGGTGTCGGGGGAGTCCTCGGTGACCTCGCGGCCCGGCGCGGGCGCGTGTCGGGGTCCACGACCGGTTCCGGCACGGCGGTGATCACCGCGGCCGTTCCGCTGGCCGAACTCTTCGGCTACGCGTCCCGGTTGCGCGGCCGCACCCAGGGCCGCGGCACCTTCACCACCCGCCCGGCGCCCCTCGCGGCGGTACCGCAGTCGATCACGGCCGCACTCCTGACGCGCTAGCGCCGCCGGCGCGCCGTCCGCCCCGCCGCTCCAGGCGGGGCGGACGGGGCGGACGGGGTGGACGGGGCGTCAGACGGTCGCCAGCTGCGGGATCAGGCGCAGGGCGTTGTCGTGGTAGATCCCCTGACGCTGCTCCGCCGTGAGGGCCGGATCGGCGTCGAGGGCGGGGAGCGCCAGGTCCATGACCGTATCGGCGGGGGCGGCCGGCCAGTCGGTGCCGAACAGGACGTGGTCGGCGGGTACGTGGGCGAGGAGGGTCGCGGCGGCCGCCATCGGGCCGGCCGTGTCGTAGTAGAAGCGGTGCAGGTGGTCGCGGACGGCGGCCGGGTCGATCGGCGGGTCGCAGAACCGCCCCAGGGCCTGCAGGCGCGTCGCGATGTACGGCAGGAACCCGCCCGCGTGCGGCAGGATCACCGAGATGTCCGGGAAGCGGTCCAGCGTCCTCTTGCTGATCATGTTCACGGCGGCCCGTGTCGTGTCCAGCAGGAAGTCGCACATGAAGTTCGGAATGCCCGGAACCGTCGCCGCGCCGGGCGGACCGCCCGGCAGGTTGTGCGGGTGCGTGTCGACCACCGCGGACAGCTCGTTCAGCTCGTGGAACACGCGGTCGTACGCCGGATCCCCGAGGTAGACACCCCCATAGTTGGCGGTCACGTTCACCCCGACGGCCCCGAGCTGCCCGAGCCCGCGCCGCACGGCCCAGGAGGACGCGTCGAGGTCGTCCAGGAACAGCGGTACGTAGAAGGCGAACCGTCCCGGATGCGAGGTCGCCACCTCGATCATCGACTGCAGGGTGATGTTGATGGCCTCGCGCAGCTGCGCCGAGGAACGGTAGCGCGCCGGCAGCATGGGCTTGAGGACGGCCGTCGCGATACCGGCCCGGTCCATGAAGCGGATCGGGGCCTCGGCGTCGAGCTTGGCCCACGGCGGCAGTTGCTGCGGGTTGATCAGCTCGTGCCGTTCGGCCCACTCGCGCCATTCCGGGGCGCAGAAGTGGTGGTGCATGTCGATCTTCGACTGGGCCGCGTGCCTTTCGGCCGGTTCCGGAGCGGAGTCCTCCCGCACCAAGGAGATCCGGGGCTCCTCCTCCGGTGTTCCCAGGAGGCTCAGTCGGGAGGTATGCGAAGAGTCCGGCATGCCGAATCCACCGTCCGTCGGGTTGGTTTACTTTCCGGTCGCCACGGAGGCCATGGGCGCGAGGTCGTCGTCCGGACGTGAAGGGTCCAGGACGAGCATGAGCCGTTCGAGACCCCGGAAGGCCGCCACCGGCCCCTTCAGCCACGCGCCCTTGCTCTCCTCCGCGTCCACCGGCTCCATGCCGGGGAACGCGCGCAGGAGGCAGGAGAGCGCGATCTCGAGTTCGAGCCGCGCGAGCGGCGCCCCCAGGCAGTAGTGCGTGCCGTGTCCGAAGCCGAGGTGCATTCCGTGCAGGCCCTCGCGCGTCACGTCCAGGACATCGGGGGAGTCGAACTTCTCCGGGTCCCGGTTCGCCGAGGAGATGGCGATCTGCACGAGCGAGCCCTTGGGGATCACCGTCCCGCGGATCTCGGCCTCCTCGGCCGCGTACCGGAAGGTCGACGTCTCCACCGATCCCTCGAACCGTACGAGTTCCTCGACGGCCCGCGGGATCAGCAGCGGGTCCCGCCGGACCTTCTCCAGCTGATCGGGGTGCAGGAGCAGATCGAGGACGGAGTTCCCGATCTGGTACGCGGTCGTCTTGTGCCCGGCGAAGAACAGGACCCACAGCGACGAGACGAGGTCCGCGTCGTCCAGACCCTCCTCCGCGTGGACGAGGTCGCTGAGGAAGGAGTCCGACGGGTGCTCGCGCGTGTACGAGACGAGCCGGGCCAGCCGGCCCTGGAGCCACTCCTGGGCCGCCTGCAGCTCCGCCCGCATCCCGGGGTCGAACCGGGCGCGCGTCACCACCGAGAACTGTCCCAGGATCTCCGGGCGGTCCTCCTCCGGGATGTCCATGAGCTCGCACAGGACCGCGATGGGCAGCGGGAAGGCGAACGACGACATCAGGTCGACGGTCCTGCTCTTGGCGCACTCCCGCAGCAGGCCCTCGGCGATCTCGGTGATGCGCGGCCGCATCGCCTCCACGCGGCGGGGCGTGAAGGCGCTCCGCAGGGTGCGGCGCAGACGGGTGTGCCGGGGCGGGTCCGAGAACAGCACGTTGTCGTCGAGCGCGTCGAAGAAGCTGCCGTACACCGCGTGGTAGGTGTCGAGGGCCCCGCGCATGTTCTTGCTGAACCGGGGGTCCGACAGCGCGTCCCGGGCGTCGTCGTAGCGGGTGATGAGATAGGTGTCGACCCCGTGCCGCGGCGTCAGCGGGCACACCGGGGCCTGCTCGCGCAGTGCGGCGTAGACGGGGTGGGGGCACGCCCGGTATTCCGGCGCGCCGGCGGCCACCGCCGCCACGATCTCGTGCAGCGCCGGCCCGCCGTCCGGGGCCGCGTTCTCCTGCGTCATGTTCCGCACCCTCCGTGGCACTCGCGGTCTGCGGACACACCGGTTCCCTGGCGGAGCGGAGCGCGAAACCACTCCTGGCTCGATCGAGTGAGACCGCGTCCGCCGTCCGGTCCGGCCGTGTGGCGGGCCCGCGGCGCCGGGGGAAGGCTGCCGGTGCCGCCGCCCACGCCGCAAGGAGTCAGCGCATGGTCCGTACGCTCGCCCTGGTCCTCACGACAGCCGCCTCGCTCGCCCTGGCCCCCGCGGCCACCCCCGCCCCCCACGACGGACCCGGCAGGTCCGCCTCGGGCCGCGCCCTCGTCTACCGGGCCACCGCCCGGTACCAGCAGCACGAGACCGCGGTGCGGGACGGCTACGTACCGGACAAGTACTGCGTCGCCGACCGGGCCGGATCGGGCGCGCTCGGCTACCCGCACTTCAACCACGCGTACGACAACTCACTCGACCCGGCCAAGCCCGCCGCGCTGTTCTACGAGGACGACGGACACGGTGGCAAACGCCTGGTCGGGGTCCAATGGCTGGTCTACGACCGCGACCAGGACCTGGCGACCGACGACGACCGGCCCTCCCTGTTCGGCGTCCCGTTCAAGGGCCCCCGGCCCGGCAACTTCCGAGGCCAGCCGATCCACTACGCCCTGCACCTGTGGCTGTGGAAGAAGAACCCCCGGGGCCAGTACGAGACCTACAACCCGGCGGTGACCTGCCTCCCCGGCACCACGCGACCTCCCGCCACGTGAGCGGGGCGAAAAGCGTTTGACGCCCGCCGGCGTCCGGCGGTCGGATGGCGCCCCATGAGCACAAGGCACGCGCATTCCGGCGCGCACCCCGTCGACGACGACCTCGTACGGCGGCTGGTCGCCCGGCAGTTCCCCCGGTGGGCGGGACTGCCGGTGGAGCGGTTCCCCTCCGGCGGGACGGTCAACGCCATGTACCGGCTGGGCGACGCCATGGTCGTCCGGCTGCCGTTGGCGCAGGGCGGGGCCCCGGACGTGGTGAGGGAGCAGGAGTGGCTGCCCCGCCTCGCTCCCCTGCTGCCCACGCCCGTCCCCGAGGTCCTCGGGGCGGGCGAGCCCGCCGAGGGGTACCCGTGGCCCTGGTCGGTGTACCGGTGGCAGGCGGGCGAAAACCCCGAGGCGGGCGCGCTGAGCGAGCCCGTGCGGCTGGCCCGCGATCTGGCCGGCTTCGTGGCGCGGATGCGCGACATCACCCTGCCGGGGGCGCCGGCGGCTTACCGCGGCGGGCCGCTCGCCTCGCTCGACACCCCGACGCGCGCGGCGATCGAGGCACTGCGTGCGATCCCGGAGGAGGGAGTCGACTGCGATGCCGTGGCCGCCGTATGGCAGGACGCCCTGCGCGCCCCGGCCTGGGACGGGCCGCCGGTGTGGCTGCACGCCGATCTGATGCCGGGCAACCTGCTGGTGCGCGCCGGCAGGCTGAGCTCGGTCATCGACTTCGGGTGCATGGGCGTGGGCGATCCGGCCTGCGATCTGTTCCCCGCCTGGAACCTGCTGCCCGCCGACGCGCGGAAGGTCTTCCGCGAGGCGCTCGACGTGGACGACGCGACCTGGACCCGCGGCCGGGCCCGGACGCTCTCGCAGGCGCTGATCGCCCTGCCCCACTACCGCGAGACGAACCCGGCGATGGCGCGCAACGCCCGGCACGTGATCCGGGCCGTGCTCGCAGACCGCTGAGCAGGCCTTCCTTCCGGCACGGACCTCGTGCCAACGGGGCGTCACCCGGATGCCGGCGCGGGGCGTCACCCGGGTGCCCGGCGCGGGCTGCGCGCGCTGCCCGGACCGCACGCGCATAGTCGTGGCGGACCGGTGACCGCGGCGGAGGGAGTGACGGTGGTGGATGTCGGACGTCGCACGGCGATGGCGGCGCTGGTGGCCCTGGGCCTGACTCCCTGCGCCGGAGCCGCGGCAGCACCGCGGCGTCCCGGCCGGCAGCCGGCCGCATCCGGGAGGGACGGCGGTCCGCGCCCGCCCGCCTCGCTCCTCGGCACCGAGATCCGCCGGCTGCCGACCTCCCGGAACGTCATCGCACTGACCTTCAACGCCGCGTGGGACGACAGCGGCATCGACACCGTCCTCGCCGAACTGCGGCGACGCGCGCTGCCCGCCACCTTCTTCCCGACCGGTCGGTTCGCCGAGGCCCACCCGGCCGCCCTCCGTGCGATCGCCGCCGTCCACGGCCTCGGCAACCACTCGCACAGCCACCCCTTCTTCGACGACCTCGACACCGGGGAACGGGCCGAAGAGGTACGCCGGGCCGACGCGGCGATCCGTACGGCCTCCGGGGCCGAGCCCCTGCCCTTCTTCCGCTTCCCCTACAGCGCCACCGCCGAGGACTCCATCGCCGACGTCAACGAACTGGGCTACGCGGTCATCGAGTTCACCACCGACACCAACGGCTACCTCGGCCCGGAGGGCGGCGTGACGGCGGACGTCGCCGTCCGGCGGGCCGTCGACGCCTTCGGTCCCGGCGCGATCATCCAGATGCACGTGGGCAGCGACGGGGACGGCACCGTCACCGATGCCGAAGCCCTGCCCCGGATCATCGACGCGGCCCTGTCCGCCGGCTACGAGATCATCGACCTCCGCGAGTTCCTCACCGCCTGACCGGGGCCGCATCGCCGGCCGCCCGGCCCTCGAACGAGCCCGGACCGTCGTATAGATTTCGTGCACGTGACAGCCACTTCGCTGCCGAACGGCCGCATATTCGACGCCCTGCAGTCCACCGCCGTCCAGAACACGGCACAGCTGCGCGAACTCTACGAGGACCCCAGCGAGCTGGTCCGCCGCAAGGCCGTGGACCGGATCCACGACGTCGCCCGCGCCGTCATCGGACGGTCCTCGCTCGTCTTCGTCGCCACCGCCGGCGCCGACGGCACCTGCGACGTGACCCCCCGGGGCGGTCCCGCCGGTTTCATCTCCGTCCTGGACGAGTTCACCCTGGCGATCCCCGACGCCACCGGCAACAAGCGGCTCGACAGTTCCCACAACATCGTCGAAACGGGCCGGGCCGGTCTGATCTTCGTCATCCCCGGCCGGTCCACCACCCTGCGCGTGAACGGCAAGGCGTGCGTCTCGGCCGACCCGCGCCTGCTGGAGCAGCTCCACGCGGTGGGCAAGCCGCCGCGCACCGCCATCGTCGTGCAGGTCGAGGAGGTCTACCAGCACTGCCCGAAGGCCTTCCTGCGCAGCAACGCCTGGAAGCCGGAGCAGTGGCTCGCCGAGGACGCCGTCCCGAGCTCCGCCGAGGTCACCCTCTCCCACCTGAACCTCCCCGAGCTGACGCTGGAACAGATCCGCGAGCACGAACGGGACTCGCTGCTCCACCGCTACGAGTGAGCGTGCCCGGCGCGGGGGTGAGCCGCCGGCGCGCGATGGGCGCCGGACTCGGCGCGATCGGCGCGGCCGCCGCGGCGCTGGCCGGATGCTCGACCGACTCCGGCCCGGTGCGGCGCCTGCGGCTCGCGACGGGGCCGGAGGGCGGCCCGTACAACGCGTTCGGCCAGGCCCTGGCCCAGGCCGTCGCCGTGAGCGGCGCCCGGCTGGAGATCGTTCCGGTGAGCACCGCGGCCAGCGTGAACAACCTGCGGAAGCTGGACGAGGGCTCCGTGGAGCTGGCGCTGGCCATGGCGGACACCGCCGAGGACGCGGTGCTGGGCCGCGAGTCGTTCCCCCGGCCGGCCGCCGTGACGGCCCTGGCCCGGGTGTACGTGAACTACACGCACCTCCTCGTCCCGGCGGACGGACCGGTGCGCTCGGTGGGCGACCTGGCCGGCCGTCCGGTCGCGGCCGGCGCGGCGGGCTCCGGGGTGCAGGTGCTCGCGGGACGGGTGCTGCGGGCGGCCGGGCCGGGCAGCGGCCCCCCGCCGGCGGACGAGCGCCAACTGGGCCTCGCCGCATCGGTGCTGGCCCTGCGCGGGGGCGCGGTCGACGCCCTGTTCTGGTCCGGGGGCGTGCCCACCCCGGCGCTGTCCGGGCTGGCGGGCGAGCTGCCCCTGCGGTTCCTGGCGCTGGACGGCTACGTCGCCGCGCTACGGGAGCGCCACGGACCCGTGTACACGACCGTCACCCTTCCTGCGGGTGTCTACGGACTCACCGAGCCGGTGGGCACCATCGGGGTCGGCAACTACCTCCTCGCCCGGAACGACGTACCGGCCGGTGCCGTGCGCACCCTGCTGCAGGTGGTGTTCGACCGCTGGCGCGACCTGCTGCGGGAGGTGACCGCGGGGGCCCGCCTGGAGCCCCGGTTCGCCATCTCCACCGGGAAGGTGCCGCTGCACCCGGGGGCGGTCACGTACTACCGCTCGGTCTACGGCTGAGCGGTCACGGGACGAGCGGGGGTGCGAGCGGCAGGCGGAGCTCCACGACCAGCCCGTGGGGCGTGTTGCCGGCCACGTCCAGCCGGCCGCCACTGATCCGGGCGATCTCGTCGGCGATGGCCAGCCCCAGCCCGCTGCCGCGCACGTTCTGGTGCTCGGGCGAGCGCGTGAAACGCCTGAGCAGGAGCCCCAGTTGGTCCTCGCGCACGCCCGGGCCGTCGTCGGCCACCCGGACGACGGCCCAGCCGTCCGCCCCGCGCGTGGCGCTCACCTCCACGCGGCCGCCGCTCGGCACGAACTTCACGGCGTTGTCGAGGAGCGCGTCCAGGATCCGGCCCGCCGCGTCCGGCAGCGCCCGCGCCCGCAGCCCCTGCTCCGCGGGGCCCGAGGCCGCCGGTTCCAGTGCCAGACCGGCGTCGCGGAACACCGGCGTCCAGGCCCTCACCCGTTCCCGGACGGCCCGCGACACGTCCTGCTCGGCCGGCTCCGCCGCTCCGGCTTCCACCCGTGCCAGGGCCAGCAGGCCGTCGAGCAGCTCCTCCAGACGCTCCGCCTCGTCCAGGGCGCGGGTGTGCTCGGCGCGGCCCGGTCCGGGGGTGACGTACGGTTCCACGTTCTCCAGCTGGAGCACCAGGGTCGCCAGCGGATTGCGCAGCTGGTGGGAGGCGTCGGCGACGAAGTCGCGCTGGCGGCCGATCGAGTCGGACACCGCCTCCGCCATGGCGTTGAAGTGCTGCCGCAGATGGCGCAGTTCCGGCGGCCCGGTCCCCGAGACCGCCCGTGCCTGGAGACTTCCGGCGGTCAGGCCCTCCACCGCCCGGTCCAGGTCGAGGAGCGGGCGCATCAGCCAGCGCGAGATCCCCGCCGCGACCAGGGCCGCCGCCGCGAAGGCGGCGAGCGCCCCCGCGCCGATCAGCGACCAGCGCACCGTCACGTCCCGGCGGGCCGCGCCGGTCGGTACGGACATCAGCACGGCCCCGCTGACCCGCTCGTCCCGGCCCACCGGCTCCGCGAGCACGACGGTCGACGGGCCCCAGGGGCGCACGGTGGGCAGCCGGTCGGTGGAGCGGCCGGTGAGGGCCCGGCGGAGCGAGTCCGCCGCCTCGGAGGCGGTCTTCGAGCCGGGAACGGCATCGGGTCCCGTGCCGGCCCGTGCGACCGGCGTCCCCGCCGGGTCGACGACCACCACCCCGGCCCCGTACAGCTGGGCGTACCGGCCGATCTCGGCGGACAGCTCCGCCCGGTCGGCGTCGGTGCGCATCCGCTCGGCGAGGTCGGCGAACCGTACGGCCTCCGAGCGACGCTGCAGGAGCAGGTGCTCGGTCCGGCCCCGCGCGTAGGCGTCGGCCAGCGGGAGGCAGAGCAGCAGCGCCGCGACCCCCATGAGCACCATCAGCACGGCGAGGAGCCTGCGCCTCACGGCCCGCCGTCCCGCTCCTCGCGCGGGGTGGGACAGCCGAGCTGGTAGCCGAACCCGCGGACCGTGCGGACCAGTTCGGAGCGGCCGGTCTTGGCCCGGATCCCCGCCACGTGCACGTCCAGGGAACGGGACGCCGCGAGGAAGGCGTCACCCCAGATCCGGTCCAGGATCTCCTCGCGCGCATGGACCTCGTCCGGGCGGGCGGCCAGGTGGGCGAGCACATCGAACTCGCGGCGCGTCAGCCGGACTTCACCACCCGCCACGGTGACCGTACGGCCCGCCAGGTCGACTTCGACGTCTCCCGCGCGGACCGGCTCCCGAGGGCCGGCCTCCGGCAGGCCGCCGCCGGAACGCGCCGACGGCATGTCGGTGCGGCGGCGTACGGTGTCGATACGGGCCATCAACTCGGCCATCCGGAACGGCTTGACGACGTAGTCGTCGGCGCCCGCCCGCAGCCCCAGTACGATGTCGCGCTCCTCGCAGCGCGCGGTCACCACGATCAGCGGCGCGTCGCAGACGGTGCGCAGCCGCCGCAGCAGCTCGATCCCGTCCAGGTCGGGCAGGCCGAGATCGAGCAGGACGAACTCGGCCTCGCGCACGTGCCGCAGCGCGTCCTGGGCCCGGGCGACCCGGCGGACGGTGTGCCCGCGCTGGGCGAGGGCGGTGCCGAGCGCCTGGGCCATGCGGTCGTCGTCCTCGACGAGAAGCGCGTGCATCGACAGCCTCCCCGTGCCCCCTGCCCTGAACCGTGCCGCGAGACAGGGTACCGGCACGGTCAGCGCACGGCCTCGGCAGGAGCCGCCGCCGACGCGCCCCCGCCGTCCTTGCCGTGCCCGTGCTCCTTCGCCTCGGCGCGGCTCAGCACGGCGTCGCGGGTGTCCGGCATCAGGACGTACGTCACGAGGGAGACCAGCGCGCACCCGGAGACATACCAGAAGAACATCTTCTCGTGGCCGCCGCTCTTGAACCACAGCGCCACGTACTCCGCCGTGCCGCCGAACAGCGCGTTGGCGATCGCGTACGGCAGGGCCACGCCCAGGGCCCGCACCCGGGTCGGGAACAGCTCGGCCTTCACCGCCGCGTTGATCGAGGTGTAGCCGGTGACGATCACCAGGGCCAGCAGGGACAACCCCAGCGCGGACCAGTACGAGGAGGCCGAACCGAGGGCGGTCATGATCGGGTAGGTGCCGACGGTGCAGCCCACGGCGAAGGTGATCAGCAGCGGGCGCCGGCCGATCCGGTCGGACAGCATCCCGGCGAAGGGCTGGAGCACGGCGAAGAGGGCGAGGGCGGTGAAACTGACCAGCGTGGCCGTCGTCTTGGCCATGCCCGCGCTGCCGACCAGGTATTTCGTCAGGTACGTGGTGTACGTGTAGTAGGCCACGGTGCCGCCGAGGGTGAGCGCCATGACCAGGCCGGCCTGCCGCCGGTGCTCCCACAGGGCCTTGAGCGTGCCGCGCGTGCTGTCGTCCCCGGCGCCCTCGTCCGCCTGCTGCTCCTTGAACGCGTCGGTCTCCTGGAGCCGCCGCCGCAGCCAGAAGACGACCACCGCGAACAGCGCTCCGAACACGAACGGAATGCGCCAGCCCCAGCTCTCCAGCTGGGCGGTGCTGAGCGTGTGCTGGAGGGTGATCAGGATGCCGAGGCCCAGCAGCTGGCCGCAGGTCATCGACACGTACTGGAAGGACGAGCCCAGTCCGCGCCGGTTGCGGGCCGACGCCTCGGTGAGATAGGTGGCGCTGGCCGCGTACTCGCCGCCGATGCTCAGCCCCTGGAGCAGCCGCGCGAGCAGCAGCACCAGGGCGCCGAAGTAGCCGGCCTGTCCGTAGGTCGGGGCGACGGCGATCAGCAGGGCGGCCACCGACATCATGGTGACGGTGAGCGTGAGCGCGCTCTTGCGGCCGCGCCGGTCGGCGGCGCGGCCGAGGATCCAGCCGCCGACGGGCCGCATCAGGAAGCCGACCGCGAAGATCCCCGCCGTGTTCATCAGCTGCGTGGTCGGGTTGTCGCCGGGGAAGAAGGAGTCGGCGAAGTAGATCGCGAAGCTGGCGTAGACGAACCAGTCGTACCACTCGACGAGATTGCCCAGCGACCCGCCGATCAGAGCGAGACGGCGCTTCTTGCGCTCGTCACCGGGTGGCTGCGCGGGCGTGACGGCGGACGAGGACATGGCGGCTCCAGACGGACGGGAGTCCCTGATGCGGGACGAAGACCTTCCCCAGCACCCCCGTGACTGGGGAAGTTCCCAGAGCATGCGTCCGCCGGCACACCCGGACAAGGGCCGCCGCCCAGATCTAACGTTCCGCTAAGGAAACCCGTGCCGGGCGCGCCTCCCGGCCGGCTGTCGGGCCCGGTGGACGCCGGTGGCGCGGGAGCACGTGGCGGGCCAGGGCGGTCGCCGCGAGCAGGGCGATCAGCCCGCACACCGCAGCCCAGCCGAAGGCCGTGTGGGCGCGGACGCCGAGCCACGAGCCGGCGGTTCCGCCCAGGTACGCGCAGGTCATGTAGGCGGTGTTGAGCCGGCTCCGGGCGTCCGGCCGCAGGGCGTACACCCGCGCCTGGTTGGCGACCATGCCGCTCTGCATGGCGATGTCCAGCAGCAGGGTGCCCACGGTCAGCGCGGCCAGGCCCGCAGCGCCGCCCAGGCCGCCCGCCAGGAGGACCCCGGCCGAGGCGAGGATCCCGAGCAGGGAGACCAGGTTCACCGGGCCCGGGCCGTGGCGGTCCACGAGGCGCCCGGCGAGCGGGGTGCACAGCATGGTGGCCGCGCCGACCAGGGCCAGCAGGCCGATGGCCTCGGCACCCAGCCGGTAGACAGGGCCGGTCAGCAGCAGGGCCAGACTGGTCCAGGCGGCCGAGAACCCCCCGAAGGCGGCGGCCTGGTAGAAGCAGGAGCGGCGCAGCTCCGGCTCGGAGCGCAGCAGGCGCAACGGTTCGGTCAGGAACCGGGCGTACGGTTCGCGGGCGGCGGCCGGGGTGGTGGCGGGAACCGCGTACGCCGTGACGACGGCGAGGACCAGGGCCACGGCCGAGGCCACCAGATAGGGGGCCCGCCAGCCCAGCCACTCGCCGAGCGTCCCGCTGAACGTACGGGCCAGCAGCATGCCCCCGGTCGATCCGCTCATCAGCGTGCCGATCGCCTGCCCCCGGCGGTCGGCCGCCACCAGGCCGGCCACCAGCGGGCCGATGACCTGCGCGGCCACCGTGGTCAGCCCGACCAGGGCGCTCGCGGCGACCAGCGGCGGCAGGGACGGGGCGCAGCCCGCGCCCAGCAGGGCCAGCGCGGTCAGGGCGAGCAGGACGACCAGCAGCGGACGGTGCCGGATCCGGTCGCCGAGCGGCACCAGCAGGACCATCCCGGCGGTGTAGCCGATCTGGGTGGCGGTCACCACCAGGGCGGCGGAGCCGGCCGGGACGTCCAGCCCGGCGGCGATCAGCGGACCGATGGCCTGCGGGAAGTAGAGGTTGCCCACGGCGACCGCACAGGTCACGGCCAGCACCAGCACCAGTCGACGGCTCATCCGGCCACCTCAAAGGGCCTGCTGTGCACGTGCGTTGGGGATGCCATGGAGGTCGTGGATGTCATGGAGGGAAGTCCACGGCACCGCCCGCGCCCTGCCAATTGATGTAGCGTACGGCTTAATGATCAGTTTCGAGCTCGGGGTGGAGGACCTCGCGCACACGCGGTTCGCCGTCTCTCCCCTCGGCGAGACGATGCTGAGCCTGCGCGTGCTGCGCGATCCGGGTCTGTCGGCGCTGCACCTGCCGTGGCGCAGGTCCGTACTCGCCCGGCTCGGCGGCCTGGACACCGGCCTGCTCATGTCGCTGGTGGCGGACCGTCTCACCCTCCCGGACTTCCTGACCCCCAGGCCCACCCGCTTCGAGCCGTCCTTCGAGGAAGAACTGGCCGTCGTCCGCCGGTCGCCGCCCGGCCTGGTCCGCCGCGACCTGCTGGCCGCGCACGCGCCGGACCCGCTGCCCGCGCCCCTGCGCGCGGCGGCCGGCGCCGAGGACGCGGCCGTCTGCGCGCTGCGTGACAGCCTCTGCGAACTCCTGCACCGGTACTGGGAGATCGCCGTCCAGCCGGTCTGGCCGCAGATCCGGCTCGTGGCCGAGGCCGACATGACCTACCGGGCACGGCAACTGGCCCGCGGCGGCGCCCGGCTGCTCTTCGCCGACATGCACCCCCAACTGACCTGGGAGGACGACGGTTCCCGGGGCGTCCTGCGCATCCACCGGACCATCCTCGGGTTCCATGCGAAGGCGTCCGGCCGGGGACTTCTGCTGGTGCCCTCCGTGTTCGCCCACAAGCCCGCGCCGCCGGTGGGCCCGGAGGAACCGCCCCACGTGCTCTACCCGAGCCGCGGCGTGGCGACGCTCTGGGGACCCGAACCAGCCCCGGGCCCGGCCCGTCCCACTGATCCCTCCGATCCCGCAGATCCCTCCGCCCCCGAGGCCGGATCGGCCCTCGTACCGCTCCTCGGGGCCCCCAGGGCCCGGCTGCTCGGCATGCTGGCGGAACCCCTGGCCACGATCGAACTCGCCCGCCGCCTACGGGTCACCCCCAGCGCCGTGTCCCAGCACCTGCGCGTCCTGCACGCCGCCGGCCTGGTCACCCGGGCCCGCCACGGCCGCCAGGTCCTCTACCGGCGCAGCCCGCTCGGCGACCGGCTCACCGCCGGCCGCGCGTAGGGCACCGGACGGAGCTTCAGGCCGCCTGCCTCGTCCAGCGCTGCGACGCCTGCCCGCCGCACGTGTTCGTCACCAGGCCGCTGCTCATGCCCAGGTCGAGGCAGCCGCCGCCGTATTCGCTCCGGAGGCTGCCGCCCGAGCCCGTACGCCACAGCCGGCCGATGTCCTGGGCGCAGTCGCCCACGAAGACGGCCTGGCCGAGCCCGTTGGAGTAGAGGCACTGGCGGCTCTGCTGGTTGACGAGCTTGAAACTGCCGTCGGACCTGCTCTGGACGGTCCAGCGGGCGCTCGCGTCCCCGCACTCGCCGTGGTCCGAGGAACCGTAGACCTGGGTGATGCACTTGCCGTTGTTGCCGTTGCTGTAACGGTAGGTGCCCGAGGCGGGGGCAGTCGTGGGGGGCTTGGGGGCCGTGGACGTCCCGCCGGACGGGCCCGAGCCGCCGGCGCCGCCCGGGGTGCCGCTGCCGGTGCCGGTGCTCGTGTTGGTACCCGTACCCGTTCCCGGCCCGCCCGGGCCCGTCCCGCTGCCCCCGGCGGCCGCGGCCGGTTGTCCGCCCGGTCCTCCCTGGCCCTGGACCCCGGCGTTCTCCTCGGGCTTGCCCTGGACCGCAGACTCCCCGGGGGACGCGGCGCCCGACGGGCTTGCGCCCGCCGTCGACGGCCCCGGCGCGGCCGGCGCGGCGACCGAGCCGGACGGGGCGGCCTGCTCCTTGGCCTGGGGTGAAGAGGTGTACGGCAGGTGCTGGATGGCCAGTGTCGTGCCTCCGGCGACCAGGACGACGGGGACGACGGCGAGGACGACCCGGGTGCGGCGGCGCCGTTCCGCCCGCTCGGGCGGTGCCGGACGGACCTGCGCCCCGGCCCCGGCGGCGGGTTCGGGCAGGGGATCCTTCTTCGGCTCCGGCTCCGGCTCCGGCTCCGGCTCCGGTTCCGGTTCCGGTTCCGGCGTTCCGCCGGTCAGCGGCAGCGTCCGTTCGTCGATCTCCTGCACGTTCGCGGCGAAGGCGGCCCGCTCGGTCAGCCGCCCGGTGATGGCCTCCGGCCACAGAGGAGCGGTGACCGGGCCCTGCCGCGCGGCCCGTTCGAGGAGTTCGGCCGCGGTGGGGCGGCCCTCGGGATCCTTGTCGAGGCAGGTCGCGACGACCTCGGCGAGATCCGGATCCAGCTCCCGCAGCGGTTCCAGATCGGGCTCTTCGTGGACGATGCGGTACAGCACCCCGTGCCCCGACTCGTCCCCGAAGGGCGGGCGGCCGCACGCCGCGTAGGCGAGGACGGAGCCCAGCGCGAACACGTCGGTGGCGCCGCTCAACCGCCGCCTGCCCGAGGCCTGTTCGGGCGCCATGTAGGCGGGCGTGCCCACGACCATCCCGGTCCGGGTCAGCCGGCTCTGCTCGGCGGCCCGGGCGACGCCGAAGTCGATCAGGGTGAGCCCGTCGAGGGTCAGCATGACGTTGGACGGTTTGAGGTCCCGGTGCACCATGTCCAGCGCGTGCACCGACGCCAGGCCCGCCGCGGCCTTCCGCAGCAGCAGCCACAGGGCCTGGGCGGGCAGGGGGCCGCCGTGCAGTTCGACGGCCTCCCGCAACGTGAGCCCGGGGATGTACGCGGTGGCGAACCACGGGGGCCGTGCGGTGCGGTCGCTGGCGAGCAGCGGCGCGGTGGCCTCCGCGGGCAGTCGGGACAGGTTGTCCAGCTCGTGTCCGAAACGGCGCAGGAAGTCCGGGTCCTCGCCGACGACGGAGGACAGCAGCTGCTTGACGGCGACGTACCGGCCCTCCCGGACCCCGAGGTACACCCGCCCCATCCCGCCGGCCCCGAGCCGGCCCGCCAGCGGGATCGACCCGATCCGGCGCGGATCCTCCGCCTCCAGCGGCTCGGCCCCGCTCCCCGTCAGCTCCACCACGTCAGCCCCGTTTGAATTGGAATCAGTGGGTCGGAATCTACCCGATCGTGAAGAGGGGGCCCAAGGCGCGGCCGCACAACTGCTGCCCGCTACAAGGGCCTTGAATGAGGACCGGTCGGCCCGGCGGGGCGTCATTGCGCCGGATGGTCGCCTGCCGGGCGCACCCGTACGCGTGATCGCGTTCCTCTGAACGGACCGTTCGGCCGCGGGTCCGGGCCGTCCCCCGCGTGTCCGAGCCGTCCCCCGACGACCGCCGCATATCGTCATATCGTCTGCAATCCTCACCGACCCCACCCGTGTCAGGAGCCTTCATGCGTCGCCTCCTGGTCGCCACCGCCCTGCTCGCCGCGCTCACCGCCGGCCCGCCGCTGTGGGCCCAGCCGGGGTCCTCCGGGAGCGGAGCGCCCTCCGGGTCCTCGTCCCACCCCGGCGGCACCAACATCCTCGTCGTGGGCATCGACAGTCGCGCCGGCCTGTCCAAGGCGGAGATCGACCGCCTCCACGTCGGCGGCAAGGGCTGCAACTGCACGGACGTCATGATGCTGGTGCACCTGTCCGCGGACGCGCGACGGGCGAGCGTCGTGTCCATCCCCCGGGACTCCTACACCGAGTACGCCACGACCGGGCAGCCCCGCCGCCTCGGCAAGATCAACGGGGCGTTCGCGCTGGGCGGCGGCCCCCTGACGGTGCGCACGGTCGAACAGGCCACCGGACTGCACGTCGACCACTACCTCCAGACCGACTTCAGCGGCTTCGAGACCACCGTCAACCGTCTCGGCGGGGCGACGGTGTGCACCGACAAGCCCATGAGCGACTTCAACTCGGGTCTCGAACTCGCACCCGGAACCCACCACCTCGACGGGCGCGTGGCCCTGCGCTATGTCCGCGCCCGCCACATCACCCCGTTTTCCGGTGACCTGGGGCGGGTCCGGCGCCAGCAGCGGCTGGTCGGGGAGATGCTCTCGCGCCTCACCGCGCAGAAGGCGCTCGCCGACCCGGCCGCCGCGGCGCGCACCGCCCACACCCTCCTGCAGTCCGTCACCACCGACGAGAACACCGGCCTCGGCGACCTCGTCCGCATCGGCCTGGCCCTCGGCCGGCTGAGCGCCGGCCAGACCGAGTTCATGACCGTGCCCATCTCCGACTTCGATCACCGCGTGCCGGGCGTCGGATCCACCCTCGTGTGGGACAAGGACCGCTCCGAGGCCCTGTGGGCCGCCCTGCGCGCCGACCGTCCCTTCACCGGTGACCCGCGCATCCGGCCTCCCGGCGGGGTTCCCGTCTCCCAGCCTCCTTCCACGCTGCAGGTCAGGGTCGACGAGGCCGAGGTCGCGGCGGCACTGCGCCGCAACGGTTTCCTCGTCCAGGACGTCGCAGTCCCCCAGGGAACGCCGCCGCGGACCGGCCCGACCGTCATCACCCACGACCCCCTCTACGAGCGTCCCGTCCTGACCCTGGCCGCGGCTCTGCCCGGAGCGGTCCTGCGGTCCGTCCCGGGCCACGGCGCCACCTTCGACGTCTCGGTGGGCGCCACGGCCCGCACGGTCGTCACCGTCACGCACGACCGCAGCTCGGTCGAGGGCGCCCCGGTCACCGGAGACCACCTCGCCTGCGACTACCTGATGAACACGCCGTCCGCCCGGTAGCCGTACGGCCCGAGCCGTGCTCGGCAGCGCCCGGGGGCGGAGGCCGAGGCCCCGGATGCACCCCCGGGGGCGGTCCTCGAACACGTGGCAGATAGGGTCATAGCGGACCGGCCGGCCGCACCTGGCCCGGACCGCCTGCCGCCTGCCCTGGAAAACGTCCCACATTCATGATCATCGACGCGTCACCGTCCGCTCCGCCCTCTCCTGCACATGCTCCGGCCGCGGGTGCCGCCGCCGGCCCCGCGGTCATCGCCCGGCCCGCACCCGAGGGGGAGCGGCGACGCAGGGTGACCGGCCGTGCGCCGGCCCGGCCGACCCCGGCGGCCGCCTTCCACAGCGTCAGCGCGGCGACCGCGGTCCTGCTCGGGCTCGTCGCGATCGGCGCGATGCTGCACGAGCCCGTGCTGATACCGCCGCTGGCGGCGAGCGCCGCACTCGTGCACAGCGCCCCCGCGCTGCCGCTGGCCCAGCCGCGCAGCGTCGTCGTCGGCCACCTGGTGGGCTGCGCCCTGGGCTACGCGGTCCTGGCGGTCGCGGGCAGCAGCGCCTGGGCGGCGGCCGCGGCGGCGGGCCTGACCCTGGCGGTGAACATGGCGGCCCGTACCCCGCACTCACCGGGCGTCGCGACCGCCGTGGTCGTCGTCCTGCAGACTCCCGCGGCCGGCCGTTTCGTACCCCTGCTGTTCGGCTCCACCGTCCTGCTCGTGCTGACCGGATACGCCGCCTCCCGGGTCCGCCGCAAGGCGCCGAGGTACCCCGCGTACTGGTGGTGACCGGCGGCCGGCGCGGCCGGGCGCTACAACCGCTCGGCGAGGCGCGGGGGCACCTCCCGGAGCGTGCCCGTCCGCTCCGGGGGCAGTGAGGGTCCCGCCCCGCCGGCCGTCATGCCGACGGCCCGCCGCAGGCCCGAGGGCGCCCACCAGTTGGCGTTGCGCAGCAGTGTCATCGTGGCGGGCACCAGCAGGCAGCGGACCAGGGTGGCGTCCACCGCGACGGCGATGGCCAGGGCCGTCGCCAGCTGCTTCATCACCATCAGCTCACCCGTGGCGAAACCGATGAAGACGATGCACATCAGCGCGGCGGAGGAGCTGATGATCCGGGCGGAGCGCTGCACTCCGACCTCGACGGCGCGGTCGTTGTCCAGGCCGGAGTCGTGGCACTCCTGGATGCGGGACAGCAGGAACACCTCGTAGTCCATCGACAGGCCGAAAGCCAGCGCGAACACCACCACGGGCAGCCAGTACCCCAGCCCGCCCAGGGTGTGCACCCCCAGCAACCCGGCGCCCCAGCCGTCCTGGAACACGAGGACCAGGGCGCCGAACGACGCCCCCAGCGACAGCGTGTTCATGACGATGGCCTTGAGCGGCAGCAGCACCGAACCGGTCATGACCAGCAGCAGGACGAAGGTGGTCAGGGCGATCAGCGCCGCCGCCCGCGGTGCGTGGTCGACGACCTCTGCCCGGAAGTCGATGTCGAGCGCGTTGCGTCCCGTCACCCAGACCGGGAATCCGGCCGGCCGCTCCGACCGGATGCGGTGGACCAGCCGGTCGGCGGGAGCGTCCTCGCCCGCGGCCGTGGCCTTCGGCACGATACGGAGAACCGCGACTCCGGGCCCGGCGCGCGTGGCCCCGCCCACCGCCTCGACCTCGGAACGGTCCGCGAACCGGTCCGCCCAGGCCGTGAGGCGGCCCGGCTCGGTGCGGGCCACGACCACCACCGCGTCCGCGCGGTGCTGCGGGAACCGCTCGGCCACGGCGTCGGCATAGCGGCGGGCCTCGGCCGCGGGCGGGAGCTGACGCTCCCCGACGGGGCTGACCAGGTGCACCCGGAGGAAGGGCGTGGCACAGGCGAGCAGCAGCACCCCGACGCCGAGCGCGACGGGCAGCGCGTGCCGCCGGGTCCAGCGGGCCAGCCGGGCGAACCCGCCGGAGTCGGTGCGGGGGGCGGCGCACGCGCCGATCCGCTTCGGGAAGGCCGCCAGGAGCGCCGGGGTCAGGGTCAGCGCGGCGGCGAGGGACAGTGCGACGGTTCCCGCCGCGGCCAGGCCGATCGCGGCGAAGAACTCGCTCGGGAAGGCGGCCAGCCCGCAGAGGGCGGCGGCGACGACGAGCGCGGCGAACAGGATCGCCCGGCCCGCGGTTCCCATGGTGCGCACGACGGACTCCGGGACGTCGTGTCCCGCGGCCCGCTCCTCCCTGAACCGGCCCACCGTGAGCAGTGCATAGTCGATGGCCAGGCCCAGCCCCACCATCGTGGTCGTCGAGAGCGCCGGGGAGGTGAGGTCGTACCAGCGCGAGAGCAGGAGCAGCCAGAGCATCCCCGCGCCGACCGTGCACACGGCCGCCACCACCGGTACCGAGGCCGCGACGAGGCCGCCGAACAGTACGTAGACCACCGCCAGGGTCACCGGCAGGGTGATCATCTCGCTGCGTCTGGTGTCGGCCAGCGACTGGGCCGCCACGGCGCGGCGCGCCCGGTCGCTGCCACCGAGGGTGACCTCCAGGGCGGGGAGGGCGTCCGGGATCCGGCGCAGCCGGGACTCGACGGCGCGTTCCGCGTTCTCCCGGGCCCGGTCGGGAAGGGTCCGCGCCAGCCGGACGGAGATCAGCGCCGCGTTTCCGTCGGCGGAGACGCCGGGGGCGTGCCCACCTTGGTCCGCTTGGCCTGCCTGGCCTGCCTGGCCCGTGTGCCCGGTCGGCGCAGTCACCGACAGGACGCCCATGATCGCGGACACGTCGCGCCGTACGGCGCCCAACTCCCGCTGGAATCCGGGATCCGCCACCGGCGCGCCCGCCACCACCGCGTCGATCTGCCCTCCGAAGGAGCGACCCTGGTCCAGGAGGCGGTTTCCCCGGACCGATTCGTGGGCCGCCACGCTCCACGGATGCCGGTCCAGCCGGTCCATCACGGGGCCGACCGCCCCCAGGCCCGCCCCCAGGAGCACCAGCCACAGCAGCAGGACGATCCGGTGGTGGCGGACGCAGACGAGAGCGAGCCGGGCCGACACCGGCCTGACGGCGGGCCCGGTCCTCAGCCGCCGCACCGGCGCACCCCGATCCCGTACGAGGAGCCGACGGTGACGTCTCCCGGCCGGCTCACGGTGAGCCGGGTGAGCCCGCTGCCGCCGGCCGGCGCCAGGCAGCCGCCACCCTCCGCCCGGAGCCACGGCGAGTAGGCGATCCTCAGCGTGACGGTTCCGGGCACGGGCATCCGTACGACGACTTCGGCGCTGTCCGAGCTCACCACGGACGCGGGCGGGTCCACCAAGGGCACCGGGTCCTTGACCCGGTAGATCCGCCAGTTCTCGTCCCGCCACACCGTTTCGAGGTACGGGGGCCCGCTCGTCACCAGCGCGTATTCGAGCTCCGAGGCGGCGTCCACCGGGCCCTTGTGGAGGACGACGTAACCGACGGCCCAGTGGTCGAGCCATGCGCGGTACGCGGCCGGAGTGAACGTTCCGGCCCGCACGCCGGCCCCGCCGTACCCGTCGTAGAACAGCGGCCCGCGCTCGACATCGGCCTGCCGGTTCCAGCCGCGCGCCAGGTTGACGTACGGCGCCAGCACCGCGGCCTCGCGGTGGCTGCGGGCCATGACCACCTCCACCCGGGTGCGGTCCGCGCCGAGCCGGGCGAGGGCGCCGACGACACCACCGGTGTCCGCCGCCCACCGCGGCACGGCCGCCGTGTCGGTGACATGGGCCACCGTATTGCCGCCCACCCAGGCCAGGGAGAGTACGAGGGCGCCCACCGCGGAACCCCGCCGACAGGAACGCAGCCGGCGCACGGCCTTGCCCCCGCCCGCGCCGCGCACCGTCATCACGGCGGCGAGCAGCACGGGCGGCGCCACCAGATTGGCGAGCCGCTCGGCATTGGTCCCCACCGGCGAGGGGATCAGACAGGCGAGCACGACTCCGATCATGTACGCCCCCGCGGCCCATCTCACGATCCGCCACGCGGGCGGAGCGGCCAGGGCGACGGCCGCGGCCATGAGCAGCGGTGGCCAGAGCCGCACCAGGGGCATGGGCTGGTCGCCGTGAAAGGGGAACAGCCACGCGGTCACACCGAGAACGGCCACCGGAGGCAACACGATCGCGGCCGCCCCCGCCCACCGGCGCTCCAGCGCACCGGCCGCACCGACCGGCAGGAGGAACAGGCCGGCGACGGGGCTCGCCATCGCGGTCAGCGCCGCGCAGGCGGCCGTGAGCGCGGTACGGCGGCGCCCGCTCGTGAACGCCAGCACGGCGGCGAGCCCGAAGGCGACGCCCAGCATGAACGTCGAGCGCCCCGAGGCCACCTGGCACCAGAGCATCAGGGCGGCCGGCACCGCCGGCCACTCGGGACGCCGGACTCCCGAGCCCGCCCAGAGCCGGCCCGCCAGCCAGGTGGACACGAGCCCGCTCGCCACGGTGACGGGGACCACCCCGAAGGCCGCCATCAGGTAGGGCGAGATCAGGCTGTAGCCGCCCGTGTGCAGACCTCCGTACCACGACAGGTTGTAGACGGACCCGGGGTGGCGCGCGGCGAACCCGGCCCATGCCTCCTGCGCCGCGAGGTCCCCGCCGCCCGTCGCGAGGACCCCCGCCCACAGGGCGTACAGGGGGAGCACGAGCGCCGTGGTGATCAGGGGAACGCGGCGGTCGAGGCGCCGCCGTCCGACGGCGGCCGCCGCCGCGTCCGTGCCGAGCGGGGGGAGGGGGCGCGCGGGCGGGTCGAGTTCGACTGCGATCAAGGGGCGGACTCCGTTCGGCGGTTCCACGGGGCTGCCCGGTCAAACGATCGACGAGGGCTCGCGTACGCGGCCGCCGCCGATCAGGCACCGAATGCCGGACCGGCGGGGCGCTGCACCGGGGGCTGCCCAACGCCCGCCCGTCCTCCCCGCATCACCGGCCGACCACGCTGCTTCACGCCAACTCTCAGACCGTTTAGGTGAGTTACTGCCGTCCTGACCTATCTTCGATCGCGTACGCCAGTTCGCCCCAGGAGGTCAGATTGCAGTACAGGCGACGCTTCCTCGCCTTACCCCGCGTGCTACGCCGCTCCCACCTGCTCATAGCCTTCGGCCTCGGCTCGCTGCTGCTCGGGCTGATGCCGTGGCTCGGCGTCACGGCCCCGCAAGCGGCCGGCCGGGCCCCGGAGCCCCGGCCCGCACCCGTGCCCCTCGACCAGCAGACGGCGCAGCAGGCGCCGCATCACGGCATCGCGCCGGCGAACGCCATGGAACCCACTGCTCCGGTCCTGGACCGGACCGGATGGACGGCCACGGCGAGCGACGAGGAGACCGGCGGCGAGAACGGCCGCGCGGCCAACGTGCTCGACGGGAACGCCGCGACCCTCTGGCACAGCCGGTGGACGGGCACCGCCGCCCCGCTGCCGCACAGCATCACCGTAGACATGCACCGCACGGCGGTCGTCTCCGCGCTCGTCTACCGCCCCCGCGCGGACGGGGCCAACGGGCGCGTCGGTGAGTACAGCATCCATGTCAGTACGGACGGCCGGAACTGGGGGAACCCGGTCGCCTCCGGCACGCTCGCGGACGACGGCAGCGCCAAGACGCTCGGGTTCGCCCCCCAAGGGCTGCGGTTCGTACGGCTGACGGCGCTCACCGAGGCCGGCGGCCGCGGGCCGTGGACCTCCGCCGCCGAGATCGACCTGCTCGGCGACCCCGGCACCCCGGCAGCCACCGTCGACCTGTCGCGGACGGGGTGGACGGCCACGGCGAGCGACGAGGAGACCGGCGGCGAGAACGGGCGCGCGGCCAACGTGCTCGACGGCAACGCCGCGACCCTCTGGCACAGCCGGTGGACGGGCACCCCCGCCCCGCTGCCGCACAGCATCACCATCGACATGCACCGCACGACGGCCGTCTCCGCCCTCGTCTACCACCCCCGCAGGGACGGGGTCAACGGCAGGGCGGGTGCGTACACCGTCACCACCAGCACCGACGGCACGACGTTCGGGGCGCCGGTCGCCGCGGGCACCTGGCGCGACGACGACACCGTCAAGACCGCCACCTTCACCCGTACCGAGAACGCCCGTTACGTACGGCTGACCGTCACCACCGAAGCCGGCGGCCGCGGGCCGTGGACCTCGGCCGCCGAGATACGCCTGAGCGGACCGGCCAGTCCGGCCGCCCACGGCGCCTGGGACCGGATCACCGGCTTCCCCCTGGTGCCCGTCGCCACCGCCGCCCTGCCCGGCGACAAGCTGCTCGCCTGGTCGGCGTACGCGCTCGACCGCTTCGGCGGCAGCAACGGCTACACCCAGACCGCGATCCTGGACCTGAAGACCGGCAAGGTCACCCAGCGCCGCATCGACAACACCGGCCACGACATGTTCTGTCCCGGCATAGCCATGCTCGCCGACGGCCGCGTCCTGGTCACCGGCGGCAGCAACGCGGAGAAGGCGAGCATCTACGACCCCGCCACCGACGAGTGGTCCGCCACCACCAGCATGAACATCGCCCGCGGCTACCAGGCCATGACGCTGCTCTCCACCGGTGAGGCCTTCGTCCTCGGCGGATCCTGGAGCGGAGGCGCCGGCGACAAGGCCGGCGAGGTCTGGTCGCCCGACACCCGTACCTGGCGCAAACTCCCGGGCGTCTCCGCCGTCCCGGCGCTGACGGCCGACCCGGCCGGCCCCTACCGGGCCGACAACCACATGTGGCTGCACGCCACTTCGGGCGGCAAGGTGCTGCAACTGGGCCCGAGCAAGCAGATGAACTGGATCTCGACCAGCGGCACGGGCGGCATCACCACGGCCGGCACCCGGGCCGACAGCCAGGACGCCATGACCGGCAACGCCGTCTCGTACGACATCGGGAAACTGCTCACCCTGGGCGGCTCACCCGCCTACGAGAAGACCCCCGCCACCCGGCGCGCGTACACCGTGAGCATCTCGGGCAGCCAGGTCCAGGCCGCCCGCACGGGCGACATGGAGCACGCCCGCGCCTTCAGCAACAGCGTCGTCCTGCCCGACGGCAAGGTGGCCGTCTTCGGCGGGCAGGCCTATCCGGTCCCCTTCAGCGACGCGACCTCGGTCCTGGCCCCCGAACTGTGGGACCCGACGACGGGCAGCTTCACCCCGCTCGCCACCATGGCCATCCCGCGCAACTATCACAGCGTGGCCAACCTGTTGCCGGACGGGCGGATCTTCTCCGGCGGCGGGGGCCTGTGCGGCGACTGCGCGACCAACCACGCCGACGGGGCCGTCTTCACCCCGCCGTACCTGCTGAACGCGGACGGCTCGCCGAAGCCGCGCCCCGCCATCACGGGAGGCGTGCCGCCCCGGGCCGCCCCCGGCACATCGCTCACGGTGACCACCCAGGCCCCGGTGGCGTCCTTCGTCCTGATGCGGGCCGCAGCCGCGACCCACTCCACCGACAACGACCAGCGACGGGTCCCCCTCGCCTCCACGGCCACGGCAGACGGCGTGTACACGGTGTCCATACCGGCCGACACCGGGGTGGTACTGCCGGGGAACTACATGCTCTTCGCCCTCGACGCGCAGGGGGTACCGAGCATCGCCCGGTTCCTCACCATCTCCTGAAACCGCTCGCGGAGGTGGCCGCCCGGTGCCCCGGAGCCGGCCGGCCACCTCCGCAGCGACGGCAGGAGCACCGCCCAAGAGTTGTCCGGGCGATCTTGAGATCGAGATCTTCCAACCTTCTTCGGCTACGCTCGCCGCGTTGAAGGGGAGGGCATGGAGGACGTCTTCGATCTGAGTGGAACGCCACCGCGGGGCTGGATGCATGCGCTCTTCGGTGGCGGGCCGTACGCCGATGACGTTGGCAGGTGTGTGCCCGGGCCGCCGGCCCCGGCAGCCGTCACGGTCCCGGCTCCTGGAGGTGGGGAGTTCGTCTACCGATTGGTGACGGTCGGCTCGTGGTCAGCCCCGGATGACCCGATCGCCGTCTACGACGACACCGGCCCGGTGCCCGAGCCGCCTCTGTCGGAGCTGGAGAAGTCCTGGCTCAGCCGCGGTGTCGACCAGCGGCCTGGACCTGTCGAGGGGTCACGCACGCGGCCAGATGACCAGTGACCACAGGCCGAACCGTTCTGGCAGGTCACGCCACTGAACGCCGGTCCGGACCCGGTGCAGAATCCCGTCGATCACTTGCCGGTGATCCCGCCACCGGCCGCATCGTCTGTTGCTCACCGGCAGGTACGGCTCCAGCCGTTCCCACTCGGCATCTGTCAGATCACCCCGCCCCATGTCCACATCAACGACCCGGACCCGAGGCAGCACATGATCGGCCGGACAACTCCTAGTCCCTCGGGAGCGTGCGCCCCAACTTGCGCAGCAGGTACGTCAGGCTGCTCCGCTCTTCCTCGGACAACCCGCCCAGCAGCCGCGTCTCGTTCCGGAAATGCTCTGCGACCACTTCGTCGATGAGCTCTCGCCCCCGGTCGGTGAGCCGGATCAGCCGGCCCCGCGCATCGTCCTCGGCCGCTCGGCGAACAACCAGACCGGCGCGCTCCAAGCGATCGACGCGCTTGGTCACGGCCCCCGACGTGACCATCGTCGACTCGCGCAGCTCACCGGCGGTCAGCTCGAAGGGCGCGCCGGAGCGGCGCAGTGTGCCGAGCACGTCGAACTCGCCCCTGCCCAGGTCGTACCGCTCGAATACGCGGCACAGCCCATCCTCCAGCGCCCAGTGCAAACGGCTGATGCGCCCGATCACGTGCGCCGGGCTCGCGTCGAGGTCGGGCCGCTCCCGGCGCCACTGGCCGACGATGCGATCGACCGCGTCGGCCCCGGCAGGCTCACCGGCCTCGTCGGGCGGGAAGGGGAACTCGGCGTCATGGGACATGGATTGACCAATCTCTTCCATGGAAACTAATCTGTCTTCCATGGAAATCATCTCACGCGGCATGACCGGCGACCGGCCCTTACTGACCTCTGCCGTGACGGCACTGGCACCGGCGATCTGGGGCAGCACCTACCTCGTCACCACCCAGTGGCTGCCACCGGACCGCCCCCTGCTGGCCACCACCGTGCGGACCCTTCCCGCAGGACTGATCCTGCTCGCCTTCGCCCGCGTGCTGCCGACCGGGATGTGGCTGTGGCGGTCCCTGGCGCTCGGAACGCTCAACATCGGGGCGTTCAACTTCCTGATGTTCGCGGCGGCTTACCGCCTGCCGGGCGGCACCGCAGCGATGATCATGGCGGTGCAGCCGATGCTCGTACTCCTCCTGGCGGCGCTGCTCATGGGGGACACCATCCGGCCCGCGCAGGTGGCGGCCTGCGCCCTCGGAGCCGTCGGGGTCGTACTGCTCCTGTTCAAGGGAACGGTGGCACTGGACGCCGTCGGCGTGGCTGCGGCACTGGGCGCGGCGGCCTGTCTGGCCTTCGGTATCACCCTCACCAAATTCTGGGGACGCCCGGACGGCGTGGGGCTCCTCCCCTTCACCGGCTGGCAGTTGGCCGCGGGCGGCCTCGTATCGCTGCCCTTCACCCTGTCCGTCGAGGGACTTCCGGCCACCGTCACCGGAACCAACATCATCGGCTTCGCCTACCTCATGTCCCTGGGCGCCGTGGTCAGTTACGCGATCTGGTTCCGCGGGATCGAGAGGCTGCCCGCGCCGGCGGTCTCCTTCCTCGCCCTGGGCAGTCCGATCGTCGCGACCGTCCTCGGTTATCTGTTCCGCGACGAGACGCTCTCGATTCCGCAGCTGTTCGGAATCCTGGTGATCATCTCTGCCGTACTGCTCGCCCAGCCCCGTCCGGCCCCACCACGCTCCGTTCACGTTCCCCGGACACCCGTGTTCGGCCGGCGGACCATGTAGACGTCGATCGGGTCCTGAGCCTCCACGGTGAACCCGTGCCGCTCGTACAGCCGCCGGGCGGCGCTGCCCTGGAGGACGTTCAGGCGGACGGGCACGCCGTCGGCGTCGGTCCGCTCCAGCAGTGCTCGCAGCACGGCCGATCCGAGTCCCCGGCCCTGCAGGAGCGGGGCGAGGTAGAAGTGCTCCAGCCACCTCCCGTCCCCGGCCGGGCGCAGGGTGACGCAGCCGGCGAAGACGCCGTCGGCCACGATGACCGACGTGTGCCGAGGGGAGAAGGAATCGCGCAGCCGCTGCCGGACCCGGTGCTCGTCGAACCGTCCCAACCGCTCCAGATCCGACCGCATCACCGTGGCCCGCAGCTCCGCGATCGCCTCGACGTCCGCCGGTTCCGCGGAACGCAGCGCCCATATATTCGCCCTCGTATCCATGGCCGGAGTATTTCAAGGGGCGGCCAGGCCGCCCGGGCGGCGGCCCTCAGCCGTAGCCGCCCGATATAACTGGCTCCATGGCATTGAGCTGGAAGCTGGTCATCGACAGTACGGACGCACCCGCCCTCGCCGACTTCTGGGCCGCGGCCCTGGAGTACGAGGTGGAAGACCCCAGCGCGCTCATCGAGCAGCTGCTCGCCGCCGGGCACATCGGCGCGGAGGCGGTCGCCCGGCACCGCGGGCGCAAGACCTTCCGGGGCTACGCCGCGATCCGCCATCCCGAGGACCCGTTCGACCCGACCAGCGGAGTCGGCCGCGGCCGGCGGCTGCTCTTCCAGGACGTGCCCGAGCGCAAGGCGGGCAAGAACCGCCTGCACATCGACGTCCACAGCGAGCCCGGCGGCCTCGGCGAGCTGGTGTCCCGGCTGGAGGGGCTGGGGGCCACCCGCGTCCGCGAGTTCGACAAGGGACCTGCCGGGCACTGGTGGGTCATGCAGGACCCGGAGGGCAACGAGTTCTGCGCGGCGTAGGCCGGACCGGCCCCTCACGGGCGGCCGGTCATGGGGCCGTGGTCGCCGCGGGAATGTCGACGCGGGCCGCCCTGTGGGCCGGCCAGAGGGAGGCGGCCAACGCGCCCGCCAGGGCGATGAGTACGCCGAGGGCGAGGCGGCCCCAGGGGACGACCAGGGTGTAGCCCACGACGTTTTCCTGGAGGGTGCGGCCGAGCGCCCAGCCCAGGAAGACCCCCATGGCCGTGCCGAGGGTCGCGCCGAGGCCGCCGAGGAGCAGGGCCTCCAGGCGGATCATCCGGGTCACTCCGGCGCGATCGAGGCCGAGGGCGCGCAGCATGCCGATCTCCTTGCGGCGTTCGAGGACGGACATCGCGAGGGTGTTGGCGATGCCCAGTGCGGCGATCGTCAGGGCCATGGTGAGCAGGGCGTAGAAGACGTTGAGCTGGTCGCCGATGCCGCCGCTGTCCTGGGCCCGGAGGCCCGCCTCGTCGAGGACGGCCAGGGCGGGGTTGTCGCCGAGGGCGTGGGTGACCTCGCGCAGCGCGGCCCGGCCGGGCCCGCCGGCCATGGCGACGAGGACCGCGGCGGTGTGCGGGGCCGGGTCGTGGCGGGCGACGAGGGAGTCGGGAGCGGTGATGCTCGGCAGCAGGTTGCTCTGCGGGTCCGCCCGGTAGACGGCTCCGATGGTGACGCTGTCGGGCCGGCCGTCCTGACGCTGCAGGGGGAGGGTCTGGCCGACGTGCCAGCCGGCCTCCCTGGCCTTGAAGTCGGCCACGGCGATCCGGCCCTCGGCGAGGCAGTCGAGAGAGCCCTCGACCACGTCGTACCGCAGCAGCCGTCCAATGGTGGCGGGGTCGACGCCGGTCAGGACGGAGGGGACGCCCGCCAGGCGGTAGTCGGTGGACTGGTTGAGCGGACTGGAGGTGGCGCCGGGCAGGTTCTTGAGGGCCGCCGCGGTGGCGGGGGTCATCCGCATGCCGCCCTCGGCGGCCTCGACCAGGTAGTCGGCGGTGAAGTCGTGGGTGGTCGCGCGGTCGAGGTAGCGGGCGGCGGAGGCCCCGAGGACGGACAGGCCCGAGGAGAGGGTGAGGGCGATGGCGAGCGCTGCGGCGGTCGCGCCCGTGCGCCGCGGGTCGCGCACGGTGTTGCGGGCGGCCAGGTCGCCGCACACCGGGTGGAGGCGGGTCAGCAGCGGCCGCAGCAGCGCGACGAACGGCCGGGACAGCAACGGGATCAGGCCGATCGTGCCGCTCAGGGCGAGCGCCGCACCGAGCCCGATGACGGTCCGGGCGTCCTTCCCCGTGGTGAGGGCCCCGTACACCACGGCGGCGGTGCCGGTCAGCACCAGCGCGGCACCGAGACCGTCCCGCAGCGAGCCGGCGCGCGCGGGCGCCGTCGGCTCGGCGGCGCTGAGCGCGGCGACGGGCGGGATGGCCATGGCCCGGCGGATCGGCAGCCAGGCGGCGAGCACGGGCAGGGCGGTGCCGGCCAGCAGGGACGTGAGCACGGTGCCCGGCGTGAGGACCAGCGGGCCGGCCGGGGCGTCGGCGGGGGCCAGGAGCGTCCGCAGCAGGGCGGCCACCCCGGTGCCGGCGGCGAGGCCGGCCGCGGAGGCGATCGCGCCGACGAGGAGGGACTCGGCCAGCAAGGTGCGGCGCACCTGCCTGCGCGAGGCGCCGACGGCCCGCATCAGGGCCAACTCCCTGGTGCGCCGGGCGACCAGCATGGTGAAGGTGTTGGAGATGAGGAAGGTGGCGACGAAGAGGGCGACCGCGCCGAAGCCCACCAGGATCTGGCTCATGGTGTCGCCGTCGGTGGTGGCGAGGTTCGACGCGATCTGGGCCAGCCGGTCCCCGGTGACCGCGCTGGTGCCCGGGGGCAGCACCGCTTCGACCCGGCCGAGGAGCTCGTGCGGGGGAGTGCCGGGTGCGGCCGTGAGCTCGACGTGCCGGAAGAGGCCGGGCTGGAGGAACAGCCGCTGGGCGGTGGCGCCGGCGAACAGCGTCAGGCTGCCCCCGGAGGGCAGTCGTGTCCCGTCGGTGCGGAAGACCCCGCTGAGGGTGTAGGAGGCGGCGCCGCTGTTCGTGCCGACGCGTACGGTGTCACCGACCCGGTAGCCGCCCCGCGCGGCGGTGGTCTCGTCGAGGGCGATCGCGCCGTCGCCGGTCGGGCCGGAACCCCGGGTGAAGCGGTAGGCGGGGTCCGTGCCGTCCGCTCCCGGGGCGAAGTTGCCGCCCTGGTGCGACGGGCCGTGGCCGATCAGCCGGCCGTCGCGATCGGCGACGGCGGCGAAACCGTCGACCCGGCCCGCGGCGACGGCGACGCCGGGGAGCCCGGCCAGGGCGGCCACGGTGGGGGCATCAATGCCGGCCGGTCCGCCGCTGCCGCCGGCGGGAGGGCCGTCTGCCGCGACGTTGACGGCGATGCGCTCGTAGCCCTCGGTCGCCCGGGCGGTGGTGGCACGGTGCAGGCTGTCGCCGAAGACGAGGCTGCCGGAGACGAAGGTGACGCCGAGCATGACCGCGAACGCGGTCATCAGCAGGCGGGCCTTGTACGCGCATACGTTGCGCAGGGCGGTACGGAACATGGGGGTGCGGATCCTGGGGAGAGGGCTCGGCGGATACGAGCGGGACGACTGGTGCGGTGGCGACGCGAGGCGAGGCGAGGTGAGGCGGGGCGAGAGAGGCGGGGCGGGGCGGGGCGAGAGACGCTCAACTGGTGCGTGAGCGGGTGTCGAACGCCTTCATCCGGTCCAGCACCCGGTCCGGGGTGGGGTGTGTCATCTCGTCGACCAGGCGGCCGTCCGAGAGGAAGACGACACGGTCGGCGTAGCCCGCGGCGACGGGGTCGTGGGTGACCATGACCACGGTCTGGCCGAGCCTGCGCACCGAGTCGCGCAGGAAGCCGAGGACTTCGGCCCCGGCGCGGGAGTCGAGGTTGCCGGTGGGCTCGTCGCCGAAGACGATCGCGGGGCGGGAGACCAGGGCCCGGGCCACCGCGACGCGCTGCTGCTGCCCGCCGGACAGCTGTCCGGGCCGGTGGCCGAGCCGCTCGGAGAGGCCGACCATGGCGACCACGCGGTCCAGCCACTGCCGGTCGGGGCGGCGGCCGGCGATGGTCAGCGGCAGCGTGATGTTCTCCAGCGCGGTCAGCGTCGGCAGCAGGTTGAACGCCTGGAAGATGAACCCGACCCGGTCGCGGCGCAATCGGGTGAGCCCGCGGTCGTCGAGCGTGCCCAGTTCGGTGGTGCCGATGCGTACGGATCCGGAGGTGAACGAGTCGAGCCCGGCGGCGCAGTGCATCAGGGTGGACTTGCCGCACCCGGAGGGGCCCATGATGGCGGTGAACTCGGCCTCCCGGAAGGCGATGCTGACCCGGTCCAGGGCGACGACACGGGTGTCGCCGCTGCCGTAGACCTTCGACAGATCGGTGACGGCGGCGGCCGCGGCCCTGCCGGTCGGGTACGGCGTGCGGGTGCCAAGGGGTTCGGCGGTCACGGGGACTCCTCTTCGGGTGCCGGAAGGTGCACGTCGAAGACTGTCCGGAGAACGCATCGGAGCCCCGGCCGCCGGGTATCGGCCTCCGCTCCGCTTCGTATCGGTTGCGTAGGGGTGGGCGGGACCGGTCAGGCGGCCGGCAGGCGCAGGGTGGCGACGGCGCCGCCGTCCGGGGCGTTGTCCAGGCGCAGCTCCGCCCCGAGAAGCCGGGCCTGGCCCAGTGCGATGGTCAGGCCGAGGCCGTGGCCCGAGCCGCGTTCCTTCGCGCCCGTGTGGAAGCGGCGGGGTCCGTGGCGCAACAGGTCGTGGGGGAAGCCGCGCCCGTGGTCCCGTACGACGACCGTACGGCCCTCGACGGTCACCCGGACCGGGCCGTCCCCGTGCCGGTGGGCGTTGACGACGAGGTTGGCGACGATGCGTTCGAGACGGCGGGGGTCGGTCTCCACGGCCGACGCGGCCGCCTCCGCCTCCGCCTCCGCCTCCGCCTCCGCCCCCTCCACCTCCTCCCCGTGCGGCGCGGGCCGCTCAGGGGAGATGACGACCTCGGTGTCGAGCCCGGTGCGCGCGACCGCTTCGGCGACGACCGCCCCGAGCGGCACGCGCGCGCGGACCGGCTGTTCCACGCCGGCGTCGAGCCGGGAGATCTCCAGCAGGTCCTCGACCAGACCGCGCAGGTCCCGCACCCGGCCCCGCAGCAGATCCTCCGTGTCACCGCTCGGCAGCAGGTCGGCGGCGGCCAGCAGACCGCCGACCGGGGTGCGCAGCTCGTGGGCCACGTCCGCGGTGAACTGGCGCTCGGTGCGCAGGCGCCGGCTGAGGCTGTCCGCCATGAGGTCGACGGTGGCCGCGATGTCGGCCACTTCGTCGCGGCCCTTGGTGGGCCCGGTCCGGGCGTCGAGGTCACCGGCGCAGATCCGGCCCGCGGTCTGCGAGACCCGCCTCAGCCGGCGGCCGAGCAGTCCCGCCCCGTAGACCGCCATGGGAGTGGCCGCCGTGAGCGCCACCAGCGAGGCCACCGCCATGCTGACGTCCAGCCGGCGCAGCCCGTAGAGCTCCGGGCCCATGTTGATCTGAACGGCCAGCACCGGGCTTCCCGGGCCGCCGACCCGCTGGGCGGCCCAGACGCTCGGGCCCACGTTGCCGTTGACGCGCCCGTCGGGGGCGGTGTGCCGGGCGTTGTCGGCCGGGTGGCGCAGTACGGCGGGCAGCGCGGCGGGATCGAGCTCGGCACCGTCCGGCGGCGCTCCGGTGCGCCGGTAGATGTCCATGGCCGAGTACACGGTGTTGAAGGCGCGGGCCTCGGCCCGGTCCCTGATGTCGTGCGCCGTCCACAGGTGGACCAGCACGCCCACCGCGGCCGCCACGAGGCAGGCCGTGGAGGCGGCCAGCGCGGCGATCTTCCAGCGCAGGGGCACACGGGCAGCCGGCCGCGGCGCGTGGAACGGGCCCACCGGTCTCAGCGCCTGAGCTTGTAGCCGAAGCCGCGGACCGTCTCGATCCTGTCCCGGCCCAGCTTGCCGCGCAGCCGCTGGACACACAGGTCCACGACCCGGCTGTCGCCGTCCCAGCCGTACTCCCACACGTCCCGCAGCAGGGTGTGCCGCTCCAGCACGATGCCCGGGTGCGCGGCGAATTCCAGCAGCAGCTTCAGTTCGGTGGGGGTCAGCGCCACCGGCTTCCCGGAGACGGACACCTCCAGGCCGCCGGTGTCGATGGTGAGGTCCCCAAAGACCAGCAGGTCGCCCCCGGACGGTGACGACGCGTCGCCCGCGGCTTGTTCAGGTACGGATCCCGGGACGGGCGCGTAGGTCGCCCGCCGCAGCAGTGAACGGATGCGGGCCACGAGCACGTAGGTGTCCACGGGCTTGACCACGTAATCGTCCGCTCCGGCCTCCAGACCGGCGACGACGTCGAGCCCGTCCCCGCGGGCCGACATCATCAGGACCGGCACCAGGCTGGTCTCCCGGACCCTGCGGCACAAGCCGATCCCGTCCAGACCGGGCAGCATCACATCCAGGATCAGCAGGTCGAAGCTCTCCTCGCGGAAGAGCTCCAGCGCCGCCAGTCCGTCGGCCACGGCCGTCATCCGGTAGCCGTAGCGCTCGAGGGCGACGGTGAAGGAACGGCGCATCAGCTCGTCGTCCTCCACCAGCAGCACGCGCACGGTGGGCGGAGGGGCCGGAGCCGGGGCGGACCAGGACACGGGCGGACGACTCCTGTTCGGACGGGTGGCGGGCACGGGTCCCGTGTCCGCTCACGCGCGGCCGGCGACCTGGAAGGAACGATAGGGCAGACGCCGGGCCGAGCCGGCCCGTCGTACGGCCGACATGGCCCGGGGCGCAGATCCGATGGACAACGAAGCGCTCCCTGATACCCGCCCGATACAAACCCCGCCCGGGCCGGCACCGCACCGCGCCCCGTCCGGTCACTACCGGTGCCAGATCTTCCGGTACGCCTCGCGATAACCGGGCGGATCCCACGAGGTGGTGTCGGCGCTGTTGTCGGACGTGGCGATGTGGACCGGGGCGACGTAGCCGCCGGCCGGGCGGCCGGCGAACGCGCGGTTGAATTCGTCGATGATCTGCCAGCCCTGCTGGGACAGCGGCTCGGGGACGGTGGCGGCCTGGAACTGCCCGCTGTCGATGCGCTGGAAGGCGGACGGGTCTCCGTCGCCCGCGCCGATGTTGAAGGGCGGTCCGGAGCCCGGTTTGCCGGCGGCGCGCAGGGCCGGGGCGGCGTCGGCGAAGTAGAGGTCGTTGATGGCGACGGAGTACGTCCACTCGTCCTGGAAGCGGGACAGCAGGGAAGAGACCGCCTGGGGGGTGCGGCTGCTCGCGTCCGGGATGGGGATGTTCTCGGACGTCAGCAGCTTCACGCCGGAGCAGGTCGCGAGCTGCCTCTTGATCAGGTCGGACTTCTTCTTGGCGAAGGGGATCGAGTCGTCGGTGAAGAGGACCACTCCGGCGTTCCCGTTGGACTCGGCGATGATCCAGTCCGCGCTGATCTTCGCCACGTCCTCCACCTTCGTGGTGATGTTGGTGAAGAGCCGGGGGTTCTCGCTCGGGCCCGGGGCATCCACCGCGTGCCACCCGATGAGCGGAATCCGCGCGGCGCGGGCCCGCGCCACCTGCTGCGAGGTCAGACGGGGATCGAAGCCGCCGATGACGATGCCCGAAGGCTTCAGGGTGATCGCCTGGCCGAGCGCGGCCTGGATACCGGCGGGGGTGCCCTCCCCGTCGATCACCCGGAGGTCCCAGCCGATCGCCTTCGCGGCTTCCTCGACGCCCTGCGCCACGCCTGCGACGCCGGGGTTGGTCATGGTCTGCGCGACGTAGACGACGGTCCTGCCGGAAACCGCCGCGGGACCGCTGGTCGGGCCGGTCCACGACCCCTCGGTCCGCTCGGCCTGCTGGACGGCCGCCGCGGCCTTCGCTACGACGGTGGGGCAACCGGCGCTCGCCGGCCCGGTGCCGGTCGACGGCCCCCGCCCGCAGCCGGCGGCCAGGGCGGTTGCCGCGAGCAGGGCCGCGGCGGTGACGGTGGTCTTGCGGTTCGAGTACACGGTGCTCCTGACGCGGGTGCGCGTACGAAGGTGGGCGAGGTCATCTAGCGCGGACTGTCCTTCGGGGGCGCTGCGGATGCCCCGGCGGTGGACCGGCGGGACGCGGTGGCGCCGCCGCGCAGACGGCGCCGGGCGGAATAGCCGGCCAGGCCGACGGCGATGAGCAGGGTGCCGCCGTTGAAGAGCGGAGTGGCCCAGAACCGGGCGCCGAACTGGCCGATCCCGGCGAGGCCGATGGCGAGCACGGCGACGGCCACGAGGGTGCCGAGCGCGTTGGGGCGGCCTGGTCTGATGGTGGTCGACCCGAGCAGGGCGCCGACGAAGGCGGGGAGCAGGTACTCCAGCCCGACACTGGGGTTGCCGATCTGCTGCTGGGCGGCGAGCAGCACACCGGCGAACCCGACGACCAGACCCGATCCGGCGAAGGCGCGGACGGAGTAGGCACGGGTGGGGATGCCGATGATCCCGGCGGCGCGCGGGTTGGAGCCGATGACGTACAGGTACCGGCCGAACGGCAGCCGCTCCAGCACCACCCAGAGGACGGCCGCGACGGCCAGTACGGAGAAGGCGGGGACCGGCAGGCCGAGGAACCGGGCGTCGTAGAGGCCTGTGAACGAGGCGGGCAGGCCGTCCGGGCCGGGGACGATCCGACCGCCCTCGGTGATCAGGCCGGTGGCGGCGTACATCAGGCTGCCGGTGCCGAGCGTGGCGATGAAGGAGTCGATCTGCCCGAACTCGACGATGACGCCGTTGAGCGCGCCGGCCACCGCCCCTCCGGCGAGCACGGCGAGGCAGGCGAGGGGCCAGGGCCAGCCCTCGTTGACGATGAGCTGCATCACCAGGACGTGCGCGAGTCCCAGCCCGTAGCCGAGGGACAGGTCGAACTTGCCGGACGCGATGGGGATCGTCGCGCCCAGCGCCAGGAGGGCGGGGATCGACTGGCTGGAGAGGATCGAGGTGATGTTGTCCCGCGTGGGAAAGGTCCCCGGCAGGGCGAGGGAGAAGACCAGGAAGAGCAGGGCGGCCAGGGTGAGGAGGCCGTAGGTGCCGATGAGGTGCCCGTGCGGGCGCGCCGGCAGGGATCGGTGCGGGGGAGGGGTGGTCATCGGCTCGTCGCGGTTCCGGTGACGGGGGGCATGGCCGAGGCGCTCCGGGTCAGTTCGGTGACCGAGAGGGCACCGCCGGTCAGTTCGGCGCCCACCGTCCCGCGGACGAACACCAGAGCGCGGTGGCACACGGCGGCGACCTCTTCGAAATCGGTGGAGACCAGCAGACCCGCCAGGCCGCGGGCCAGCGCCTCGTCGAGCAGCCGGTGGACCGTCTCCTTCGCGCCGACGTCCACGCCGGCGGTCGGCTCTTCGAGTACGAGCAGGCGCAGCGTCCCCCGGAGCCACCGGCCGACCATGACCTTCTGCTGGTTGCCGCCGGACAGGGTGGCGATGGGCACCTCGCTGTCACGCGGGTGCACCGAGAACCGGTCGATCAGAGCGGTGGCCTCGGCGCGCTCGCGCCGCGGGCGGATCCAGCGCCACGCCGGCACACCCACCGCGCGGGGATTCGCGAAGAAGTTCTCACGTACGGTCAGCTCCGGGGCGCAGCCCTCCTCCTGGCGGTTGGCCGCGACGAAACCGACGCCGGAGTCGACTGCCCCGGAGACCGTACGGGGGTGGTACGGACGGCCGTCGAGCAGCACCCGCCCGCCGAGGATCGGCCGGGCCCCGGCGAGGGCGCGGCCGAGGTCCGCGTGGCCGGCGCCGGTCAGGCCCACCAGGCCCAGGATTTCGCCGGCCCGCAGGTCGAGGCTGACCGGTCCGCAGGAGGCGGTGCGCACGCCGTCGAGACTCAGGCGCGGCGGGCCGCCGGCGGGGACGGCGACGGGCGCGTGGCCGGCCGGTTCACGGCCCACGACGGCCCGCACCAGACGGGCCGGACTGTGGCCGGTGAGCGGACCCCGGTCGACCAGCCGGCCGTCCCGCAGGACGGCGAACGCGTCGGCGACCTGGTACACCTCGTCGAGCCGGTGGCTGACGTACAGGATCCCGTGCCCCCGGTCGCGCAGGGCGTGCAGGACGCCGAACAGCCGGCTGCAGTCCGCGGCGGGCAGGGTGGCGGTCGGCTCGTCGAGGACGATGAGCTCGGCCTCCGTCGCCAGGGCGCGGGCGATGGCGACCAGGGAACGCTCGGCGGGGGCCAGGTCGGCGATCCGGGCGTCGGCGTCCAGGTGCCCGGCGACGATCCGCAGGGCGGCTGCGCTGCGCTCCCGGGTCCGCCGCCAGGACACCAGGCCGCAGCGGCGCGGGTAGCCGGTGACCAGGGCGATGTTCTCGGCCACCGTCATCCACTCGACGAGACCGAGGTCCTGGTGGATGAAGGACATCTTCCGGGTGGCTTCGTGGGAGCCGAGCGGGTGCCCGGCCACCGTCACTTCGCCTTCGTCGGCGTGGTGGACCCCGGCGAGCACCTTGATGAGGGTGGACTTCCCGGCTCCGTTGGGACCGAGCAGGGCGAGGACGGTGCCCCGGTGGATGTCGAGGTCGACCGAGGCCAGCGCGAGGGTGCCGCCGAACCGCTTGCCGAGGCCGCGCATGCGGACGAGGGGGTCGCTGGTCGAGGGGTCGGGAGCGTCATGCACAGACTTCTCCGGGGGTCGGCCTCCGAGTTCTTCCCGACTGCAAGGGGGATTCTATGCCGATCTGACCCTGTATCTCCGGTATTTACCACGCCCGAACGCCCGGCGCGCGGGTCACACCGGCAGGCCGTCCACGGCGCACTCGGCCCAGATGACCTTGCCGTGGGGGGTGTAGCGGGTCCCCCAGGACCGGGCCAGCTGCGCGACCAGGAACAGGCCGCGGCCGCCCTCGTCGGTGGTGGCCGCATGCCGCATGCGCGGGGCGGTGCTGCTGTTGTCGTACACCTCGCAGATCAGGGCGTGATCGCGGATGAGGCGCACCCGGATGGGCCCGGTGCCGTAGCGGACGGCGTTCGTGACCAGCTCGCTGAGCAGCAGTTCGACGGCGAAAGCGGACTCCTCCAGGCCCCACCGGGCCAGCTGTCCCATGGCGGCCGCCCGGACGTCGCAGACACGGGCCGGGTCGGAGGGCAGGTCCCAGGCGGCGATCCGGTCGGCGGGCACGGCGTGGGTGCGGGCGACCAGGAGTGCGATGTCGTCGGCGGGGTGGTCGGGAGCCATGGCGTCGAAGATCGCCCGGCAGGTGTCCTCGGGGTCGCGGTCCGGGTGGGCCAGGGCGCGGCGCAGATCGGCGAGGGCCACGTCGACGTCACCGTCGCGCTCTTTGATGAGCCCGTCGGTGTACAGGACCAGCCTGCTGTGCTCGGGGACGGGGATCTCGGCCGACTCGAAGGGCAGCCCGCCCAGGCCCAGGGGAGGGCCGGCGGGCAGGTCGGGAAACGTGACGTGGCCGTCGGGCCGGACGAGCGCGGGCGGAGGGTGGCCGGCCCGGGCCATCGTGCACCGTTGCGAGGTGGGGTCGTAGATGGCGTACAGGCAGGTGGCGCCGACGATGCCGGCGCTGCCGAAGGCCGGATTCTCCAGGTCCGCCTCACGGTCGAGGCGCATCAGGAGGTGGTCCAGCTGGGTGAGGAGCTCGTCGGGGGCGAGTTCCAGCTCGGCGAACGTCTGGGCGGCGGTGCGCAGCCGTCCCATGGTGGCGGCGGCGTGGAGGCCGTGACCGACGACATCGCCGACGAGGAGGGCGACGCGGGTGCCGGAGAGCGGGATGACGTCGAACCAGTCGCCGCCCACCCCGGACTCGGCGGGCAGATAGCGGTGGGCGACCTCGACGGCGCCCTGTTCGGGAAGGCCGCGCGGCAGCAGGCTGCGCTGCAGGGCCAGGGCCAGGGTGTGTTCGCGGGTGTAGCGGCGGGCGTTGTCGATGCAGAGGGCCGCGCGGGCGGCGAGTTCCCGGGCCAGCGAGCGGTCGTCGTCTCCGTACGGGGCGGGGTCCTGGGAACGGTAGAACCCGACGATGCCCAGCATGACGCCGCGTGCGAGGAGGGGGACGGTGATGAGGGAGTGGATGCCGTGGGCCAGGAGCAGTTCGGCGTGCTCGGGATCTTGCGCGATCCAGCCGAGGGCGGCTCTCAGGTCGGGCTCCAGCACCGGCTGCCCGGTGGTCAGGGAACGCATGTGCGGGGTGGTCGGGCGAAGGGCGATGTGCGAGCCCACCGGGTAGAAGGGGCAGTCGTCCCGGATGCCGTGGACCACCGTACGGTGCATTTCGGCGGTGGGGTGGGCGGACTCCTCGCCGCGCAGTACGGCCTCGGGCAGGTCGATGGTGACGAAGTCGGCGAGGCGGGGTACCGCTGTCTCGGCGAGTTCCCGGGCGGTGCGGGTCACGTCCAGGGTGGTGCCGATGCGGTTGCTGGCCTCGGCCAGCAACTCCAGGCGCCGTCGCGCCGCGATGGCGTACTTCCCGACCTCCGGCTCGCCCACGAGCACGAGCCCCCGGACCATGCCCTCGGCGGAGCCGGTGGGGGAGTCCGGGACGGAGGCGCTGCCCGGCGTGCCGGACGCGCCGGCCTGCGCCGGGGGCGGGTGGAGGCGGCCCGGCGGGGCGGGGGCGTGCCGCTCCGAGTCGCCGGGCAGGAGCGCTTCGACGACGACACCCTCCACTCCGGAGGGGCTGGTCACGGGCCGGCTCACGAGGGTGACCTGCCGGTCGTGGGACAGGGACACCTCGGCGGCAGCCCGGTGGGCCGCGGACATCAGCTCCGTGGCCTTCTGCTTGAGCAGCATCTCGTCGGTCCGGTCCAGGTCGCTCTGGAACAGCTCGTCCATCCCGAGGACGTAGTCGTTCCCCGCGCCCTCGCCGGCGTGCGCACGGATTCCGGCGTCGAGGTACGCCTGCAGCAGGCCGCGCTCGCGCGCCGAACTCTGCTCCATCAGCCGTCGTTCGATGGCCTCGGCCGCCCTGCGCACCAGCGGGACCAGGGCCGGATCCGCATCGGTGTGGGGGTAACCGAGGCACAGGACGCCCTCTATGTGCCCGCTCAGCTGGTCGCGGACCGGGATGGCGGTGCAGGCGCTCGACTGGGACCGCTCGGCGAAGTGCTCGGCGCCGTAGACCTGGCAGAGCCGCCGTTCGGCGAGGGTCAGGCCGATGCCGTTCGTCCCCGCGTACCGTTCGGCGAACACGAAACCGGGGACGCTCTGGATCGCGGGGAGGTGCCGGACCATGGACCTGTCTCCGAAGCGGCGCTGGAGCACCGTGCCGTGGCCGTCCGCGAGGCAGATGTTCATCTGACGGCCCGAGAAAATGGATTCCAGCCGGTCGAGCACGGGCTCGGCGGCGCGGACGATCCGGCCGTCCGCCTCGAAGTCCTGCGTGAAGGGGAGCTCGGACTGGTCCGGTGACAGGCCCAGGAGCCGGCTGCGTTCCCACGAGCTCAGGATCGGACTTCTCACGCTCGCCTGGACCGACTCGACGGAGTCGCCGTGCAGGAACCGGTCACGGGAGCGCACGGGGCCGATGTGGTGCGACACGACCCCCATCTGCACCACTTCCCTCACCGGAATAATCGCGCTTCATCCGATTTGAGTATATTCCTCCGATTTTCTACTTTTCGACTCAGAGAATCGCGACCGGATTGACGGGCGAGCCCGTCCCGCCGGGGACGTTCAGCGGCGCCACGACGAGCATGAACGCATAACGGCCGGCCTCCGCGCAGGCGGCGGACAGCGGTTCGAGGTCGAGGTTGTCCAGCAGCGGCACCCCCATCCCGGCGATGGCGAGCGCGTGGACGGGCGACCGCAGGCCCTCGACGGGCGAAGGCCGTACGTCGCTGTCCCCGTCGCCGCCGAGCAGCACGACGGCCCGCTCGGCGAGCAACGGCACGGCGTCCACGTGCAGGCCCGCGCTCGCCGCGTCGGGGTTCCAGGGGCCGGCTTCCCGGCGGCGGCGGAAATGGCCGGTCCGCAGCAGTACCGCATCGCCGTCGCCGATCGTCACGCCGAGGGCCCGTTCGGCCGCGACGATGTCCTGCGCGCGCACCGCGTGCCCCGGCTCCAGCCACGGGAGCCCCAGGACGGCGGGAAGGTCGATGAGCACGCCCCGGGTCACCAGGGCGCCGAGGGCCGACACGCCGCCGAAGCGGGCGCCGGCGGCCCCGATGACCTCCCGCGCCGGGCGCCCGTCGTACAGCTGCCCCCGGTACGCGATGTGGGACAGCGCGTCGAGGTGGCTCACGCCCTTGCCGTGATAGTCCACCCCGAGGAAGTCCTTGTAGGTGGAGGGCTCCGAGGCCTCCCCCTCGCCGAGCTCGGACATGTAGTGCAGCGCGGGCTTCGCATTGTCCGGCCCGGCCACGGTGTCCCAGGGCCGCCCCATCGGGACGACCGTGCCGGACCGGACGAGGGCTGCGGCCCGCTGTACGTGGCGCGCCGTCACCCCGTTCCAGGCGCCGCGCTCGGCCGAGGCCCACCGGCCCCACGTACGGACCGCCTCGAAGAGCGCGTCGAACTCCTCGCGGGAGACCTCCGGGCGCCCGGCGGCGGTCCCCTTCCCCGGACCGGCGGGCGGGGGAGCCGGGGCGTCGTCGGGATTGCCGCTCATGCGGCGCTCATGCCGACGGGGCTTCGCCGACCGGGCGGATCACCACCGGGTACTCGGCGGAGCCCTCCGGCACCGGGCACTGGGTGATCCGGGCCGCGATCTCGGTGACGCGGTCCAGGTCCGAGCACTCCAGCAGCCAGTACCCCGCGGTCAGCACGTCGGTGTCGGTGTACGGATGGTCGGTGACGACCGGTTCGCGGCCGGGAGAACCGGTGACGAACCGGGCCTCGGCGGGTGCCGTGAGCCCCTGCGCGTCCAGGAGTTCTCCGGAGGCGGCGAGTTCGGAGTTGAGTTCGCTCATGAAGGCGACCATGGCCGTGATCTCGTCAGGGCCCCACCGGGGGGAGGTGAGCGATTCCTTCCCCTCCATCGCGTCGTAGTCCGCCTGGCTCGCCCGTACCGTCACGAAGTACTTCATCGGCCCACCCAACCAGCTCGGAGCCCGGCACGGCCGGTCCTCAGGCGGGCCCGGGACGCGTGTTCCCCCGAGCGGCGGCACCGGACCGTCCCGCGGCGCGGGGGCGACGAGGCCCTTGCCTGTCAAGCCCCGAGGTGTGGTGGCATGACCGTGCCTCGCGGGGCCGGGGCCTCCTTTCAGCCCGTCCGGCGTTTGAGGACCGGGTCCGGGCGGAGCCCGGGGAACACGTGAAGGGCGGTCCCGTGGGAGAGCCGGGCAAGGCCCGGAGCAGCGGCAAGACCCCGGGCAGCGGCAAGGACCCGGGCAGTGGCAAGGGCGGCGCGCCTCAGGACGTGAAGAACATGCCGGGCTGCAAGTTCTACGAGCGAAGGGTGTACTGCGAGCACAGGCCCGGCCGGCTGGACCCGTCCCCCCTTCCGCTCCCGACCCCGCACCCGGTCCCGATCCAGAACCTCTGACCCGCGGTGCCACGGATCTGCGCGAACCCGGTCACCGCCCGAGGGCGTTCATCAGGATGATCGCCAGGAGGTTCGCGAGGATGACGGCGATGACAGTGGCGATCGCGGCCCAGGCCCTGCGCGACTCGTCCAGTTCCACGCTGCGCCTCCCGACCGGGACGTGGGGTCCGTCCCTCTCGTGCCGGGCCCCCGCAGGCGGGCCCGGCCGCTTCCGCCATGATGACCCGGTTCCGCAGGGCGCACATCCCGGGCCCGAAGCCCCCGACGGCCTACGAGGCCGCTCCGCGGGTCCGGCCTCAGCGGCGCGACCACCCGCTGACGACCCGGTCCCACAGGGAGCGGGTGGCGCCGAAGCCGCTCTCGTGCACCCAGACGTGGGTACAGGAAGGGCACTGCAGGTGCAGGAGGCTGCCGGTGTGGGACAGCATGTAACGCCAGTGGTCGGAGCACGCACGGCTCTCCCCGCACGGTTCGCAGCCACGGCTGTCGTCACACCTCGGGCAGGCCACCCACGCCCGGCGCCCGATGTCGGCCTGCGGATCAAGCGGCAGCAAGGCCGCCCCCTCGCCGGGGCAGCACGCCCGCCGCCACGAGTTCCTCGTACAGGCGCTGCTGCTCCGCGTCGAGCCCGGAGTAGAGCAGGTCGTACGCCGCCTCCTCCCCGCTCAGCACCGCGATCGGGTCCCAGTCGGGGCCGATGGCCTCCAGGACGTGGACCCGCCGGAGCGCCTCGTGCGAGGTGAGGTCGAGGGCGAAATCGACCGGTCCGGACTCGTCCGGATGGGTGTCGGGAGTGGGGGAAACGGAAGCCATGACATGCAAGTTAGGTAGCCCTTCCTCCCCAGGGCAAGGGGAGGTGCCAGAGGTCACAGCTCCCGCGCCCCCCGGGCTTGCCGCGCGAAGGATCGGACAGGTCCCGCGGCCCGTCAAGCCCCGAGGTCCAGTGGCGTGACGCAGTGCCCCGCACCGGGGCCCAATGGACTCACGAGGCCACACCCCACCAGCCCCACCGGCGCAACCCTCCGGGCTACGCAGGCCGCCGGAGTCACAGTCCCGGGGAACGGCCATCCGTCCCCCGCACCCCCCGCACCCTCAGGAGAGGCCCATGACCCGACTGCAGCGCTCCTCCCTCCTCGCGGCCGCCATTTCGGCAGGAGCCGTACGCGTGACCACCAGCGCAGCCCACGCCTCGACGATGACCACCGCCCTCCACGACGAGGTCGAGGCCCCGTGGCCCGGCCCGCCCGGCGCCACCGGCGCGGTGACGCTTCCGCGATCCGCCCCCCGCACCCTGTCGACGGCGGCCTGGTTCCGGATGGCCCGAAAGCGGCCGCGAGGGGGTGAGACCCCCTGAGGAGCCGATGACCGACCGCGAAAGAGGGCCCCGCCGATCAGCACACCGGCGGGGCCCTCGGCGGCGCAAGGCCGGCGACCGCGTTGCCGGCCCGAACCGCTGTCGGAGACCGCCTATGCGCCGTCCGACGAGAAGTGCTGGTAGTCCGGGTTGGACCAACGGCCGCCCCAGTACCAGCCGACGTGGCGGAACGCGGTGGCGACGACCCCGTCTTCCGCGATCATCCCGGGGCGCAGCGGGTCCCGGCGCAGGTAGGGACGGCCGGCCGCCGGGTGCAGGAGCCCGTGCACGTCCACGTACGGGTTCTCCACCGGGTTGATGTCCACGGCGAGGCCCCACGCGTGCCGCGACTGCCTCCCGGGGTCCCCGGTCACCGGCCGGCAGTTGAAGGCGGAGCTGTTGTCGTCCGCCATGGCCGCGCGGTCGTCGCCGCCGTACGCGGCCGCCACGCGCATCCGTCGGATCGGGAAGCGTGCCTCGAAGGCCCGGCCGAAGACGTACAGCAGCGGTTTCACCGCGTCCCGGTGGACGATCAGCTCGCCGCGGTGGACTTTGCCGTCGAAGCCCCAGTGGTTCATCCGGATCAGCCGCAGCCGCTCCGCCGGGACCGGGCAACCGGCCCGGATGCTCGCGCCCAGCTTCGCCGGGGGCGGGTCCGTGACCTCCGCCGCGAGCACCGGTGAGGGGGCCCGCACGGGAACCCGGGCCCGCTGCGGAGGAGGCGGCGAGCAACCGGGCGTCGCGCTCGCGCACAGCACGGCGACGGCGACGGCGACCGCGGTCACGGATGCGGAGAGGGGGCGCGGGGGGCGCACGCCTTCACGCTACGGTCCCGGCTCCCCGTCGACCTCCGGGGGTACGCCGCCCGAGGGACCGGGCAGCGGCTGCTCCGCCCAGATCACCTTGCCCTCGGGGGTGTACCGGGTACCCCAGTGCTCGCTGAGCTGTGCCACCAGGAACAGCCCGCGGCCGCCCTCGTCCGTGGTGGCGGCGTACCGCAGGTGCGGGGCGGTGCTGCTGCCGTCCCACACCTCGCAGGTCAGCACGTGGTCGTGGAGCAACCGGACCCGTACCGGCGCGCTGCCGTGCCGGACGGCGTTGGTGATCAGTTCGCTGAGGATGAGCTCCGTGGTGAAGGCGAGCTCGTCCAGCCCCCACTCCTCGAGCTTCGCCGCGGCGAGGTTGCGCACCACGCCGACCCCGCTCGGCTGGAACGGTACGTCCCACTGCGCCACCCGGTCGGGGCCGAGGGTCCTGGTCCGGGCGATGAGCAGCGCCACGTCGTCGGTCGGCCGCGAAGGCAGCATGGCGGCGAGGACGGCCCGGCAGCTCTCGTGCGGGTCCCGGCCGGGGTGGGCCAGCGCCGAGCGCAGCAGCTCCATCCCCTCGCCGATGTCCCGCGTCCGCTGCTCCACCAGCCCGTCCGTGTACATGACGAGCTGGCTGCCCTCGGCCAGGTGCAGCTCGGCGGTTTCGAAGGGCATGCCGCCCAGCCCGAGCGGCGGGCCGGCCGGCAGGTCGACGAAGTGCGTGCTGCCGTCCGGGGCGACCACCAGCGGGGGCAGGTGGCCGGCCCGGGACAGGGCGCAGTTGCGGGACACCGGGTCGTAGACGGCGTACAGGCAGGTCGCCCCGAGCACGCCGCCGTCCGTGTCGTCCCCGTCGTCGTGGTCGATGCGCTGTACGAGGTCGTCCAGGCGGGCGAGGATCTCCTCCGGCGGCAGGTCGAGGGAGCTGAAGTTGTGCACCGCGGTACGCAGCCGCCCCATGGTGGCCGCCGCGTGCAGGCCGTGCCCGACCACGTCCCCCACGACCAGCGCGACCCGGCCGCCCGGCAGCGGGATCACGTCGAACCAGTCCCCGCCCACCCCGGACTGCGCGGGCAGGTAGGAGTGGGCCGCGTCCACGGCGCTCTGCTCGGGCAGGGCCCGCGGCAGCAGGCTGCGCTGGAGGGTGACGGCGAGGGTGTGCTCGCGGGTGTAGCGGCGGGCGTTGTCCATGGCCACGGCGGCGCGGGCGACGAGTTCCTCGGCAAGCGAGAGGTCGTCCTCGTCGAAGGGCTCGGGCTTGGCGGCGCGCCAGAAGTTGACCACTCCGAGGACCACGCCCCTGGCCTTGAGCGGGGCCGCGATGAGCGAGTGGATCCCGAAGGCGAGGATGGCCTCGGCCCGCTGGAGGTCCTGGGCGCGCCAGCCCGGGGCGTCCGCCAGGTCGGGCACCAGCTCGGCCTCTCCGGTGCCGTAGCCGCGCGCCTGGGGGGTGGAGGGCTTGAAGTCGATCAGCCGGCCGAGGGGGTAGAGCGGGTGGTCGGGGCGGATGCCGCTGACCGCGGTGCGCAGCATGTCGGCGTCGGCACCGGGCTCGTCGCCGTCGAGCACCGGGGTCGCCAGGTCGATCGTGACGAAGTCCGCGAACCGGGGTACGGCGACGTCCGCGAGCTCCTGGGCGGTCCGCGTCACGTCGAGGGTGGTGCCGATGTCCACAGTGGCGTCGTACAGCAGCCTCAGGCGCTTGCGGGCCGCCTCGGCGCGGCCGGTGAGCACCTGCATGTCGGTGGAGTCGCGGATGGTGACGGCGGCGCCCTCGGCCCGGCCGCGGGGGTGGGTGGGCCGCTGGTTGACCACGAGCAGCCGGTCGCCCGCCTCCAGGACCTCGTCGGTGGCCACCCGGCCCGAGAGCAGCAGGTCGGCCATCCGGCTGTCCAGGCCCGGCACGTCCCCGATCCGGCGGCCCTCCGCCCCCTCGGGCAGTCCGAGCAGCCGCTTGGCCTCGTCGTTCGCCAGGACCAGTCGCCCGTCGCCGTCGGTGATCAGCACCCCTTCGCGGACGGAGTGGAGCACCGCGTCGTGGTGCTCGTACATCCGGGTCATCTCCTGGGTGCCGAGCCCGTGGGTCTGGCGGCGCAGCCGCCTGCTGATCAGGGCCGTGCCGGCGGTCGACAGGGCCAGGCCGGTGGCGATGGCCAGCAGGATGACCGGGAACTGGCGGTCCAGTACGCCGGTGACGTGCTCCACGGTCAGACCCGCGGACACCAGCGCGACGACCCGGCCGTCGGGCGCCGTGACCGGCACCACCGCCTGGATCTCCTGGCCCAGCGGGCCGTCGACGCTCTCGGTGTGCACCCGGCCGGCGAGCGAGGGTTCGATGGTGCCGACGAAGCGCTTCCCGATGCGGTCGGGCTGGGGGTGGCTGTAGCGGATCCCGTGGGTGTCCATCACCACGATGAAGTCCACCCCGGCGGCCTTGCGGGTGACCTCGGCGAGGGGTTGCAGGATGGCGGACGGATCGGGCGTCCGCAGCGCTTCCTGGACGTCGGGGGCGTGGGCGAAGGTCTCGGCGACGGCGATCGACCGGTTGCGCGCCTCCCGCTCGACATCGTGACGGGACTGCAGGAGCAGGGCGACGAGCGCACCGGTGGCGAGCAACACCACGATCGCCACCTGAAGGACGAACACCTGTCCGGCGACGCTTTTGAATCCCTTGCTCAGGGGTGACCGCACCGAACGGCCCGGTACGGGTGGCGAGGAAGGGTGGTCACGTCCCCAGTTGTAGCACTTCCGGCGCTCACAGGCGCCCGGCGGGCGCGTGTGCGTTCCGACGGTCACCTGAGGTGACGATTTCTTGCTCCTACCGGCCCTGCGCCGGGAGCTCGGCGCCGGCGGCGGTGGCCGGGGCGTCCGCCGCCGGGGACGGCGTGGCGCCGGGCGCCGTGCCGGGCGCCGTCCCGGGCTCGCAGACGACCTCGTCGCGCGGGGTGTAGTGGGTGGTGTGCTCCTCGCGCCTGACCTCACGGCCGTCCTTGACGAAGATCCGGCCGACGGTCACGTCGAAGCCCTCCAGAGGCGTCTGGACCTCGCACTCCGGACCGGTGGCCGTGAGCTTGGCGGGCTGGGTGACGTGGGTGCGCGGGCCCTTGGTGGCGCGTATCTCGTCGTACTTCTTCGTGCCCAGGAGGGTGATCGTCAGCGAGGTGTCGGTCGACTGCGCCTGGACGTAGATGGGGTGACCGGAGTCGTTGAGCCAGCGCAGGTCGAGACTGCCCCAGGCGACGGTGGCCTCGCGGCCCTCCGGGTAGCGCTCGATGTAGAACGAGTGCGCCCCGTGCTCGAGGGGCTTGAGGCCGGCGAAGAACATGGCGTTGTACATCGTGGTGGCGACCGCGGAGACGCCGCCGCCGGGCGACTTCACGTACCGGCCGTCGTTGATCATGATGCCGTCGACGAAGCCGTTCTCCTTGGTGCGCTCGCCGACCGTGCGGTTGAAGCTCCACTCCTGCCCCGGCATGACCACGGAGCCGTTGATCAGTTCCACGGCACGGCCGATGTTGGTGGACCGGTACGGGGCGGCCGGGAACTGGACGGTGAAGGAGGAGACCTTCTCCTTGATGCCGAGGCGCCGGGCCTCGGCTTCGTTCAGCCCGGGCTGGATGACCGTGGTGGCCACCTCGGCGCTCCGGTCGGTGCCCGAGCGGGTCAGCAGGGGCATCACCGCCCGGCCGAGGGCCTCCCGGGTGACGTGCCGGCCGGCGCGGCCCGGTTCCCTGACCACGACGCGGCCGTCCGGCGCGACGCCGAGCACCGCGTCGCGCGGCGGCTCGGTGGCCTTCCCGAGCGGATCGGCCACGGCGGGGTCGGCGAGCAGTCCGGCGGAGTCCAGGCTCGGCACGAGGCGGCCGGCGGAGTCGGGCTGCATCTTCAGGTGCTCGCCGAGGACGACGGGGCTGACGGGGATGCGCGTGCCGGCCACGGTGAGGGTGACGGGCCGGGACACCGCCGGTTCCGCGAACTCGCGCAGGGCCCGTCCCGTCTCGGCCGCCCCCGCGCGTGGCTCGGTGCGCCGAACGGGCAGCACGACCGGCCCGGCGTCCGGGCGCGGCCGCAGGTAGGCCTTCCGGAGCAGGTCGAGGGCCCCGTCCTGGACCAGGGTGACGCCGTCCTGGGCCGCGACCACCTTCGGCCTGCCGGCGTCGAAGGCGATGGAGCCGTCGCGGACCTGCTGCCCGGTGCTCGCGCGGAGGTGCTCGACCCCTGCGCGGCCGGTCGACTCGTCCGTCCGGATCACGGGCTCGGCGTCCGGGTCCCCGGTGGCGAAGAGCCTGCTGATGACACCGGCCGGCCCGTGACCCGTACGGGCCACGCGGTCGGCGGTCGCGGCGACGTCCAGGGACAGGCCGATGGAGGCGGGGGAGATCTGCTCGACGCGGTCGCCGATCCGCGCCGGGATCGGCGCACCGGCACGCGGTCCGAGCTCCCGGGCCAGCGTGCTCTCCGCGTTCGCCCGGCTCATGCCGCCGATGTCCACGCCCAGGACCCGGGTCCCGGAGGCGACGTCGTCGCCGACCGCCAGCCCGGCGACGTAGAGGCCGCCCAGTCCGAGGACGACCGCACCTCCCGCCACCGGCAACGCGATCCGCCAGTTACCCGTCCAGCTGCCCGCAGGTCGCACGTCTCTCCTTGTGGCGCCGACGGTCGCCGGGCGGCTCGCGGGCCGCGGCAGGGGCGCGTAGATGACAGTTCCGGTCACCCATGATGACCCTGGAAGTCCGCCATTCGGGCGAGAACGTAATGGTTCTCACAAACCGGGCAAAGGGCTCGCCGCTGCGCGGGCGGTTCCGCTCTGTGGGGGGCGGAACCGCACCCGGCCGCCCCTCGTCGGCGTGTCTGCGGCGTTCCCTTCCGGAGGGCCGGTACGAGTGACGGGCCGGGCCCGCGGGGCCCGCCGGTACGGCGAGAGCGGGTGCGTTCGTGGCGATGGTCGGACTGTTCTGGGTCACTCCCGACGCGGTGTACGTGGGGTCGCCCCCGTCCGCCCTGGGCAGCTTCGTCCGGCTGACCTCCGACGGGCTGGAAGCCGAAGGCCCCGACGGCCGCCGGACGTGGTCCTGGGAGGGACTGCGGTCCGCGGCTGTCGAGGACGTGCCCGCCGCAAGCGCGTCGGGCCGCGCCTCGAAGTTCGTCGGATCGGTGGTCTCGGCCGCGATCGGCGCCTTCACCGGAGAGCGGCCGCCCGAGATGACGCTGCGCCTGCAGACGGAGGACGCGCACGAAGAGGTGACGGTGTACGCCGCGGCCTCCGGAGGCTACGGACCCGAGGAGACGGCGCTCTCCCAGCAGTTGCTCGCCCGCTTCGTGGCAGGCACGGCGGACCCGCGGACCATTGAGGCGTGGGGCCGGGAGCACGGTCTGGAGACGACCCCGAAAGAGCGCGTGCGTGAGTCCCTCCTGCGCGCCTGGCTGGAAGCCTGAGCCGGTCTCACGGCGAGGGCGCGGGGCCGCTTCCGCGGACGTCCAGTACGAGGGATTCCCCCCGGCACGCCGAGAGCGCGCGCCAGACGCCGCGTGGCCGCCCTCCGGGCGAGACGGGAGTTTGACGACAGGCCCTGGCCCCGCCCGGCAGGCCTCACCGCTTGCCGGACCGCCGGGATCCGGCGGACAGGGCCTCGGCGAGCTGGTCGTGGGTCATGGTCGAGCGGCCCGGGAGGTTGGCGGCGGCGGCCCTCTGGTACAGCTCGGCCTTGGTCAGGGCATGGAGCGGTTCGCTCGTGGAGGTGACCCGCTTCTTGGTCCCCGACGGCTTCCCGCCCCGCTTCTCGTCCCGCTTCTCGTCCCGCTTCCCCGAGGCCGTCGTGGCCTTCTCGCGGGTGTCCTTCGGGCTGCGGGCGCGCTCGACGCTGGCGCGCAGCGCCTCCATGAGGTCGACGGAGCCCGTGGCCTTGGCCGGGGGCTCGGCCTTCTCGACGCTCTCGCCGGCCTTCTTCGCCTCGATGAGGGCGGCGACCTTCTCCTGGAAGGTGTCGCGGAACGCCTCGGGGTCCCAGTCCACGGACAGCGCGCCGATCAGCTGCTCGGCCATCCGCATCTCACCCGCGCTGACCCGGGTCTTCTCGGGGAGGTCGGGGACCTCGTCGAAGGGGTCGCGGATCTCGTCGGCCCAGTGCAGCGTGTGGAGGGTCAGGAGGCCGTTCTCGGCCTTCAGCGCGACTAGGTATTCGCGGCCGCGCATGACGAAGGTCGCCACGCCCGCCCGGTTCGCTTTCGCGAGGGCCTTCTCCAGCAGGGCGTACACCTTGCCGTACTCCTTGCCCTTCGGGCCGACGTAGTAGGTCTTGTCGAAGAAGATCGGATCGACCTGGTCGAGGTCGACGAACCCGCTGATCTCCAGGGTGCGGGAGCGCCCGGGCGCGATGTCGTCCAGCTCCTCGGGCTCCACCAGGACGTACTCGTCGCCGGTGTCGAAGCCCTTGACGATGTCGTCGAGCCCGACCTCCTTCCCCGTCCGCTCGTTCACGCGCCGGTTGCGGATCCGGTCGGAGGTGCCGCGCTGGAGCTGGTGGAAGTGGATCGTGTGGCTGTCGGTCGCCGTGTAGAGGCCGACCGGCAGGCTGACCAGCCCGAACGACAGAACCCCCGCCCACACCGGACGCGCCATGGCCCTCACCGTCTTTCGCGTAGCCGCTGTGCCCGGCGCCCGCCGCTTCCGTGGCGGCGGTGAGCGCGGGCCGGACGGGATGCGGCCCCCGTCGCAGCCATCAGGGCCAGGACCGCACCCCGCGGCCTGCGTCTACCCCGGGCCGGCGGGTCGGATGCCCCGGGGTCAGGCGGGGGTGAAGACGTCCTCGTGCGCGCCGTCGAGGATGAACCCGTTGTCGAAGCGGACGCGCGCCGTCACGCGCGGCCCGTTCTCCTGGTAGGCGGTCCAAGCGGGCTCCAGGGAGCCGACCTTCTCTTCCAGCTGTCGCCTGCTCTCCGGGGGCATGTCGGGGCCGAAGGAATCCAGGAGCGACTTGAGACGCTCGTACTCGCGGACCTCCTCGCCCGGATTCCGGTCCTCGGCCACCCTCTCGACCGTGCCCTCGGTGCCGGCCGCCAAGGACAGGAACCCGGCGACGGCCCCCGCCGGGGTCGCGGGGCCCTCCGCCATCGCCACCGCATCCGTCAGCCCGATGTCCGCGGCCAGCTTCACCCGCTGGCCCTCCTTCAGCGTCATGGCTCTTCTTCTCCCCGTCTCGCATAGGCCCGGCGTCGTGCCATTATCCGGGTCCGGTCTGAGTGGACCCGCCGTTACACCGCCTCAAAAGGCAGTAGATGCGCGTAAGTTGGCGATATGTCTTATTTGCGGCAATTCGCTCCCGTATTCGCCTTGATGGTGTGTCAGCCGGATCCACGTGAGGCATAATCGGCGGCCGGTCGTCTCCGGAAGCAGTGGAGCCATCGGGACACCGACTGACTCCCCAGCGGATTTCCCGCACCGGACCGATCCTCAAGGCGTTTCAGATGTCCCTGGCCAGGCGCACCCGCCTCGCGGCCTCGCTCGCCGTGCTCTCCGTCGGCGTCGCCGGTGTCACGGCCTGGGCCTACGTGGACGAGGCCGAGCGGTCGCCGGCCGCTCGCGCCGCGGCCGTCCCGGCGAGCGTCACCGAGGGCTCCGTCCTCCAGGTCGTCGCGCACCCCGACGACGACCTGTTCTTCATGAACCCCGATGTGAGCCGTTCCATATCGACGGGCGTGAAGGTCACCACCGTCTACCTGACCTCCGGCGAGTCCGACGGCCGCAACGAGGCCCACAGCCCGCACCTGGAGGACACGGCGCGCCCCGCCGACCGGGCCGCCTACGCGGAGGCCCGGCAGAACGGCATCCGGGCCGCCTACGCGGAGATGGCCACCGGAGTCCGCACCAGCGCCTGGAAGCGGACGGCCGTCCCCACCGCCGGCGGGGGCAGCGCGGAGGTGGACGTCCTCGTCGCCAGGCCCGAGGTCAATCTGGTGTGGATGCAGCTGCGCGAGGCCCGCAGCATCTCCGACGACAACCCCGACAGCCTGCGCGGCCTGTGGGACGGCCGGATACCGGCCCTGGGCGCCCAACTGACCTCCGGGACGCCGGTCAAGCAGGTGTTCTCGTACACCCGGGACCAGGCGATAGAGGCCATAGCGCAGGTGTTCCGCATGTACGCGCCGACCGCGATACGCACGCAGGACCCCACCCCCGGCCGCTCCGAGAAGAGCGGAGCCTTCCTGGACCACCAGGACCACATGTACGGCGCCCGCTTCGTCCAGGCCGCCACCGCCCGCTACGCGCGGTCGGCGGACCGGCCGCACTTCTCGGTCCAGAACTACGTGAGCTACCCCAACAGCTCGCTGCCCCCGACGCTCGACCCGCGGACGGCCGAGGAGAAGCTCGGCTACCTCAAGACCTACGCCTGGACGGACCACCAGGACTGGTGCGGCAGCCCGGCCGGATGCGGCGACCGCAAGACCGCGACCCGGCCCACCGGAGCCGGCTGGAGCCAGACCATCCGCTACGGCCGCGGCGACAGCACCTCCTGGATGACCGAAGGTGTGGCCGGCCGGCTGTGGGCCTTCGCCGTGCTGGACGGCCGGATGGCCTACTGGTCGCGCAGCGGCCCGAAGGGCACCTGGCAGGGCCCGCGCTTCCTCCCGGGCACCGGCCTCGACACCGGGGCGACGGCGGCCCGCCTCCCCGACGGCAGGATCGCGGTGTTCGCCACCCGCACCACGCTCGGCACGGCCCCGAAGGAGTACGGCCGGGACCTCGTGTACGCCGTCCAGAACGCCCCCGACGGGCTGTTCGGGCCGTGGCAGTCGCTGGGCAGTCCGGACCAGGCCGACCGCTCCGTGACCTCGGCGATCAGCGGACCGGCCGTCGCCGTGGACGGCACCGGCCGGATGACGGTGTACGTACGCGATTCCCGGCGCACCCTGCGCGCCCGCGCGCAGGACACCCCGGGCGGCGGGTTCGGCGCGTGGCGGGACCTGGGCGGCGCGGGTCTCCAGGGCGACCCGGTCACCGCGACCGACGCGTCGGGGCGGCGCCACGTGTACGCGGCGACGACCGGATCCGTGCTGGCCTGGGTCGAGCGGACCCCCGGCGGGCCGCTCGGCGACCCGGTGCAGAGCGCGCTGCCGCAGACCACCGGCGTGCTCTCGGCGAGCCCGGAGGGCGAGGGCGTACGCCTGTACTTCCGCCGGCCCGGCACGGGCACCGTGCTGACCACCCTCGCCACCGCGGGCGGCGCCGCGCCCGGGTTCACCCCGGTCGCCGAGGCGGGAGGCGAGGCCGGCTACGGAGCCGTGGGCGTCGCGGGCCACCTGCTCGCGGGCCGCGCCGGCACGGGCACGATCGGAATGGCGGACACGGACGGCCCGCCGTCCTGGCAGGAGTCCCAGATGCTGTACACCGGCGCCCCTGCGGGCCTGGCCGCACCGGCCGGCGGTCCGTCCCTCGCGGCGGCCCTCGGCCTGGACGCCGAGCTGCACGTCGTCACGGCGGCTCCTGCGGCCGGATCCGAGCACTCCGGCAGCGGGGCCGCCTCCCCGTGGCACCGGGCGGTCCCGCCCTCGACGGTCGCGCCGCTGCCGTAGGTCGGCGCCGCCCCGGCGGCGTGCGCGCCTGCCGGAGCCTCCGGGTGGCCGCGCGGGTCGGGACGGGTGACGATGGCGGCCCGGCCCCTTCGCATGCCGACGGCGGCCGGACACCGACCAACGGACGATCGGGCTTCCCGTGACCCCCTTCCGCATATCCCACCGGTGCGTGCGAACGGGCACCCTGCGCGCCATAGCCTCCGTGGCCTCCCTCGCGGCCCTGGCCACCGCCTGCCGCAACGACACCGCGCCCGCCTGGGGCTACCCGGAGCTCCACGCGAGGCTGGGATCCCTCTCCCGGGCCCTCGAGACGCCCTGCGACGAGTCGGCGCCCGCGTCCTGCGCCGCCGCGCTCGACCGCCTGGGCACGCTGGCCGACCTCGCCCTCGCCGAGGTCCTGGACCACCGGCTCCTCGACCCCCGGTGCGCCGAGGCGGTCAGCGCCCTCGACCGGGCGCGGGCCCTCCGCGCCACCGCAGCCGGGCAGGCCCGCGCACGGCGCGATCCGCACCACCCGCCGCTGCGGCGCGCGGTCGCGGCCGAGCGGCGCGCGTACGAGCGCCTCCTCGCCGCACTGCAGCGCGTCCGCACCGCCCCGCCGCCGGCCGACGGGGCGACGGACCCCGTCTGACCCGGCGGCCCTCAGGCCTCCAGGGGCTGTTTCGCCGATCAGGCCGGGTCGACGGGACCTAGCGCCGCAAGGGCGGGGTGGGAAGGGCCGTCCCGTCGAGTGCCACGAGCGAGAGGACCGTGATGGCGCCCGTCCAGGCCAGCGGCGCGATCGACGCGGGCCGGCCCGCGTCGTCCACCTTCTCCGGCAGCTCACCGAGCGAATTGCGCTTGGCGAGGACCCAGTCCAGGACCCCGCGGGCCTTCGCCGTCTGCCCCGTACCGGCCCAGGCCAGCGCGAAGAAGGCGGTACTGGGCGTCCAGGCGGCCCCGCCCCACGGAGCCGTGGGGTCGTTCCCCGGGGTCAGGCCGCCGTTGGGCAGCAGCAGGGCGTCGTACGTGGTGTCCAGTGCCCGGGGCAGGTCCGCCGGGGCCGCGTTGAAGGGCGGCGCCATGAACGCCACCGCGCTGTCGCGCCCGTGCCGTCCGTCGGCGGTGCGCTGGTAGCCCAGGGGCGCGAACTTCGCGGCGATCCCGGACGAGAGACGCCCCGCGGCACCGGCCCAGCGCCGGGCGTCGTCCGGCCGGCCCGCCTCGACGGCCAGGTCCGCGGCCGCGTTGAGACCGGCGAGCAGGGGAGCCGCCGTACCGATGTTCGCGGTGGCCGTCGCCAGCTCCCAGTAGTCGGGGGAGCCCGGGGGCAATCCGTCCGCGGCCAGCGAGGCCGCCGCACGGTCGGCCGCCTTGAGGATCATCGGGTAGAGCGCGCGCAGCCGTTCGCCCCGGCCGGCCTGCGGCGCGGTCCGGTACCACTGCCAGGCGGCCCAGGGCACCCAGCCGTTGGCGTCCAGCTGCCACCGTCTGCCGTCCGGCGGGCCGGATCCGTCGAGCTTCGTCCGTGCCTCCCAGGTGCCGTCCTCGCGCTGGGTGGAGGCGCTGTGGCGGAGCATCCGGTAGGCCTCGGCGTCGTGGCCCGTGTGCGCGAACGCGGCCGCGGCGAAGCTGGAGTCGCGCGGCCAGTTGTACTTCCAGCCCGGGGTCCACCCCGCCGCCATGGCCCCGTTGGGCTGCAGCAGGGCGCGCATCGCCAGCAGCGCCCGCTCGGCCGCCGCCCGCTGCTCGGGCGTTCTGCCGGGGACCTTGCCGGACGCCAGCCAGGCGCGGCTCTCCGCGATCTGCTGCCAGGCCGCCGGATCGTCCGGGTCCACCACGGCCGAGGCCGTCCGGCCCGCGGGGAGGTACTTCCAGCGGCCGGACGGCAACCGCAGTACGTTGCTCCGCGCGACGTACCGCGAGCCCTGGGCGGTGGACGGCGAGATGCCCTCGGCGGCGCTCGCGTTGGAGAGCAGGCCGACGGTGGGCGCGACGAGCAGCGACACGGGCGGATAGAGGCCCTCCGCTTCGCCGCGGCCGTAGTGCCCGAGGGGCCTGACGAACAGCACGGGCCGCTCGTCACCGGCGGACCGGCCGGCGGGGTGATCGGCGGCGTGGACGGGAAACGCGGAGGCCGCCAGGGACGCCGCGACGACCGCCCAGCGGACGAGCAGGATCGTGGACAACGCCACTCCTTCCGTCGGAGTCCCCATCCTGGAAGAGCCGTGCGGACCCTGCCACGGAAGGGCCACCGCCCGGGTGATCCGGCCGCCGCCCCCCAGCGGAGCACCCGTGTCCCGCCGGTGGCCGCCGAGTGGCCGTGCCCCATCGGCGGACATATCGTCAGGTCATCCCACTGCGCCTCGCTGTAAAGGGTTGGTGCATGAGAACTGCTGCGACGGAAGGCGAGCGCGCGGACCGGACGGAGGGCGGGCCGGAGGGCGGGAAGGAGGGGCGGCCCGGGACCCGGCCCCCCGGAGCGCTCCGGGGGCTGCTGCCGGCCGTGGCCGCGATCCTCGCCGTGGCCGCAGGCGGCCTGATCGCCGTCGGGTGTTTCCTCGGACTCTACGTACGCCCCACCTCCGACGACTGGTGCGTCGCCTGGAAGGCCCGTGACCTGGGGGTCGGCGGCATCACGGCCGACTTCTACACCACCCAGAACGGCCGGATCGCCAACGCCTTGCTGAGCGGGATCATCTACGGCGACGGACTGGCCGGACCCAAGGTCCTGCCCACCGTCATCGCCGTCACCTTCACGGCCGGACTGGTCCTGCTGGGCCGCGAGTTCATCCGCTTCCGCGGCGGCACGCCCCGGCCGTCCGCCCTGCCGGCCCTGGTCGCCTGCGCCCTGGTCGTCCAGGCGCTCCTCTACTACGGCGGCCCGCGCAGCTACCAGGTGCTGCTGTGGGCTCCCGCAACGATCTCCCACACCATCCCCAGTGTCATCGGCCTGTGGACGCTCCTGCTCGGCATCCGGACCGCCCGCAGCCCCCGCCCCGGCGCGCGCCGGGCCGGCCTCGCCTCCGCCTTGCTCGCCGGTTGCGTGCTCGGCACGCTCAGCGAGCCGTTCGCGCTCGTCAGCGGCCTGCTCGCGGCCGCGGCCGGCCTGCTCGCCCTTCCCCGCCTGCGACTGGCCCGGACGTGGCACCCGTTCACCTGGTGCCTGTGCTACTGCTCCGGCCTCGTCTGCGGACTGGTCGTGCTCTACACCTCCCCGGGTGCCCGGTGGCGCCGGGCGCAGCAGCCGGCCAAGGAGTCCCTGCTCTCGGCGGGCGAGCTCGGAGGCACCGCCGGGGACTGGCTGCGCATGTGGGACGCGATCGCCGGCCAGTGGGCCCACCTCGGAGCCGCCGCCGTCGGCGTCCTGCTCGGCCTCTGCCTCGCCGCACCCGCCGGACGCGGACGGGGACGGCGAGCGCCCGTGCCCCGCAAGACGGCGCTCGCCCTGCTGCTGCTCCCCGTACCCGTGGTGGCGCTCGGGTCGTTCGCGGTGGTCGTGGGCCTGCGCAGCGGCTATGGCCCGAGCGGCTGGACGTACGCCCGTACGTGGACCAGCCACCTCGTGCTGATGGACCTGGCACTGTGCGCCTACGGTGCGCTGCTCGGCCAGTGGGCGGCCGGCCGTCTCCCGGCCCGCCGCCGCCACACCGGCCCGGCCGCCGTGGGGGCGGGAGTCCTGGTGCTGGTCACGCTGGCGGCCCTCGTCCCGAGCGTCCAGCGCCTCACCACCGACACGGTCACCCACGCCGTGGCCTGGGACGCCCAGGACTCCCGCATCCGCGCGGAGTCCGCCCGCGGCGCCCGCGACGTGGGCTACCGGCCCTTGTACACCGGCGGCCTCGCCGAGCCCTTCTTCACCTCCGCCTACGCGCGCGACTGGGTCGCCGCCTGCGTCTCGCGGTGGTACGGCGTCGACCGCATCCACCGCCGCTGAGCGGCGCCCGGTCTCTCATCGCCCGCCGGACGGCGCCGGCGGGGTGGGCTGCGGCGAGCCCTCCAGCGCCAGGGCGGTGAGCACGACCAGCGAGTCCGTCCAGCCGAGGGGCGCGACCGAGGACGGCAGCCCGGCCCCGTTCACGGTTTCCGGGAGTTCGCCCAGCCCGTTCCGCTTCGACAGGACCCAGTCCAGCACCCGGCCCGCCTTCTCCTGCTCGCCCGTACCCGACCAGGCGAGGGCGAAGAAGGAGGTACTGGCCGTCCACGCGTACGATCCCCAGCTGAAATCCGGGTCGTTGCCGGGGGAGACACCGCCGTTGGGGAGCCGCAGCGCCGTGAAGGTGGAGTTCAGCGCCGCGCCCAGGCCGGGCGGGGCGGCGTTGAACGGGGGCGCCATGAACGCCACCGCACTGTCCCGGCCGTGCCGGCCGTCGATGGTGCGCTGGTAGCCCAGCGGGGCGAAGGCGTCGGCGATACCGGCGGACAGCCGCCGGGCCGCCTCCCCCCAGCGCTCCGCGTCCCCGTACATGCCCAGCCGGGCCGCCAGGTCGGCCGAGGCGTTCAGCCCGGCCAGGAGCGGGGCGGCCGTACCGATGTTGGTGGTCGCGGTGTCCAGCTCCCAGTAGTCGGGGGACGCCGGCGGCAGCCCGTTCGGGCCGAGGGAGCGGGCGGCGTAGTCGGCCGCCTTGCGCACCATCGGGTAGAGCGCGTGCAGTCGCTCGTCCCGCCCGTCCTGCGGCGCCGCCTGGTACCACTGCCAGGTGGCCCAGGGCACCCAGCCGTTGCCGTCCAGCTGCCACTTGCGGCCGTCGGGCGGTCCGCTGCCGTCCAGCTTGGTACGGGCCTCCCAGGTCCCGTCGGCCCGCTGGGTGCGCGCGTCGTAGTCGAGGATCCGGTACGCCTCCTCGTCGTGCCCGGTGACGGCGAACGCGACCGCCGCGAAAGCACCGTCCCGCGGCCAGGAGTACTCCCACGCCGGCGACCACCCCGCGGCGAACGCGCCGTTGGGCTTGAGCAGTGCCCGCATCGACAGCAGGGCGCGCTGCGTCGCGGCCCGCCGGGCGGCGGTGGTCCCCGGGACCCGGCCGGAGTCCAGCCAGGCGCGGCTCTCCCCGATCTGCGCCAGGGCGCCCGGGTCGTCCGCCGAGACCACGGTGGAAGCGGAGGCGCCGGCGGGCAGGTACCGCCACCGGCCGGACGGCAGCCGCAGCACGTTGCTGCCGTCGACGTAGGAGGCGCCGACGGCGAAGGACGGCAGGACGGCCTCGGTGGCCACCCGGTTGGTCAGCAGCCCCGACGTACGGGCGGCGAGCGCCGAGGTGGGCACGTAGCAGGGTTGCGTCTCCCCGCAGCGCTCGTTCCCGGTGGGGTTGACGTGGAAGGCCAGCCGGGAGCTGTCGGCGTGCCAGCCGCCCCAGTACGCCCGGTCGTAGTTCCAGCTGGTGAGCGAGCCCGGTACCGACTGCCGGGTGCCGTACCAGGCGATGGGCTTGCTCTCCGCCGTGGTCGCCTGGAGGAACAGGTAGTAGGTGGCGCCCGCCGTGACGTCGGCGCTGACCGGGAATTCGACCCAGCCCGCGCCGGCTCCGCCCAGGGTGGCCAGGTTCAGGGTCCGCGAGGCCACCGCCGACCCGGCGTCGGTGCGGACCCGGCGGATCTGGGCGGTCACGGTCCCGGTCGAGGCGCCGCTGGCGAGGTAGACGCTGACCCGGGAGAGCCGGGTGCCGGAGACCGTGAAGGCCTGGGCCGCCGCGTTGTTGGTGGACTTCACGCTGAACAGGGCGGTCTCGCGGCGTGTCTGGCCGTCGTAGGCCACGGCTGCCTCGGCGTTCGGGAGCACCGCGGGGACACCCGTCAGTGCCAGGGAGAGCAGGGCGGGCAGCAGAGTCCTCGCCATCGGCATCGCCATCGGATACAGGCCCTTCCGTTGCTCGACGGGCGCGCCGGCGGAGGGTGCCGGGGCGCCGAAAGGTGGGCCCACCTTGCACGCCTCCGGCCCCGGGGGAGGGGGAGTCGGGGCGTGTCCCACCGGATGGGGCCGTAACGACATCCGATCGTGTGACAGAAACAGCGGCGGAATCCTCGGCGGTGGCCCGGCCGAAGGGGTCACGTTCGGCGGGGCACCGGGCAGAGTCCACCGGTGCGCCGGCATCGCTCGTATTTTCCTCCAGTCCAGGGCTCAAGCCTCCGTGGGATCCTCCGAAGATCGGCAGCTTTCCGTCTGGGGAGTTCAGGCTGGGGCAGTCGCCCAGCGTCGTCGTCCACGTCCGCGGCCCACCGCAGGGGACCGCACATGATCGCGGAGGTAGCAGGTGTCCAGTACGGCTCTGACCTTGGGCATGCCGCTGCCCGCAGGCCTGCTCGCGCTCCCGGGTGTCTACCAGCCGCAGGCGGACACACGTTTCCTCGCCGAGGCCCTCGCCTTGGAGGAGGTGGACCACCGCACGGACGCCCTGGAGATCGGAACGGGCACCGGTGCGCTGGCCCTGCACGCCGCGAGCCGGGGAGCGCGGGTCACCGCGGTCGACGTCTCCTGGCGCGCGGTGGTCACCGCACGGCTGAACGCCCTGCACCGGCGACTGCCCCTCAACGTCCTGCACGGCGACTTCGCCGCACGAACCGCCGGGCGCCGCTTCGACCTGATCGTCGCCAATCCGCCGTACGTGCCCGCCCCCGGGGACGGGCTGCCGTCGCGCGGCCCGGAGCGGGCCTGGGACGCGGGCCCGGACGGGCGGGACGTCATCGACCGGATCTGCGCGAGCGCCCCGGCCATGCTCCGCCCCGGAGGCGTCCTGCTCATGGTGCATTCGGGGATGTGCGGAGCCGGAACGACCGTGGACCTGCTGACCGGGGCGGGGCTGACCGCCGACGTCACGGCGAGGACCTCCGTGCCCTGGGGCCCCGTCCTGCGGTCGCGACGGGCCTGGCTGGAGCGGCGGGGACTGGCGGCCGAAGCCGAGGAACGGGAAGAGCTGGTGATCATCCGTGCCCAGTACCTCTGACAGCGCCCCCGACCGGGCCTCCTCCGCGCCGGCGGGCGCCCGCCGGGTGTCCGTGGACCCGCAGGGCCCGGTCCTGGTGGAGGGCCCGGTCGAGATCGTCCTGGACGACGGGACGGTCGCCCGGTCCGACCGCTTCATGGTCGCGGTGTGCACCTGCCGTCGCAGCCGTGCCTACCCCTGGTGCGACACCAGCCACCGCCGTCGCGAGCGAGTCACCCCGCCGCCCGAGGAAAGGAACCCGTGATGACCCCTGCCGGCCCGAGCACGGTGGCGCCCCCCGCCGGTCCCCGCCTGGTCGAGGGACGGGGCGAGCTGTCCGACGCCGTGGTGCGGGCCCTGCGGTCCGGCGGCCCGCCCGTGTACGCCATGGGGTCCGTTCTGAAGGCCGATCCGTGGGGCGAGGACCTCCAGCTCGCCCTCTACCTCCTCTACGAGCTGCACTACCGCGGCTTCGACGGCGTGGACGACGAGCGGGAATGGGACCCGGAACTGCTGCGGCTCCGCCAGGCGCTCGAAACCCGCTTCCTCCACGCCCTGCGCACCGATCTGCCCGACCCTCCCCGGTCGGTCGAGGAGGCCTTCGCCCCGCTCCTCGTCGAGCCCGTCGACCTCTCCGGCAGCCTCAGCCACCACCTCGAAACCGAGGGCCGGCTCTGGCAGTTGCGCGAGTACGCGGCTCTGCGCTCCCTGTACCACCTCAAGGAGGCCGACCCGCACGCCTGGGTCATCCCCCGGCTCACCGGGCGGGCCAAGGCCGCCATGGTCGCCATCGAGTACGACGAGTTCGGCGCCGGCCGGGCCGAACGCATCCACGCACGGCTCTTCGCGGACCTGATGGGCGACCTGGAGCTGGATCCGGAGTACGGCCGCTATCTGGACCGTGCGCCGGCCCCCCTCCTCGCGACCGTGAACCTGATGTCCCTCTTCGGGCTCCACCGCGCGCTGCGCGGCGCCCTCGTCGGCCACTTCGCGTACGTCGAGGTCACCTCGTCGCCCGGCTCCAGGCGTCTGGCCAAGGCGCTGCGGCGCTGTGGAGCGGGGCCGGCCGCCGAGCACTTCTACGCCGAGCACGTCGAAGCCGACGCGGTCCACGAACAGGTCGTCCGCCATGAGGTCATCGGCGGCCTCCTGGCCGACGAGCCCGCCCTGGAGGCGGACGTCGCGTTCGGGTGCGCGGCGACCGTCCTGCTGGAGGACCGCCTCGCGGCCCACATCCGCGAAGCGTGGGACCAGGGGCGCAGTGCGCTGCGCACACCCCTGTCGGAGCCGTGAGGCCGGCCGAGCGAACGGGAGGAGACACCGTGACGGACCTGGACCCCTTCACCGACGGACTCGACGGTCCGATGTACGTGGTCACGGTGGCGTCCGGTGACGAGCGGGCGGGCTGCCTGGTGGGCTTCGCCTCACAGTGCTCCATCGACCCGCCGGCCTTCGCCGTCTGGCTGTCGGTCGCCAACCGCACCTACCGCGTCGCGCGCGAGGCGGACCACCTCACCGTGCACCTGCTCCGCCGGGACCAGCGGGCGCTGGCGGAGCTCTTCGGGGAGGAGACGGGCGACGACGTCGACAAGTTCGCGCGCGTCGGCTGGCAACCGGGCGAGCAGGGCAGTCCGGTCCTGAACGAGGTGCACACCTGGTTCACCGGCCGGATCAGGGCCCGCATCGACGGCGGCGACCACATGGGCTTCCTCCTGGAGCCCGTGGCCGTGTGCCCGCCGGCCGAAGGCCCGCCCCCGCCGCTGCTCCGGTACCGGGAGGTACGGGACCTGGACGCAGGCCACCCGGCCTGACGAGGCCGTTGGCCTGCGTACCGCGGGACTCAGGGGCGTTGCGCGGCGAGGCGGTGCTCGTGGACGCGCAGGTGCAGGGCGGCGAGGTCGAGCAGCGGCGTGGGCACCCCCATCGCGCGGGCGCGGACGGTGAGGTCGGTCAGGACGTGGTCGGCCTCCGTCGGCGCCCCGGCGACGAGGTCGCGGTAGAGCGACGGCGTGAGGGGGGAGCCCGGCGTCGTGACGGTCGCCGTGGTGAAGGCCAGTTCGGCGTCCGGAACCGGGTGGCCGGCCGCCCGGGCCACCGCTGCGGCTTCGGAGAGCAGGGCCGGTCCCAGGGCCGCTCCGCCCGGGACGGCGTTCACCTCCCCGACCGTGCCGCGCATCAGGCAGGTCAGGGCGACGAGCGTGGAGATGAACACCCACTTGTGCCACATGGCCGCGACGATGTCCTCGGTCTCGGGCGAGTCGATGCCCGCGTCGGCCAGGAGCGTGCGGATCGTGTCCACGCGCGCCGAAGCGCGGCCGTCGATCTCGCCGGTCAGGATGACCGCGGGCGGAGCCATGCGCAGGATGTCGCCTTCCGCGTTCAGCGTGGTGACCACCTTCGCGACGCCGCCGAGGACGGCTGCGGCCCCGAGGCGCTCGACGAGCACGTCCACGTGGGCGAAGCCGTTGAGCAGGGGCACCACCGCGGTGTCCGGGCCGACGGCGGGCTCGATGTCCGCCAGGGCCGTGTGCAGGGCGGTCGCCTTCACGGAGAGCAGGACCAGGTCGTACGGCCCGCCGGGGGCGTCGGCCGTCACCAGCTTCGGCGCGAGGTGGAGCTTCTCGCCCTGGCCCTCGACGCGCAGCCCGCGGGCCTCGAGGGCCTTCGCGCGCGCCGGGCGGACGAGGAAGGAGACGTCGCGGCCCGCCGCGGCGAGCCGCGCGCCGAAGAAGCCGCCGACGGCGCCGGCGCCGACCGTGAGGATCTTCATGGGGGAGTGCCTTTCGTGGGAGGAGTCGGTTCGGGAAGCGGACACGGGCCGATCCGGTCAGGGCCTGTCCGCGGGAAGTCGCTTGTCGTCAACGGGAGTTCGCGACGAGCGCGGCGCGTACCGGGACACGGCGACTCCGGCCAGGCACAGTGCCCCGCCGAGGAGGGACAGCCATGCGGGCACCTCGCCGAGGAGCGCCCAGCTCAGCAGGACGACGATGGCGGGGACGGCGTAGGTCGTCGCGCCCAGCTTGCCGGCGGGCATCCGCGCCAGGGCGTAGGTCCACGTGGTGAACGCCAGGGCGGTCGGCACCACGCCCAGGTAGACCATGTTCAGGGTCGCGGACACGGGTGCCCCGGGCAGTTCCGCGAGCAGCTGCCCCGAGAACGGCAGGCAGGCCACGGCTCCCGTCAGACAGCTGAACGCGGTGATCTGCAGGGGTGTGCCGTAGGAGAGCGCGGGCTTCTGGGCGATGACGCCGGACGCGTAGGCGACGGCCGCGAGCAGGCACAGGACGACCCCGAGCACCGAGGTGGAGCCGCTCTCCCCGGACGACATCGACAGGCCGACGACGACGGCGCCCGCGAAGGAGACGGCCATGCCCGCCAGCAGCCGCGGCGGCAGCGCCTCGCCGAGGAGGCGGGCGGCGAGCAGGGCCATGAGGATGGGCCCGGTGTTGACGAGCAGGGAGGCCGTGCCCGCGTCGACCAGGCGTTCACCCCAGTTCAGCGCGACCGTGTAGCCGCAGAACCACACCACACCGGACACCAGGATGCCGCGCCAGGCCTCGCGGGGCGGCAGGCCCTGGCGGCGGACCAGCAGCAGGACGACGAGGACGAGCGAGGCGGCCAGGAGTCTGCCGAGAGCAAGGGCGCCGGGGGAGTAGGCGGCGCCCGCGCTGCGGATGGAGACGAAGGCCGAGGCCCAGGCGAACACCGTGAAGGAAACGGCGCCGACCGTGAGGACGCCGGGCGGGAGGGGACTCGAGCGGAAGGTCATCCCCCCACCCTACGGGCGCAACATTTCGGTGTCGACCGAAATAATGACCGGGATGCGGTCCGGCGGGCCACGGCCGCTGCGGCTCAGTTCCACGCCTCCGGCGTGAGCCCCAGCAGGCCGGCGAAAGCCCGCTCGCCGGCCCCGGTCACCTCCAGCCCCCGCCCGCCGCCCGCCGGACGGACCACCCACTTCTCTTCCAGCGCCCGCGCGCACAGTCGCGCCCCGGTCACCCCGCCCAGGTGGCGCCGGCGCTCGGTCCAGTCCAGACAGGAGCTCGCCAGCGGCCTGCGCCCCTCGTGGGCGAGGCTGACGCCCGCCTCGGCGCACCAGGCCCGACCGTCCTGCGTCAGCTCGAAGACGCCCTCCGTGCTCAGCAGTCCGCGCCTCTCCATGGCGTCGGTCACCGCCATCCCGAACCGCCCGGCGAAGTGGTCGTAGCAGGTCCTGGCCCGCGCCAGCGGGTCCGGTGCGGCGACCAGGGGCACCGTGTGCGCGGCGTCCCGGTCCGGAATCGCGTACGAGGCGAGCTCGTCGACGAGACGCGCGGTCGCGGCGTCCGCGATGCGCACGTAACTGTGCCGGCCCTGCCGTTCCGTGACGCAGATGCCCGCTTCGATCAGCCGGGTCAGATGGCCGCTGACCGTGGACGGTGCCACCGCGGTGATCCGGGCCAGCTCGCCGGCGGTCCAGGCGCGCCCCTCCAGCAGCGTCATGCAGATGGCGGCCCGCGTCTCGTCGGCCAGGGCGGCGGCGAGGGCCGCCAGGCGGGCAGCGGGGGCCGGGGCGTCCGCCGGCGGCTCGGGGTGCGACTCGTTCATGGTTCCAGGATGCCCCAGGATTTCGGCGAACGGCGAAATATCCCGCGGGCCGGTCAGGCGACCCAGGTTCCCGTCATGCCGAGGACGGCCTCGCCGTCCTGGTCGGCCAGCTTCGTCCCGGTGAAGTCGCGGGCCCACTGCGAGGTCTGAAGGCGGAAGGCGGGGCGGTCGGCGGTCAGGGCCTCCATGACGGCCTCGGCCGCGCCGGCCGGCGTCTGGGCGGCGTCGCCCTGGAACTGGCCGACCGTGCGGTCGATGTAGTGGCTCAGGGCGTCGGTGTACGGTCCGGCCGCAGCGATCCGGGCGTCGAGGTCGAGCCCGATGTTGTTGACGAACTCGGTCGCCACCGCGCCCGGTTCGACGACGGACACGCTCACGCCGACGGTACGGGCGACGGGGGCCAGGCTCTCCATGTAGCCCTCCACCGCGAACTTGGCCGCGCAGTAGGCCTCGTTGAAGGGCTGGCCGATGACGCCGCCGACGCTGGTCACGGTGATCAGACGGCCTCCGGTGGCCCGCAGGTGGGGGAGCGCGGCCTTGGAGACGTTCAGGACGCCGAAGAAGTTGACCTCCGTGACCTCGCGGACGTCGGCGACCGATTCGAGTTCCAGTGTGCCGAGGTGGCCGGCGCCGGCGTTGTTCACGACGGCGTCCAGGCGGCCGTAGTCGGCGATCACGCCGTTCACGGCGGCGGCGACGGACTCCTCGTCGACCACGTCGAGCCGGCGGATGTCGATCTCGACGCCCGCCTCGGCGGCGGCCTTGCGCAGGGCGTCGGCCCGGCCCGTGTCGCGCAGGGTGGCCACGGTGCGCCAGCCGGCCCGCGCCGCGGCGACGGCGGCGGCCAGGCCGATGCCGGAGGAGGTGCCGGTGATCAGGACGGTACGCAGAGCGGTGGCGGGAGTGGTGGACATGAGGACCTCGCAAGAAGGGGAGATGTATGTGCGTGCACACACACTTTAAATTTATGTGCGTGCGCACGCAACCCCTAGACTGGGCGGCATGCCGAAGAAGCTCACAGAGGCCGAGATGCCGGCGGCCGATTACGCCTTCTACGGGCTCGTCTGGGCCGGTACGACGATGACGGACCGCGTCGACAAGGCCCTCGTGAAGGCCCACGACCTGCCCGTGTCCTGGTTCGAGGTCATGCTGTGGCTGGCGTCAAGCCCCGACCCCGTGCCCGCCTCCGTCCTCGGCAACAGCACGCTGCTCAGCCGCAGCCAGGTCTCCCGGGTCGTCGACGCCCTTCAGGCCCGCGGCCTGGTGGAGCGCACCCCGTCGGCGCGCGACGCGCGGTCGGTGGAGGTCTCGCTCACGCCGGCCGGGCGTACGGTCTTCGCCGCGGCGGACGCCACGCGGCGCGAGGCGTTGGCGCCGGTCTTCACGGAACTCCTGGACGCGCAGGACCTGGAGGCCCTGGGCACGGTCTGGCGCAAGCTGAAGGCCGCGAAAGCCGCGCGGGGCGAGTAGGGGGTGTCTTGAGGGTCAGGAGGCGGGGCCGGGCGTGAGCGCGGCCGCTGCCGCGAACAGGCGGGCGCAGCGCTGCGTCATGGCCGCCGGGGACTGCTCGGGGTGCTTCACCCACCACCGTACGAGGGTGGCCACCAGGTCCCGCCATACCCAGGTCAGGGCGTCGGCGTCCAGCGGGTCGCCGGATCCGGTCGCGCGCAGCAGGTCGGCGGTGCCGCCGGCGGCCAGCCGGTCGATGGCCGACCAGTACTCCGCGGCGCGCCGGGCGGCCTCGCCGCCGGGGGGCAGTGAGGTGTCGTAGAGCACGAACCACGCCTCGCGCCGGCCCTCCAGGGCGGTGAAGATGCCGTCGAGCACCCGCAGGGGCGTGTCCGGCGTGGTTCCGCCCTGCCCCATCGCCTCCCGGATGGCGCCCAGGAGCCGGTCCCCGACGGGGACGAGGCAGGCGACGTACAGCTCCTCCTTGGTCCCGAAGTACTGGTGCAGCAGTGTCTTGGTGACGCCGACGCGCCCCGCGATCGCGGTGAGCGACGCGCCCGCGTATCCGCTCGTGCCGAACTCCTGCGTGGCGGCGGCCAGGATCTGCTGCCTGCGCTGGTGCTGCGGGACGCCTTTGGTGCCGGCCTTCGAGCGGGGGGTTGCCATGCGTTGATCTTACCAGATAGTAATTTACCGCTAGGTAAGTTCCTGTCCTCCCCGACCTCCGGAGCGCACCCATGGCCGGCACCACGACGCACCCCGCATCCCGCACCCGCTCCTGGTGGGGCTGGGGCTGGGCGGACGCACATCCCGACGACGCCGAATGCACCGCGATGGGCGCCCTGCTCCCCGGCACCCTCGCCCGCCCGCTGCCCGTGCCGCGCGTCCGCGACCTGCGCATCGACGGGCCGGCCGTCCAGCCCCCGCCGAGCCTCGCCCACCTGGTCACCGCCGACCCCGACGACCGCGCCGCCCACGCGATGGGGAAGGCGTACCGCGACATCGCACGGGCCCTGCGCGGCAGGCCCGGCCGCATCCCCGACCTCGTCGCCCGGCCCGGGGACGATCGGGAGGTGGCCGATCTGCTGGACTGGGCGGGGGAGCGGCAGGTCGCCGTCGTCCCCTACGGCGGAGGCTCCTCCGTCACCGGCGGCGTGGAGTACCGCGGCGACGCCCATCGCGCCGTGCTGTCCCTCGACCTGACCGCCATGAGCCGCGTACTGGAGGTCGACACCGTCGGCCGGGCCGCCCGCGTCCAGGCAGGGACGCTCGGTCCGAGCCTGGAGGACCAGCTGCGCCCCCACGGCCTCACCCTGCGTCATTTCCCGCAGAGCTTCGAGTTCTCCACGCTGGGCGGCTGGCTCGCCACCCGCGCCGGTGGCCACTACGCGACGGGCCGGACCCACATCGACGACTTCGTCCAGTCCCTGCGCGTCGTCACCCCGGCGGGCACCAGCGCCTCCTGGCGGCTGCCGGCCTCCGGCGCGGGCCCCTCCCCGGACCGCCTGTTCCTCGGCTCCGAGGGAGCACTCGGCGTCATCACCGAGGCATGGGTACGCCTTCAGCGACGCCCCGGCCACAAGGCGTCCGCCGCACTGGCCTTCACCGACTTCGACGACGCGCTCCGGGCGGTCCGGGACCTCGCGCAGTCCGACCTCGCCCCCGCCAACTGCCGCCTGCTGGACGCCGGCGAGGCGGCGCTCTCCGGCGCCGCGCAGGACGGATCGGCCGTACTCGTCCTGGGGTTCGAGTCGGCGGACGCGCCCGTCACCGACCGGCTCGAACAGGCCGTCGACCTGGCCCGTGTCCACGGTGGCCGGCGCGGCGGGAGCGGCGCCGCGAGCAGCGCCGCCGGCGGCGGCGCGGAAGCCGGCCGGGCCGACGCCGCCGTGACCGCCTGGCGCTCCGCCTTCCTGCGGATGCCCTACCTCCGCGACGGGCTGGCCAGGATGGGAGCTGTCGCCGAGACCTTCGAGACGGCGGCCACGTGGGACCGCATCCCGGCCCTGATCGCAGCGGTACGCACCGAGGTGGGCGCGGCGGCGCTCGAGGCCACGGGGCACCCCGCGACCGTCAACTGCCGGCTCACCCACGTCTACCCCGACGGCGCGGCCCCCTACTTCACCGTGCTCGCCGCCGGTCGCCCCGGCGACGAGGTCGCCGTCTGGGACGACCTGAAGGCCGTCGCGAGCGAGGTCCTGCACCGCCACCGGGCCACCATCACCCACCACCACGCCGTCGGCCGGGACCACCGCCCGGACTACGACCGGCAGCGCCCCGACCCCTTCGCCCTGGCACTGCGCGCCGCGAAGGGCGCGCTCGACCCGCGCGGCATCCTCAACCCCGGAGTGCTCGTCGACTGAGCGGCCAGGCCGTGCGGCGGCGGGCGGTGCGGGGTCTGCGCGGCCTGCGCCCGGAGGGGGCCGGTGCGGCCAGGGCGAACGTCACGGTGATGTGCGCGCCCCCCAACGGGCCGCGGGCGATGCGCATCGAGCCTCCCGTGGCGCCGGCCGCCCGTTGCGCGATGTCCAGACCCAGCCCCGTGGAACCGGTGCTGCTGCCGCGCGACAGGGCCCGGTCCGGGTCGGGAATGCCCGGGCCGCCGTCCTCCACCACCAGCTCCACGGCCTGGGCCGTGCGGGCGACGCGTACGGCCAACGGGGTCCCGGGCGCGGTGTGGCGGAAGACGTTGCCGATGAGCGCGTCCACCACGGCGGCGATGTCGTCGTCGGACAACCCGACCGCCGTGGGCTCCTGGGTGAGGTCGAGGGAGCAGACCCGGTTCTGCTGCTCGGCCAGGACCGTCCAGAAGGCGGTGCGGCGCCGGACGACGTCGGCCGCCTCGCAGCGGGGACCCGACGTACCCGCGCCGGCCTTGGGCCGGCCCGCGGGCGGATCCGTGCCGAGCAGGCCCTGGCCCATGGGGCCCACGGCGAGCGGGGTGCGCGCCGCGGCGATGATGGCCTGCAGTTCGGCCTCCAGTTCGCCGACCGCCGCCTCGACCCTGGCCGATTCGGGCGTGCCGGCCATGCGCTCCGACGCCAGGTGCAGGGCGGTCAGCGGTGTGCGCAGCCGGTGCGACAGGTCGGCGACGAGTTCGCGTTCGACGGCGAGCAGTTCCGTCATCCGGTGGGCCATCGCGTTGAAGGCGACTCCGGCGTCGCGCAGTTCCCTGGGGCCCATGGGCTCCACGCGAGTGTCCAGGTCGCCCTCGCCGAGGGCGCGCGACGCCCGCGCGAGCCTCTTGGAGGACCTGACGACCTTCGCGCCGAGGCGGTCGGCCACCAGTACGGAACCGCCGACCAGCCCCACGGCGAGGAACAGCATGACCGCCCACGACTCCTTGACCCCGCGGGTCAGTTCCGCCTCGGGGACGAAGTTCTCGATCACGGCGACCTGATCGCCGGGCAGCACCACCGGCTGAAGGCATATCCAGCCGTCCGGAATCTCCTGGGAGATGGACTCGCGTCCCCGCTGCGCCCGTTCGAGCAGGGCCGCCGGAGCCCTGGAGCTGCCGAGGGCCCCGGCACCCGGCAGATGGACGACCAGGTGCTCGGCCGCGTCCAGGCTCGCGGCGGATTCCCGCAGGGCGGCCGGATCCGTCGTGAGGGTGAGCACGGGGGCCAGGGCGGCGGCCCGCTGCTCGGCCGCGGTGACGCCCTGCTCCTTGACCAGCGACATCACCAGCGCGGCCAGCGGTATGAGGAAGGAGAGGGCGACCATGGAGGTCACGGCGAGCGCCACTCCGGCCAGTGAGCGCCTCAACGCGGTGCCACCAGCTTGATGCCGACGCCGCGGACGGTCAGCAGGTAGCGCGGGGCCGCCGCCCGCTCCCCGAGCTTGCGACGCAGGGACGACAGGTGTACGTCGACGGTCTGGTCGTCCACGTACGGCTCGCGCCAGACCTCGGTCAGCAGACGGCGTTTGGAGACGACCTGACCGCAGTGGTGGGCGAGGAACGCCAGCAGGTCGAACTCCCGGCGGGTGAGACGGAGCTCCCGCCCGGCCAGGTACGCGCTGCGCGCGCCCGGGTCCACCGTCAACTCGCCCACGGTCGTGGCGCGCAGCGGCTCCGACGCCGCAGCCACCGCAGCACCCGCCGGGGTGCCGGCAGGGGGGAGGTGACTGGTGCGCCGCAGCACGGCGGAGAGACGCGCGATGAGCTGCCCCCCGGAGAAGGGCTTGACCAGGTAGTCGTCGGCGCCCGCGTTGAGGAGCTTGATGATCTCCGTCTCGTCGTCGCGGGCGGTGGCCACCAGCACGGGTACGGAGGATATGCCCCGGATCATGCGCAGGGCGTCCCCTCCGTCCAGATCCGGCAGTCCCAGGTCGAGGACCACGGCGTCGAAGGGGCTCTGGGTGACCTCGCGCAGCGCGCCGAACCCGTCGGCCGCGCTGCGTACGGCGAACCCGTGCTCCGCCAGGACCTCGATGAGTGACTGGCGGATGCTGGGGTCGTCTTCGACGATCAGGACGCTCGGCATGGGGACACCTTAGGGGGAGTCGAACACCGGGCCGTCGCCGGTGATGCTCAGGTGCACGGGACGGTCGGCGACGGGAATGGTGCAGCCGTCCCGTGCGCTGCAGCTCGCGTAGCCGAACAGCACCGTCGCCTCCCCGTCGGCGTCGGCGCGGACGGGCAGGGTGGTGGTGACCGGTCCGTCCGGGTAGACCGGGACCGGGGCGTCGACGCCGGGCAGGCTGATCGACCGTACGTCCGCGGCGGCGGTCAGCCCGCCCTCCGCCTTGAGGGCCCCGGTGACGGCCATCGCGGTCGGTCGGCCCACGCCCTCGATGCCGGTGGGCGGCAGATCGGTGCTGTAGAGGTGGAAGCCCTTGCCCTCGGGCGTGAACACCGCGGTGAGGGTGCCCCGCGAGGCATGCCAGTCGGAGACCGAGAGCGTGACGGTGACCCCGTTCTCGGTGAAGTGCGTCGTCGGTACGGGGCGGCCGCCGCCGGCGGTGGGTGGTCCTCCGCATGCCGCGAGTGCGGCGAAGGACACGAAGGAGACGAGGGCGGCGGTGAAGCCCGCGAAGACAGGCGAGCGCCGCCCGCGCCCGGGCCCCTCGGGGATGGGCCGGCTCATGACGCCCACTGCCGCAGGAAGGAGTTGATGCCTTCCGGGGTCAGGGACGGATTGCCCGTCACATGGGTGTCGGTGCGCACCGTGCCGGACGGCGAGACCACGACCAGTACCGGCATCGTGTAGGTCCCGCCCGAGGGGCTGTACTTGCGCAACAGCGCCGAATTGGCGGCGCTGTTGCCGCCGATGTCCACCTTGACCAGGTGGTACGAGGACCCCAGGATCGCCGCCGTCTGCGACTGGCCGAACACCTTGTCGGCCGCCTTGCAGTTGCCGCACCAGTTCGCGCCGAAGTCGAGCAGCACCATCCGCCCGTCGGAGGCGGCCGCGCGCAGCGCCGCGTCGATCAGCTTCTGCGCGTCGGCGGAACCGTCGTAACCGGGACCCGGTATCCGGGCCGGTCCGGGGGCGGCGGACGTACGGGACGGCTTGGCGGCCGTTCCCGTCGGGGCGGCGGAACCGGTCTTGGCCGGCGGGGGAGTGGGCGAGGAGGCGGGCAGGGCGGTGGCGGATGCGGACGCCGGTACGGACGCGCTCGCGGACGCCTCGGGGGAGGCGGTCGCCGACGCCGTCCCCGAGGGAAGGGCCGGCGAGGACGCGCCGGCGGCGGACGCCGACCCGACGGGCTGGGAGGAGGGCCCGCAGGCGGCGGTCAGCCCCGCCGCGACCACGGCCGCGGCGACCAGCGGCCGCCGCGCCCCCAGCGGCGCCGGGGAACGGGGCGGCGGCGTACGGCGGTCGGCACGGACGGGTCGGAGCATGCGAGGACTCATGGCGAAGACACCCCAGGGCACGGTTGCGGACTGCGGGACGGGCAGGAAGCCCCCCGGCTCGGTCGAAGCGGGCGGCCCGATGGTCCGCCGGGGTGTCACGCCCCGGCGCCGAGGGCCGCTCGGCTGACGCGAGCATAGGACCGCGCCGGGCCGCCGGAACCGTCTCGGCGTGATCTTGAGGTTGCCCTAAGGAACAGCTCACCTTCCGCTTCGGCGGAGCTTCGTCCATCAGCGCCCACAAGGCGGTGAATGCAGCAAAAGGGGCCGGGGTGGCCGAGCGGCGCGGATCGGCCGGAACGGCCGGGGTGGCCCGGTCTCAGAACGAGGACTCGCGGACACTCGCCTTCGCGCCCGGGTCGATCGTCGCGGTGATGACCGACCGGTGGCCGGTGCTGGTGAACGTGACCGTGAGGGTGTCGGCCGAAGTCTGGGAGGTGGTGGCCTTGAACCCGAGGGCGGGGATCGCGGAGATCAGGCACACCCCCCTGCTCCCGTACCTCACCGTGGCCTTGCCGCCCTGCGAGGGGACGGTGTGCAGGCCCGCTCCGCCGTCCTCGCAGTCGACTGCGGTCTTCGGTGCGGTGGGCCGGGGGCCGGCCTGCGAGGCCTTGGCAGGGGTGGGGGCGACGGAGGAGGGGGACGGCCGCTGCGACGCCGTGGGCGACGGGCTCGCGCTCGGCGACGGCGGCCCCGGCGAGGGGCTCTGCGCCGCCTGCCACGCCGGCGGCGTGTCGATGACCGCCGGGGCGGACCGGGCGACCGGGGGCGTATGCCGGGTCGAACCGACCACGAACTGGACCGTGGCGAGCACGGCCGTCACGCTGGTGGCCGTGCACGACAGCCATATGAGCAGGTAGCGCGGAATTCGGGGCACGGGCCCATAGTGGCCGATGCGCGGACCGGCCCGTCACGGGCGCCCCCCGGGTGCCGGCGAACCCCGCCCGGGAACGCCGACGTCCCCCGTACCCGGGAGCGGGTCGGAGGACGTGGACGCCCGCCCGGCGGCCCGTGGGGGAGGAGCGGCGGCCGGCGGGGGGCTGTGCGGGGTCCGGCTACCTCGGGGTTCCGAAGTCCTGCGTCCACCACGGGCCGCCGTCGCCCTTGTGGACGCCTATGCCGATTTCCTTGAAGCTGCAGTTGAGGATGTTCGCCCGGTGCCCCGAGCTGTTCATCCACGCGTTCATGACCGCGTCGGCGTCGGCCTGGCCGCGGGCTATGTTCTCTCCGAGGCCGGACCACGCGTAACCGGCGGCCTCCACCCGGCTGGTCATGGTGGACCCGTCGGGGCCGGTGTGGGACATGACGCCGCTGCGGGCCATCGTGTCGCTGTACGTCCGAGCGGCGGCGCTCAGCTTGGCGTTCACGGTCAGGGGGCCGCACCCGGCGGCGGCCCGCTCCTTGTTGACCAGGGCCAGGACCGCGGACTCGGCGCTGCCGTCGACGGTGCCGCCGGAGCCCCCGCCCGTCGCGGTGGTGGGCTTGCGGGTGGGCTTGCCGGCCGGGGACGACGCCGGCTTGGCCGGAGCACTGCTCTCCGCGGCCACGGGCTCGCTGGCAGCCGCGGATGCCGGGGCGGAGGCGTCGGGCGTGCCGGAGGGAGCGGGGCTCGTCGTGGCCGAAGCGGCGGCGGTGGAAGGGACGGAGGCGGCGGGCGTGGGGGTCGCCGCCCCCGTCCCGTCAGAGGCGCCCGCCTTCCCGGAGGCCGTACCGGCCGCGCCGCCGGCCCGGTCCGCGCGGGCATCGCCGTCGGAGTCGGCCACCGCGACGCCCACCGCCACCGCCGCGGCCGCCGCGGTGACGGACAGCACGATCCGCGTCCGTACGGTCTTGCGCCGTCGGGCCTCGACGCGGGACGGCGGTTCGGGAGTTCGGCTGCGGCTCATGCCGGTAACACCTCACAGGAGAGGGGGACGAGGGGAGTCCGCCCGAGCCTAGGCCGGTGACCAGCGAAAAGGGACGCCTGGAGGCGTTCTTCAAGTTCCCTTAAGGAAGCCCGCAGGGTCGACACAGGGACGAGCCCGGCAATCCCCTCAACTCGGCCGCCCGTCCGCCTGCGGGTGTGCGCCGAAGTCGGGCAGGATCAGGGAGCCGTCCTCCGCCAGGGTGAAACCGGGGTTGTGGGCGATTTCCCAGGCGTGCCCGTCCGGGTCGGTGAAGACGCCCGAGTAGAAGCCGATCGCGTTGACGGCGGCGGGCCGGGTGACGGTGCCGCCGGCCCGCTCGGCAGCGTCGAGGAGGGCGTCGACCTCGGCGTCCGTACGCACGTTGTGCGCCAGGGCGATGCCGCCGAAGCCGGCCGTCGGGGCGTGGGAGGCGTCCGGAACGTCGGCGAGACCGCAGTCCGCAGCCAGTTTCCGGCGGTCCCACAGCACCAGCGCCAGGCCCCCCGCCTGGTGGAAGACGGTCTCCTCGACCTCGGTGCCGCGCCAACCCAGCGCCGCGTAGAAGTCCTTGGCGCGGGTGAGGTCCGCGACGCCCAGGGTGATCAGGCTGATCCGTTGCTCCATCCCGCCACCGTACGGGCCGGGCACGGCCGGGCCCGGCAGGCGGGCGGCATCTCACCCCGTGGCCGGTCCGGGCTCGCCGGCGGGGCCGGTCGCGGCCAGGGCGAAGGAATGGCCGGCGGGATCGCTGAGGAGGCGTACCGGCCGGGGCCCGTCGTCGGTGTCGGTACCGACCGGGCGGGCGCCGAGCGAAACCGCCTCCCGCTCGGCCTCGTCGAGGTCGGCGGCGGCCACCTGGATCCGCAGGTGGGCCTGGAGGGAATCCTCCGGGCGGGGCCAACTGGGCGGGGCGAAGCCGAGGTCACGGCGGAACGCGAGCCTGACGCCCGCCGCCCCCACGACCTCCACGTCGTCGGCGGTGGGTCCGGGCCTGATCTCCGCGTCGAGCAGTTCGGCGTAGAAGCGGGCGAGCGTCTCCGGCTCGGCGCAGTCGAGTGAAATCACGGGTGTCTTCTGCACGGTCATGTCCCGCGTGTACCCGCCGGATTCGGTCACACACGGACCGCGACGGCCCGCCTGGACCGGGCCTTCGGTGCGGGCGTACGACTGCTGCCGGCGCGCCCGCCGTGTGTCGTGCCCGGCATTCCGGGCAGGCGTCCCGTATGGCCGCGGCGCGGCGCCCGGTGTGCGCACCGGGGCACAGGGTATGCGTACGCAAGCCGACCTACGAGGAGTCGCCAGTGACTGCCTATGTGATCACCGTTCCCGGCACGTTCCTCACCGCCGTACCGGCCGCCGTACGGGCCGAGCTGGCCCAGCGGCTGCGTCCGGCGGACCCCGCGCGTTCGGACCTGGGAGAGGCGGAGGAGCTGGACCTGCTCACCGTCAACGAGGACGGCACGTTCTGCGTCCGGCTCGAGGTCGAGGCGCCGGACCGGGCCCGGGCCGAGGACGCCGCCGTCCACATCACCGCGTCGGCCCTGGCGGAAGCGGGACTCGCGGAGCGGGACGCGCCTCTGGGCCCGCCGGCCGTCACCGGCATCGACAGCGGCGGCTGAGGGGCGACTCGGACCGGACCGGTCCGCGGTGCGGGCGTCCCCACACCGCGGACCGGGCGGCGCTGAGCGCGAGGGTCAGAGCGGCGGCAGGATGCCGTAGTAACCGCCGAGCTGCTGGTGGTAGTGCTCGTCGTGCAGGTGCTTGTCCCGTACGAACTCGGGCGCGTTCTTGATCTGTTCCTTCGTCAGTCCGACGTGGACCTTCTTCTCCTCACCGTCGATGCCGATGACCGTGCCGGCCGGGAGGAGCACCTCCTTGCCGAAGATCCACGGTCCGGTGTCCACCACCAGGTAGGCGGATCCCGCCTCGTCGGAGTGCTTGTCGACCTTGCCGATGCTGCCGTCGGTCGCCTCCACCTTGTAGCCGGACAGGTCCACATCGGCGATGCGGCCGACGGTGACGCGGTAGGCCCAGACGTTCTCGGACATGAATGAACAGCTCCCTCCATCGAACGGTGTCTGTCATGGCCCGCCTGCCCGGCGGCTTCGCGGATACACCCTCCGGGCCCGAACCCCCGGCCGCGCAGAGCCGGCAGGCGCTCACACGGCGCTCCGGCCGCTCCTGCATGCCGCCACCCCGACGGCCGCCAGCAGCACCAGCACGGCCCCCAGGACCCAGACCGGCCCCGGACCGGCGTGGACCAGGGCGCCCGCGAGCGCCCCGCACGCGAGGGCCACCACCGACAGGCCCCGCCGCAGCGCGGCCGGGTACAGGGGGTCGGCGGCCAGCCCCGTGAGGGTCCGCGTCAGCACGGTGGTGGTCAGGTCCGGTACGCCGAGCCGGTGCACCACCGCGTTCTGCAGCCCCATTCCCGCCGCCAGCGGTACGAGGACGGCGTACCGGCCGAGGCCCCAGGCCTGCGCCGCCAGGGCCACGCCGACCAGGCCCGCCTGCCCGGCCACCAGGGGACTGAGGAGCCGGGCCGCTCCGGTGTCCCGCCGCCACCGGCCGCCGAGCAGCGCGCCGCCCGTGAACGCGGCCAGGGCCGTCGCCGAAGCGGGAGCCGACAGCCCGCCGGTACCGGCCAGCGCGAAGCCGAGGAAGACGACGTTGCCGGTCATGTTGGCCACGAACACCCGCCCCAGCCCGAGGAAACTCACCGCGTCCACCAGGCCGCTGGCGAAGGTCAGCACCAACAGCAGCGGTGCCAGGTGCGCGTGGGGGTGCCCCTCTGGATAGAGCCACCCCGCCGGACCGCGCCGTGCGCCGCTCACTCGCGGAAGCGCAGCGGGTGGTCGGCCGGCACCTCGACGACGGCGATCCGCACGCCGTCCGGGTCGGCGATCCACATCTCGATCAGGCCCCAGGGCTCGCGCAGCGGAGGCCGCAGCACCTCCGCGCCCCGGCCGCGCAGCTCCTCGTACGCCGCCTGCGCGTCGGCGACCTGGAGCCACAGCCGCAGCCCGGGCGCGGGCGGTGCCTCGGCGCGGCCCGACACCTCCAGGAAGCCGCCGCCGAGGAAGTAGACCGTGCCGCGCTCGGGCCCGGTTCCGAACTCGCGGTAGACGGCGAGGCCCAGGGTGTCGCCGTAGAAGGCGCGTGAGCGCTCGGGGTCAGTGGGGCGCAGCAGGATCCTGCTGCCCAGTACGTGCACCATAACCCCACCTTCCCCCACGCACGGCCCGGCGGGCGCCCACGCGGCCGGTGGTGGTGCCGAGGACCGCCGGGGGTCCCGGCCGGGCCACCGCCCTTCCGGGGCCCTACGAGGGCTGCTGACGGTCCGCCGGCTGCGTACGGGCTCCGAGGAGGCGGACCGCGGCGACCATGCGGTCCCAGAACGGCTCGGCGTCCAGGGTCATCGCGACCCGGGCGTTGACCGGGCGGCCCGTCGAGCCGTGCAGGTCCACGACGGTGGCGCCGCGCGTGTAGCGGCCGTTCAGCTCCACGACGACGTTCGCGTCGACGCAGTGGACGAGTTCGGGATCGATGACCCGGGCCACCGCGACCGGGTCGTGCAGGGGCGGGCTCGGGAACCCCCACAGCGTGCGGTACGTGGACGCGAAGAAGGTCAGCAGTTCGGCGCAGGTGCGGCCCAGCGGGGTGCCCAGGCCCTCGAAGCGGGCGACGACCTCGGGCGTGGCCAGCGCCTGGTGGGTGACGTTCAGGCCGCACAGGGTGACGGGCACTCCGCTGCGGAGGACGATGTCGGCGGCCTCCGGGTCGGTGAGGACGTTGAACTCCCCGGCCGGGGTGCGGTTGCCGCGCTCCGTCGAGCCACCCATCAGCACGATCTCGCGGATGCGCGCGGCGTCCTGCGGATAACGGGTGAGCAGCAGGGCGATGTTGGTGAGCGGAGCGGTCGGCACGAGGGTGACCGGCTCGGCGTGCCCGGCCAGCAGCCGGTGGATGAGGTCCACCGCGTGCTCCTGGACCACGCCGACGGTGGGTTCGGGGAACAGGGGCCCGTCGAGGCCGGAGACGCCGTGCACGTCGGCCGCGACGCCGAGCGGCTGGACGAGCGGCCGGTCGCAGCCGGCCGCGATGGGCACCCCGGTGATCCCGGCGACCGTGCAGACGCGCCGCGCGTTCAGCGTGGTCTTGTCCAGCGTCTGGTTGCCCGCCACCGTGGTGATCGCCAGCAGGTCGACGGCCGGGTCGGCGGCCGCCAGCATGATCGCGAGGGCGTCGTCGTGTCCGGGATCGCAGTCGAGGATGATCGGGACGGGCACGTCGTCACTCCTGAACGGGCGGCGGGGCGGGGCGTGGAGCTTCAGTGTGCCGCCGCGCCGGCCCGGGTGCCACGGGGCGTCCGGTCGCGGGGCTCCGTCAGGCCGCGCGCAGCCGGTCGGCCGCGTCGGGGGTCAGGCCGATGCGGACCAGCCCGTCGGCGAACCGGGCGAACTCGCCCGGCCGGACGAGCCCGGCCAGCGCGCGGGCCGTGTGGGGGAGGCCGACTCCGGCCGCCGCCTCGCGCACCCGCGCGTCGGCGAAGGGGCGCAGCTCGGGCCAGACGGCCTGGGCCTCGCGGCAGAAGATGTCGGCGCCGGTGGCCCCGATCCGCGGTACCTCCTGGAGCAGTTCCCGTACTCGGGCCGGGTCGCCGCCGGCCTCGTCCCGGAGGGTGCGCAGGTCGCCGTGCCGGCGTTCGAGCAGGAGCCGTGCCCCGTCTCCCAGCGCGGTGGCCGTGCTCTCGTCGTACCGCCGGTAATGCGCGCGACCGAGCGCGGCGACGCGCTGCCGCCGGTCCGAATCCGCCATCCGCCGCGGCGTGCGCAGCCCGTCCGCGAACAGCTCCCGGGCCGCCGCGACCGCCGTCCGCGCACGGATCGGCGCCGACAGCAGCACGCACAGCACCAGGAGCTGGTACAGCGGAGCCGGGGTGTCACGCAGCCGGATGCCGGCTTCGTGCGCGTACGTCTCGCCGTACTCGCGCAGTATGCGGCGGGCCATCGCCCGGGTCGGGTCCATCAGCGCGTCCTTGCCGAGGAGGTGGGTTGGAAGTCCGGGGCGGCCCAGCCCGTCCCGCAGCCCCGTTCACGGGGGCGCCTACCCGCCACGCGGGCGAGCCGGCACGCACGCGCCGCCCTCACTTCGGCAGCCCGCGCAACCGTTCCCACAGGCGCCCCCGCAGGCCGCCCCGGCGGTGCGTGCGGGCGGCCTGACGGTCGAGTTCCTCCAGCAGGCGCTGCGACCGCTTGTCGACGTCCAGCTCGTCGAGGACCCGGTCGATCTCGCTGAGCAGCGCGCCGCGCAGCTGCCAGTGCGCCGGATCCTCCCGGGCGGCGGCCAGCAGCAGGTCCGCGAGCCGGTCCCGGTGGGCCCGGGCCACCGCCAGCTCACCGGTCAGGCGCGCCTCCGCTTCCTCCGCGTTGGCACTGACCTGCGCGGTGATCAGCTGCGCGAAGCTCTCCACGGCGATCGCCGTGTGGCGCAGCACCTCCCGCAGCGCGGCCGCGGTCCCGGTGTCGAAGAGCGGGTCCTGCGGACGGGCCCTGGCCAGGTCGGCGAGCGTCCGGCAGGCCACGCGCAGCACCACCGCACAGATCTCCAGGGTGTCCAGGCCGGTGCGCAGCACCAGCCGGAAGAGCAGGCCCTCCTTGACCCGCGGGTTGAGCCGGAGGCTGTCCTCGGCCTGCCGGAGGGCGGCGTCGACCTGAGCGATGTCGTTGTCGAGCCGACGTGCCTCGTGGAGCCGGGCCGCGGCCTGTTCGACCTTCGCCGGCCCGAGGGGTTCCTCGCCGAGGTGGTCGAGCAGCCGGCTCATGCGCAGCGCCAGATCGGTGATCGCGGTGCCCGCCGGGCCGACCCAGACGGGCGGCGCCACCAGCAGGTTGACCAGCAGCCCGATCACCGCGCCGATGACCGTTTCCAGGACCCGGTCCCAGGCGGTGTTCGCCACCTGGGTGACGCCGAGGACGAGCATGGCGCTGATCGCGACCTCGGGGACGAACTCGTCCACGCGTACGAGGTGGCCCACCACCAGGGAGGCCAGGATCAGCAGGCCGAGGCTCCACCACGTGAGACCCACCAGCACGCTGAAACCGATCGCGATCAGGACGCCGACGACCACGGAGTTCACCCGGCGGATGCTGGTGGTCAGCGTCGAGTACAGAGTGACCTGGACGACGAGCAGGGCGGTCAGGGGGGCGGTCAGCGGATTCGGTTCACTGCTCAGGCGGAGCGCGACCACGTAGCTGATCACGGCCGCCGCGGTGGACCGCAGGGCCTGGACGGCGACCGGCTCGCGGCGGCGGCGTGCGACACGGGTGGCGAGGCTGCTGATCATTTCCGGCATGCGGGGACGCCTTCCCGGGACGGCCCCGGATGACGCACTCCGGAGCGGATCTTCCTCCGCCCCCGGGCGCGGCTGCGGGCAACGGACTGCACCGGATCCGTCTACGGCTCCGCGGGGCGGGTACACGCGCGGCAGGAGACATCGCGCCCCTGGTCGGGGCCGTCGCGCCCCGAACCGGGGCGGAGAGGAGAAGCCGTGGGGACTCCGCCGAACGACCCGGTCCCTCCCAGTCCCACCCCGGCGCCCGGGCCGGGCCCCGGTCCGGGGCCGGGCCCGCTGCCGGGCCCCGTACCGGGGCCGGGCGGCCCGGATCCGGTTCCTCCGGCCCCGCCGCAGCCCGAGCCCGATCCCGAACCGCCGCCCGCCCCGAACCCCGGGCCGCAGCCCCAGCCGGGCCCCCTGCCCGGGCCGGTACCGGCCCCGGAACCCATCACCTGATCACCTGAGGAGGACCGACTGGCCCAGGAGCAACCGGAGGGTCCTCTCGATGCGAGCTGTGAGGGAGCGCAAGCCATGAAGGACGAGAAGAACAAGGGTCAGGAGCAGGGCAAGGGCCTGGAGGAGCACATGCCGGAGCACCCCGGCCCGGACCCGGTACACCCGGGGGCCAGCAAGCCGGTCGCGGGCAAGAGCCCCGAGGACCTCAGGAGGATGCAGGAGCGGAAGATGGCCCGCGAGCGGGACGACGCGGGCTGACCGACGGCGCCCCGGGGCCTGCGCCCCGGGGCCCGCGTCCCGTCCCGTTCCGTTCCGGTTCGCGGCGGTTCGCGGAGGGCTGCGGTGCTACGGACCCTCGTCGTAGGTCCCCGCTTCGACCTCGAGGGCGAGTTCCTGGAGGACTTCGATCGCCGACACGTCCGTCCGGCCGCTGTCGTGCGCGATCGCGAGGCTGGTGAACGCCAGGCTGAACCCGGAGACCATCGTGTGCAGGGCCGGCCCCAGGGCCTGCGCCACCAGCGCCGCGACCTCCTGCGGAGACGCGTCGGCCGGCACGCTGATCGACGGCAGCATCTCGTTGAGGAGCGTCGTGGCCACTGTGGCCGTGGCCCGCTCCCCGAGGTCGCCGGGTTCGCCGTCGTCGGTGCCGTTCTGCCCCGTCTCGACGGCCCTGCGGATCTCCTGGGCTTCGGTGAGGATGCCGATCACTCGCTTGAGTACTTCTGCGCGTTCCATTGTTCGGAGCGTAGCCCCGCACCCGGACCTGCGGGTGCGTACCTTCCGGGCTCACCGCACCATGACGGTGTACCCGTACCCCTGCGGCGAAGGAGGCGGCCATGCCCTCGGGCCCCGCGCCCCACACGACGTCCTCGGTCTCCGAAGTGACCGCCGGGTGCCGACTGTTGTTGGTACGTCACGCCAAAGCGGTACCGAAGGACGTGGACGTCGAGGATTTCGAGCGTGCGCTGAGCAAGCGCGGCAGGGCCGACGCGCCCCGGACGGGCAGCTGGCTGGCGGAGTCCCCCTTCGAGCCCGGCCTGGCTCTGTGCTCCCCGGCGCGCAGGACGCGCCAGACCTGGCAGCTGCTGGCACCGGCGCTGCCGGACCCGCCGTCGGTCGTCTACGACGGCAGGCTCTACAAGGCGGAACTGAACGTCCTGGTCACCGTGCTGGCGGAGCGGGCGGCCGGCCTCGGCAGCGTGATGCTGGTCGGCCACAATCCCGGCATCCACCAGCTGGCCCGCGGCCTGTGCGGCTCCGGCCCGGCCGACCTGCTGGAGGAGCTCGGCGAGGGCTTCCCGACCTCGGGGGTCGTGGTGGTGGATCTGCCGGGAGGCTGGGCCCTGACCCCCGGCAGCGGGCGCCTGACGGCTCTGTGGTCACCCCGCCGCTGACCTCTGGCCGGACCCCTCCGACTCGACCGGAACCCCTGCCCGCACCGGCGCGGCGGAGCCGTCCGGGGCGCGCAGCGCGTCCAACCGGCCCAGACTGGCACGCCGTTGGACGAGCGACAGCCCGGCGACCGCCGTCCCCAGCACGAGCCAGCCGGCGGGCCCGGCGGCCATGACCGCGCCGGTCAGCAGCAGCGGCCCGACCGCCTTCTGCACGGACTGGGACATGCCCGCCACTCCCAGGTACGAGGCCTTCGCCGCCGCGGGAGCGAGGGAGACGGCCAGCTCCCAGGAGCTCACCGAGCGGATCAGCTCGGCCGCGGTGACCAGGGCCGCCGAGGCGAGCAGGGCGAGGGAAGCGGCCCAGGCGCCGGCGCCCGTGCTGGCGGCCAGGACGGTGCAGCAGGCGAGCATCGTCAGCCCGTACGCGACGACCGCGGCCGCGGCCTGGCGCGGCTCCCGCACCTTCGCCGAGACGCGCAACTGGAGTACGACGACCAGCACGGTGTTGACCATCAGGACGCCGGGGACCAGCGCGTGCGGCGCTCCGGTGTGTTCCACCAGCCACAGCGGCAGGCCGACATTGAGGATCGAGTCGTCCAGGCTCATCGGGATGTCCAGCAGGACGAACCGGAGGTAGCCGCGGTCCCGCCACGGGCTCGTCGCGGTCTGCCGGCCGGCCGTCACCGGCCCTTCCGTCCCCGGTACTTCCTCCGTCTGCCCTGCCCCGGTGCCACCGGCCCGCGCCGCCACGCGGCCGTGGCCGTGCGGTTCCCGGGTGCGCCACACCAGCGCCGCGGCCGCCAGGAAGGACGCCGCGTTGAGCAGGATCAGGGCGTGGTAGGCGCCGCGGGTGTCGAGGGCCAGGCCGGCCGCCGCGATGCCCGCGCCGAGTGCGTAGCCGGCGTTCGCCGTGCTGCGCGACAAAGCCTGGTAGGTGGCGCGCCGGTCGCCCGCCGCACGGGTGGCGAACAGCATCTCCAGGGTCTTGGCCGCCCGGTCGCCCAGGCAGGTGACGGCGACGACGGGGAGCAGCACCCGGAAGTCCGTGGCCACGAGCAGCACGCAGAGCGTGCCGAGGCGCAGGACGTGACAGCCGATCAGCAGCGACCGGACGGTGAAGCGGCATGCCAGGTGGCCCGCCAGCGGCGAGCCGGCGATGCCGGCGACCGCGGCCGCGCCCAGCAGGAGGCCCAGTTGCCGGGCGTCGAGTCCGACCACGAAGGTGAAGAAGAGGACCGAGGACGCGGCCCATACGCCGGTACCGGTCCGGTCCAGCAGCTGGGCGAGCAGCATGATCCGCGCGTCCCGGCCTCCCGGGGGCCTGCGCAACTGTGCCACCAGCCCGGAGCCCGCCGTCCGGCCCTTCCCGTCCCCCGTACCCCGCCGCCACATCCCGGGCCTCCGCTCCCCCGCACCAAGTATCTCGATGTCGAGATACTTCGGCAGTAGCCTGCCCGAAGTAAATCTTGACGTCAAGATAATTGGGGGCGGCGGCCGCCCGGGTCCGACGCCGTGGTGGGCGTGCCCGGGCCGGTGGCGATCACGCGCAGCGGCGGTGTCCGAGGCGCCCCGGCGGTTCCGGTCCGCCGTGCAGCTTCAGGCCCCGGCGCTCACCCGGGTCGAGGCGAGGGCCCGGCGGCGTTCCTCCTCGGTCAGCCCGCCCCACACTCCGTAGGGCTCCTGCACGCGCAGCGCGTGCCGCAGGCACTGGTCGCGCACCGGGCACCAGCCGCAGATGCGTTTGGCCGCCTCGTCACGGACGGAGCGTTCCTCGCCGCGTTCGCCCTCGGGGTGGAAGAACCACTCCGACCCCGCGCCCCGGCAGGCTGCCGCCGCCTGCCACGCCCATTCGTGTTCCGCTCGGCCCGGCAGGCGCGAGACGTCGGTCATGACTGTGCTCCTCCTCGGGTGATGGATGGTGTCCTCACCGCGCCTGCACGGTCAGCGGAGGCTTAAACGTCGTTTCCCGGCCACAGGAGCCCGACTTTCGCGGCAGCCCCACCCAAGACCGGGTGTTTCGGGCGGGCGCCAACGGCAAGGAGCGGGACATGGTGCAGATCGGATACACGATGATGACCGAGCAGGCAGGACCGCGGGACCTGGTGGACCACGTCGTGGGCGCCGAGCGCGCGGGTTTCGACTTCTCCGTCACCTCGGACCACTACTTCCCCTGGCTCGACTCCCAGGGCCACTCTCCGTACGCGTGGAGCGTCCTCGGCGCCGCCGCGCAGGCCACCGACCGGATCCCCCTCATGACGTTCGTGACCTGCCCGACCTTCCGCTACCACCCGGCGGTGGTCGCGCAGAAGGCGGCCACGATGCAACTCCTCGCCCAGGGGCGCTTCCGGCTCGGGCTGGGATCCGGTGAGAACCTCAACGAGCACATCGTCGGCGCGGGCTGGCCGGCGGCGCAGGTACGGCTGGAGAGGTTCGAGGAGGCGGTGCGGATCGTGCGCGCCCTCCTGGACGGGGAGAGCGTCACCCACCACGGCACGCACTTCGACGTGGACGACGCCAGGCTGTGGGACCTTCCCGACACGCCCCCGCCGCTCGCCATCGCCGCGTCCGGTGCCAGTTCCTGCGAGATCGCGGGGCGGTACGGCGACGCGCTCGTCGCCGTCCAGCCCGAACGCGACATCGTCACCGCGTTCGGCGAGCACGGCGGTGCCGGCAAACCGTGCCTCGGGCAGGTGCCCGTCTCCTTCGACCCCGATCGCGAGGCGGCCGTACGCCGCGCCCACGACCAGTTCCGCTGGTCCGTGGGCGGCTGGCAGGTCAACGCCGAACTTCCCGGACCCGGCGGTTTCGCCGCGGCGACGCAACACGTCCGCCCCGGGGACGTGGCGGACACCATCCCCTGCGGCGACGATCCGGCCGCAGTCGTCGAAGCCGTCCGCGCCTACGTGGACGCCGGCTTCACGGAAGTGGCCCTGGTCCAGATCGGCGGCGACCAGCAGAAGCCGTTCCTGCACTGGGCGGAGAAGGAACTGCTGCCCGCCCTGCGGGAGTTGTGACGCGAGCGTCGGCGGGAGGAGCGGCACCCATGACCCAGAGCGCGGCCAGGACCGTGGTGGTCACCGGGGCCAGCGGCGGCATCGGCCGGGCCACCGCCCGGGAGTTCGCCCGCAGGGGCGACCGCGTCGCGCTGATCGCCCGCGGGCGCGCCGGGTTGGAGGCCGCGGCGGCCGAGGTGCGCGAGCTCGGCGGCCGGTCGCTCGCCGTGCCGGCCGACGTGGCCGACGACCGGGCCGTGGAGGCCGCCGCGGACGAGGTGGAGCGGGTCTTCGGCCCCATCGACGTGTGGGTGAACGTCGCGTTCGTCTCCGTGTTCGCGCCGTTCGCCGAGATCGGACCGCAGGAGTACCGCCGCGTCACGGAGGTCACGTACCTCGGCTACGTCAACGGCACCCGGGCCGCCCTGGCCAGGATGGTGCCGCGCGACCGCGGCACGGTGGTGCAGGTCGGCTCCGCGCTGGGGGAGCGGTCGGTCCCGCTGCAGTCGGCCTACTGCGGCGCCAAGCACGCGGTCAACGGATTCACCTCCTCGGTGCGCACCGAGCTGCTGCACGCCGGCAGCCGCGTCCGCATCACCGTCGTGCAGATGCCGGCCGTCAACACCCCGCAGTTCTCCTGGGTGCTCTCCCGGCTGCCCCGCCATCCGCAGCCGGTCCCGCCGATCTACCAGCCCGAAGTGGCCGCACGGGCCGTCGTCCACGCCGCCGCGCATCCCGGGCGCAAGCAGTACTACGTCGGCGCCTCGACCCTCGCCACGCTGCTGGCCAACCGGGTGGCGGCCGGGCTGCTCGACCGCTACCTGGCCCGGACGGGCTACGACGCCCAGCAGACCGACGCGCCCGCGCCGCCCGGGCGCCCGTCCAACCTCTGGCGCCCGCTGGACGGCGCGGGCTCACCCGCCCGCGACTTCGGGGCGCACGGAGAGTTCGACGCGCGCTCCCACCCGCGCTCCGCCCAGGCCTGGGCGTCCCGGCACGCCCGGCTGGCGTGGTCCGCCGCGCTGGTGGCCGTCGGCGCGGCGGCGGGTTTCGGCGTCAAGCATCGAACGCATCGCGGTATCGACGTTCCCTAACGGGCCAGTTCCTGAACCCTCGTCCCCTGCTTCGCCTGTCAGTGGCGCGGTGGCCGCAGCTGGGCTGAGCGGCGGTAGGGATCCCCAGTACAGTGCTGACGGATTTTTCCGTCAACACTTTTCACAAGGATTGAAGAAACTCCGAGTTCACAGCGCTGCGCGGTGCATGACGCACCGCCAGGCGTTCGTTTCATGAACGCCGGAACCCTTGACGGCCTCCCTGACGGGCAGTTCACTCACGCTTCGATCCCCCCGGATCCAAGACGTCAGGAGCCCCCACATGCCCGTTGCCTCCTCCCCTCCGCCACGATCCCTGGCGGCGGCCCTCGCCGCCGCCCTGGTCGCCGCCCTCCTCGTGCTGCTGCCGGGCAGCACCACCGCGCAGGCGGCCCCCGTCCTGCTCTCGCAGGGCAAACCCGCCACCGCCTCCAGCACCGAGGGCGCCGGCACCCCGGCCTCCGCCGCCGTCGACGGCGACAACGGCACCCGCTGGTCGAGCCGGTTCGCCGACCCGCAATGGATACAGGTCGACCTCGGCGCCCCCGCCCAGCTGACCCAGGTGCTGCTGCGCTGGGAGACCGCCTACGCGACGGCGTACCGGATCGAGCTGTCCCAGAACGGCACCGACTGGACCACCGCCTACTCCACGACCAGCGCCACCGGCGGCGGCCAGACCCTCGACATCAGCGGTACCGCCCGCTACGTGCGGGTCCACGGCACCCAGCGCGCCACCGAATGGGGCTACTCGCTCTGGGAGTTCCAGGTCTACGGAACCACGGGCACCGGCCCGGCCCTCCCCGGCGGCGGCGACCTCGGCCCCAACGTCATCGTCTTCGACCCCTCCACCCCCGACATCCAGGCCAGGCTGGACCAGGTCTTCCGGCAGCAGGAGTCCGCGCAGTTCGGCTCAGGCCGCTACCAGTTCCTCTTCAAGCCCGGTACCTACAACGGCCTGAACGCCCAGATCGGCTTCTACACCGCCGTCTCCGGTCTCGGCCTGAACCCCGACGACACCACCATCAACGGCGACGTCACCGTCGACGCGGGCTGGTTCAACGGCAACGCCACCCAGAACTTCTGGCGCTCCGCCGAGAACCTGGCCCTCAATCCCGTCAGCGGCACCGACCGCTGGGCCGTCTCCCAGGCCGCGCCGTTCCGCCGCATGCACGTCAAGGGCGGACTCAACCTTGCCCCCAACGGCTACGGCTGGGCCTCCGGCGGCTACATCGCCGACTCGAAGATCGACGGCCAGGTGGGCAACTACTCGCAGCAGCAGTGGTACACCCGTGACAGTTCGATCGGCGGCTGGTCCAACGGCGTCTGGAACCAGGTCTTCTCCGGCACCCCGGGCGCACCCGCCCAGGGCTTCCCGAATCCGCCGTACACCACCCTGGACACCACGCCGGTCTCCCGTGAGAAGCCCTTCCTCTACCTCGACGGCGCCGACTACAAGGTCTTCGTCCCGGCGAAGCGCGTCAACGCGCGCGGCACTTCCTGGGGCAACGGCACCGCCCCGAAGGGCAGTTCCATCCCGCTCAACCAGTTCTACGTGGTCAAGCCGGGCGCGAGCGCGGCGACGATCAACCAGGCGCTGACCCAAGGCCTGAACCTGCTGTTCACCCCGGGCGTCTACCACGTCGACCGGACCCTGCAGGTGAACCGTCCCGGCACGGTGGTCCTCGGTCTCGGCCTGGCCACCATCGTCCCGGACAACGGCGTGACCGCGATGAGGGTCGCCGATGTCGACGGCGTCCGGCTGGCCGGTCTCCTGATCGACGCGGGACCGGTCAACTCGCCGACGCTGCTGGAGGTGGGCCCGGCCGGCGCCGCCGGCGACCACGCGGCCGATCCGACGACCGTCCAGGACGTCTTCATCCGCGTCGGCGGCGCGGGTCCGGGCAAGGCCACGGTCGGCATGGTCGTCAACAGCCACGACACGATCGTCGACCACACCTGGATCTGGCGGGCCGACCACGGCGACGGGGTGGGCTGGGAGACCAACCGCTCCGACTACGGCTTCCGGGTCAACGGCGACGACGTACTGGCCACCGGGCTCTTCGTCGAGCACTTCAACAAGTACGACGTGGAGTGGAACGGCGAACGCGGCCGGACGATCTTCTTCCAGAACGAGAAGGCGTACGACGCCCCCGATCAGGCAGCGGTCCAGAACGGCTCCGTGAAGGGTTTCGCGGCCTACAAGGTGGCCGACTCGGTCTCCGTCCACGAGGGCTGGGGCCTGGGCAGCTACTGCTACTACAACGTCGACCCGACGATCCGCCAGGACCACGGCTTCGAGGTCCCGGTCAAGCCGGGCGTGAGGTTCCACGACCTGCTGGTCGTCTCGCTCGGCGGCAACGGGCAGTACGAGCACGTGGTCAACGGCACGGGCGCGCCCACCTCCGGCACCTCGACCACGCCCTCCACGGTGGTCTTCTACCCGTGACGCCGTGACGCCGTGACCCCGTGATCCCGTGACCCTCTGACCGTGGAACCGGAAGGCGCGGGGCGGCCGCAAGCCGCCCCGCGCCTTCCGGGCCGTCCGGGGGGGAGGAGGTCAGCCGGCCCGGTGGGCGGCGATGATCCCGGCGTAGTGCCGGCCGCTGGACTTGACGGTGCGGCGCTGCGTGGCGTAGTCGACGTGGACCAGCCCGAACCGCTTGTCATAGCCGTAGGCCCACTCGAAGTTGTCCAGCAGCGACCAGGCGTAGTAGCCGGCCACCGGCGCGCCCCGGCGGGCGGCCCGGGCGCAGGCGGCGAGGTGGGAGGTGAGGAAGGCGGTGCGCTCGGGGTCGTGGACGGTGCCGTCGGGGGCCAGTGCGTCGGGGTAGGCGGAGCCGTTCTCGGTGATGTGGATGGGCCGTGGGCCGTACTCCCGGTGCAGGCGCATGATCAGGGTCTCCAGGCCGTCGGCGTCGACTTCCCAGTCCATGCCGGTGCGCGGGACGCCGGGGCGGGCGATCTGACGGGCGTGGGGGGCGGGGCCCTCCGGGTCGGCGGCGACGACCTGCGGGAAGTAGTAGTTGAGGCCGATCCAGTCGAGGGGGGCGGCGATGGTCCCGGCGTCGCCGGCGCGCTCGGGGAGGTCGACCCGGTAGACCTCCCGCATGTCGTCGGGGAATCCGCGGCCGTGGACGGGGTCGAGCCACCAGCGGTTGACGTGGCCGTCCATCCGGCGGGCGGCGGCGAGGTCGGCCGCGGAGGCGGTGGCGGGTGTGATGGGGGAGAGGTTGTTGACGATGCCGATCCGGGCGGCGGGCGCGGCGGCCCGGACCGCGCGGGCGGCCAGGCCGTGGCCGAGCAGGAGGTGGTACGAGGCGCGCACGGCGGCGGTCAGGTCGGTCAGTCCGGGGGCCATCCGGCCCTCCAGATGGCCGATCCACGCGGAGCACAGCGGCTCGTTGAGGGTGGCCCACTGGGTGACGCGGTCACCGAGGCGCGCGGCGACGAGCCCCGCGTACGAGGCGAAGTGCTCGGCGGTGTCCCGTTCGGGCCAGCCGCCCCGGTCCTGGAGGGCCTGCGGCAGGTCCCAGTGGTAGAGGGTGACGGAGGGCTGGATCCCGGCGGCCAGCAGCCCGTCGACGAGGCGGTCGTAGAAGTCGAGGCCCTTGGCGTTGGCGGGACCGTCGCCGCCGGGTACGACGCGCGGCCAGGCGACGGAGAGCCGGTAGGCGTTGGTGCCGAGCTCGCGCATCAGGGCGATGTCCTCGGGCCAGCGGTGGTAGTGGTCGCAGGCGGTGTCGCCGGTGTGACCGCCGTCGATGGCGCCGGGGGTGCGGGAGAAGGTGTCCCAGATGGAGGGGGCGCGGCCGTCCTCGGCGACGGCGCCCTCGATCTGGTAGGCGGAGGTGGCGGTGCCCCAGAGGAAGTCACGCGGCAGGGCGGCGAGGTCGAGGGCGTCGGCACCGCTGGCGGGGAGGGTTCCGGAGAGGGTCATTTGACGGCTCCTGCCGTGAGTCCGGCCACCAGGTACTTCTGCAGCAGAAGGAATCCGGCGACGACGGGGATGCTGACGACGAGCGAGGCGGCCATGATCTGGTTCCAGTAGACGTCGTTCTGCGTGGAGTAGCCCTGCAGGCCGACGGCCAGGGTGCGGGTGGTGTCGTTGGTCATGACGGAGGCGAAGAGGACCTCGCTCCAGGCCGTCATGAAGGCGTAGACGGCGACGGCGACGATGCCGGGCACGGCGGCGGGGACGACGACGCGCAGGAGGGCGCCGAGGGGGCCGCAGCCGTCGACGGTGGCCGCCTCGTCGAGGTCGCGCGGCACCGAGTCGAAGTAGCCGATGAGCATCCAGATGGAGAAGGGCAGCGAGAAGGTCAGGTAGGTGAGGATCAGGGCGCCGCGGGAGCCGTAGAGGGCGATCCCGGTGGCGTTGCCGAGGTTCACGAAGATCAGGAACAGCGGAAGCAGGAAGAGGATCCCCGGGAACATCTGGGTGGACAGCACGGTCACGGTGAACAGGCGCCTGCCGCGGAAGCGGTACCGGCTGACGGCGTACGCCGCGAAGACGGCGATGACGACGGAGGCGACGGTGGCGCTGCCGGCCACGATCAGCGAGTTCACCAGGTACTTCGCGAGCGGGACCGTGTGCCAGATGTCGACGTAGGGGCGCAGCGTGAGCCCGCTGGGGATCCACCGGAACCGTCCGGCAACGTCCTGCAGCGGCTTGAGGGAGCTGGTCACCATCACGAAGACCGGCAGCAGGGTGAAGGCGGCGAGCAGGGTGAGGAAGACGGCCCGCAGCGCACGGAAGGAGGCGGGCGGGTCGAGCGGGCCGCGGGTGCGGCGGGCGGCCCGCGAGGAAGGCGTACTAGCGGGCATCGGCGTCCTTCCGGCCGTGGCTGGTCAGGAGCAGGTGACCGGCGGTGACGAGGAGCAGGAAGAGCAGCAGCAGGACCGACATGGCCGAGCCGGTGCCGAAGTTCCAGGTGACGAAACTCGATTGGTAGATGTGGATCGAGATGAGGTCGGCGGCCGCGGGGGCCGCTTTGCCGAAGAGCAGGAAGGGGGTGTTGAAGTCGTTGAAGGTCCACAGGAACAGCACGAGGACCAGGACCCGGTTGACGGCCCCGAGCGAGGGCAGGGTGATCCGGCGGATCTGCTGCCCGATGCCGGCGCCGTCGAGCGCGGCGGCTTCGTAGAGGTCCGCGGGGATGTTCTGGAGGGCGGCGGTCACGACGAGGAAGGCGAAGGGCCAGCTCTTCCAGACGGAGACGGTCAGCAAGGCCCAGAAGCTGTTGTCGCCGAGCAGCCAGAAGGTGTGTTCGGCGCCGCCGAGGCCGAGTTGGTCGTGGATGACGTGGTTCACCAGGCCGTTGTCCCGCTGGAACATGAAGGCCCACGTGATCACCGCCGCGTAGGCGGGCAGGGCGTAGGGGACGAAGAACAGGGCCCGCAGGAAGCCGCGCCCGCGGAAGCCGTGCTGGGTGAACACGGCCGCCGCGGTGCCCAGCAGCCAGCACAGGCCCACGGACAGCAGGGTGAACAGGCAGGTGGTGGCGAAGGAATCGAGGAGGGCCCGGCCGGCGGGCCGGTTGACGTCGACGGCGAGGCCGTAGTTGTCGAAGCCCGTCCAGGGCGCCCGGTTCCAGTCGCGGAGGAAGAACTGGGTGAGCTTGCGGAAGCTCATCAGGATGCCCGTCACCATCGGGACGAGGTGGATCAGCAGTTCGAGGAGCAGGGCGGGCAGCAGGAGGAGGTAGGGCACGGCGGTCCGGCGGGCCGTGGGCACGGAGGTCATGTCCGATGCCTCAACCCGCCATCATCTGCTGGGCCTTGGTGAGTCTGGCCCTGACCGATTCGGCGGTCACCGGGCGGCCGGCCGCGGCGTCGGCGAAGAGCTCCTTGACGGCCGTGCCCACCGCGGTCTCGAACTGCGACTCCTCGGGGACCTGGGGGAGCGGGGCGGCACTGGTGGCGAGGGTGGTGCGCAGGACGGCGAGGTCCTCGTTCGCGAAGGCGGGGTCGGACTGGGCGGCCTTGACCGGCGGGATGGAACCGTAGGTCCGGTTGAGGATCTTCTGCTCCTCGTCGCTCGTCATGAACTTCACGAACTTCAGTGCCCCGTCGAGGTTGTCGGTGTTCTTGAAGACGGCCAGGTTGATGCCGGCGACCATGGAGTTGACGTTCTTGCCGGAACCCGGGACGCCGCCGGCCGGGACGGGAACGGGTGCGGTGCCCCAGTCGCCCTCCTTCATGCCGTGGGCCTTGAAGGAGCTCGCCGCGTTCTGCCACAGCACCATCGCGGTCTTGCCGCCGGCGAAGTCCTGGAGGGACTGGTTCTTGTCGTACTCGGCGTTGCCGGGCGCGATGATCCTGTCCTTGGCCATCAGGTCGACGTACTGCTTGACGGCGTCGACGTTGCCCGGGGTGTCGAAGGTGGGCCTGCCCGCGGCATCGAAGAAGGACGCGCCGTGCTGCTGCGACAGGACGAAGACCTGGTGGATGTTGTTGCTGGGGTTCGAACCCTCCGCGCCCAGGGCCCATGTGCCGTCCCTGCTCAGCTTCCGGCCGACGGTGACCATCTCGTCCCAGGTGGCCGGCGGCTTCTCGATGCCCGCCTCCTTGAACATCTTCTTGTTGTAGTAGAGCGCGTAGGACATGGAGTAGAGGGGGACGGCGGCCGGGTCCCGGCCGGCTGCGCCCGCCGAGCCGAGGGCGGACGCCACGAAGCGGTCCTTGCCGCCGATGGCCTCGAAGTTCTCTGCGTCCCAGGGCAGCAGGGCGCCGGTGGCCTGGAGGGAGGAGGACCAGGTGTTGCCGATGTTGAGGACGTCGGGGCCCTGGCCGGAGGCGGTGGCGGCGAGGATCCGGTTGAGCAGGTCGGACCAGGGGATGACTTCGAGCTTGACCTTGATGCCGGTCTCTTCCTCGAACTTCTTCAGTTCCGGGCCGAGCGCGGCCTGGTCGGCGGGGATGTCGGCGCCCTGGTTGGAGGCCCAGTACGTCAGTTCCCGGGGGGCCGTGTTCGAGCCGCCGCCGCTGTCGGCGGAGCCGCCGCCGCACGCGGTGGCGGTGGCGAGCAGGGTGGCGAGGGCGGCTGCGGCACCGGTTCTGGTTCTGCGCATGGCGGCTCGGTTCCCTTTCGAGGGGGCGGGGGAAGGCCGGTGGGCGGATCGGGCCGGATGACCGGTGGAGCGGGGCCGCGGGAACCGCCTGCTTCCAGGCCTTAATTTAGGACGTGAGTTAAGCCGTGCGGAAGGGTCGCGTCAAGAGGTCGCGCAAGGGTATGTTGCGAGCGGTGTCACGCTGAACGTGACGGCGGAAGGGGCCAGATGACCACAGGGCGTAGCGGACGCACGGTACGGGACCTGCGGCGCGGCAACCGCAGTGCCGTCCTCCAACGGCTGTACTTCGGGGGCCCGATGAGCCGTCAGGAACTCGGGCCGGCGACCGGTCTGAGCTCCGGGTCCGTCAGCAACGTCGTCGGCGAACTCGTCGCGGACGGACTGCTCGAGGAGGCCGGGGTCGTGGACTCCGACGGAGGCCGTCCCCGCACGCTGCTGCGCGTCACCCCCGGCAGCGCCCACCTGATCGGCGTCGATGTCGGCGAAACCCGGGTCCGGGTCGAGCTGTTCGACCTGACCCTGACCGAACTGGCCCGCACCGAGCAGCCGTTGCTGCCGCGCGGCTGCTACGACGTCGGTCCCATCGTCGACCACATCCGGGAGGGCATCGCCACCGTGCTCGCCGAGGCAGGGGTCGGCACGGACCGGCTGCTCGGTGTCGGAGTCGGCGTGCCCGGCATCGTCGACCGCGACGCGCCGGGCGGGGCCGTGGTGCACGGGCAGACCATCGGCTGGGACGCGGTCCCGCTGGAGCGGCTGCTGCGGTCCACCGGGGCGCTGCCCGCGGAGGTCCCGTACCTCATCGACAACGGCGCGCGGACGCTCGGCCAGGCGGAGATGTGGTTCGGCGCCGGGCGCGGGGCCCGGGACGCGGTCGTCGTCCTCTTCGGCTCCGGCGTCGGCGCGAGCCTGATCACCGGCGGCTCGCCGGACGGCGGGACCACCGAGGGCACCCCCCTGGAGTGGGGCCACCTGACCGTCTCGGTACGCGGCCGCCGCTGCCGCTGCGGGGCCCTGGGCTGCCTGGAGGCCTACACCGGCGCGGAGTCGCTGCTCGCCCGGTGGACGGAGCGGGGCGGCGGCCCTGCGGGCCCCGCGGCCCCGGACGAGGAGGAAGCGCTCTCGGAACTCCTCGCGGCGGCGCAGGCGGCGGATCCGGTGGCCCTGGAGCTCCTGGAGGAGACGGCGGAGTACCTGGGCGCGGGCCTGTCGGACCTGATCAACCTGTTCCGGCCGGAGCGCATCCTGATCGGCGGCTGGGCCGGTCTGCTGCTGGGCCCGCACCTCCTGCCCTCGGTCCGTGAGCACGCGACCCGGTACGCCCTGCGCCATCCCGCCGGCCGGGTCACGGTGGGCCTCGGCTCGCTGGGCGCTGACGCGGTCACGGTCGGCGCGGCCACGCTCCCCCTGTCGGCCTTCTTCGCCACGGGAGGCCGCCGCGCCACCCCCGGACCGCGCACCGAACCCCCGGGCTGGCACGCGTCGTTGTCGACCCGCACCGACCCGCCGGCCCGGGCCGGCCGGGGGCGGGGCGGTACCTAGCTCGTGCAGCCGGTAGGTGTGGGCGGATTCCGTGAACGCGGGCCACAAGGGGGGACCTCTGCGGTGGACTGATGCCCGGACGGCTGTGTCTGGCGGATCTCTGTGAGGGAGAATGCTCGCATGACGACGTGAAGAGCACCGGCCGGGCGACAGCCCTGGCAAAAGGTCGGGAACTGGCCCACGATTCCCGACGGCGGTCGACGAGTCTGCGCCGCCTGCGGAACGCCCGTCCGTTCGTACCGCCATCGCTTCCATCCGCCCGCGTCCTCGATGTTCGAGCGCTGCATCGGACTCGCCTGGTGTGCGGGTTGCAGGATCTACTCCGGCAACATGGTCCATGTCCCTCGGGAGCGAGTCCTGGTCGACCTCCTCGCCTCTCTTCCTCCTGAACAGCGAGAGCGGATTCTCCGTTCGGAGGCGCGAGTGATCGACTTCCTGAACCAGGCCCGACGCGACGGAGCTCACGGCCGGCGACCAAGCACACGGCCCATGGACAGACACCCCTAATGCTGCTCCGCGGAAGTTCGTGGAGGGGTGTTGGGCCTTGCGGCGTATTCGTCGGTGAGGATGCTGCAGGTGCACCAGTCGCCCGTGCACGGGGTGCCGGCCTCGGCTCCGTAAGGGCCGAGGCCGGCCATGAGGCGGAGGATCTCCGTACGGTCCGGTGTGGTGAGGACGGGGAGAGTTGCCCGGGACAGCGACCGCCAGGCGTCCGGGTCGTCGTCCATGTCACCGATGACCTGTGCGTCGATGAACAGGGTATAGAGCGGATGCTCGGGAAAGTCGTTGAGCCGCAGGACCCACCAACGTCCTTCGACCCGGGCCGCGTAGGGGAAGACAGCCGTGTCCGTGTCGTGCCACGTGACCCCTGCGGGCAGCGCGGGGAGCTTCATGACTGGAGCGCCGGGGTCGATGGGGCGGGCAGGATCCGCCCAGTGGGGTTGCCGAGGTACAGAGCGCAGGCACAGTCCAGTGCTTCCTCGGGAGATCCCGCCGGTGAGCCGCTGGGCAGGATGTTGTCCTCGTAGCCGTCACGGCTGGCGAGGTAGAGCGCGAAGCCCCAGGTGTGCAGGACGCCTGTGAAACGCAGGCGGCACAGCGGCAGTGGGTCCTCGTCGGGCAGTTCCCCTGCGACGTGGGCGAATCCTGCCCGGTAGCGGACCGTTACGCCGGTCAACTGCGGCCAGTGGGCGCGGGCGTGATCGTTCAGACGCTGACGCAGTGAGACCTGCATCGATGGCGGCGGGTTCTTCGGCACGGTCCCATCCTGCAGGCTTCTGCCACCCTGCGCCATGATCACCGTCTCGGTCGGTGGTGGAGGGGGTGGGGCCGATGACGGGGGTGAGGGCGGTCGCGGTGGAGCTCACCGAGCCGGTGCGGGCGCGGTTGGAGAAGCTGGCGGCATCGGCGACCGCGCACATCCGGCAGGTCCTGCGAGCACGGATCGTGCTCGCAGCGGCGGACGGGCTGGCCAACGGTGCCATCGCGCGGGAGCTGGAGATCTCGGTGAACACGGCGCGCAAGTGGCGAGGCCGCTTCGCCGTCGGCGGCCCGGACGGGCTCGAGGACGCGAAGCGGTCGGGGCGGCCCAGGACATACGGGTGCGAGGTTCGCGTGGCGGTGGTGGCCGCCGCCACCAGCGCGCCACCGCACCCGGAATCGACGTGGTCCCACCGCACGATCGCCGCGCGGGTGGCGGGCACCGTGTTCGCGGCGATCTCCGCATCCCAGGTCGGGCGGATCCTTGCGGACCTGGACCTCAAACCGCACCGGGTGCGCGGCTGGCTCACCCGCCGCGACACCCCCGACTTCTGGGACCGGGCCGCGGCTGCCAGCTGTATCGCACCCCGCCCGCCGGAGCGGTGGTGCTGTCGGTCGATGAGAAGACCGCGATCGCCGCCCGCTCGCGCAAGCACCCCACCAGCGCAGCCTGTCCCGGCACCCCTGTCCGCCAGGAGTTCGAGTGCCACCGGCACGGCACTGCCTCGATCGTGGCCGCCCTCGACGTGACCACCGGCGAGGTACTCACCGAGCCCATCGTCCGCAACGATGCGGCCACCTTCACCGCTTTCCTCGACCGTCTCGACGCGGTGATCGACCCGAGCAAGCAAATCCATGCAGTGCTGGACAACGGCTCCATCCCACACCGCCAAGCACACGAAGGCATGGTTCGCCGCCCACCCGCGCTGGCACGTGCACTGGACACCGCCACACGCCTCCTGGCTCAACCAGGTCGAGCTGTTCTTCTCCGCCCTGGCCCGTCGCGTCCTCCGACACGGGAACTTCGCCAGTCGCGACGACCTGATCGACAAGATGGACAGTCACGTCATCGGGCACAACCAGACCGCCAAGCCCTACCGCTGGACCTACGACGGCACCCCGCTCAAGACAGCGTGATCAACACCCCTCCACGAACTTCCGCGGAGCAGCACTAGCTACTGCGAACATGTCCGGCAGGGTCTTCTTCCCTGCAAGCGACCGGAGTTGGCGTGGGCGGTGCACCCGCGGGAAGCATCACGGGTGTGCGCCGAGCCCCTGTCACCCTGGCCCTCCTCGCCGTTGTCGTCGCCGCCGCCTTCTGCGCCCTCGCCCCGCCCGGACCGCCCGCTGCGGCGGCTCCGGCCGCCGCCGTCGCGGCCGCCGGGACGGTGCGGCTGACCAGCTACAACATCTGCGGCAACATGTGCTCCCGTGCCCCCTACGACCCGGCCCGCCGGATCGCGGCCGTCGCCGCCGAGGCCGATCCGGGCGGCTGGGGTGCCGACCAGCTCTTCCTCCAGGAGGTGTGCGAGCACCAGCACCGCGCGCTCCTCGACCGGCTGGCCCCGCTCGGCTTCGCGGGGTTCCACTCCGCCACCCTCCCGGCCGGGAACCCGGCCATCTGCGAGGGCCACGCCTACGGGAACGCCGTCTTCGTGCGCGGCCCGGTCTCGGCGACGGCCGCGCTCGACCTGACGGTCGGCGGCGAGCGCGAGCCGATCACGGTGCCGTGCGCCCTGGCCAACCTGGCGGACAGGCCCACCTGGTCCTGCTCGGTGCACCTGTACTGGGACGACGGCACCCTGGCGGTGCCCGAGGCGGACCGACTTGCCGCGCAGGCCCGCCGGTGGCTCGGCGACGGCTTCGCGGTCGTCCTCGGCGGGGACTTCAACCACTCCCCGCGCACCGCCACCCTGTCGCGCTTCTACCGGCCGGAGCGGGGGGACGGCGCCGACGGTCTCTTCACCGAGGCCGACGAGAGCGACCCGGAGTTCTTCGACCCCGTCGTCTGCCCGCCCGCCACCACGTCCGCCTGCCGGTCGGGCGAGACGACCTTCGGCGCGAAGAAGCTCGACTACGTCTTCCTCGGCGCCCCTCACTTCCGCGCGGCCGCCGCCGACGCCCTCCCCCTCGACACGGCGGTCTCGGACCACAACCTGCTCCGCGTCTCGGCCACCCCCTGACCCCCGGTGCGGAGGCCGGTCCCGCCCCGGGCCGGGGCTACGCGCGGGTACCCGCGCCGCGCAGCGACGAGCGGCCGGACAGCGCGTGGCCCAGAGCCGACACGCTCAGTCCGAACATCAGCACACCCAGGGGTACATGGAGCGACACCACGTGCGCGATACCGAGCACCACCTGCACCGAAGCGAGCACGAGGAAGCCGGAGGCGTACAGGACGGGACGCGGGGACCCGCCGCCCGGCCGCCACGCCAGGATCGCGGCCAGGACGTACAGCATCGACGCGCCGTACATCACGCGGGCGCCGACACCGTGCAGCACCTCGCCGTGGGGCGAGGCCAGCAGCAGCCCGGCGGTGACCGCCTGGAAGAAGATGCCCAGGGTCTGCAGCGCGATCGCGACCTGAAGGAACGTGCGGCTGCGCCGTTCTGCCTTTGCCCGTATGACCATGATGCGGTCCCCGTTTCTGCCTCGCGGCGGTGGATCGGTACTGTCTCGACAGTCCGACGACGCAGGCCCGCGAAATGTGAGGCGAAGCGCGCTCTTCCCGCCGAAGCGGCGGGAGCCGGGAACGAACGAGAAGAAGCGGGAGCGGCCGCCACCATGAGCACCCAAGCCGAGCCGGGCCACGACCGGTGCGAGCCGGCCCTGAGCGTGATCCTCGGTGAGCGGCGCCAACTGACCGGCCTCGCCTATCGGTTGCTCGGTTCGCTGGCCGAGGCCGAGGACGCCGTGCAGGAGACCTATACCCGCTGGTACGCGATGTCGCGACAGCAGCAGGAGGCCGTCGAGTCGCCCGGCGCCTGGCTGACGACGGTGGCGAGCCGCATCTGCCTGGACCTGCTCGGCTCCGCGCGCGCCCGGCGCGAGCGCTACGTCGGCGAATGGATTCCCGAGCCACTGCCCGACCGTACGGAATGGATCGGCGGGCCCGCCGGCGGCGGCAGCGCCGAACCGGCCGACCCCGCGGACCGGGTCACCCTCGACGAGTCGGTGCACATGGCCTTCCTCGTCGTACTGGAGTCGATGACGCCGGCGGAACGCGTGGCGTTCATCCTGCACGACGTGTTCCGGTACCCCTTCACCGAGGTCGCCGGGATCATCGGCCGGACACCGGCGGCCTGCCGGCAGCTGGCCTCCTCGGCCCGTCGGCGCACCCGCGCCGCACGGCAGCCGGCGGCCGCGACGGGCGGGCAGGCCGCTTTGGTGCGGCGCTTCAAGGAGGCGTGGGAGGTCAGGGACATCAGGGCCCTCGTCGACCTCCTCGATCCCGACGCCACGATGACCGTCGACGGCGGCGGACTGGTCGGCGCCGCCCTCCGCCCCGTCGAGGGCGGCGAGCGCATCGCCCAGTACCTGATCCACATCGCCGGCAAGGCCCCCGGCCTGACCCTCCTGGAGCGGACGGTCAACGGCCGGCCGGGCCTGGTCGCCCGGCACTCCGGCACCACCGCGACCGTGGCGGCGTTCGGCCTCACCGGTGGCCGCATCACGCACATCTGGGCGATCCGCAACCCGGAGAAGCTCCGCCCGTGGACCGAGGACCGGCCGGGCCGAACCGGCGACCGTGCATCCGGGCACGCGGGCTGAGCAGCGGGCTCGGCGCCCGCCCCGGACGGTGCCGCGCCCCGGGCGGTGCCACGCGGCAGCTCAGACGAGGTCGATCGAGCGGTACTCGTCCAGCACGGCGAAGCCGGTGCTGTCGTACAGCCTCATCGCGACCTCGTTGCCGCCGAAGACGTTGAACATCATCGCCTCGTCGCCGCCCTGCCGGGTGGCCCACTCGCCCACGGCCATCGCGGCCCGGCCGTACCCCTTGCCGCGGTGCTCCTCGTGCACATCCAGCGAGAAGCCGAAGGTCACGCCCGGCAGGAACCCGTGGTTCACCCAGCCGGTGCCGACGACCTGCCCCTCGGCCTCCATGGCGTAGAAGGCGTGACCCGGGGTGCGGTAACCCTGCGGGAGGTACCGGGCGAAGTCCTGATCGGACTTCGCCTTGGCCTGCTCCGGGGTCAGGGCTCCGGCCCGGACGATGTCCGCGATGTAGGCCGCCTCCTCAGCGGCGTACCAGCCCGGGTACTCCTCCTCGGTGAGCCTGCGGACCGTCAGGCCCGGCGGCAGCTCGGGCCGCTCGGCCGCGGCGCGCATCCGGTTCTGTCCCCGCACGGGGTAGTCGGCGAACACACCCGGTCCACCGGTCAGCCGGACCTCCACCCGCTGCGCGCCGTGCTCGGCGCACCACCGTTCGGCCCACTCGCGCCCGTGCGGCACGGTCAGGTCGTGGATCCGTCCCACGGTCGCCCCGTTGTCCTCCGCCACCCCGACCGCGATCCACCCGGTGCCGTCCGTGGCCACCGTCCAGCCGTCGATCCCCGTGACCGCCCGTTCCAGAAGAGCCCGCGCCAGCGGCTCGGAACACCCCGCCGCCCGGTATCCGGCGAGCACCCGCTCCTCGAACCCGCCACGCCACTCGCCTCGTTCGGCAACGATCTCTATCGCGTTCATCCGGTCAGCCTAGACGGCGGCACTGACACGGGGCTCGCCTGCCGCGTCACCGCCGCCCGGCGCGGTAGCGCCCCGGCGTCGTCCCGAACTCCCGGCTGAAGGCGTGCGAGAGGGCGTACGGGGTCCCGTAGCCGACCCGGCGGGCGATGGTGGCGAGGGAGTCGGGGGTGTCGCGGAGCAGGGTGGCGGCGTACGTCAGGCGCCACCAGGTGAGGTACGCCATCGGGGACCGGCCGACGAGGGAGCCGAACCGGCGCGCCAGCGTCGGCCGGGACACGCCCGCCTCGGCGGCCAGCAGGTCGTTGGTCCAAGGCGCGGCCGGATCCGTGTGCAGGGCGCGCAGGGCGGTCGCCGTCACGGGATCGCCCAGGGCCGCCGGCCAGACACCGGCCGAGCCCTCCGTCATCCAGGCCCGGATCATGTAGACGAGGAGCAGGTCGAGCAGGCTCGGGACCGCGATGCAGGACCCCGGTCCCCGCGCGTCCAGCTCGCGCCCCAACAGCTCTATCGCAGAGCGCAGTTCGGGATGACTGCCCACCCGGTTCGGCAGATGGACCACCTGCGGCAGCTCCAGCATGAGCGGATGCACCCGGCTGCGGTCGAGCCGGTACTTCCCGCACAGCATCCGCACCCCACCGGACCCGGCCGGGGGCCGCCCGGCCAACTTCCCGTCGGCCCAGCCCTCGAACGACACCGCCCGCGCCACGGCCGCGGGGCCGGCGGGGGAGTCGGCGATCACGTGCCCCGCCCCGTGCGGCAGCAGCACCGCGTCCCCGGGGCCCAGGACGAGGGGCGCACCGCCGTCGGGCAGCAGCCAGCAGCTGCCCTCCAGCACCACGTGGAAGCCCGCGCCGTCGTACGGCGCGAGGCGCACGCACCAACTCCCGTCCGCCTGGACCCGGTTGGAGGAGGGCTGCCCGATACGTACGGCGGAGATCGCGTCGCTCACCACGTCCATCGCTGCAGAGTATCGCGAAGGCGCGGGAGTGAGAGCCTTGCGTATTCACCTGAGTGAAGCAGGCATTGAGGTGCTCATTCCCCCTTCCTAGAGTCCAACTCATGACGAACCAGAGCAAGAAGGCGCAGGCACAGGCACAGGCACCGGTGAACACCATCGTCCTGGGCGATGTCGAGATCAGCCGGGTGACGGAGTGGCAGGGGGCCTTCGTCCCGGCCCGCGACCTCGTCCCCGACGCGGCGGCCGGGACGTGGACGGACAACGAGGACTGGCTGGCGCCGCACCACCTGGAAACGGACACCGGCCTCGCCGTGGTCGCGCTGCAGACCTGGGTCCTGCGCAGCGGCGGCCGGACCATCCTGGTCGACACCGGCGTCGGCAACGGCCGCGAGCGGCCCGGTTCCCCGCTGTTCCACCGGCGCGAGGGGGACTTCCCGGCCCGGCTGGCCCGTCTCGGCGTCCGGCCCGAGGACGTGGACGTGGTCGTCAACACCCACCTCCACGGCGACCACGTCGGCTGGAACACCGTCGGTGTCGAGGGGGAGGAGGACCAGTGGGTGCCGGCCTTCCCGAACGCCCAGTACCTCATCCCGGCCGAGGACGACACCCACTTCGGCCCGGACAACGGCTACGGGAACGGCCTTCGCGAGGACGACCGGCTCATCTACGAGGACAGCGTGGCCCCCGTCCACCGGGCCGGCCAGGCCGTGCTGTGGCAGGGTGTCCACCGCATCGACGAGCACCTCACCCTGGAGTCCGCGCCCGGCCATACGCCCGGCTCGTCCGTGCTGCGCCTCGCCTCCGGCTCCGACCGGGCCGTCTTCGTCGGTGACCTGCTGCACAGCCCGGTCCAGATCCTCGACCCGGACAGCAACAGTTGCTTCTGCCTGGACGCCGCGCAGGCCGCCGCGAGCCGCCGCCGCATCCTCGAACGTGCCGCGGCCGAACGCGAACTGCTCGTCCCCGCCCACTTCGGCGGCGCGGGTGCCGTGGAAGTCCGCCGGGAAGCGGGCGGGTTCGCCCTCGGACGCTGGGCCGGTTTCGACGCCGGGTGAGGCCTCCGGCGGGGCCGCCGCCTGCTCGTCGGAACGTGATCTCCGATCTCGGAACGCGCCGCAGCCCGTTGCGGGGCTGCGGCGCGAGCGGCGTCAGTGGAACAGCATGGAGGCCTCGCCGGCGGCCGTGGTCACGGAGCCGGGGCACAGGAAGCTCCCCGACACCTTGGTCGCCGTGAAGGCCTGGTTGACGTACTTGCGGGTGGATCCGTCGCGGTTCCACACGATGTTCACGGCCTTGAAGCGACAGGAGATGAAGCTCTGCTTGCCCGAGATGTCGATCGCGTCCGTCTTCGCGGTGCCGCCGGCGTCGTCGAAGGTGAAGGCCGGGTCGTTGTTGAGGGTGGCGGTGATGCCGCCGCTGCACGCCAGGTTGCCGCCGGGCGCGTTGATGCTGGTGCGGTCGACGGTCAGGGCGCTCGGCGGACTGGCGCTGGTGCGGGCGTTGCTCCAGGTGCAGGTGTTGCCCGCGACCACGATCACGCCGTCCACCCGCTGGTCCGCGGTGGGACCGAGGGCCACCGCCGCCGTCGAACCGCCGACGACCAGCGCGGCCGCCAGGGCGGTGACACCCGGCCATGTCGAGAACTTCTTCATGTCGCTCCTCTTTGCCACGTCCTTGTGGGGTAAAGCGAGGCCTGGGGCGGGCCGCGCCGGCGTGCGCCCGGTCGGCGGGGGCGGAGGGCCGCGGCGATGACCGGGGGAGGGCTGAGTGCCCGGATCAGGGCACGCACGGAACGTGCCACAAGGACCTTGAAATGTCAGGAGCATGCCATTCGATTGGCTGGATGGCTCCCCTCCGTCAGGGGGCGCCGCGCGAGGGACGTGCCAGGCCGGGGTGGCGTTGAACGCGTTCAAACACTCTGGCAGTATGGCCGCCGGGAAGAACCTGCGGACGCGACGCGGATGTGAATCCGTGCGCCCTCGTGGCGGGTTCGCCATGCGACCAGGAGGTCAGTGCAACATGATCATTGCCGCGTTCGTCTTTCTCATCGTCGGCCTCTTCGTGGTCGTCACGCCCGGTGCGGTGCTCGGGTGCGTCTTCGCCTTGGTGAGCGGCAGGTTGCCGCACGTGGCCAGAATTCCCTTGCTGGTACTGCTGGCTGGGGGTTCTGCGGCGTTGTGGTTGGCCGTGATCGGCCCGAACCTCTGGCGGCCGGCCATCGTGGTGCTGTCGTTCACCGCGACACTCGTCTCGGGAGCCACGTTCCTCATGCGCGAAGCCCGCAAGCGCCGTGCACCGCAGATTCCGCCGTGGCCCGCCTGGTATCCGCCGGCCGGCCCGAGGTGACTGCCGGGGCCCCGGTGCGGCCGGCCTCGGCGGCGCGGCGTCGTAGGCCGGGACCCCGCACACACGAAGACCCCGAGACCTGCTCGGGGTCTTGTGCACTTCGCTGACCTACGGCTTCAACGACTGTGATGAACAAGCGTCACGGTCGATCTCGGGCCCGTGCCGTTACTCGCTCAGTACGTATGTCCCACGTGCGCGAGGGCCTGCTTCAGCAGCACCCCGTGCCCGCCCGGCATCTCGCTCTGTACGGCGGGGGAGGCCGCTTCCTGCGGACTGAACCAGACCAGGTCCAGCGCGTCCTGCCGCGGGCGGCAGTCGCCGGTCACCGGGACGATGTAGGCGAGGGACACGGCGTGCTGGCGCGGGTCGTGGTAGGAGGTGATGCCCGCCGTGGGGAAGTACTCGGCGACCGTGAACGGCTGGAGGGAGGCGGGGACGCGTGGCAGTGCCACCGGGCCGAGGTCCTTCTCCAGGTTGCGCAGCAGCGCGTCGCGGACCCGCTCGTGGTGCAGGACGCGGCCCGATACGAGGGTTCGGCTGACCGTTCCGTCCGGACCGATGCGCAGCAGCAGCCCGATGCTGGAGACTTCGCCGCTGTCGTCCACGCGCACGGGCACGGCCTCCACGTACAGGATGGGCATCCGGGCCCGGGCCGTTTCCAGCTCGTCCGTGGTCAGCCATCCGGGCGTGGTCTCGGTAATGTCAGACATTCCTTGATCATACTTTCCGGGTGGGACGCCCGCAGGGTGCCCGGGCCGGTTCCGTAGGCGCGGTTTGCCGGGGGCGAGTACTCCGGCAGGGGGACACCGCGAGCAGGAGTGGAGCGGTCGGCCGCCGGAGTACTTCCGCGTGCAGCTCCGCGAGGCGTTCGCCAGACTGGGCGTGAAGCGCGGCGCTGGCTCACCGACGAGACGATCGCGGAGCTGGAGATGATCGGATTCCCCATGCCCGTGGCATCCCGCAATGACAGCGAGGCGAAGCCGGCGAGCGCTGCCGGTCCCGGGCCGGTGAGCGGCGCGGTGCCCGATGCCTGAGGCCGCGGTGGCGGACCCGACCGCTCGGCCGGCGCGCCGGGGTCGGCGCCGCGACGTGCTTCCGCCGGTGGTCGCCTGGCTGGCTGCGAACCTCCTCACCTGGATGGTCGCGAAGGAGTCCGTCGCCGGTGATGGATCGAAGGTGGCTTTCTGGTCCACGGCGGGTCGCCATCGCTGGGATTCCGGGCACTACCTCTCCATCGCCAGGACCGGCTACGAGATGTTCCGGTGCCGGGACCGCTACGCGAACTTTCCCGATGTCATGTGCGGGAACGCCGCCTGGTTCCCCGCGTACCCCATGGCGGTCCGGGCGGTTTCCGCCACGGGACTCTCCTATGAGCCAGCTGCCGTCGTCGTCACCGAATTGTCGTTGTTCGGCATGTTCGCGGTGTTGTGGTGGTTGCTCGGCGCCCGGCTCACCTGGGCCACCGGCCTCACCCTCGCCATCGGTACGGTGTTTCCGGGCGGTATTTATTTCCATGCGATGTTCCCGATCGCCGCCGGAACGCTGGGGCTGCTCGTCTGTATCGCCGGGGTGAAACGCGGTTCCTGGGCGATCGCTGCTGCCGGTGGTTTCGTGGCGGTCTCCAGCCATCTCGTCGGCGCTGTCGCGGTCGGCATGCTGCTGTTGAGCGCGCTCTTCGCGTGGCAAAGGGACACATGGCCGGTAAGGATTGCAAAAGCCGTGGCGACGGCGGCTCTCGCCGGCTGCGGCGTATTGTGGGCCAAGTGGATGGCATGGCAGGCGACGGGCCACTGGGACGCGTACGAGATCATCCAGAGATCCAGCTACGGGCAGGGCGACCTGCGGCAGCCGTTCGACGAGATGAGGAAGGCGTACGCTTTTCCGTTCAGCGACTGGTACAAGCCCCAAGGGCACCTGTCGTGGCTGATGGAGCACAGCCTCGCCGCACACAGGCCCCAGCTCTGGCTGAACACCGCCTTCGTCCTGCTCGTCCTCGCGACCGCCGCGGTTCGACTCGTCCGGAACCATCGGCTCGACGTCGAGGAATGGGCCGCCCTGATCCTGACGGTGGGCATTTTCCTGCTGCCGTTCTTCGCGGGCGCGGAAAAGTCGTGGTATCGCAATCATGCGCAGATGTTTGTCGGGCTCATCTGGGTCAGGCACATGCCCCGCTGGGTCCAGGTGCCGTTGCTGGTGTGCTGCGCGATGCAATATGCCCTTCTGGGGGCGATGTTTTTCGCCGGGGTACTGGTGTGACGACGGGTACCTGCTAACACTTTTCTTCGTCGGTGTCGCGGGCGACGTAATAGGTCGGCCGTGCCTGGAGCGCGGTGTAGATGCGGGCCACGTATTCACCGAGCATTCCCAGGCAGAAGAGCTGGACGGCTCCGAAGAAAAGGACCGTGATGATCAGAGAGGTCCAGCCGGGCAGGGTGCTTCCCGTGGCGTGCGCGGCGAGGACCCAGACGAGGAAAGCGAGGCAGACGACGAGACTGGCGCCGCCGATCGCCGTCGCCAGGCGCAGCGGCAGTGCCGAGAAACTGGTGACGCTGTCGGACGCCAGCAGGATCATTTTGTGCAGGGGGTACTTCGTGGTGCCGGCCACGCGCTCCGCGCGGTGGTACGTGATCTGTCCGCTGGGAAATCCGAGCCAGGGGATCAGCAGCCGGTAGACCTGCTGCTGGTCGGGAAGGGCCTTGAGCGTGTCCACCACGGGGCGGGACAGCAGGCGGAAGTCACCGGCGTGAGCGGGCACGAAAGAGCCCGCCAGGCGGCGCATCAGCCAGTAGTACACGGCGGCCGTCCGGCGTTTGAAACCGGTGTCGGTGGAGCGGTCGTCACGGACGCCGTAGACGATGTCCAGGCCGTCTCCCCGGGCGAGGGCGACCATGTGGGGGATGACCTCCGGCGGGTCCTGGAGGTCCGCGTCGATGCTGATCACGTAGGCGCCGCGGGCGCGGTGCAACCCGGCCGTGAGGGCGGCCTGGTGGCCGCTGTTGCGCCGGAGGGTCACGACGCGCAGCTGGGGCCAGACCGTGTGCAGGTCCTCCAGCAGGCCGGGTGTGCCGTCGGTCGAGCCGTCGTCCACGGCGACGACCTCGTACGGTTCGCGGCACCCCTCCAGGATCGGCCGGAGCCGCGCCGCCAGAGCGGGCAGGGCCTCCTCCTCGTTGAAGATGGGAACCACGACCGACAGCGCGATCGGTCCCCTGTGCGTGTCGTACACAGCAGTCATCATGCGGGAGCCGCCTGTAGCCGGCATTTTGAAAGACCGGCAGCCCACTGCGCCGGCCGAAGCGACGGTGCGATGCTCGCGACGCTCGTGAACCCCGCATCACCTCCCGACGGCCCAGGCCGTCAGTGGCGGTGGCTGTCCGGTGCCTGGGCCGGTTCGGGCCGGCGCGGCTCTCGCGGCTGGTCGGCGGCGGTGGTCGGGCCCGCGTCGAGGGTGAACGCCGCGGTGCGGACGGTGCCCTGGTGCTGGAAGTCGAGGAACAGGCGGTACGTGCCCGGGCTGGGGGCGGTCGCGGTGAAGGAGATGCCGGGGCCGGGCCGGGTGGCGCCATCCCCGGGCGCGCCGTTCGGGTGGACGTGGAGGTAGGCGAGGTCGCCGGCGCGCAGGGCGACGAGGTGGCCGTACGCGCCGAGGTAGGGCTGGAGGTCGGTGACGGGGCGGCCGTCCTTGCTCACCTCCAGCGTGAGCTCTCCCGGCGCACCGGGCCGCAGGTCGCCGCCGAGGGCCACGGTGTAGCCGTCGACGGTGGTGGTGCGTACGGGCTGGGACGGGGCGGCGGCCTGGTAGGGGCCGGAGGCGGCGAGGTCCGCTCCGAGGGTGAGGTTCCGGGCGTCCGAGCCGGCGGGGGTGAAGTCGGCGAAGACGCGGTAGTCGCCGGCGGCGGGGAGGGCGACCGGTGTGCTCCAGGTGCCGTCGGCCGCCCGGGTGGGGTGGAGGTGGCGGTAGGTCGCCAGGTCGCGCGAGGCGAGGACCAGGTGGAGTTCCTTGTCGTGCTCGCGCCGGTAGTCGGTGACCGGCCCGCCCGTCCGGTCGCGGATGACGAAGCGCAGTTCGCCCGGCTGTCCCGCGTTCAGGCGCGGGGTGCGGAGGTCGAGCGTGTACCCGGCTTCGGAGACCTGGAGTCCGCCGGCGGGTGATTCCCCGCCTGCTTCGAGGTCGCCGGGTTGCCGTGCGGCGCCTGCGGGGTGCGTGGAGTGCGTGGCGGCCCGGGCGGCCGTCGCGTCGGGCCCTGCTGCCGCCCCTATGCCGTAGGCGGCGCCGAAGGACGCGGTGAGAGCGGCCGCGAAAGCGGTGATCTTCAGGGCGGTGTTCATGGCAACTCCTCTGGTGTGGTGGGCCGGTGAGCCCACGTCTCGGCCGAGCATATACCCCTGGGGGGTATTGGCAAGAGGTGCGTCGGGAGTTGCCAACAATACGGGTAGGGGGTATACCTTGAGGCGTCAACCGAGATACCCCCCCAGGGTATCGAGACTCTACGGAAGGTCCCCGCCATGTCCTGCTGCTCCACCGAAGGCACCTGCTCGACCACCGCGACCCCCGTTGCCGGCATCGGGACCCTGACCGCACCGCAGGCGACCGCCACCGTCTACGACGTCGCCGGCATGACGTGCGGCCACTGCAAGGCGACCCTCACCCGGGAGATCGGCGCCCTCGCCGGTGTCGTCTCGGTGGAGGTCGACCTCGCAGCCGGCCAGGTCACCGTGGCCACGGCCGGCGAACCGGACGACGCCCTCTTGGCGAAGGTGATCGACGAGGCCGGTTACGAACTGACCGGCCGGGCGGCCTGAGTCCCACCGCGCAACCGCGCCGGGCCCGTCGGCCGGCCGGCCCGAGGGTCCGGCGCGTTTCCCATCGTTTCCACCGTTCGAGGAGCAGTGATGACGACCACGATTCCCGGCAGTGCCGAGGTCGAACTCGCCATCGGCGGGATGACCTGCGCCTCCTGCGCGGCCCGCATCGAGAAGAAGCTGAACCGGATGGACGGTGTCGAGGCGAGCGTCAACTACGCCACCGAAAAGGCGAAGATTATTTACCGGGGCGGCGCCGTCTCCGTCGCGGACCTCATCGCCACCGTGGAGGCCACCGGCTACACCGCCGCAGAGCCCGCCCCCGTCTCCACCGGCCTCTCCACCGCTCCCGGATCCGGCCCTGCCGGTGCCGCGCCCGAGGAGGCGGACGCGCTGCGGCCGCTGCGGCAGCGGCTGATCACCGCCGTCCTGCTCTCCGTACCGGTCGTGGCCATGGCGATGGTCCCGGCCCTGCAGACCCAGTACTGGCAGTGGCTCTCCCTCACGCTGGCCGCGCCGGTGGTCACCTATGCGGCCTGGCCGTTCCACCGGGCCGCTTTCACCAACGCCCGGCACGGGGCGGCCACCATGGACACCCTGGTCTCCGTCGGCACGTCGGCCGCGTTCCTGTGGTCGCTGTGGGCGCTGTTCTTCGGCACCGCGGGCACCCCCGGCATGACGCACGGCTTCGCCCTCACCATCGCCCGTACCGACGGCGCCGGGAACATCTACCTCGAAGCCGCGGCGGGCGTCACCGCCTTCATCCTGGCCGGCCGCTACTTCGAGGCCCGCTCCAAGCGCAAGGCCGGCGCCGCCCTGAAGGCACTGCTGGAACTCGGCGCTAAGGAGGTCACCGTCCTGCGCGCAGGCCGCGAGGAACGCATACCGACCGCCGGACTCCGGGCCGGTGACCGCTTCCTGGTCCGCCCGGGGGAGAAGGTGGCCACCGACGGCATCGTGGTCGAGGGATCCTCCGCCGTGGACGCCTCGATGCTGACCGGAGAATCGGTCCCGGTCGAGGTCACCGTCGGGGACACCGTCACGGGCGCCACCCTCAACGCCGGCGGCCGCCTGGTCGTCGAGGCCACCCGAGTCGGCGCCGACACCCAACTGGCCCGGATGGCCAAGCTGGTGGAGGACGCGCAGAACGGCAAGGCCGCCGCCCAGCGCCTCGCCGACCGGATCTCCGCCGTGTTCGTGCCGGTCGTCATCGCCCTCGCGCTCGCCACGCTCGGCTTCTGGCTCGGCTCCGGCGCCGGCCTGACCGCCGCGTTCACGGCCGCCGTCGCCGTACTGATCATCGCCTGCCCCTGCGCCCTGGGGCTGGCGACCCCGACCGCCCTCATGGTCGGCACCGGCCGCGGCGCCCAGCTCGGCATCCTGATCAAGGGCCCCGAGGTACTGGAGTCCACCCGCAAGGTCGACACCATCGTCCTGGACAAGACCGGCACCGTCACCACCGGCAAGATGACCCTGCTCGCCGTGCACACCGCCGACGGCGAGGACGAAACCGAGGTACTGCGCCTCGCGGGCGCCCTGGAGCACGCCTCCGAGCACCCGATCGCCCAGGCCGTCGCCACCGGCGCCGCCGCCAAGGCCGGTTCGCTGCCCGCCCCCGAGGACTTCGCGAACGTCCCCGGCCTCGGCGTCCAGGGCATCGTCGAGGGACACGCCGTGCTGGTCGGCCGCGAGAAGCTCCTCGCCGCGTGGGCCATCGACCTGCCGACCGCCCTGGCGCGGGCCAAGGCAGCCGCCGAAGCGGCCGGCCGGACCGCGATCGCGGTCGCCTGGGACGGGCGGGCCCGCGCCGTCCTGGAAGTCGCCGACGCCGTCAAGGACACCAGCGCGGAGGCGATCCGCCGCCTGCGGGCCCTCGGGCTGACCCCGATCCTGCTCACCGGCGACAACCGGGCCGTCGCCCGGGCCGTCGCCGCAGAGGTCGGCATCGACGAGGTCATCGCCGAGGTCATGCCCGAGGAGAAGGTCGACGTCGTCAAGCGGCTGCAGGCCGAGGGCCGCAGCGTGGCGATGGTCGGAGACGGCGTCAACGACGCGGCCGCCCTCGCCCATGCCGACCTGGGCCTGGCCATGGGCACCGGCACCGACGCCGCCATCGAAGCCGGCGACCTGACGCTGGTCCGCGGCGACCTGCGGGCCGCGGCCGACGCCATCCGCCTGGCCCGCAAGACCCTCGGCACCATCCGGACGAACCTGTTCTGGGCCTTCGCCTACAACGTGGCCGCCCTGCCGCTCGCCGCGGCCGGACTGCTCAACCCGATGATCGCCGGAGCGGCCATGGCCTTCTCCTCCGTCTTCGTGGTCGGCAACAGCCTGCGGCTGCGCTCCTTCCGCGCCGGCCACTGACACACCGGGGCCGCGCCCCGCCCGGGCTGGTGCTCCGCGCCCACCACCGGCACCGACCGCCGGTACCCACCGCCCACCCGTCGACAGCCAGCGCACACCGCGCCGCGCCTCCGCTCGGGGCACCTCGTCTCCCTGGGGTGCCCCGGGCGCGTTTTGGCGCCACGCTGGTGGTGAGCCGCAGCAAGCCGGGGGTTTCTTCCAGGCGCGGCCGCCCGGCCCGCCGCCCGCGGCGCAAAGGAGGCTGCCGCGATGTCCAGCACCGTGAAGAACATGCTCGCCACCTACCCCGCCGACCTCGGCGACGTCGACCAGCGCAAGCTCACCCGCTGCATCGAGGAGTGCATCGCCTGCGCCCAGGCCTGTACCGCGTGCGCGGACGCCTGCCTGAGCGAGGGCATGGTGGGCGACCTTGCCAAGTGCATCCGTACCGACATGGACTGCGCCGACATCTGCGGCGCCACCGCGTCGGTCCTCTCCCGCCACACCGGCTACGACGCCAACATCACCCGCGCGATCCTCACCGCCTGCGCCGCCGCCTGCGGAGCCTGCGCGGACGAGTGCGGCCGCCACGCGGACATGCACGAGCACTGCCGCATCTGCGCGGAGGCGTGCCGCTCCTGCCAGCAGGCGTGCAACGAGCTGCTCGGCGCCCTCGGCTGACGCCGCCCCGGCCACGGCGAGTCGGCCGCGCTCCGGAGACCGGCTGGGGCAGCGCAGACCCTGCTCCAGCTCACCGGCGCGGCCGTCCTGCCGGTCCTCTTTTTCGCGACGATCCCCGCCCTGACCGGCGGATGAGCAGCGCCTCCCTCGGCGCCGCCGGCGCCCTGGCCACCGCACCGCTGATGAAGGGCAGGCCCCCGGCCCGGACCGCGGGCCGGGAACCCGCCTCCGCCCGAACGCCCGCGGCAGCGGCCTCCTGACGCCCGGTCACCCGGCCGAGGGCCCGAGCGGGCGGCGGCGTAGGGTGAGGCGCGCCGTAGAGGGTGGTGTCCGACCCGACCCGAACGAAGAGGTGCTGATGCCCGAACGTCATGCCGTGGTGGCCGGGGCCGGTATCGGTGGCCTCACCGCCGCCCTCGCACTGCATCGCCGCGGCTGGCGCGTCACCGTCTGCGAACGCGCCCCCGAAGCCCCCACCACCGGTGCCGGTATCGGCCTCGCCCCCAACGCCCTGCGCGCACTCGATGCCATCGGTGTCGACGCCGCCCGCGCTGCCGGCAGCGCCATACCCGCGACGATGGGCGTGCGCCGCTCCGACGGCCGGTGGCTCACCCGGTCCGGCACCGCGGACATGGCGGTCCGGTACGGCACCGCCCCGATCGCCGTCCCGCGCCCTGAGTTCACCGCCGCCCTGGCCGCCGCCCTGCCCCCGGGGGCCATCCGGTTCGGCACCGCCGTGACCGCCGTCGACGACCCTGCGGGCTGCCCCACCGTCCGTACGGAAGGGGGCCCGGACCTTTCCGCCGACCTGGTCGTCGCCGCCGACGGCATCAACAGCGCCCTGCGCCGCGCGTACTTCCCCGCCCACGCCGGCCTGCACTACCTCGGCGAGACCGCTTGGCGGACCCTCGTACACGCGCCGGACCTCGGGATATCGGCCATGAGCGAGACCTGGGGGAGGGGCCGGCGGTTCGGCGTCACGCCGCTCTCCGACGGACGGTTGTACCTCTACGCCACCGCAGTCGTCCCGGCCGGCACCCGGTCGGCCGACCCCCGGGACGAACTGCGGCGCCGCTTCGGCTCGTGGCACGACCCGATCCCGGCCCTGCTGCACCGAGTCAGCCGCCTCGACCCCGCCGACGTCCTCCAGAACGACCTCTACGACCTGGCCGCCCCGCTCCCCAGCCTGCACCACGGCCGGATCGCCTGGCTCGGCGACGCAGCCCACGCCATGGCCCCCAACCTCGGCCAGGGAGGCTGCCAGGCCATCGAGGACGCGGTCGTCCTCGCCCATCTGCTTCCACCGGGAGACAGCGCAGACAGCGCGAACAACGTGAAGAACGCGGACTCCGTCCCGGCCGCCCTCGCCGCGTACACCGCCGCCCGCCTCGACCGCACGGATGCCGTACGCGTCCGCGCCCGGCGGGTCGGCCGCCTGGGCGCCCTCCGCAACCCGCTCGCGGCGGCCGCCCGCGACCTCGCGGTCCGCGCCGTCCCCGACCGCCTGGCCCTGCGCGGCATGGACGGCCTCTTCAACGGCTTCCGCCTCCCCGGGTAGCGGCTGCCCGCCGGGGACAGAGCGGTGGCCGCACGCGGTCCCGGGGGGAACGAGAACCGCGTGGGGCCACCGATTTCGCCGGTTGCCACACCGCTCAAAGGGACAACGCGCCGACAGTCCGCGTCTGTCCGGCCCGGGGCGTTCCAAACAGCTCCCGGTGTGCACTGCGTCACATCCGACTGGCGGATTCCCGCGTGCGGCATCCGCTTCCTGCCAGCAGCATGGCTGTGTGCCCCCCACCGGACGACCCACGACATCCGCCCTGCCCGGAGGACGATCCAGCCGGAAGGCGGGCCCCTGATGAGTCCGGCCGTTCCCGGGGACCCCCAGGAACTCAAACTGCTCATCGCACGCGAGGTGGCCGCGCTGCGGGCGGCGGCGAGCCGAAGTGCCGGGGTCCGGCGGGAGGCCCCCGACACGCCCGGCCCGGTGCCCGAGGGGCAGGAGCCCCCGCCGCAGGCCTGTGCCTGCGGAGGCAGCGAAGAGCGCGGGCACTCGTGCGTCGATGCCTCCGCGGAGCACGATCCCTGGGCCTGCGTGTGCGCCACGCTGCCCGCCATCCCCGTGTCGGCCGCGCTGCTGGAGCCCGTCCGGGACGGCGACGACCGTACCGTCGACTTCATCGTCCGGGCGGGGAACCACGTGCGGTCCGCGGAGTGGCTGGACCCGCCCGACCGGCAGGTGGGCCAGCGGCTGCTGGCGGCGCGACCCGGCGCCGAGGGAGCCGGTCTGCTCGCCGCCCTCACGGGCGTCCTGCACACCGGCCGCGCCCTCAAGGCACACGCCGTCGACTACACCGAATGGCAGAGCGGCCGCCTGCACCGTACGACGCTGCTGTACGACGCCGCCTCCTGCGGCGGCCAGGTGCTCGCGACCTGGCGGCCCGCGCGGGCGCACACCGAGCTCATGTCCCTCGAGGCCCAGTACATCGCCACCATGGGCTGGGGCCACTTCGACCTGCTCGCCGGCACCACCACCTGGTCGGACGGGCTCGCAGCGATCTTCCGTACCGGGCCGGAGGGCCGGATGACCCTCACGGAACTGTGCGACGCGGTGCTCATCGAGGACGTGCCCCGGTTCGGCCGGCTGCTGAGGGCTCTCTTCGACGGCGAGGAGCCACCGGGCACCGACATCCGCTTCAGCGTGCACGGCGACGTCCGCCACCTGCACGTCGTGGGCCGGCCGGTGATCGACACCGACGGGCTGCCCTGGGCGCTGTACCTGATCGCGCGGGATCTGACCCCGCAGGTCCGCAGCAGGCAGCGGCTCGCGGCCACCCGGCGCCAGACCGAGACCCTCCGCGAGGAGGCGGCGGCCGAGCACCGGGTCGCCGCGGCGCTGCGCGAGGCGCTCCTGCCCACCCACTCCTCCGAGCTCGCGGAGCGGGGGTACATCGTGGCGGCGGCCTACCTGCCGGCCGAGCCGGACGCCGCTGTCGGCGGCGACTGGTACAAGTGCCGGCTGCTTCCGGACGGCCGCATCCTGCTCGCGGTCGGCGACGCGTGCGGGCACGGCCTGGGGGCGGTCGCACGGATGGCCCAGCAGCGGCACGCACTGGCCGGTCTCGCCCATACGCCCGGTACGGACGCCGGAGACCTCACCACCTGGCTGAACGAGCTGATCTGCGCCGACCCGACCGCCGAGACGGCCACCGCCATCATCGGGCACATCGACGAGGGACGCCGCCTGACCTGGGCCTGCGCGGGCCATCCACCGCCGCTGCTGCTCCGTGGCCGTACGGCGACGACCCTGGACACATCGCACCGCGGGCCGCTGCTGGGCCTGCTGCCGGGGGACGGGTACGCGACGGCCCGGGTCGAGCTGCGGCCGGGCGACGTCCTGCTGCTGTACACCGACGGCCTCATCGAGCGCCGGGACGAGGACATCACGGACAGCATCGCCACGCTGCGCCGCCGCCTGGAGAGCTGCTCGGGCCTCGGCGCCCAGCGCATCCTGGACTCGGTCATGGAGCTCTACCCGCGGGGGGACTTCGCGGACGACACCTGCCTCGTGGTCCTCGAGGTGCGCTGAGGTCCCCCGGCAGGGGCCGGACTCAGATACGGCCGCCGGTCAGCCGGGAGAGCGGACCGCGCCGGCGCAGCCCCGCCCGGCGGCCGAGAGCGTACGTGCCGGTGAGGACGGCCGCCGTGCCCCCGGCGGTGATGGCGGTGACCGCCTTGCGGGCCTTCACCACCGCCCACACCCCTCCGAGGTTGCCGAGGGTGCCCCGTACGGCCTGGGCGGCCGCGAGCGTCTTCTCGGCCAGAGGGGCGGGCAGGGCCGTCAGCGAGCCGGTCACCGATTCCTTCGCGTCGGCCGCGGAACCGGTCGCGGCCCGGGCGGCGCCGGTGGCGCGCCCGCGGGTGGTCGTCCCGTTGGAAGACGAACGCGAACTGCCGCCGGTGGTCTTTGCGTTGTCGGGCTTCTCTGATGCAGTCATGTAGCGCGTGTAGCCGGATCCGTGTGCGGTAATCGCGTTCACGGGAGAAGTTTGCCGAGCGGGCCGAGATCGAGGTTGAGGTCCTCCGGCTCCAGGCCGAAGCGCGTCCGCAGGAGTTCCATGCGGTCTTCGAGGAGCATGAGGGTCAGACCGAGCCGTTCCTCCTGGTCCTCCGTCAGATCGCCGACTTCGACCCGGCGCAGGGCCTGACGCTCCATGAGCTGCCGCAGCAGTTCCACGACGGTCAGCACCAGCCGGGCCAAGTCGCGTTCGACGGTATCGGGGTCGAGCTCCACTCGTCGTGGGGTGCTCACGCGCTCACCTGCTTCCAGGGGGAGGGCACGGCGTCGTTGACCGAGCTGATGAGGGCCTTGAGGTCGATGCGGACGAGGTCGATGTCGGCGATGCTCAAGGTGATGTCGCCGGCCAGGACCACCCCTCCGGCCAGCAAGCGGTCGAGGAGGTCCACGAGGGCGACCTCTTCGCCGGTCATCGCTCCTGCCCGTGCGGGTCGTCGGCGGCCGCCTGGGTGAAGGAGTAGGGGACCCACGGTCCGGTGATCTCGCGGCGCAGACCGCTCGGGAGGTCGGCGGGGCCGGGGACGGTGTCCAGGAAGGCCTGGCGCGCGTCCCGGGGAACGAGGTAGGCGGCGTTGAGGACGTTGGTGTCCGGACTCCCGGACAGCTGGGCCTGCTGCGGAGCGTGCAGCACCGACCCGGACGCCCTCGCGGCCAGTTGCCGATGGAGCTGCTCGGCTGTCGCGGCGGCCAGCCCGGCTCGTTCCTCGCGGCGGCGGCGGTCGCCGAGGCGCCGGCGCAGGTAGTCCCGCCCCGACCCCGCCCCCGTGCCGCCCTCGGGCGGACCGGCCGCCGTGCCCGGCCGGTCGGGGGCGGGAGCGGTGGTCGCCGCCGGGGCGGAGTCCGCCGAGTACAGCTTCACTCCCCACTCCTCGGCACCGGCCACCCGTGCCAAGGCGTGGGAGAGCCGCTCGCGCCCCTCGGCCAGCAGCCGCAGGACACCCTCCTCGCCCCGGCATACGGTCGCCAGTCTCAGCGGCACCGTGGTGACGGAGCCCCCGACGGCAGCGACCACCTGATGGTGGGTCCGGGCGAGATGGGTGAGCCGGTCCAGGTCCTCCAACCGTCGGGGGAGCGCGGTCTCGCCGTACTCGGCGGGATCGACCGGCTCGGCCACGGCGGCCAGCACACCGTCGTCCACCACCGTGACGCCCGAGCCCGAGAGACCACCGATCTCACGGGTGTCCGGTGTGGCGGCCCCGGATTCGACGACGGTGTACACGTAGAACAACTGCGGCCCGCTCATGCCCGCTCCTGACGTTCTTCGAGCTCCGCGACGCGCCGCCGAAGCTCTTCGTTCTCCCGGCCGAGCTCGCGCCGACGGGCTTGGGAGGAGAGGGCCGGGTCCTGCTCCCACCAGTCGATCCCCATTTCCTTGGCCCGATCCACCGAGGCCACGACGAGGCGCAGCTTGATGGTGAGCAGTTCGATGTCGAGCAGGTTGATACGGATGTCGCCTGCGATGACGACACCTTTGTCGAGGACCCGCTCGAGGATGTCGGCGAGGTTGGCGCTGGAGCCGTCGTCGTAGGGCCGCGGCAGGCCGGAGGGCATGGTCATGACCGGCGACGCCCCCCGCGGCGGCCCGCCGGTGCCTCTTCGGGTTCGGCGTCCTCGGGCTCGGCGTCCTCGGCGTCGGTCTCCTCGTCGTAGGCCTCCACCTCGTCATCCGGGTCGTAGCCCTCCTCGTCCTCCGGGTCCTCGACGTCCTCGAAGCCGTCGTCCCCGTAGGGCACGTCGTTCGGGTCGTCCGGGTCGTCGTACGCCTCGTCTTCGAATTCCACGCCCTCGTCCTCTTCGGCGAGGGCGTCCTCGTGGGAGGTGACGACCTCGCCGTCCTCGATCCGGCCCCGCCAGCCGTCGGGCTGTTCTCCCTCGAGCGCGAGGAAACGGGCGTAGTTCTTCAGGTCCAGACGGACCCGACGGACCTGGGCGCGCCACAGGTTGCCCGTCTTCTCCCACAGTCCCCGCGGGTGGTATTCGACAACGAGGAGTACCCGCGTCAGGCCGTCCGCGAGGGCGTGGAACGTGACCACCCCCCGCGTCGCGCCCTTGGCGCCCTCCGAGGTCCACGCGATGCGCTCATCGGGGACCTGCTCGGTGACGTGCGCGGTCCAGGAGCGGCTGGACCAGAAGACCTTGGCGTTCCAGTCACTGGTCGTGTCGCCGGTGGGGGAGACGCTCGTGACGCCCCGGGCGAATGCGGGGAAGTCGCGGTAGCGGGTCCACTGGTTGTAGGCGTCCCGGACATCCACCCCGACATCGACCGATTCCAGGATGACGGTGGGGTTCCTGCTGCTGCCCTTCCCGCCCTTCCCATCCTTCCCGCCCTTTTCACCCTTTTCGCCCCGGCTCCCCAGCCGGCGGCTCAGGGCGCGGCCGGCCCCGTCCTTCAGGCGCTTGGCCCCCAGCTCGACGGCAGCGCGGACGGGCCCCTTCCCCTGGGCGATCTTGCGGGCACCGTCCAGGGCGAGGGACCTCAGACCGGGGCTCGTGCCGTCGGCGATGTCGTTCAGGTGCGCGGCGGAGCGGCCGAGGCTCCTTCCCGCGCCGACCAGGAGGCGTTCCGCCTGGGCCATGAGGTACGCCTCCAGCTCCTCCTTGACCCGGTCGGCAGCGGGGCTGTCCTTGAGCCTGGTGAGCGTTGACGTCGGCTCAGCCATCGTCGCTCCCTTCGCCACGGCCGCCGCCCGTCCGCTTGGCGGCCCGGCGCCGGCTGGTTCCGCTTCCCCCGGATCCGTCGGCGGACGCGCCGGCCGACGGGGCCTTGCCGCCCGCGCGCCGGGGGGAGGCGGCCGAGGACCGGGACGCCGACTTCTTCGCGGCGGGCCGCCGCGCCGCGGCCTTCTTCGGCCGGCTCCCGGTCTGCTCCGCGCTCTCGTCGGAGCCGTCACCGTCATCACCCCTGCCGGGGGCGACCCCCGCCAGACGGTCCTGCACACTCCGGGTCCGGTTGTGCAGCCGGTCGGCGACCGCCTCCAGCTGCCGGTCCACCAGCGCGCCCGCCGCAGCGGACCCGACCCCCCGCAGGTCCTCGCGCAGCTGCTCGCGCATCTCCTTGAACTGCGGATGGTCCTTCAGCCGGCCGCCCAGGAACGAAGCCAGGGCCTCCGCGTCGGGTTTGAGTTTCCTGCCCATGACCAGGGTTCCCACGGTGAAGGCGAGCTTCGCCTTCCCGGTGCGCCCCAGCAGGTACCCCGCACCCACGGCCAGGCCGATCGTCACACGGTTGTTCATCGCGGTTGCGTCCTGCTTTCCAGTCGTGCCAGGAGCTCGTCCTCCCGGCGGTCGAACTCGGCCTCGTCCATCTCGCCGGCCTCGAACGCGGAGACCAGACGGGCGAGTTCCCTGTGGACCTGGGCCGGGTCGTAGTACTGCCGCTCGGCCTCGGCGACCACCTGCTGCAGCACCCAGGCGGTTCCCCGGATCGGGGCGGCGGGCAGCAGGAGCACCTCCTTGAGGAGACCCACGGCTATTCCGCATCCGCGAAGCTGTAGGAGGGCAGCGGCCCCGTCACCTGCATCCGGAGGTGCTCGTGCTGCTCGTGGAGGCGGCGCACCGCCTCCAGGAACTTGTCCCGCTGCTCCCGCGCCACGAGGAAGGACAGGTTCGCCAGCCAGCCCGTTCCCTCGGGGCCGTGCCTCATGGCTGCCGCGTACGGGCGCAGCGTCTCCTCGACCAGCGCGGCGTCCGTCTGCTCCTGTACGGAGACGGCCCGGGCCAGGCGTTCACCGAACGCCAGCTTCTGCTCGTGCGTCCCGCCACCGGCCGCCCGGTTGGCCTGGTGCAGGCTGCGCAGCTCCGGGTCCGCGCTGACCACGGCGAAGAGGACGGCTTCCTCCTCGTGTGACGCCTTGACGTTGAACTCGTCCTTGCCCTCCAGCTCCGCCAGCCGCTCCAGATAGCGCTCTTGCCGCTGCTCGAGGACGGAGGTGACCGTGTCGTCATCGGGGGAGACCCCGCCGAACCGCAAGGGCAGGACCGGTCCGCCCCCGCCCGCCTGGATCACCACCCGCTGATGGGCGAGCAGGTCCCGCCGCTTCGCCTTCAGCTCGGCGGGCGCGTCGCTGACCAGCGCCACCAGCTTCCCGCTGCGCACCGCACGCACGGGCAGCGGTGGCTCCCCTATCCCTTCGAGGGGCGCGGGCAGGTTCCGATCGGCGCGGGTGATGCCGTAGACGTAGGTGCTCATTCCTTCTCCTCCCGGCGGGCGGTGGTGCGCCGACTGCGGGGCCGGCTTTCCGTCTTCTCCTCCGAGGCCTCCTCGCGGGCCTGGCTGAAGGCGTCCGATATCGTCTGCGCGGCGCCGCTCAGCGCGCCCTTCGTCTTTCCGCGCGCCCCGGATTCGGTGACCTCGCCCACCAGGTCGGGCAGGCCCGGACTCTTGCGCGGTCCGGCTTCCAGGTCGAGGCGGTTGCACGCCTCGGCGAACCGAAGATAGGTGTCCACGCTCGCCACGACGACGCGCACGTCGATCTTGAGGATCTCGATGCCGACCAGCGAGACGCGCACGAAGGCGTCGATCACCAGGCCGCGGTCAAGGACCAGTTCGAGAACGTCGTAGAGGCCGCTGGAGCCGCCGCCCGAGGCGGCCGGAGCGGGCTGGGCAGGAACGACAGTCATAACTTCCGGATCCCTTTCGTCTCTTGGGGACAGGGCCGGGACATGGGGGGACCGCCACGTCAGCGGCGATCCGCACGACCCCTCTCGTAACGGCGGGTGCGCCGGTAGCCGATGAGCTCGCCCTCGGCATCGACCTCGACCTCGTAGGAGGCCAGCAAGCTCATCGTGTCCGGAACGCGGGACAGTTCGAGGACCTCGACCGACAGCTGCCAGGCACCGTCCTCGCCGCGTTCGCAGGAACTGACTCCTTCGGCCGGCTGCGACAGCAGCTCCGAGAGCTGCTCCATCGCGGCTCTGATCACCGAGGCAGCCCTTAGCGGCTGCTTCTCGCCCGCCTTCTTCTCTTCTTCTTCGTCACGTGCGTTGGCCATGACTTCCTCCTGGCGCGTATGTCCGTCCGTCCGTGCCTCAAACAGGCCGGCGCCGGAACCAACTGCCCGACGGCGGACGTATGTTGCGCGGCAGGCGGCTCCCCCCGACAGCGGCTCGCTTCATCGCAGGCCCTTGGCCCGGGAGAGCGCCGCCACACCCAGGGCGGCGAGCGCGATCTGAATCAGCCACTCCAGCCAGTCGACCCCGTCCGTGGAGCCCACGCCCATGGCGCGGGCGAGAGCAGTACCCACCAGGGCGGCAGCGATACCGACGACGATGGTCCACAGCACCCCGATCCGCTGTCTGCCCGGCAGCACGAGCCGGCCCAGGACACCGATGATCACACCGATGACCAGGGCGCTGATCAGTCCGGAAATCTCCATCTCTCCGCCTCTCTCGCTCTCTCGCTCTTGCGTACGCGCCTGCGTGCCCCGGGATTTCGGCTACACGTCGCTCCGGAGCCGCCGACGCTCCTTGGCCGTCAAGCCACCCCAAACGCCATAGGGCTCACCGGTCAGCAGCGCGTGCCGCAGGCAGACCTTCCGCACCGGGCAGGACGCGCACAGCTCCTTGGCCTGCGCGTCGCGCTGCTCACGGTCCCTGCGCGGTTCGTTCCAGGGGCCGAAGAACTGCTCGGATCCCACTTCCCGGCAGAGGGCATCGGACTGCCAGGCCCAGTGCCTGTGCGCAGGGCCCGGGAGGTGGAAAGACTTCGGCATCGCGCGCTCCTTCGGTATCGGCGTCAGGAGCGCGTCTGTTCCCAATCGTTCGAACGAAACGTGCTGCGAGGCCGCCGAACGGAGTACGCCCGCACCGCCGGACACGGACCGCCCGTCCGCCGAACGGCCGCGCCCGGGTGGCAGCCGAGCCGTTCCCGCTCGTAGCGTCGGACACATCACACACAACGGGAACGCCCGGTGCCGCATGGGCGAGTGGAGCGACGAGTCCACCGAAGGGGTCCGGCGTGAGGTCTGAGCCACTCCGCAGCAGTACGTGCGGGGGCCCGCGAGACGGCCCGGACCGCGCAGCGCGGAGGGCGCGGCGGCTGCGTTGGCGGATGCTCCCGGTGGCGCTGGGTGTCGTACTCGGGGGGATCGCTCCGTTCCTGCAGACGGGGGCCGGGCACGCCCACGGGGTGCGGCCCGCCGCGCTCCGGGGCGGCGCGGAGCCGGACACCGGGTGCCGGCCGACGCTGCTGGGCGTGGCCCACCAGGACGACGACCTGCTCTTCATGGGCCCCGAGACCCAGCGGCTGATACGCGCCGGGTGTTCCGTCGGCACGGTGTACCTGACGGCCGGCGACGCCGGGCACCCGTTCACCGGCGACTCCTACGTTCGGCGCCGGGAGCAGGGGCTGCGGGCGGCCTACGCGAGGATGGCGGGGCTCCCCGACCGCTGGCGCCGGGCCGATCTCACCGTGCGGGGGCGCAGCCTCGTGTCCGTCGTCCTCACCGGCCGGCCCGACGTACGGCTCGTCTTCCTCCGGCTGCCCGACGGGTTCCCGAAGGGCACCGGCAGCCCGCAGTACGCGCGGCAGAGCCTGCTGAAGCTGTTCCGCGGCCAGATCGGCACGATGAGGCCGGTGGACGGCACGCAGTCCTACACGGCGCAGGAGCTGACCGCGGTGCTGGCCGACCTGCTCGCGCTGCGGAAGGCGGAACGCGTCCTGACGCTCGACTACGACAGCGCCACGCTCGGGGTCGGCCCGCCGCATCCGGCAGATCACAGCGACCACGAGATCACGGGGCGGTTCTTCAGAAGGGCCGCGTTCCGCACCCCCGCCCGCCCCGCCGTCTCGCCCTACGTCGGATATGGCCTGCGGGTGCTTCCGTCGAACCTGACGGCGCGGCAGCGAAGCGACAAACGGGCCGTGTACGACGCCTACACGGCCTACGCGGGGTGCCTCACGGCGCCCTGCCCGTCCGGGCGGCCCCTTGGCTGGAACCTTCGGCAGTGGATGGCGAGGGAGCACCGCAGGGTGCACCGGCGTCCCCGCCCCGGGGAGATCATGTCGGCGATGGGCCGTACCGGTACGAAAACCGCCGTCGAGCGCTGTCTCGCGCGCGACGTCCGCCCGGCCGCCGCGGCCGGCGCGGTCACGACGGAGGACTGCGACGGCGGCCCGGCCCAGCGGTGGACCTTCGTGGGCGGCACCGTCATCGCCGCCGCGTCCGGCGCCTGCCTCACCGCCACCCCGAGGCTCGGCGTCTCGTCCTGCGACGGATCCGAAGGCCAGATCTGGTGGCACGACGCCGACGGCAGGATCGGAACGGGCGACCGGTGCCTCCACCAGGACGACCTGGCGCTGCCGGCCCCCCACCTCGGCCTGCGGGCGTGCCACCCCTACCGGCCCGAGGTGCGCTGGGAGTGGTAGGACCGGGCTTCCCGCCCCCGGCGGACCGGCCCCGGTCGGCCGGTGCGAAGATCGAATCCGCGGGGGGCCGCACGGGCCGCCGGACAGGGGAGGGCGAACGATGACCGGACGGATCGGCTGCTTCACCGACGACGCTGCGCGGACGCGTGTCCTGACCGCCTACGACCGGGCGATGGAGTACTGGCCCGAGCCGCGTGAGGAGCGGGACGTCCCGACCGGTTTCGGAAGGACCCGGGTCCACGTCCACGGTGCGGGTGACCGGATACCCGTGGTGCTCCTGCACGGGCAGAGCGCGACACCCGCCGAATGGGCCCCGCACGTCGCCCCGTTGGCCCGGCAAGGGCGCCGCGTGCTGGCCGTCGACCGAGTGGGCGAGCCCGGATACAGCACGCAGAGCCGCGAGATCGGCGACGCCGCCGATACGGCCGTCTGGCTGGAGGAGACCCTCTCCGGACTGGGCCTGGAACGCGTGCACCTGATCGGGCATTCCTACGGCGGTGCGGTCGCGCTCCGGCACGCCGTACGCTCCCCGGAGCGGGTCGCCTCCGTCGCGGTGTACGAACCGCCCCGGGCCCTGGCCCCGCTCAAGCCCGGCTTCCTGCTGGGCGCCGTCGCCGCCTTCGCGAGCGGCTCCGAGAACCTCCAGCGCCGCTGGTTCACCCGCCTCATCGGCGAGACCGGCGCGGCCCCCGAGGAGGCCGAGGTGGGGGCGCGGCTGTCACTGGAGGCGATCCGCGGGTTCAGGATCCGGCTGCCGCAGCCGCAGCGCATGACCGATGAGGAGCTGCGCTCGGTCGCCGTGCCCGCCCTCGTCGTCCTGGGTGGCGCCGACCGCGTCATGGACTCCCGCCGCGCCGAGGCCCGCGCGCGACGCCTGATGCCGGACGTGCGGACCGAGATCGTCCCCGGCGCCGCACACGGCATCCCCGTGAGCGCCTTCAACGCCCGGGTTTCCGAGTTCCTCGACGAGGTGGAACCCGTTCGCACCGGCGGATGACGCAGTTCCCCCCGGGCACCGTCGGCTCCACGAGGTACACATCGCGCCATGTCCGACAATGCCCGTACCAGAACGTCCGATTATCGACCCTCTTCGGGGAACACGGCGCGACTTCCCGCCGGTTCACCAGAGGGGACAGGGGCGAGCCCGCATGTCTCGTGCTCCACCGGCAGACCATTGCAAGGAGAAACCGTGCGCATTCTCTTCACCGGCCCGGCGGCGGCCGGCCACCTCTTCCCGATGATCCCGACGGCGCAGGCCCTGCGCGCCGCCGGCCACGAGGTGCTGTTCGCGAGCTCGCAGCCGCTGAACCAGCTCCGCCAGGCAGGTTTCCCGATCGTCGAGATCGGCGACGGCCGCACCATCCGCGAGGTGTTCGAGCAGTCCACCGGCGAGGAGGTGCGCTACGTCTCCCCCGAACTGACCCCGGACCAGATCCTCGACCGGGCGGCCCGCATCTTCGCCCTCGTCTCCCGCGCCACCGTGGAGGGCCTGCTGGAGACCGCGGACAGCTGGGGCGCCGACCTGCTGGTCTACGACTCCTTCCAGGCCTCCGCCCCGCTGGTCGCGGCCAAGCTCAAGATCCCCTCGGTGATCCAGAACTTCGGCGTCAGCTCCGGCCTCGACATGGTCACCCGGCTCGCCGCCCACTTCACGGAGGTGTACAAGAAGCACGGGGTGGCCGGCCCCGCCGCGCCCACCGCGCTGAACATCGTCCCGGCCTCGCTCGGCGGCGACCCGGGCGGCCTGCGGATGCGCTACCTCCCGTACAACGGCGGCGGCACCGTCCCCACCGCGCTGCTGCGCCGCGGCACCCGCCCGCGCGTCGCCGTCACCCTGGGCACCGTGCTCACCGAGATGGACGGCGTCCGCGCCATCATCCGCCTGATCGAGGCCGCGGCCTCGGTGGACGCCGAGTTCCTGCTCGCCGTCGGCGACGCGGACCTCACCCCGCTCGGCACCCTCCCGGACAACGTCCGCCCGCTGCCCTGGATCCCGCTCGCCGAACTGCTGACCGCCTCCGACGCCCTGATCCACCACGGCGGCTCCGGCACCCTGCTCACCGCGCTGCAGGCCGGCCTGCCCCAGCTCCTGCTCCCGCAGGGCGCCGACCACTTCACCAACGCCGACGCCCTCACGGCGACCGGCGCCGCCCTGCGCTCGGCCTCCGACGACGTCGACGCCGCGCTCCTCACCCGCCTCATCACCGACCCGGCCCTGCGCGAGGCCGCCGCCCGCCTCCGGGCGGAGAACGCCGCCCTGCCGACGCCGGCCGAAACGGTCCCGGCCCTGGAGGCCCTCGCCGCCTCCTAGGGGCGCGACGACGAACGTTGCCCCCGCTCCGGGGACCGCACGCGGCCCTTGCCGCATGCGGTCCCCGCCGGACCGGACACCTCAAGGGGCGATGTTGTGGTTGAGGCGGAACAGGTTGTCCGGGTCGTAGCGGCGCTTCAGCTCGCGCAGACGTACGTAGTTGTCCAGGTAGTTGGCGCGGACCTTGCCCTGGTCGTCGCCGTCCATGAAGTTCACGTAGCCGCCCTCGGCGGAGTACGGCTCCAGCGCCGCGTGGTAGTCGCGGACCCACTGCCTCTGTGCGTCGATGCCCTCCCGGGTCGTCATGGTGGGACTGAGCGCGGTCGAGAACCGGGCGCCGCGGTAGGAGAACGCCGTGTCCGCCGGTCCCACCCGTCCGCACGCGCCGTCGATCGGGAAGACGGTGGTGACGCTCTGGATGGACGGGGTGGTGGCCCCGAACTCGACGTGCACGTCGATCGCGCCGTCGGGCAGGTCCTCGCTGAGCGTCGCCTTCCAGTAGTGGAACAGGCCCGGCGGCACCAGCTCGTCGAAGAGCGTGTTGATCACGGGGTACGGGATCCGGCCGACGTACTGCCCCAGCACCGGGCCGAGTTCCGCGAGCATGGCCCGCACCCGGTCGTCCTGGTCCTCGGGGCCGGTCCAGCACACGATCACGCCGCACAGCGGCCGCCCGTGCCAGCGCTCGGGCAGGAACGGGACCGGTGGGCCGAGCCCCACCACCAGCAGGGCGCCGAGCTCGTCCGCCGAGTCCTCGATCAGCCGCCGGTAGCGGCGGATGACGTCGCCGTCGAGGGGGTAGAAGGTCGGGCCGCCGAGGATGTCGGCCACCGGGTGCAGCCGGTACTCGAAGGACGTGACCACTCCGAAGTTTCCGCCTCCGCCGCGCAGCCCCCACAGCAGGTCCGCTTCGCGGTCCTCGGTGCAGACGTGGAAGCTGCCGTCGGCCGTGACGACGTCGGCGGAGATCAGGTTGTCGCAGGCCAGGCCGCAGCGCCGGGCGAGGTAACCCATGCCGCCGCCGGTGGTGAGGCCGCCGATCCCCGTGGTGGAGACCACCCCGCCGGTGGTGGCCAGTCCGAAGGCGTGGGTGGCGTGGTTGAAGTCGCCCCAGGTGCATCCGCCCTGGGCACGGGCGGTGCGGGTCTGCGGGTCGACCCGGATGCCGCGCATCCGCCCGAGGTCCAGGACCACGCCGCCGTCGCAGGTGCCGTGGCCGGCCACGCTGTGGCTGCCGCCGCGCACGGCGAGCGTCAGGCCGTGCTCGCGGGCGAAGCCGACGGTTTCGATCACGTCGCCCGCGTCGGCTGCGCTGACGACGACCGCGGGGTGCTTGTCGTGCACGGCGTTGTAGACCTTGCGGGCCTGTTCGTAGCCGGGGTCCGCGGGTGTCGTGACGGCGCCGCGGACGCTCTCGCGCAGGTGCTCCACCGGCGGGGCGACCATGGCGGTTCCGGGGTTGGTTCCGGGGTTGGTGCTGGTGCTGGTGGTCATGGCCGCCACCTGCCTTCGTTCGTGTGCCTTCTGTTGTCTCCTGGTCCGCTTTCCGTTGTAGGCGCCGGGCGGGCGGCCGCGCATCGCCGGAACCACCCATTTCGGGTGAGCGGGCCGTGGGCGGAACAGCCCATGCGGGACCGGCGGGCGCTCAGACCAGGCCGTGCGTGTACGCGTAGGCGGTGGCCGCCGCCCTGGACGAGACGTCGAGCTTGGCGAAGATGTTGTTCAGGTGGCGGGCCACGGTGTGCTCGCTGATCGTCAGCTGGGCGGCGATGGACCGGTTCGTTCCGCCCCGTGCCACCAGCCGCAGCACCTCGGTCTCCCGTGCGGTCAGCTCCCCGGCGCGGAACTCTGCCGTCCCGGCGAGGAGGGCTGCCGCCCGCCGCGCGTCCGGCACGGCGCCGAGCCCCTCGAAGACCGCCTGCGCGGCCCGCAGCTCCATGCGGGCCCCGTCCAGGTCGCCCGCCGCCCGGTCGGCGGCCGCGAGGGTCATCCTCACCTGCGCGGCCTCGTACGGAACCACCAGCTCCAGCCAGAGCGCCAGTGCCCGGTGCAGCAGCGGCAGGGCGGTGGCCAGGTCACCCTCGGCGAAGGCCACCGCGCCGCCCGCCGCAGCGGCGCCGGCGTGCACGGGGGTGGCGGCGGAGGCGCACCGCCGCTGCCAGGAGTCGGCGAGGCGGGCCAGCTCCTGGGCCGCCTCTCGGGCCGCGTCGACCCGGTTGAGGGCGAGGGCCGCCTCGGTGCGGGCGGCGAGCAGCCGGCACCGTTCGAGAGGCCGCCCCGGGTCGCCGCCCTCGGCCGTACGGCCCGCCTCGACGGCATCTACGGCATCGGCGGCATCGGCGGCCTCGCGCGGTGCGCGCGCCGCCCTGGTGGGCAGCCACAGGGCGCAGGCCGCGGCCTCGGCCTTGCCCTGCGCCAGCCGGAGCAGGGCAAGCCCCGGCTGCGGATCGCGGCCGAGCTCGTGTGCCCGGGCGTAGGCCGCCTCCGCCTCCGGGTACGCGCCGCGCCGCCGCTGGATCTCGCCGGTGAGGTAGCAGGCCTCGGCGGCGATCCGCGGTTCGTTCGGCAGCAGCTCCGCACAGGTCCGCTCGGCCTCGGTCAGGGCCTGCGGCCAGGCGCCGCGCAGCTCCAGCACCTCCACCCGGTGGACGCGGCACAGGCCCCGGAAGTTGTTCTCGTGGGGCATGGAGGCGCACCAGGCCATGGCGGCCTCGGTCCATTCGGCGGCCCGCCCGAAGTCCGCGCACGCCATGCACTGCTGCAGGCCCAGGCAGTAGACCCAGCCGGTGAAGAAGGAGCTGAGTTCCCCGGCCGCGGCGGCGCACATGGCCTCGTCGAGCACCCCGAGCCCGTCGGCGACCCGCCCCCGCGCGAGGAGGACCGCGGCCTGCGCCTCGAGGCCCAACGCGTACAGGTCGGGGCTGCCGCACCTGCGGGCCACGGCGGCCATCCGGTGGGCGGAGGCCGTCGCCTCCTCGAAGGCACCGCGCTCCTGGGCCTCCCGCGCCTCGACCCAGGCCAGGAAGCACTGCTCGACGCATTCGGGTTCGCCGCGGAGCTGTTGACGGGCCCGGCGCAGCCAGCCGGCCGCCGCCCCGGTCCGTCCGGCGAGCCGGCACTCGTAGAAGATCATCCAGGCGCAGTACCCGGCCCGCCGGGCGGCTCCCGCGGCCGCGTAGCCGGCGTACGCGGCGGCCCGCGCGGCCATCGACTCCTCGACCCGGCCGGTCCACCAGGCCGCGTCGGCCAGCGCGGCCAGGTCGTCGGGGGCCAGCCGGTCCGGCGCCACGCCGCCGAGCAGGGCGTACGCCTCCCCCCACGCCTCCCGGGCGATCGCGTTCCGCGCCTGCCGGACGGTGCGGAGGGCCGGCTGCGCCGCCGTCGTCCGTGGCTCACTGCCCACGTTCACCAGCATAGGAGCGCTGCCCGGCGGTGAGGCACCCGGCGCAGGTCAGGGGCCCGGGCCCCCGTCGGGGCGCCGCCCCCGGCGCGAACGCGGGCGCGGCGCCGATGCTGCGGTGTGTTTCTGCTGGTGATAGACGGTGGCGGTGGCGGGAAGCCGCATACTCAGTGATCGCGTCCTGTGGTGGGCGCGGACGGTGTGCGAGAGCGCTGCGCAGCGAGTGGAAGTGATGGGGGACATGAACGACGACGTGAACGGACCGGTTGTGCCGGAGGTGGTGGACACCCCGGCCCTCCGTACCCAGCCGACCGGTGGCCTGGCGCGGTGGATGCTGCGCCATCAGGTGCAGCCGGTCGGGCCGGCGGCCGGTGAGGCGCACGCGGAGCCGCACGCCTGGTGGAAGGTGATGTGCCTGACCGGCGTGGACTACTTCTCCAGCCTGGCCTACGTACCGGCCATCGCCGCGCTCGCGGCAGGGGCGGTCTCGCCCCTCGCGACGCTGCTGATCGTCGCGTTGACGCTCCTGGGCATGCTGCCGATGTACCGGCGCGTGGCCAAGGAGAGTCCGCACGGCGCCGGGTCGGTGGCGATGCTGGAGGACCTGCTGCCCTTCTGGCGCGGCAAGCTGTTCGTACTGGTCCTGCTGGGGTTCGTCGCCACCTCGTGGATCATCACCATCACCCTGTCCACCGCGGACGCCTCCGTGCACGTGGTGGAGAACCCGTTCTTCCCCCAGGCCCTGCACGGCCACGAAGTGGCCCTCACCGTCGTCCTGCTGCTCGTGCTCGGCGGGGTGTTCCTCCTGGGGTTCAGCGAGGCGGTCAAGGTGGCCATCCCCCTCGTGGCCGTCTTCCTCGCGCTGAACGCCGTGGTCATCGGCGTCGGCCTCGCGGAAGTGCTCAGCACGCCCTCCGTGTGGTCCGCCTGGATGGACGCCCTCACCGAAGGGGGAGGCGGCTTCGGCCATCTGGCGGGGCCGGCGCTGCTGGCGTTTCCGCTGCTGGTCCTCGGCCTCTCGGGATTCGAGACCGGCGTCAGCATGATGCCGCTCGTGGCCGCCGACGGCGACGACGAAGAGCAGCGGCTGCGCTCGCGGATCCGCAACACCCGCAAGCTGCTGACCACCGCCGCGCTCATCATGAGCGTCTACCTGCTGGCCGCGAGCTTCGTGACGACCCTCCTCATCCCCCACGAGCAGTTCGAACCGGGAGGCGCGGCCAACGGCCGAGCGCTGGCCTGGCTCGCGCACGAGCACGTCGGGGAGGCGTTCGGCACCGTCTACGACATCAGCACCATCCTGATCCTGTGGTTCGCCGGCGCCTCGGCGATGGCGGGGCTGGTCAACATCGTCCCGCGCTACCTTCCCGGCTACGGCATGGCCCCCGAATGGGGACGCGCGGTACGCCCCGTGGTGATCGTCTACACCGCCCTGTGCGTCATCATCACCCTCGCCTTCGACGCGGACGTGGACAAGCAGGCCGGCGCCTACGCCACCGGCATCCTGGCCATGATGGTCTCGGGTGCCTTCGCCGTCACCGTCTCGGTCGTACGCCGCCGCAAGCGCGCGACGGCCGTCGGCTTCGCGCTGCTCACCGGGATCCTCTTCTACGCCCTGGTCGCCAACATCGTCGACAAACCCGACGGCATCGCCATCTCCGGCCTGTTCATCCTGGGCATCATCGTCGTCTCCCTCATCTCGCGCGTCTCCCGCACCACAGAACTGCGAGCCGACCGCATCGTTTTCGACGCCGATGCACGCCGCTTCCTCACCGACACCCTCGCCTACGACCAGGCCATCAACATCATCGCCAACCGCCGTCAGGCCGGCGACGAAGCCGAGTACTCGGCCAAGGAGCACGAACAGCGCGGCACCAACCCCGTTCCCGGCCGCGCCGACGTACTGTTCCTCGAGATCGACGTGGTCGACCCGTCCGACTTCAGCGACACCCTCACCGTCCAGGGCGTTCAGGTCGGCCCCTACCGCATCCTGCGCGCCGAGGCGCCGGCCGCCCCGAACGCCATCGCGGCCATCCTCCTCGCACTGCGCGACACCACCGGTGTCAAACCGCACTGCTACTTCGCCTGGGCCGAAGGAAGCCCCCTGCTGCACATGTTCCGCTACTTCCTCCTCGGCCGCGGCGACACCGCGCCCGTCACCCGCGAGATCATCCGCAGCCACGAACCCGACCCCGACCGCCGCCCCGGCATCCACGTGGGCGGCTGACGTCACCGCCCGCATGGAGTCGATGCACCCGGGCATGGGCGCGGACAGGGGTCGAAGCCCCTGGGCCGGCCCGGGCACCGCGCGAGCCGGCCTCCTCGAACAGAAGGGAAGTTGTGACATGTCGAAGGTCGAAGAGTCCGTCGAGGTCGACGTCCCCGTGCGCACCGCCTACAACCAGTGGACCCAGTTCGAGACCTTCCCGAACTTCATGGACGGTGTGGAGCGCATCGACCAGCGCACGGACACCATGACGCACTGGGTGGCGAAGGTCGGCGGTGTCACCCGGGAGTTCGAGGCGGAGATCACCGAGCAGATCCCCGACGAGCGGGTCGCGTGGACGACCCTGGGCGGGGAGGTCAAGCAGGCCGGGGTGGTCACCTTCCACCGCCTCGACGATGTCCGGACCAAGGTGATGCTGCAGCTCGACTACGACCCGGACGGCTTCGCCGAGAACGTCGGCGACAAGCTCGGTTTCGTCAAGCGGCAGATCACCGGAGACCTGAAGCGGTTCAAGGAGTACATCGAGGACCGCGGCCGCGAAACCGGCTCCTGGCGGGGCGCCGTCTGACCCGCGCCCCTCGCCGCCGGTCTCGGCTGCGCCCCGTTGCCGCATGGGCAACGGGGCGCAGCCGCGTACGACGGGGCGTGCTGAGGTTCCCGCCCCTCAAGCCCGCTGTGTCACGGCCGGTTTCAGTGCGACGGCCGGCGCGTGGTGTGGGCTTCCCGGTACCGCGACGGGGGGATGCCGTAACGGCTGGTGAAGGCCTGTCGGAGGGTCTCGGCGGAGCCGAAGCCGCACCTGGCGGCCACGCTCGCCATCGGCAGCGCGGTCGTCGCCAGGAGCTGCGCGGCGGCCTCGGCGCGGGCCCGGCGTACGAACCGGCCGGGCGCCTCACCGAGGTGTTCCAGGAACAAACGGGTGAGGTGGCGCGGGGTCACCCCCGCGAGAGCGGCCAGCGCCGAGGTGCTGAGGTCGCCGTCCGGGTGGCCGCTGATGTGGTCGACGAGCCGCCGTACCAGGTCGTCACGGGGTGGGGGAACGGCGGTGAAGAGGCTCACCTGCGCCTGGTTGCCCGGGCGTTGCAGGTAGGTCACCAGATCGCGCGCGACCTGGCGGGCCAGCTCGGCGCCGTGGTCCTCCTCGATGAGCGCGAGGGTGAGGTCGAGCGCGGCGGTGATGCCCGCCGAGGTGCAGACGTCACCGTCGCGGATGTAGATCGGGTTCGCGTCCACGGTGATCTCCGGGTGGCTCGCGGCGAGCCGGGCCGCGAACCGCCAGTGGGTCGTGGCGCGACGGCCGTCCAGGAGCCCGGTCGCGGCGAGGACCGCCGCTCCCGTGCACACGGAGGCCACCCGCCGGCTCTCTGTGGCGAGCCGGCGGACGTGTCCCACGAGCCGGGCGTCGGCGGCAGCCTTCTCGAACCGCACGCCACCCGAGACGATCAAGGTGTCGAGCGGGCCGACGAGTCGCTCCAGTGACTCCTGGGCGTGGAGAGTGAGTCCGGAGCCGCACACGATCGGCGCGCCTCCCGGTGCCGCCAGGACCACGTCGTACGGGCGGGCGGGGGAGCCGAGCCGGTTCGCCATGGCGAGGGTGGTGGTCACGCAGGCGATGTCGAGCAACTCGGCCGTGTCGTAACCGACCACCACCATCCGCCGAACCGTCATACCGGAGACCTTATGCCGGAAGGACCGGTACCCCAAGGTTCGGGACATGGCTGCGGCCGGGACGAGCGTGGGCCACCGGTCCGGCGGGACAGTGCACGTGACGCACCACGTTCCCGCCGTCCCGCCCTGGAGCCAGCATGACAACCGACCGTACCTGCGGCAGCCGTGCCGAGACGACCCCGGTGACCGCCGGCAGCGCCACCGCGCCGGGCCGCCCCTCACGCGTTCTGCGAGCGCTCGTACTCCGCTGGCCCACCTGGCTGGGCCTGGCGCTGGTGGCCGTCACCTTCGTCGACGGCGCCCCGTCCCTGAAGTTCCCGGCGAGCCTCCTCGTCGTCATGCCCGTGTGCTACCTGGCCTTCGGCGCGCTGCGCGGGGAGCTCCGCCGACCGGGAGTGCTCCCCGTGCAGGCGGCCGCACTTGCGGCCTTCGCCGCGCTCGCGCTGGTGTCGTTCACGGTGGACCGGACGGCCGGCCTGTACGTGGTCGCGGGCGGCTGGTTGCTCCACGCGGCCTGGGACTTCGCCCACCACCGCGTGGGCAGGGTCGTCCCGCGAGCCTGGTCGGAGTGGTGCGGCGTCGTCGACCTCTTCGGCGCGGTGGCGATCCTCCTGACGGCCTGACCGGGTCTGAGATCACCATGCGACGTGCCGGTAGTCCTTGAGGAGGACGCCGTGGATGGGCGTGCCCGCCTGTCCTTGCACGATGGGGTGGTAGATGCGGGCTGCGCCGTCGACGATGTCCAGGGGAGGACGCCATCCGGTGGCGGCGTGCCGCTCCCTCGCGGGAAGGGGCTTTTCGTCGGTGACCCAGCCGGTGTCGACGCTGCAGGTGTGGATGCCGCGGGAGGCCAGGTCGGCAGCGCTGGTGCGGGTGAGCATGTTCAGGGCTGCCTTGGCCATGTTGGTGTGGGGGTGGTCGCTGGTCTTGTTCCGGACGGTGAACTGCCCTTCGACGGCCGAGACGTTGATCAGGTAGCGGTGGGGGTGCGGGGACGCGTCCAGCAGGGGCAGCAGGCGGTCGGCGAGCAGGAACGGTGCTACGGCGTTGACCAGCTGGACCTCCAGCAGCTCGACCGGGTCGACCTGTCCCAGCCGCAGCGTCCAGGAGTTGGTGTCGGCCGTCTCGGTCAGCAGGCCCGCCTCGTCGACGGCTTCCTGTCGCAGCGCCGCGGCCGCCGGCCGGGCGGCCGAGGGCGTGGTGCCGGCCAGGGCATGACGCGGTTCGGACTGGGGGGTGAGTTCTGTCGTCCACGGGAGGGGCGCGGTACGGGCGTTGGAGGAGAGGAATCCGGGAGCAGTCCAGATCCGAGCCGTGGGGAGCGAGTCCTTCGCGGGGACCTCGGCGGCGACCAGTGCGCTGTAGGCCCGAGGAGAGCGGCGCAAGGTCTGGGCCGCGTTGTTGATCAGGATGTCCAGGGGCAGGCCCTCGGAGAGCAGATGGTCGGTGAAGGCGAGGACTTGCCGTGGATCGCGCAGGTCCAGGGCGGCGATCCGCAGCCGGTGCCACCAGTCGGCGGCGCCGGGCGCGGCGGCGAAGCGGCGTACGGCATCGCGGGGGAAGCGGGTGGTCACGGTGAGCTCGGCCCCGTCGCGCAGGAGCATCAGAGCGGCCTGGTAGCCGATCTTCACGCGTCCGCCGGTCAGCAGCGCACGCCGGCCGGTCAGGTCGGTGCCAGCCGTGCGGCGGTTGAAGTTGTCCTCCGCACACTCGGGACACAGCCGGTGGTAGAAGTGGTGCACCTGCCGGTAGTGGTTCTTGCACACGTAGCAGCGCTGCGGGCGGTTGAGCAGCGCGAGCGGCTCGCCGCTGCCCGGGACGCTGTCCGGCGACGGGCGCTTGGAACCCGGGCCGGGCTGAAGCCCGATGTAGTCCCGAACGCTCAGGCCGTGCCCGGCAGGGGCGCTGGTGGGCAGCGCGGCGTCCATGGTGCGCTCGGGAGCGCCGGTCGCCGTGGTGGCGAGCAGCTGCGCGTCGGCTGCTGCCCGCTTCGCCCGCCCTTGAGCGCGGCGGCGATGCCGTCCGTCGCGGACGAACGCCTCGGCGGCCCTTTCCAGCAGACGGCGCTGCGCATCGTCGACGGGGAGTTGCCGTGCCTGGTGCAGCAGGTCCAGACAGGTCTGCACGAGGTTGCTGTCCATCGGCGGACGTGGGGTGTGAGTAACCGAAACAGCTGCCTGCACCAAGGTTCCTTACTCGAACATGTGAGCGCGTCAATGCGTGCTCATGATGCAGGACCGCTGCGACCTCCGTCACCCGCATTTGATGGCGAACTGCCCGCGGCCGAGCACCGCGTGCCGCCGCTCCCGACGCGTGGCACGCGCACCCTTCCGCGTCCCCGCCGGCCCTCGCGGACCGGGCCCCGCGGCGAGCCCGGCCGCTACTCCGCCGGCCCCGCCTTGTTCACGCGGTGCGCAGCACGGGTGAAGCCGAAGCGGTCGTCGTGGTAGCGCCAGGCCGTGCCGGCGACGAGTACGACGGCGACGATGTAGGGCAGCACGCCCCACAGGGCGATGTGCAGATGGTTCACCGTCGGTACTCCTCAGCGGCCTGCGGGCGCAGGGTGGGGAAGGGCAGCAGTCCCCCGGTCTCGGTGGGTGGGCCGCTGCGCGCCAGGTGCAGGGCCGCCGCGCGGTCGGCCGGGGAGGGGCCCGGCAGCGTCAGACAGACGGCCTCGAGGACGTCGGCGTACGGGCTCCCGTGCTCGGTCAGGGCCATGAGCAGCAGTTCAAGGGCCGCCCGGTGCTCCTGGAGGGCGGTGCGCCCCGGCCCGGGGCTGCGGGCGGCGAACTCGAGGGCCAGGGGCAGGAAGTCGAGCAGTTCGTCGGCGGGGGGGCAGCCGTGCTCGCGGTAGAGCCGCCGCCACCGTACGAGGGCCTCGCCGCGGCGGCGGGTGTCGCCGTCGGTGTAGTACGTGAGGTGCAGGGTGCGGCGGCGGCTTCGGTCGAAGGTGTCGACGTAGCGTGCGGACGGCTCGAGCTGCGGTACGCCGGCGACGGCCGCGCAGAAGCGGAGCAGGAGCCCGGGCTCTTCCCCGGGCAGGCCGGCGAGGGCGCCGCGGACGAGGTCGAGGCGCCCGTGCCAGTCCTCGTCGGGGTGGGTCAGCAGCAGTGAGGCGGCCTGGTGGAGGGCGGCGGTGCGGCTCGTGACCCCTCCGGGCGGGGGAAGAGGCCCGACGGGGTGCCCTGGCCGTTCCAGTTGAGCAGGTTGACCCGGCCGTGCAGCGGCCCGGCAGGCCCAGTCGCCGCCGATCCGGGCCCGGCGAGCGGGGCGTGGAAGGTGTCCGCGGTGTACATGCCGGGCCCGCCCTCCCCGTCGAGGCTGCAGCCGGCCCCGGGGTCGGCATGGTCGGAGTGCCCGGCGGTGTAGCCGGTGGGGATGACGTAGCGGTCCTCGTACTTGGCGATGGCCGGCAGCCGGTACATGGCCTCGATGCCGTCGCCGTCCATGCCGACCGACCGGGCGATGGCGGGGTCCTGCTCCTCGCCGAGGTTGACGCGGCGCACGTCGGTCTGGTCGCCGAAGACCTGCGGAGAGGCGATGGGCAGGTCCGCGCACCAGTCGTAGAAGGTGAGCATCGGCGCGCCGAGCAGGGCGTGGAATCGGGCTCCGACGGCGTGGGAGGCCATCGACATCGCGGGGATGGGAGAGAAGCCGGCGATCCGGTCGGGCCCGTGGGCGCGCAGGGTGTGGACGTGGGCGGCGGCCGCGATCTCCAGGGCGGTAGTGATCTCCGCCCAGGCGGCGACGGGGTCCCCGACCAGGCGCTGCTTCGCCTCGCGGTACATCTCCACGAGCACCCCGCGGGCGTGCGGGTAGCGGACGCGGGTGGGCGAGTAGGTGTACCAGGAGAAGGAGGCCCCGCGCGGACAGCCGCGCGGCTCGTACTCCGGCCGGTCGGGGCCGGTCTAGGGGTAGTCGGTGGCCTGCGTCTCCCAGGTGATCAGGGCGTCCTTGACGTACACCTGCCAGGAGCAGGAGCAGGAGCAGGAGCAGTTGACCTCGTGGGTGGAGCGCACCACCTTGTCGTGCGCCCAGCGTTCGCGGTACGGGGCGTCGTTGACGCCCTGATCGGTGCGGAACACGGCCCGGTCGTCCGGCGTCCGGGGTGCCTTCCCGAGCAGGCGCCCGGCTTGCAGCAGCCGGTCCGTGATCGCGTCGGCCGCGTGTTCCGTCGTTGCCCTGGCCCTGCCGCGCTTCACCTGGTGGCCCCGCTCGGGAGGCAGCGGAGCCGGCACGCAGGGGGGAACCGGCCGACTCGTGGGTGGGTCGGGGCCGAGGCCGCCACGCGGGGGCCGCCGCGCCCGGTCAGCCGTGGGACAGCATGAATGCGGTCAGGAAGCCGAGCACCGTGGTGAAGCCCGTGAGGAGGTGGGCCTGCTCGAAGGCTTCGGGGATCATCGTGTCGGCGATCATGGCGAGGATCGCTCCCGCCGCCAGCGCGGTGATCGCGGCCATCGTCGTGCCGGAAGCGTCCCCGAGGAGCGTGTATCCGGCCAGGGCCGCGAGTGCGCTGATCACCGCGATCGCGGACCACAGCGTGAAGACGTAGGTCCGGCTGCGGCCGGCCCGCTGCATGCCCGCTGCGCTGGCCAGTCCCTCGGGGAGGTTGCTGATGAAGACGGCGGCCACCGTGGCCGTGCCCACGTGCCCGCCACCGAGGAGGCTGGTGCCGATGACGACCGATTCCGGGACGCCGTCCAGGAGCGCGCCCACGGCGATCGCGTTGCCCGAGCCGGGCTGTTCCCGCTCGGAAGGCTGCTGGGAGCCGGAACGCTTGCGATGGCGGGCACCGTACCGGGACAGCAGCACGTTCGCGGCGGAGTACAGAGCCGCACCGGCCACCGCCCCGGCCGCCGTCGGGACCGTACCGCCCAGCTCGTGGGCCTCGGCCATCAGGTCGAAGGAGACCGCGGAGATGAGCACTCCGCTGCCGAACGCCATGATCAGGGCCACCCACCGCGGCGGAACGGAAAGGAACGATCCCGACGCGGCTCCCACCAGGAGCGCTGCTCCTGCGAAAAGCCCCCATCCGCCTGCCGCCAACGCTCCGGCCATGACCATCCCTCCCGTTCGCCGTCCCTGTCGGTAGATCACCTGCCCGGTGGCGGCGCGCCCATCCGCCGGCACGCATCCGCACGGCCCCGTGGGGCCGTTGTCACAGGCGGCGGCTACCTTGCAGTTCAACGCACGGCGGAGGAGCCGGGCACGGAACGGGGAGCCGCAATGGTCGTCGAGGTGGGGTACGCGCAGGCGTGGGACCTGGAGGCCCGTGCGCCCTGGCGGCCCATATCTCCCGGTGAGGCACAGGAGCGGGATGCCGCCGGGCTTCCGTACGTCGTGGTGTACCGGACGGAGGGCCGGCAGGCTCCGCTGGAAGTCCGGCTCGTCTCCTGGCAGGACCACTACGTCGGCCTCCGGGTCTACGACGCCCAGGGCCGCCGCACGCACGACCTGGACATGCGGCTGTTGGACGACCCGGCGCGGCTGCTGCGCCGGTACTCCGTCGGTTGGTACCACACCGGCCCTGACATGGCCGAGTCCGACAAGGAGTGCCCGAAGATCACCGTGGACCTCCTCCCGGACGGGAGGGGCCGGCGGAAGGAGGAGCGCCGGGGCGCGCTCGGAGGCTCCTACGTCACCACCCCCAGCCTGAGCGACGACGAGCGCTGGATGGACCGGCCCGCGTTCGGGGAGTGGCCGTTGCTCTCGGCGCAGGCCCAGGGGCTCACGGAGCCGCCGGCCTTCCGGACGGCCGGGGGAGCCGATCCCGGTGACAGTGAGAGTGACAGTGACGGCCACGGCGAGGCCCCTGCCACCTGTTGGCGGCCGCCGCGCCCCGCGCAGCCCGGGCCGATCAACGAGCTGTTCCGGCCCGGGGTGCGCGTGACCGACGGGTACCACCCCGAGATGACCGTCGTGGAGCCGCGCCGGGTCGGCACCCTGCGCGTGCCGAGCGGGCTGCTGGCCGTCTCCGGGCCGGACATCGACCACGGCGACGGGCCGCACATCACGCTGCCCGTCCCGCCAGGGGAGTACGTGCTCGAGGAGGCGCAGGTCCGCCACCGTTACCACTGCGAGTGGGAGGGGGCGCAGGTCACGCGGACGGACACCACGGCCGTCCGCCTCCGCGTCAGTGAAACCCCCGCCGCGTCCTGGGAGATGGCCCTCAGACCGGGCGACGACCTGCGCCTGTTCATCGACGACCAGATCTCCGGCTTCGACACCGACGGTGCCACCGGCTGCTTCGCCGACGCCGGCGCCTGGGGGTCTCTCCTCGCGCTCTACGAGAAGGGGCTGATCCAGGGGGACCCTGACGCGGCCGAGACCATCAGCGACTCCATGTACATGCTGCGCACCCGGGACCGGGCCTCCGGCGCCGAGCTGGTGGCCTTCGCGACGACCGCGGACGGCACCTATCCGGTGTGGGTGGGCCGTTGCGCGGCCGGCGAGGTGGTCGGCGTCGTGGTGCTGGTGGAGGGCATGCCTGCTCTGCTCCCGCAGAAGGGGACCGAGGCGGACGCCTGAGCGGCCGGCGGCCACCTGCGCGGCCAGGCCGGGGGACCGGCCCGGACACCCCGCCCCGGCAACCGGTGGCGCAACGGGAGCCGGCCTACGCGGGCGGGGTCGTCCGGAGGGCTGCCGAAAGCGCGGGCAGGGAGTCGACCGACGCGTACACCGTTGTCGCGTCCACCGGTCCGGCCGCACCGAGGTCCAGGCGGACCGGCGGGTCCAGGTGCACGGCCAGGTTCAGCGAGCCGTCCACCGAACAGGCCACCACTCCCGGCTCGCCCGGCACAGGTCGCGGGCCCCTGCCCGGGACGGTGCGGACCACCGGCGAAACGGACCGGACCGCCGAGCGGGGCAACGTCACGTCCCCGAGGAAACCGGTCCGCAGGACCAACCGCTCCGCATCCACCCCGTGCGGATGCCGGAGCACCGCGGCCACCAGGGCCAGGCCGGCCAGCACCAGCAGCGCCTCCGTCGCCGCGTGCACCGGCCGCGCCGCGGGCGGCAGCATCGAGGACACCAGGAAGGCCACCACGATCTCCATGGCGACCAGCGGCAGCACCAGCTGCCGCAGCCCTGCCGAGTGCCGCAGTCCGGACACCGGCGGACGCCGCATCAGCACCGCCACCAGCGACCCGGCCCACACGCGCACGATGCCCATCCTCGTGGGCCTGGCCGTCACCGTCCCCACCGCACAGCCCGCCGCACTCACGGCAGCACCCCCTGCTCCTCGTCCGGTCAACTCCCCCAGACTCGGGCAGGTCCGGGGCAGAGGTAAGTGACAAACGTCAGCGCAGGGGTTCCGGCCATGTCAGGGCGCCCTCGGCGGCCGGGCGTTTCGTACGCGGGAGAGCGTCAGAGCCGGCCCGTCCGGGGGGTTGCCGACGTTCCGGTGGTCGTGAAGATCCGGTCCAGGTGGTGGCGGAGTACCGCGATGGCCGACTCGGGATCCCGCTGGCCCACGAGGATGCTGGTGCCCATGGTCGCCGTCATGGCGAGCAGGCTGATCGCCTCCACGCGTGCATCGATGCCCGCATCGGCGAGGCCCGCCTCCCGGGCCTGTTCGAGGAGACCGGTCACAGCGTTCTCCGCGGCGTCGGGGTTGTCGATGAACGGCTGGGCGGCCAGCGCCTCGTCGGTCACGGACAGGATCGCGTAGGAGCTGTAGAGGAGGTGGAAGGTACGGCTCTCCTCGTCGGTCGGGAGGGAGGCCAGCAGCAGCGCCTCGATGGTCGCGCGGGGGCTCGGTTCCGGACCGGTGGCCGCCAGGCGGGCTCCCACCCGCGCGGTGAAGCGGTCGGTCAGGCGCTGGAGCCCGTGGAAGAGGAGTCTTTCCTTCGTTTCGAAGTAGTACTGCACGAGGCGGAGCGACACGCCGGCCTCCGCGGCCACGTCACGCATCCCGACGGCGTGCAGGCCCTGACGCCCCGCGACCCGGATGAGGGCCTCGGCGATCTGTGCACGCCGTTCCTCGTGATCCACGCGCTTCGGCATGTGCCGGTGTCTCCGTTCGTTGCTGGGGGTTCGCGTACCGAGCTCCCGGGCCCTTTCATGGTACCGCCGTACCAAATTCATGGTACGGTCGTACCATCAAAAGTTGATCTCCGGAGGTGCCCCGTGCCCGAGAACGCCACCCGCGCGCGACGCGACGTCGGCCGCTACGTCAACGACGCGCTCCGCGACCGGTACTTCGCCGCCGCCGACGTGCTCTACGCGATGGGAGCGCCCATGCGCTCCGAGACGGACGTCGAGACCAGCTTCGGCACCACCCACGTCTACCGGTACGGCCCCGAGGACCCGGCAGCCGAATCCCGTACGCCGATCGTCCTGATCCACGGCGCGGGCTACTCCTCCGCCATGTGGTACCCGAACACCCGGGGGCTCAGCCTCGACCGCCCCGTCTACGCCCTCGACACCCCCGGGGACGCGGGCCGCAGCGTTCACCGCGAACCCATGTGGCAGCCCGAACGGGCCGCCCAGTGGATGGACGAGGCCCTCGACGCACTCGGCCTCGACCGGGTCCACCTCGTCGGCTCCTCCTACGGCGGCTGGCTCGTGCTCAACCAGGCCCACCGGCGCCCCGGGCGCCTCGCCTCGGTCACCGCCCTCGACCCCGGCGGCCTCGAGAAGGTGGGGCTGCGCTTCTTCGGCTGGGTCTTCGTCAGCCTGTTCGCCACCTTCGCCCCCAAGGCGCTGCGCCCGCGGCTCGCCGCCTGGCTGGACCAACCGGTCCTCGCCGTCCCGGAGATGCGGAAGTGGATCCAGCTCGGCGCCCGTGCGTACCGGATCCGCCGCCCCGCACCCCTGCCCCTGGCCGAGGACGCGCTGCGGTCCATCCGGACCCCGCTCTACGTCGTCATGGGCAAGCACAGCCTGCTCGTACACCCGAAGCGGCAGCTGGAACGCGTACCGCGCCTCGTCCCCGGGGCCCGCGCCGAAATCATCGCCGCGACGGGCCACGGACTGCAGATCGACCACCCCGAGGTGGTCAACGCCCGGCTGCTCGCCTTCATGGAAGACGTCGACTCCCTCGAACCCGCCACGACGTAGGCCCCACGGCCGGTCACACCGGGCGCCCCGCGGGATGCGGCACGAGCAGCCGCACCACCCCTATTGCCCGCCCCAGTACGCGGCGCGCACCTCCCCTTCCGCGAAGTCCCGGCGCGGCAGGCGCAGACCGAGGGATTCCTCCAAGGCGTGGAAATACAGCTCGTACGTGTTCGTCAGTTCGGGGTGGTCCAGCTCGGCACGGCGCACGGCACGGTTGAGGAAGTCCAGCTCGCCGCCGCGCAGATAGGGGGCACGCCCGCGCTCGTACCACAGCAGCTCCAGCACCCCCCAGTCGTCGTCGACGAGGCGGCCGTCCCTCATGTACGTGAAGGTGTAGATGGCCTTCACGGAGGTGGCGGTCAGCCACACGCTCTCCTTGATCCCGAGCGCCGCGTACGCCTCCTTGTCGGCGAAGGCCCCCGGCGGTGTGTCGTGGTGCAGGAGGAACGTCCACTCGCCTGCCTGCCCGAAACAGCAGCTCTCCCACTGGCGGTCCCAGTGGGCCCGGCCGTTGTCCACGGCCTGCAGGTCCTTCAGGCGCGTACCAGCCGCGACCTGCACGGGATCGGCCCCGTACAGCAGGGCCAGCCGCTCGGCGTCGACGGTTCGCCCGGGCTCCGCACGGAAGAACGCGAGCGTCGTGTACGGGTCCTGCTCACGCCACGACCTGGCTATCCAGGCGAGCCCCTCCAGCGGGTCGCGTCCGCACGCCGCCTCAACCGCCCCCGTGTCGTCCAGACCGCCACTGCGGAACCGTCTGCCCCACACTGGATCGATCCGGCCGAGCGCGTCGGCCACCTCCTCGAGGCTGCCGCCGCGCCGGCGTATCGCGGCCTCGGCGATCAGGTAGAGCACCTGATCGAGGTCGCGGGTGGCGAAGACCTCGCGGTACGGACCGTGATGGCCGCGCACGGTGCCGTCCGCGTCCAGCAGCAGGCACAGGCCTTCGTCCTCACCCTCCGTGGTCTCTATGGCGCGCTCGGACAACTCCTCCAGCTCGTCGCCCGAGACCGCCACGGGCGGCAGCCCCACCCCGTGGAGCGGGGCGTGTCCGGCGGCCCTCCGCTGCCAGGCCTCCGCAAGTGTCTGCTTGGTGATCTCCATGGCGCCAGCATAGGAAGGGCCACTGACAACGGCCGCTCCCAGCGGTACCAGCGCCCGCTGCCCCCCTTCGGAGGGGACAAGAACCCGAGCAACCGGATGACCAGTACGGCGATCGCGACCCACCACACGATCTTGACCGCGAAACCGGCGCCGAAGAGAATCAGCGCGAGCAGATGGACGAGGAGCAGGGGGACCATGGTGATGAACCTCCGCAACACCGCTTGCCCGCGCAGCCGTTCGACCTATGTGGCGCCTTGACCGGGCGTCGGATAACGGCCTTGGCCATGGGCGTACTGCTGGCACTCACCGGGTGTGGTGGCGGCGCCGACGAAGCGTCGCCCGTCTCCTGGGAACGGCCCTGCGACATGCTGCCCAAGGCCGTGGTGGAGAAGTCGGTCGGGGTTCCGCTCGTGGCGACGGGCTCCGAAGGACGGTACGGGTTCGAGTGCCGCTACCGGCCGCCGCATACCTCCGAGGACTTCTGGACGGTCTCCTTCAGGTCGGACACCGCCGGCACGCAATGCTCCGAGCCGAAATCGCAACCCGCGCCGGAGATCGACCCCGACGCGTACCAGATCGACGACGAGGGACGTGTGGTCGTCGGGGGTCCCTACCACGGCCACTGCCTGCGCATCGCGGGCTACGGCAACCGGCTCGACGGATCCGAGGTCACCGTCGCCTCTGCCGCCGACCTGCTCCGCACGGCCAGGAGCCGCATGAAGTGATCAGACGGCCGCCGGACGGGACTTCCGGCACCGCCGCGGGTCTGACAGGAAGGACTGTGGTCCCGCGGCGGCAATTCTTCCGACGTCATTCCCTGATCTCGGTGCCGGTTCTAGGCTGACGGTGTGGCGGCCAGGGGCGAGCGTTCAGGTCCGGATCCTCGTAACGTGATGCGCTGGCCGCTGAGCCTGCACGTCGGCCTCGTGCTGTTGCTGTCCGTCCTTACCAGCGGCATCGTGGCGGGAGCTCTCTGGCTGCTCCTCGGTAGGCCCCCGCTGCGTGTGGCCGGACCACTCAAGCCCGGAGACGTGTACGACGGCCTCAAGATCGCACTGGCGATCGTCGCCGGAACCGGCGGTGTAGTGGCTCTCGTCGTCGGCTACCGGCGCCAGCACCTCAACGAGGTGAGTGAGCAGAGGGAGCACAACAGGGCCTTCACCGAACGCTTCGGGGCCGCGGCGGACCAGCTCGGAGCAGACCAGCCCGCGGCCCGGATGGCGGGCGCGTACGCCATGGCCCGTCTCGCCGACGAATGGCGCCAGGAGCGGCAGACTTGTATCGACGTGCTGTGCGGTTATCTGAGGATGCCTCATTCCCCGGAGCCTCCAGCCGACGAGCCGGCCCTCGCCGTCTGGCGACGGGAACGTGAGGTCCGCAAGACCGTCCTTCGGCTCGTCGCAGCACATTTACGAGACGACTCACCCGAATCCTGGCAGGGCTACGACCTGGACTTCACGGGCGCCGTGCTCGACGAGGCCTCCTTCCGCGGTGCCCGCTTCACCGGCGGCGACATCATTTTCATCAACGCGCTCTTCGTTGGCCACGATCGAGACCAGGTGGTCTTCGACGAGGCCGAATTCGCCGAGGGGAGTCATGTCTACTTCCGCCTCGCCGAGTTCCGCAGCGGCACCATCCGCTTCGACCGGGCCGTCTTCAGCGGCGGCTGGGTCACCTTCGACAGCGCCCGCTTCACCGGCGCCCGTGTGAACTTCCGGGATGCCGTCTTCACCGCGGGGGAGATCCGATTCGAGGACGCGGAGTTCTCCGACGGGCTCATCGACTTCGCCGGATCCACCTTCGCGGGCACCGTCATGGACTTCGGCGAGCACCATCTCCGGAGCCTTCACCACACGGTCCCGCCCGCCCGCTTCAACGGCGCCGTGGTCGATCTCTCCCACCCCGGCACGTTCACCCACCCCCCGCGCTTCGGCCGGCTGGAAGCCCCCCAGGGGCTCCTGCTCCCACCCGGCACCAACATCTCCCAACTGCCCTGAAGCCCTCGCGGCAGGTCCCCGAACACGTGCCGGCACCGACCGGCCCCGGCCACCCCCGCGAAGGGGCGCGGTTGGCCGGCTGGTCCCCCCGGGGCCGTCAGGACCGCGGACGCAGCCGAGGGGGTCCGCCGACCAGACGGCTGAGACCGGCCACGCAGCACTCCGTCTGCCATCATGCTCGAATGGCCCGAGACATAGTGTTCTTCCTCGCCCCTGACGACGAGACGGCCGCCTTGACGCGTCTGCGGGGACCTGGCGAGGACTTCGAGTCTGTGACCTGCCGTTTTATTGAGCCGGACAGCGCCATCGCCGAGTGGGACATGTTCTTCGAGGCGCCTTCGGCCGAGGCCCCGCCGCTTGAGCAGCTCTATGCGTGGCGGCCGTGGCCGGAGTGGGTCACCGCCCCGTTGAATGATGGCATCGAGGTGTTAGCTCTGCCGAAGCGGCTGACCCGAGCGCTCGGCAAAGCGAGTTCCGCCGAACTCGAAGGGCTCGCCAGCCGCTGGACCGCGCGTCTCCGGTCTGAGGACGGCGACGATATGACCGACGATGATCTCCTTGCGGTCTTGCAGGGCGTTGCCCGCCTCGCAGCGTCTGCGGCGCATACGGGTGGCGGCCTCTACAGCTGGAGCCTCTGACCGTCCTCCCGCGAGGGCCGCTCGTTCTTGACGCCGATGCATGCCAGGAGTTCGGTCCCAGAGGCGTCGAAGTACAGGGTGAAGAACCAAGATCGGTTTGCTGCGACGATGTTGCCGGTACGCAGTTGCTCGTCGCGGTGCCGAGCGCGGAGGATCTCAACGGTCTCGTCAAGGCCGAGGGTCGTCAGGCCGATCTTCAAGGACCGTTTCAGCCTTGTTGCAGCAATGCCGAGGACCATCCACTGTGGCGGCTGGCCGTCGTAGAGCACCACCTCGCCGCCGGCGGCGATGGCGTCGCGTGCTGCCTTGCAGGCACTGGTCTGGTCTTTGAGCATCGCGGTGATGTCCGGCTGACTCGGGTTCTCGTCCTCGTTGGCCATGGGGCGACTGTAGGGCGCGACGGGGCGTACCAGCCCGAAGTCGCTGGGCGCCGGCCTTCGACGTTCGACAGAACTGCTGCGCATGCGCTGAACCAGCCACCACGCCGCCCGCCCCGGGGCGGGCACCCGGCCGGGGCCCAGGCGTGGGGGGCGGCCGAGGCTGGTGTCGTGCTGGTGGACGCCCGCCGCCGGGCCTACGGTGGGCGGACTGGCGAGAGGACCCCGCGTGCAAGGCGATGACCAGAACGGCAGAGAAGGACTCGAGGTCGAGGCCCACGACGGCACGACCGTGGTCCGCCCGTACGGGGAGATGGACCTCGGCCGGGCCGCGGACTTCCGCCGGGCACTCCTGAGCGCCCTGACCGACGCCCCCCGGCCCCAGCAGGTGGCCGTCGACCTGCGGCACCTGGCCTTCTGCGACTCCTCCGGGCTCAACGCCCTCCTGCACGCACGCGCCCTCGCCGCCGAGCACGGCCAGAGCCTGCGCCTCGTCGCGCCGCAGCTCCAGTTCCTGCGCCTGCTGGAACTCACCGGCGCCCTGCCCCTGTTCACCATCGAACCGGATCCGCCCTTCTGACCGCCGAGGGCTCGCCTGCGGACAGGCCCGGAGCGCGGGGGTGCGGCCGAGGGAGCCGGGATCGCGTGGACGACCGTTCGCGCGGACCACACCCTCGGGCGAACCGTGCTACCGCTTGCCGCCGGCGGCCTCGGTGTCGAAGGTGTAGAACCTGCGGTGGTCGAGCATGTCGGCCGGGGTCACGTTGTTCCACGGCGCCATGGTGGCGTGCAGGTCGACCACGTTCGGCGTCGGCGTGGCGGGGAGGTAGGTGGACTGCGGGTGCCGGGCCTGCCATTCGGCCCAGAGCATGTCGATGAAGGCGTGGTGCATCCAGAAGACCGGGTCGTTGGGAGACGCCGCGGTGGCCATGTGGCCGCCGATCCACACGTGGACGCGATTGTGCAGATTGACGCCGCGCCAGCCTTCCAGGTGGTTGCGGAAGCCGTTGGAGGAGCTGTTCCAGGGGGCCGTGTCGTACTCGGGCATGGCGAGTACGGCGTTCACCTCCGCCTTGGTCGGCAACTCGGGCGTACCTGTGCCGAGGGTGCGCCGCAGGTACTGACGCTGGTCCACCCCTACGGTGATCGCCCACTTGCCCGCGGAATGGGCGAAGGGCCCGTCGAGCACCTGCCCGTCCCGGGCCCGGCTGGTGCCGCCCATGAAATCCGCGGCCCAGAGGGAGGAGGCGGGGGTCCGGTCGACGGTCCAGTCCCAGTAGGGGATCGAGACCTTCGGATCGACCTTCTGCAACGCCGCCTCGAAGTCCAGCAGGAAGCGGCGGTGCCAGGGGAGGAAGGACGGGGAACGGTGACCGATCCGGGCCGCGGAGTCGGAGTCCGTCATGAGGAAGTAATTGTGGGCGTTGACGTACCGGTCGTAGACGCCGGTCCGCTTGAGCTCGAGCACCGCATTGGTGAAGGCGCGCTTTTCCTCGGCGGTGAGCTTGGCCTGGTTCTTGCGGACGATCACAGCTTGACCTCCTTCGCCACGAACGGAACGAGGGCGGCGCCCTGGAGATCGCGGACAGCGGCGCGTGCGGCCGAGACGGGGTCCTTGAACGTCTCGTAGTGGTTGACGACGGTGACCCAGCTGCCGTCGGCATTGGCCATGAGGTGCAGCTCGTTGCCATCGATCGTGATCTTGGGCATTCCGACGCCGTGGTGGCCGCCGGCGCCGAGGGTGATCTGGATGCGGCGGCCCTCGTAGACCTCGTCGATGCCGCCGGTGGGTATGGAAACGGGCGAGGCGGGCGCGCCGGCCGCTGGGCCGGTGGCCGAAGCGGGCGAGGACGAGGGCGAGGACGAGCAGGAGGTCAGTCCAAGTGCGAGTGCTGCGCCGGAGGTTATGCCAAAGACCTGCCGACGGGTGATCTTCTTCATGGCTTGAATAGGTATCAGAGGGGGCTGACCGGCCGATCAGTGCCCCGGACATCCGAAGCTCGACCTCGCCATGGGCAGGCGCCTGTCAAAATCGTCGCCCCACCGAAGCCGGCGGCAGACTGCACACGGCGCTCCGGCAGCAGGGCAGCCAGGGTGGCCGGCTCGCGCTGAGACGTGAGACCCACGTCACAGCCCACCCATGTCACAACTCCCGGGCCTGCCTTGTCAAAGCGGTGTAACCGTCCACACGGCAACGGAGCGCATCATGGAAGCACGCCTCAACCCCTTCACCAACCCCGTCCTGGGCAAGGTCCTCAAGCACGTCGTAGCCGCTGGCAAGGCCCTCGAAGGCTCCACCCTCCCGGCCGCCACCCAGGAGCTGGTGAAGCTTCGCGCCAGCCAGATCAACGGCTGCGGCTTCTGCACCGACATGCACTTCAAGGACGCCGTGCACGCCGGCGAGTCCGCGGAGCGGCTCAACCTGGTCGCGGCCTGGCGGGAGGCGACGGTGTTCACCGAGGCCGAGCGCGCCGCGCTGGAGCTGGCAGAGGAAGCCACCCGCATCGCGGATGCGGCCGGCGGCGTCCCGGACGCGGTGTGGGCGAACGCCGCCAAGCACTACGACGAGGACCAGCTGGGCGCCCTGGTCGGCGTCATCACGATCATCAACGCGTTCAACCGCGCGAACGTCATGCTCCAGACCCCTGCCGGGGACTACCAGCCGGGCCAGTTCGGGTAACGGCCGTACGCTGCGGCGAACGGGGCCCGGGTGACCCGTTCGCCGCAGACGCCCCCGGGCGTCACCCCCTTGGCGGCTCTCCCCGGAGCGGCGGCATACTGTGTGGTATGGCGGCCTGCGGCAGCCTCGGTGCGACGTACGGCCCACCTCGATCCGCAGGTCCATTGTCCAAACAGGTGTTCGGGTGGCGCGGTCCGTACAGGCGGGCGGCTCCGTCCGTCAAAGCGCTGGACCCCCTTTACATGGATATTCTGTGAAGTGTGATCGAGTCCGGACGGCCGCGGCTCCGCCGTCGCCACGGCCCGGGGAGACTTGTGCGGCTGTCGCCGGTCATCCTGACCGTCGTCATCGCCAGCCTGGCGTACACCACTCCGCCGGAACTGGCCTTCAGCCGCCTCCTGCCCGCGGCACCGGCCCTCGCCGCGGCCATGTGGCCGGTGCTCCCCACCGTCCTGCTCGGGACGGTCTGCCTCTTTCTGATGATCGGCCTCAGCCTCGTCTTCCCCGATCTGGGTACGTGGTGGACGGCCGCGGGGATCATCGCGGTCACCGTGGCCGCCGCCTACGGGAGCCATGTCCGGCTCCAGCGGGAGCGCACCCTCTTTCAGGTGCGGCTCGTCGCCGACGCAGCGCAGCAGGTGGTGCTGAGCCCCATGCCGCGCCGCTTCGGCAGCGTCGAGATCGAGTCGCTGTACCTCGCGGCCGCGGCGGAGGCCCGCATCGGCGGGGACTTCTACGAGGTCGTCGACACGCCGTACGGGGTCAGGCTGCTCATCGGCGACGTGCGGGGCAAGGGCCTGCCGGCAGTCGGGGCGGCAGCGGCGATCGTCAACGCTTTCAGGGAGGCGGCCTACGGCGAGGCGGACATGGTCAGCGTCGCACGCCGACTGGACGCGAGCAGCACCCGTTACAACGCCGCCTTTCCCCCCGAGGGGCCGATGGAGCGCTTCGCGACCGCCCTTCTCGTCCAGATCCCGCACGGGGGCAGACACATCGACATCCTCAACTGCGGCCACCCCCCGCCGATGCTCCTGAACCGCAGGGAAATCCGCGTCCTCGAGCCCGCCACCCCCTCACCCCTGCTCAGCCTCGCGGAGCTGATCGGTGATCACTACAACGTCGACACCTACGACTTCGCCCCCGGTGACCTGCTGCTCCTCTATACCGACGGGATCGCCGAGGCCCGCGCCCGCGACGGCGAGTTCTTCCCGCTGGCGGCCTGGATGCGCCAACAGCCCCCGACACCGCCCCGCGAACTGCTCACGGCCCTTCACCGCGACCTCCTCCACTACAGCAGAGGACGCCTTGACGACGACATCGCCGCCCTGGCCGTACGCCTGTCCGAGCCCTGAGCCCTGAGCCACAGAGTCCCGTGAGAGCGGCCCGCTAGCCCCCGCAGCTTGCGAACCCTTCGCCGGACCCGCCGCCCCGGTCCAGGGGCTCCCTCGGGGGGCGGGTCAGCAGGCCGCTCTCCTCGGTGAACCGGGGCAGCTGGGCGCGGAGCGCCGGGGCGCCGAACAGGGCGACGTCCAGCAGCAGCGCCTCCGGCCGGCTCCCGGTCGCCGGGCGGACTCCCGCGTGGTCGCGGCGCAGCCGGGCGAGCAGTGCCGTGCCGCGCAGGGTGCGCCGGGGCCACGCCCACAAGGCCACCGCGCCGGCGCCGGCGAGGAGGTCGAGCACCAGCCACACCGCCGTCTGCCCGCCCGCGGCGGCCCCGAGCGGAGCGGCGGCGAAGACCGGCAGCAGCAGGCTCCGTACGACCCACACCCGCCGGCGGGACACCACCAGCCGTGCCCGCTCCAGCTCCGTCGACACGCCCTGAACGGCACGCTGCACCCGCTCGATGTCGTGCAGGCGGCGCGGGTGCAGTGGCCGGTACAGCACGTGGTACTGGGCGCGGGCCACCTCGGAGCAGTCGCGCGGCAGCCGGGCTGCGCCGGGCTGGACGGTCTGCCGCCATCCCGCCTCGACCGAACCCGCCAGGTACAGCTCGACCAGCCCGGTCTGCGTGGCACCCCGCGCACCTCCCCGCAGCAGGCCCGTCTCCACGGGAGACAGCCGTCGGCCGAGCGGCTCGGGTACCGGAGGCCGACCGGGCCGGAGGCGCAGAGCAGCAGCGGTGAGGAGCAGGAGCCAGGCGGCTCCCGACAGCACCGCGTTGATCACGAGCATACGGACCGCCCCCTCACCAGGTCGTGGGCGGTCGACCCGACCGCACGCCGGTCACCTTCCCCGGCCGGGTGCCTGTCCGAACGTCAAGGGACCCGCTCACCGGTCCGGACGGTGGGGATCGAGCGCGGCCGCCGCGTACAGGGCGGCTCCGGTGGCCAGAGCCCTCTCGTCGAAGACGACGCGGTTGGAGTGGCAGTCCGGCGTGCTCTCGGGCGGGCTGCCGGGTGGGCGGGCGCCGAGGAAGGCCATGGCGCCCGGCACCTGCTGGAGGACGTAGGAGAAGTCCTCGGCGCCCATGATCGGGTCGGCCAGATGGTGAACCCGGTCGGCGCCCAGGAGCGCGGTCGCCGTATCGCGGAACGCGGTGGTGCGGGCGAGGTCGTTGACGACCGGCGGGTACCCCTCGATCAGGGTGACCTCCGCCTCTGCCCCGTGGGCGGCGGCCACATGCCGGGCGACACGGTCGATGCCTTCGCGGACCCGTGCCCGGGTGGCGGGGGTGAGGGTGCGGAAGGTGCCGTGCAGCTCGGCGGTCTCCGGGATGACGTTGGTCGTCGTACCGGCGTGCACGGAGGCGACGGTGACCACGGCGGGATCGAACACGTCCACGGTGCGGGTGACCATCGTCTGCAGGGCCTGGACGATCTCGCAGGCCACGGGTACGGGATCGAGGACCCGGTGGGGCGTGGAGGCGTGGCCTCCGCGGCCGCGGACGATCACGTGCAGCTGGTCGGAGGCGGCGAACGTCGGCCCGGGCCGCAGATGGACGGTGCCGCTCTCGAATCGGGTCATGATGTGCAGCGCGTACGCCTCCCGCACACCTTCCCCGTCTGCGGATTCGAGTACGCCTTCCTCGATCATGTGCTGGGCGCCGCCACCGGATTCCTCCGCCGGCTGGAACATGAACACCACCCGCCCGGCCAGCTCCGCACGCCGGGCGGCCAGCAGGCGGGCGGCGGTGACGAGCATGGCGGTGTGGGTGTCGTGTCCGCAGGCGTGCATGGCACCCGTGACCTGGGAGGCGAAGGGCAGACCGGTCGTCTCCTGCATGGGCAGCGCGTCCATGTCCGCACGCAGCAGGACGGCCGGGCCCGGCCGTCCGCCCTCCAGGACGGCGGTGACGGAACTGAGCCGCGAGCCCGTGGTCACCTCCAGGCCCAGGCCGGCCAGGGCGTCCAGGACGGTGCGCTGCGTGCGGGGCAGGTCGCTGCCCACCTCCGGATGGCGGTGGATCTTCCGCCGCAGCGCCACCGTCTCGGGCAGCAGGGCGTGCGCCTCGGCGAGCAGCCCTGCCGGCATCCCCCCGTCCGTGGGACGGGGGTCTGCCGCGTCCCCTGCCGTCGGTCCCGTCGGGGTCACCGGCCCGCCCCTGCCGCGCAGCGGGTCCGGCAGGACGACTCGGCGTCCGGACCGGCGAACACTTCGGCCTGCATGACATCGCCTCCAACGGCACGATTCCGGGGCAGAACTCGTACCTGCCCGCCCGCGCGCCCGCTACGCGCTCAAGGCCCCGCCGGGTCCTGAAATCGACTCGGCCGGCAGCTGCGCACACGGACCGCGGTTTCCCCGCCTTCCGGCCGCAACCACCCCGCACGAGGCACTGCGTCCGGCCTTCGGCACGTCAGCGGGTGAGGTGCCAGTCACCCGGGTGGGGCATGTGGGGGGCGAGGCTGCGGCAGCGCTGCCACATGCCGTGCAGCTGCTGGGCCGGGCGCTGCTGCTCGCCGTGCAGGGCGTTGAGGATGAGCAGGCCGCCGGTCAGGGCCGGCACGGCCCACTGGGCGAGGGAGAGGTGCCGTTCTGCCTTCTTGGCGTCGACGGGGTGCCGTTCGCCCTTTTGAGCATCGGCCGGGTCAGGCGAGGACACGTACTCGATCTTCTTGCCGAGCATGCGGGTGTAGGCGGTCGCGGCGAGCGCGGCCCCGGTCAGGACGGTCTTGGCGATCGTGGAGCCGGCGACTCCCTGCTGGGTGGCGACGCGGGCCGCGTTGGAGGCGAGCAGGCCACTGGTTCCGACCAGGTGGAGCCCGATCGCCGCCGCTCCCACCGGAGCCCATCGCGACCAGCCCGCGCTCGCGATCCGCGCACCGTGCTCCCAGTCCCCACCGCTCTGTTCCTTCGCGGCGCCGTTGAGGCCGACCGCGCCCATCACGGAGCCGCCGAACCAGGCGGCCAGTCCCACGTCGTGCAGGCTCCGCAGGACGGTGTTGCGTTCGCTCATCGGGTTCTCTCCCAAGGGGGCACGACACGGAGCACCGGCAGGTCCACCGGTGCTCCGGCCACCGTCTCCCGCATCGGTGGGCGCCGCCATCGCGGTTGCTCCGAACGGCTCGCCGGTCCGTGTGCGGCGCCGGTCATGGGGCAGTCATGATCCCGTCACTGAACCGGAACAGCATGGCGCCCGGGGGAACCCGAGCGGGGTGCGATGCCGTGTCCAGCGGCGAGTGCCGGTCTGGGGCCGGTCGTGAACCTCGGGGAGCGATCATGCAGTACACAACGGATGTCCGCCGGAGCGCGGCAGCGCTGCTGGCGGCGGTGGCAGTCAGCGCGCTCATGGCCGGCTGTACGCCCGCCGGAGACGACGGCGCGACCGCCAAGCCGTCGGCGCCGCCGGCGAGCTCGGAGCCGGCGAAGCCGACGCCCACGGGCAACGGTTCCTCCGGCGGCAGCACGGGCGGCAGCACGGGCGGAGGCACGGGCGGCGGGACGAAGGCCTGCACGATCGACCAGGTCAAGGTCTCCGACGCCCACCAGGCCGATGTCCGGCCCCCGGGTACCGGAACGGGAGCCGCCATCGTGTCCGTCACCAACACGTCGAAGCACGCCTGCACGCTCAGCGGATTCCCGACGGTCGCCGGCGCCGGCAACGGCTCGCCCGACAAGAACCTCCCGCTCGCCGTCACGCACAGCGGCTCGGCCTCCACCGTGACCATGACTCCGGGGGCCAGGGCCTGGACGAAGCTCACCTTCGTCAACGTCCAGGGCGAGGCCGACGGCTACTGCGAATCCGGCGCCACACCCGCGACCTTCCCCACGCTCGTTCTCGGCGTGCCGGGCGCGGGCTCGCACCAGATCGCCATGGACGACGGCGTGTTCGCCGAATGCGACAACAAGGCGACCGTCACCGCCTTCTCGGCGACGAAACCCTCCTGACGGCCGGCGACGCCATTTCGGCCGTTCTGGTGGCCTGTCGGCGTCCTGTGCGGCGCGGGGGAGCGGCCGCGGGCACCCGGCGTGGTACCTGGTGCCCTGTCCAGGAGCGGAAACGGGAGGTCAGCGGTGAGTGATGGGGTGCTGAACGGTGCGGCCGAGCTGTTCGACGGTCTGGGGGTGGAGTACGAGCACGCCTTCGTCCGGCTGCCGGAGCAGCACGCGGCGCTGACGTGGCTGACCTCCCGGCTGCCCGAGGGCGCGCGGGTGCTGGACATCGGCAGCGGGACGGGCCGGCCGGTCGCCGAGACGCTGGTGCGGGCCGGATGCCGGGTCACCGGCATCGACGTCTCGCCGGTCATGGTCGAGCTGGCGCGGTCCCGGGTGCCGGGCGCGCGGTTCGAGCAGGTCGACGTACGCGAGTTCCGGGCGCCGAGCGGGAGTTTCGACGCCGTCTGCGCCTTCTTCCCGCTCCTGCTGATGGGCCAGGAGGAGGTGGGCGCGACGCTGGAGCACATCGCGGACTGGCTCGCACCGGGCGGGTACTTCGTGATGGCCACCGTGCCGGGGGACCTCCGGGACGAGGAGGTGGAGTGGATGGGCCGCAGGGTCGCCGTCTCCAGCTACTCCACCGACGAGTACCTGCGCAGGATCCGGCAACTGGGGCTGGAGGTGGTGCACTGGTCGACCTCGACCTTCCACCCGGACAGCGAGTCCGCCGGGCCGGAGGACCACCTGTTCTGCTACGCCCGCCGTATCGGGGGCCCGGGCCGAGCCCCTGCTTGAGGCGGTTGATGGCAGTCGGGCCCGGTCAGATCGTGACCGGGCCGTTGGCGGTGGCGAACTCGACCGCGACCAAGCCCGGTTCCTCATCCTCGACCCAGGTCACATCGATCTGGTCGAGGGGGTGGTCGGCCGGTTCGCCGAGGAATTCGGCGATGGAGGCGGCGTCGCCGGCGATGGAGACCCCGTGGATGGTGGTGGAGGTGCGCGGGTCGGCGCTCGGGCGCTCCTCGATGGGGACCAACCATTGGAGGAAGTAGGGCAGTTGCGGGTCCTCCATCAGTTCCAGCAGGCCGATCTGCTTCCACCGCAGGTCGAACCCGTCGGGGCGGACACGGTGGCCCTCGGCCGAGGTGCGGCCGAGGCGGGCCTCGACCGGGGCGATGTCGTCGACGGAGACCACCCAACCGAGCCAGCCGCCGCCCTCGGCGGCGCGGCGCGCGACGGCCTGGCCGAAGGGTGCGCGGTCGGCGGCGGGGTGGTCGAGTGTGGTGACGACCTCGACGTAGGTGCCGCCGCTCAGCGGGAGAATGAAATTGCGGGTGCCGAACCGCGGGTGCACGCCCCCGTCGACGAACCCGGCGCCGAGGGCCGATCCGATCCACTGGACGGTCGAGACGAAGCTGTCGCGGGCCACTGCATAGGACACGTGATCAAGTCGCACCGCGCCATCATCACCCGACAACCCGTACACATCCCGACGCCACGCCCGCCGCCCCGGCCGAGTCCGCGGTGGATCCAGCCGCGGGGCGGATCGATCATCCTCATCCCGGCGGGGGGAGGCCCGGGCGAAGCCAGGCAGCAGCGCTGCCGCCACACAATTCCGATCCGGCACGCAGCACCATGCGCACCGCACTCCCACGAGACAGGCTCTTGGTCGGCTCAGCCGCGGGCCGGGGTGAGGACCACGAAGTCGGCGTTGGCCGGGTCCAGGCAGACGGCGAGCCGGCCGACCCCCTCCGCGTCCTCCGGTCCCATCTGCACGCTGCCGCCGTTCTCGGTGACCTTGGCGACGGTGGCGTCGCAGTCGGCGACGGCGAAGACGGGATGCCAGTACGGCCGTCCGCCCGCGAGGGCGAGGTTCTCCGCCGACAGCTCCATCAGGCCGCCGTGCATGCGGTCCTCGGCGAGCCCGGCGGGAGTGATGAGGGTGTACGTACCCCCGCCGCCGGGCAGCGCCATATCGCTGAACTGCCAGCCGAAGATGCCGCCGTAGAACTCCTTGGCCGCCCCGGCGTCGGTCGTGTACAGCTCGGTCCAGGACAGCGAGCCCGGCTCGTCCACCAGGTCGACCCCCTTGTTCGTGCCCGGCTGCCAGACGGCGAACTGTCCCCCCAGGGGGTCGCTGTACTGCGCCATCCGGCCCCACCCCTCGAGATCCATCGGGGCCACCCGCACCGTGCCGCCCGCCCGCTCCACCGCCCGGGTGGTGGCGTCCGCGTCGGTGACGCTGTAATAGATCATCCAGGCCGGGCGCGCGCCCTGCTCCGTGAGCTTGCCGAGCCCGGCGACGGTCTTGCCGTCCTTCCGGAACATCCCGCCTTCCATGTCCTCCCCCTCGCCCATGGACTCGTACTCCCATCCGAGCACGGAGCCGTAGAAGGCCGCGGCCGCCGGGACGTCGGGGGCGCCGAGGTCGAGCCAGCAGGGGGAGCCGGGTACGAAGTCAGTGGTGATCATGGTGATTGCCTCTCGCGGGTCCTGTACGACACCCAGCCTGGCACCCCGCACGGACCCGCGCCCGTCGACGGCGCCCGGTCCGGCGGGGCGTGACGGGGCGGTCGCCAGGGTGTCAGGATGCGCGCATGACAAAGATCATCAAGGGGGGAAACCTTCCCGTCAGCGGCGAGCCGATGCGGGTCGCGGTCGTGCGCCGGTCCGGTGGGCCCGGAGCGCCTGAAGTCGACGCGGCCGCGCTGCTGGTCGACGCGACCGGCAAGGTGAGGGGCCGGGGCGACCTGGTGTTCTACAACCAGCCCGAGCACACGGGGAGCGGCGTACGGCTCGCGGGAAACGCCCTCGGGGAGGGCGGGGTGGTCGCGGACTGGCTGGAGATGGACCCCGCCCGGGTCGAGCCCGCCGTGGAGCGGATCGTGATCGCGGCGTCGTGCGACGGCGGGACGTTCGGGGATGTCGAAGACCTGTACATGCGCGCGGTGAGCGCTGCCACCGGGGAGCAGCTGGCGCTGTACACGGTCGACGACGCCACGACGGAGACGGCGATCCTGCTGGGCGAGTTCTACCGCAGGAACGGGGGCTGGAAGTTCCGTGCCGTGGGGCAGGGGTACGCTGCCGGACTCCCGGCCCTGGCCGCGGACTTCGGGTTCTCCGTGGAGGAGGACACGCCCGCGTCAGAGCCGCCCGCCGGGCCCCTCGCGCCCGCGCCGGAACTGCCGGAGCAGCGACCGCCGGCCGCGGCCCCGGTCCCGCCGGCCGCCGCTCCCGCGCCCGTCGCGGCTCCCGCCTTCGTACCCGGTCCCGTGCCCGCGCCGGTCGCCCCCGCGCCTCCCGTGTTCGTCGCGAAGGCCGACGTACCACTGCCCGGCGCCGTCGCGCCCTCGGGTACGTCCCCGGGGCGGCTCAACACCCTCCCGGACGAGATGGGCCCGGACTTCCCGTACTTCGAGTACGCGGGACGGGACAAAGAGGTCGTCCAACCCGGACTCACCCTCCCGCGCGGCTTCCTGGTGGTCGACGTCGCGAGGGAGGGTGACGCGTCTTTGGAGATCGTCACGCTGACCATCCGCAATCGCAGATGGCGTCGGGTCATCGGCAGCAGCATGGAGGACCTGCGCGGGGTGGGCCTCGTGTACCACGACGGCCATTCCCCGCTGCGGCTGCGGGTGGACACGCGGGGCCGGTGGATGATCAGGGTCCGCCCGGTGTCGACGCTGCGCTCGTTCGACGGCCCGGTGGAGGGAAGTGGGCCGGACGTCATCGCCCACACCGGCGCCGACGTCAACGTCAAGTTCCGCTTCCAGGGCGATGAGGACGGGGAGGGGCACTTCGCGGTGTGGGTCCACCGGCGCGGCGGGCAGCACGAGTTCGCGTTCAGCCGGAGTGACCAGGGTCGGGGACGGGGTTCACTGCCCCGGGGCCCGCGTCTGCTGGTGATCGAAGCCGACGGGCCCTGGTCGATGGAGCCCCGCCCCGCGAGCGGGATCGGATTCTGGACCCGCCGCCGCTGACAGCGCCACGACGGGCCCCGCACCGCACTCCGGTCCGGGGCCCGCCGACGCCGGCGGTGAGGGAGCCGAACTCACCCGCGCCGGCTCACCGGCATCAAGAGGACGGACTCACCTGGACGGTGGTGAGCGCCCCGCCCGCAGCCTCCTTCACCACCGCGATACGGGTCCCCGTGTCCGGCACCTTGACCCCCACCTGCGGCAGCTCGGCGTTCCAGTACGAGCCCCGGTGGTCGTCGAAGACGGCAACCCCCGGACGCGACGGGATCACCGTCGGCGTGCCCGCCTTGTGCAGCACGATCCGGTCGCTCGCCCGCAGCGAGAACGGCGCGTCGAACGTCTGCGCGCGGGCGTTGAGCAGGGAGCCGTCGGCATTCCGGAGCGGATCCGGCCGGGCGTCGACCGGCAGCAGCATGCCGCCTCCCGGGTGGGCCTTGGTGGTGTTGTCGCTGTAGGCCGTGTCCCACAGCCAGATCAGCACGCCCTGCTGGTACGGGTAGAACTCCACCCGGTCACCGGTGTAACCGAAGTTGTACGGGCCCGTCTTGAGCTGGGTGCCGTAGCCGGTGTAGCGGCGGTTCTCGACCAGGTACGCGCGCGCGTGGTGCTCGGTGCCCGTGCGACCTTCCGTACGCGACCACTTGACCGCGCTCCAGCCGTTCGCGCCCTGCTCCGCCCCGTCGCGCAGCAGCTCACGCCCGCCCGCGCTGATCCGGATGTCGTCGAACGTGACGCCCTTGCCGTGGGTGTTGCCGTCGGAGGTGACGCGCAGCCGCAGCTGGAAGCTCCGGCCGGCGAACGCGTCCAGCGGCACGCCGAGTTCCGCCCAGCCGGCCGACGTCCCGGACACGCCCTTCGCCGGAATGGCACTGCCGCCGACCGTACCGCCGAGCGCCGTCCAGGTCGTGCCGCCGTCCGTTGAGGCCTCCACCGTGAGGAAGTCGAAGTCCTGCTCGATGTCGTACCAGACCCTGGCGTCCAGCCGGGCGGGCCCGGCCGAGCCGGTGAGGTCGACGGTCCGCCCGAGGGTGTTGTCCATGAAGTCCCCGGTGCCGCTCCACCACTGGCTGCCGCCCTCGTACGGGTCGGTCAGCTCGGTCCGGGTCTCCGACGGCGGCAGGTGCACCAACAGGGCTTGTGGATCCTCGGTGTTGTAACCCGACACCCCGAGCACGGCGCGCGTCTTGCGCCCCGCGTCGGCCTCCGTGTACTCCAGCCAGCCGAGCTGGAGCTTGCTCCACGGGTCGAGATCGCCCGGCCACGCGCCGGTGGTGTTGCGGCCCTTGGCCAGGTACGAGCCCGAGGACATCAGGGACCAGAAGTTGACGCTGTTGTCCCCGTCCGAGCTGTACAGGTCGGGCAGCCCGAGGTCGTGGCCGAACTCGTGGGCGAAGAGCCCCGCGCCGCTGTTCTCGCCACCGGTCAGGTAGTCACCGGCCCAGATGCCGGAGTCGCCGATCGGTGTGCCACCCGCCTTGTTGCCCTCGGGGCCCGCGCTGCCGGCCTGGTTCCAGTACGCGAACCAGCGGTGCGCCCAGACGGCGTCCTTGCCCTGGGCCCCGCCGCCCCAGGTCTGGTCCTTGCCGGCGTGCACGACGACGAGGTGGTCGAGGTAGCCGTCCGGCTCGTCGAAGTTCCCGTCGTGGTCCGCGTCGTAGCGGTCCCACACGTCGTACTCGGCGAGCTGCGCCTTGATCTGCCCGGGCGTACGGCCCTTCGCGCGCTCGGCGTCGTACCAGGAGGCGGTGGCGTCCCGTATCAGGTCCCAGTTGGTGCGGCACTGGCCGGGTTCGGAGCAGTTGTCGGTGCCGTAACGGGCCTCGTTCCACGGCAGCTTGACCCAGTCCGAGACCACGCCGTCCATGTCGTAGCGGCCGGAGGACTGGAGCCGGTAATAGGCCCGCATGGACGCCGACTCGGGATCGGTGGAGAAGAACTGCTTCTCGTAGAAGGTCCGGTCGAAGTCCTTGCGCCACAGCGTGTGGTTGTCGCTCGCGGCCGGCTTGCCGATGGTGTTGTGGCGAGGGCCGGGGGTGCCGCCGAAACGGGGCTTGCCTTCGAACTCGGTGGTGTCGTCCACCTGGTCGCCGAACTCGGCGAGGATCACGAAGACCTTGTCCTTGCGCTCTTGGGCGAGTTCGACGTACCGCTTGCCGACCTTGGCCTGACGGGGGAGCGTGCCGTCCGCCTCCGCCTTGAGGGCGGCCGCGGGCCCACCGGCGGCGACGCTCTCGAGCGCCTGGCGGCGCAGGGCCTGGCGCTGCAGTTCCAGGGGCGCGGGCGGCGGCTCGGCGGTCTGCCCGGCCGGCTGTGCACCCGGGGGAGGGGGTGGGGGCGTGGCGGCGGCGAGCGCTGGGGTGGTGAGGAGGGCGAGGGATATCGCCGCTCCGACCACAGCGAGTCTGCGCAAGGTGGCGTGCCTTTCGCTGAGTTGGGGCGGAGGAGTGGGGTGGAGCGCAGGTGCGGAGGTAATATTTCACATGTCACAGGTGATGGGTAGGCTGTCCCCACAACTGAGCCCCCTCTTCGGGGAGTGGTGTAGACCTGCAAAAACGATGCGCGATGCGGGCATGGAGTCCGGCTATCCCCTCGAGCCACGCCTCGACCTGCTCAACCGTCAGCTCATCGGCACCCGGATACACCAGCGAGCCCCACACCACATCCATCACGCAGATGCGGTTGCACGATTAGGCTGACCGGATGACAGCTGATCGCACAGCAGCCGAGTACCGCCGCATCCTCGCCCTGGCCGGCGCGGCCGGGATCGCCCTCGCCGGGAGCGCCTGTTCCTCGTCCGGGAGTTTCGGCGGGACCGCCTCGGGCGGTGAGAGGCTGTCCTACGACCGGGTCGCCTCGACGGCGAAGCAGCTGACGAGTACGTCGGCCTGCCCGTTCGGCCTAGACCCGGCGGCGGCGCTGAAGGCGGCCGGTGCCGAACGGACCGTCACCCCGGCGGCGTCCGGCGGCGGACCCGCGGCTCAGGGGACCGTCGACCCTGGGCGGCCGGCTGAGGCCTGGCCCAGCGGGCAGCCCACGCCGCCGTTTGGGCTCCCCTCCAACCCCGCCGTCCCGCCGCACACGTCCGTCGTCTGCAACTTCACGGCTTCGGGAGCCCCGGTGGAGATCGACCTCGTGGCCGCGTCCGAGGGCGGGGTGGCGGTGAACCTGGCGCTGCCGCAGATCGCCCGCCTCGGCAACCTCGGCGCCGACGAGGTGATGGCGTTCTCCAAGGACAGGCCCGGAATCGGCCAGACCAGGGTCACCCCGGGCCGGGGCACGGCCGCCGTCGCACGGGTGGCAGCGGCGGGCAAGGGCGACTTGGCGCTCGTGGTCTCCCAGGGATGGCCCGTCACCAAGGCGGACCCGGCCCTGGCCGGCGAGTCGCTCAGGAAGGTCGCCGAGGCACTCGCGACCCAGCTGCGGCCGTAGGCGGCGCCGGCAGGCGACCCGCCGCGCACTGCTCGCCGCCCGACCGGAGCGAGCCGGTGCGGTACCCGGGAGGGCCGAACCCAAGGTCGCCAGGGCCCGCGGCCGGGGCCGCCTCGGAGCCCCGGGTGGCTCCGAACGAGTACCACGACTCGACCTGCTCAACCGTCAGCTCATCCTCTGCCCGGGCGGGCCGGCTCCGGCCGCGTTACGTCAACCCGCTCGCCGCCTCTCAGCGCCAGATCGTCTGCACGGAGTCGAACTGGACCCAGGTGATCGGGTTTCCGCCGTTGCCGCCGTAGATGGTCAAGGATCCGGCGGTGTTGACCTCGAACCGGCAGGCGTTGATGCCCTGGCTGTTGTTGCGCGGGGCGGTGGCGCGGACCAGGGCGGTGGGGCGGAGTCCGGCCGGCAGGGTGGCGATCTTCGCGTCGGCGGCGAGGTTGCAGGTCACCGAGCCGCGGGCCTGGAGGAAGACCGTACCGGCGATGGTGATCAGCCGGACCTGAGGAGTCGCGCCCGTCGGGGCGGTGACACCCGACTCGAGGAGGAGGTCGGTCCACGGCTGTGCCTCGACACCACCCGCGGCGACGGCGGGGGTGGCGGCCACCAGGTTCGCCGTGGCCAGCGTGGCGGGCAGGGCGAGCGCGGCACCGAGGATACGGCGGCGGTTGTGGGGCATGGGTGGTCGGTCTCCTTGTCCTTGGGGGAGGGGCTCGTGCGGGGGCAGGGGGCGTGCTTGGGGCCAGGGGGGCCTCAGCGCCACACGACGCTGAAGTTGTCCAACTGGGCCCAGGTGATCGGGTTGGTGGAACGCCCGCCGTAGAGCCAGAGCTCCCGGACGGAGTTCGCCTCCGCCCGCGCGGTGCACACTCCGCCGCTGTTGTTGCGCGGCACACTGCCCTGGACGGCCATGCTCGGCGCCAGTGCGTCCGGCAGCGTACCGATCAGGGTGTCCGCCTCGAAGCTCCCCTTCACCCCGCCGCTGAGCTGCAGCACCGTCGTCCCCGCCATGCTGATGAGCCGGCCCTGCGGGGCCCGGACGTCGGCGGTCACGCCGCTCGCCAGCGGGATGGGCTGCCAGTCGGCCAGCACCTTCACCCCGTCGACCTCCGGCGCCCCGGACAGCGACAGAAGGGTGCAGGTGCGCGGGCTGGGCTCCTCGCCGGCGAAGCCGAAGTGCAGGTGGTGCACCCCGTTTCGTACGGAGACGGCCATCCCCTCGGGTTCACGCAGCTCCAGGCCGGGAGCGGCGGCGACGAACTGCTGGTCCAGGACGGCGCCGGTGGCCCAGTCCACGGCGGTCAGGTACGTATTCCCGGGGGGCTTGATCACGTCCGAGTAGCCCTGTCCGGCCAGCATGTACAGCACGCCGCCGAGGGAGGCGTACCCCTGGAAGACCCCCTTCGCGTCCGGCTGGGTGATCCGGGTCAGCGGCGTCCAGTCACCGGCCCTGGCCTTGTCCAAGTCGTACGCCTCGAACATCGTGCTGCCGCTCTTGAAGCGGACGATCACCCGGTTCGTCGTCGGGTCGATGGTGCACGTCACGTTGGTGGCACCGGCCACCGGCCGGTAGGGCTGGGCGAGTTGGGAGGAACCGGAGTCGATGGTCACGCCGCTGCGGAACTCGAAATGGGTGACGGCGGTGCCGTATCCCTCCTTCTCCTCCTCCGGCACGTCGGTGCCCATGGGGATCGACGCCGTCTCCGTCCACAACCGCGAGACCCCGTCGTGGTGCTCGACGCCCATGGACACGCCGTGGCCGAAGCCCCGCAGGAACATGTGCCCCGTGATGGTGCCCGCCTGGCTGAGCCGGGTCACGGCGAGGTCACCGGCGTACGCCCGCTGCTTGCCGGTCCTGGGCCCCGACTCGCCCGGGAGGGCGAGACCCCCCTCGACGAGCTGGAGGACGAAGATCTCACCGGTGACGGGATCGATGCCGAAGGACTGCATCACCGTGGCGTTCTGCAGCCGCCGCCGATGGAGCAGTTTGCCCACCGGACCCGATATGTCGATCTGTCCCTCGACGCTGATGCTCAACTACGCCTCCTGCTCGGCCGGCTCGCCGCTGTCCTGACCGGGGCCAGTCTCGCATCGAGGGCCGGCGAGCGGGACGGCGGCCTCGGTGGATGCGACACGCGGGGCTCACCGACCGGTGGATCACGCGCAGCGCTCCGTCCGGCCCTGTGCGATCGGCCCTCGGCGGCCGGCCCTCAGCCGTCAGCCGCCATCCGTCAGCCGCCATCCGTTCCACCGGTGAGGAGCAGTTCCGCCAGGGGCGTGCGCGTGTGGTGCACCGAGCGGCCGGTGCGGGTGGTGGTGAGGAGACCGGCGGCGCGGAGCGCCGAGGCGTGGGCCGAAGCCGTGGCGTTGCTGACGCCGATACGGCGCGCCACTCCCGTGGTCGTACGGGCTTCGTCCAAGGAGCGCAGCACGGCGAGGCGGCCACGCCCGAGGACCGCCGCGAGGGGATCCTCCGACGGGCCGCCCTGATCCGGGACGAGCGGCAGCCCCCTGCCCGCGGGGTAGGCGAGGGCCACCGGACGGTCCGGCAGGTCCTGGATGAGGGGGCCGCCCCGCCAGTGGAAGGTCGGTCGCAGGATCAGCCCGCGCCCGCCGAGCCGTACGTCGCGTACACCCGGCCGGCCCGGCAGGGGCCATTCCCAGACCCCCTTGCGCAGCCGTGACCCGGGAGCCAGGCCGGTCAGCGCGCCGCCGAGGCCCCGTTCGGCTACGGCCAGGGCATGGCGGGTGAACTCTGCCCGGTGCAGGTCCTGGACCGCCGGCCACACCGGCGCCAGTACCGACTCGTACGCCGCCCGCTGCGCCCGCAGGAGCGTCCGCCAGGCGCCGGCGTCCCCGGCGTGCAGGTCGCGGATCCACGGCGGGGCCGGCCGTCTCGCGTACACCTGCTCGATCCCGGCGCGCACGAACTCCGGGCGGTGCGCTCTGATCAGGGTGAACCCTTCGTCCGGCGTGTCGCCGAGGACGTCGAGGAAGGAAGGGGCCACCCCGTCCGGTACGAGGTCCGCGAGCGGTGCGGCCGCTTTCGGGATGCTGCGCAGCAGCCTGTTCCGCCAGCGCCCGAACAGCAATGGCTCGTGCGGGGCGCCCAGCATCATCAAGGCCGCGTGCACCTCGGGTAAGGGCGAGGGCCGCGGAGCGAACCGCAGCCGGGCGAAATCGTCCGCCGTGAAATGGATCCGGATCATGCACATCCCCCTGCTCCGCGCCCGCCTTTCGGGCCAGGCCGCATCCTTCGCCCCCGCGCGGCGCCCGCCCTCAGGATGCCGTCCATGACCGACTCCTCCGCACCCACGCGCCGTTCCGTGGCCAAAGGCGCCCTCGCCGGTGCCGCCGCACTGTTCCTCGGGGCCGCCGCCCCCGGCGCCGCCTCGGCCTCCGGGCGTTCCCGCCCGCCGCTCCTCCAACTGCCCGCGCCCACCGGCGCGTACCCCGTCGGCGCCCGGGTCCTCCACCTCGTCGACCGTTCCCGCAACGACCCCTGGGATCCCGGGATCGGAGTACGCGAGCTCATGGTCACCGTCCTGCGGCCGGCCGTGCCCGGCTCCGGCTTCCCGTGGCTGCCGCAGCTCACGCCGGGCGCCGCCGGAGCGTTCGCCTTCCTCGCCCACCTGATCCATCCGGACTTGCCTGCGAGCGGCGTCGACTGGGCGGCCACCCTCACCCGGGCCCGGGACGGGGCCCCGCCCCTGCCCGGCCGGCGCCCCGTGCTGCTCTACAGCCCCGGAGGCGGCGACGCCCGCACGATGGGCAGCTCACTCGCGATCGACCTCGCCTCACACGGCTGGACGATCGTCACCGTCGACCACCCGGGGGACGCGAGCGAGGTGGAGTTCCCGGACGGGCGGCCGGAACGTCCCCGGCTCCGGACGACCGTGCTGGGCCCGGACATCGACGCGGCGACCTTCCGCACCATGATCGACACCCGGGTCGCCGATCTCCGCTTCGTCCTCGACGCCCTCGGTCTGGACCGGGTCGGTGTGTACGGGCACTCCGCGGGCGGCACCGCGGCCGCGCAGGCGCTCCACGAGGACCGGCGGATCGCCGCCGCCGTCAATCTGGAGGGGTATCTCGACCGGATGGACGGCGAACTCCTGCCGGTGGCCCGGCAGGGGACCGACCGGCCGTTGCTCCTGGCCGGCACCGACGGCTTCCGCGACGCCCGGCTGGACCGCTCCTGGGCGGCGCTTCTCGCTCACGCCGGCCCGGTGGCCCGCCGTCAGCTCGACGACACCCACCACTGGGTGTTCACCGACTACGCGGCCCTCGTCCCCCAGCTCCACCAGGCCGGTCTGATGACCGCCGCCGGGCGCGCTGCCATGGTCGGCCGGGCCGACCCGCGCGTCACGGTGCCGGCCGTCCGTCACCTCGTGCGCTCGTTCCTGAGCCGCCACCTGCTGCCGGGACGGAGAGGAACCGGCCATCGGGAAGGGTGGCGTTGACCCGCTGCGTCGCCCCGACGGCCGGCGTGCCTCTCTCCCACGCGCGTCACCACGGTCGGACCGTCCAGACTTCGGACCGGCGGCCTGGGCCGATCCTACGGGCGCAGGGCGGCGAAGTCCCGATATGTCCGGCGCCGGTCAAAGGCCAGTTCGGAGGCCGAAAGTGCTTTGCCGGAACGCAGTTCGCGCGGGGTACGCTCCCGCTGGGCCCGTACGGCCCCCGAAACGATCTTCGGAGAGGAAACAGACTGTGACCGACGCCAAGGACCGGCTGGACGCACTGCGGGCGGACATCGAGCGACGCAACCCCGGGCAGCCCGAGTTCCACCAGGCCGTACGAGAGGTCCTGGACACGCTGGCCCCCGTCCTCGCCGCGCGTCCCGAGTACGCCGAAGCCGGGCTCGTCGAGCGGCTCCTGGAGCCCGAGCGCCAGATCATCTTCCGCGTGCCGTGGACGGACGACCGGGGCCGGGTGCAGGTCAACCGCGGCTACCGCGTCGAGTTCAACAGCGCCCTCGGCCCCTACAAGGGAGGCCTGCGCTTCCACCCGTCGGTGGACATCGGCGTCGTGAAGTTCCTCGGCTTCGAGCAGATCTTCAAGAACGCGCTGACCGGCCTCGGCATCGGCGGCGGCAAGGGCGGATCCGACTTCGACCCGCACGGCAAGTCCGACGCCGAAGTCATGCGCTTCTGTCAGTCGTTCATGACGGAGCTGTCCCGGCACATCGGCGAGCACACCGACGTCCCGGCCGGCGACATCGGCGTAGGCGGCCGCGAGATCGGCTACCTGTTCGGCCAGTACCGCCGCATCACCAACCGCTGGGAGGCCGGTGTCCTGACCGGCAAGGGCCAGGGCTGGGGCGGATCAGCGATCCGCCCCGAGGCCACCGGCTACGGCAGCGTGCTGTTCGCCGCCGAGATGCTGAAGGTTCGCGGGGAGTCCCTCGAGGGTCTGAGCGCGGTGGTCTCCGGCTCCGGCAACGTCGCCCTGTACACGATCGAGAAGCTCCAGCAGCTCGGCGCCAACCCGCTGACGGCCTCCGACTCCTCCGGCTACGTCGTCGACGACAAGGGCATCGACCTCGCGCTGCTCAAGCAGATCAAGGAGGTCGAGCGCGGCCGCATCGGCGAGTACGCCGCCCGCCGCGGACCGTCCGCCCGCTTCGTGCAGGGCGGGCGGGTCTGGGAGGTCCCGGCGGACGTCGCCTTCCCGTCGGCCACCCAGAACGAGCTGGGTGCCGACGACGCGCGCACGCTCATCGCGAACGGCGTCAAGGCGGTCTCCGAGGGCGCCAACATGCCCACCACCCCCGAGGCGGTGCACCTCTTCCAGGAGGCGGGCGTCGCCTTCGGCCCGGGCAAGGCGGCCAACGCGGGCGGCGTCGCCGTCAGCGCGCTGGAGATGGCCCAGAACGCGGGCCGGGTGGCGTGGAGCCGCGACCGGGTCGAGGCGGAGCTCGCGGGCATCATGCGCTCCATCCACGAGGTCGCCCACGAGACGGCGGCCCGCTACGACGCCCCGAACGACTACGTGACCGGCGCGAACATCGCCGGCTTCGAGCGCGTCGCGGACGCGATGCTCGCCCAGGGCGTCATCTAGCGTGACGTGGGACCGGATCGAGCCGCCGATGCCGGCCGATCCGGTCCCGGGCGGCCGGGAAGCCGGTGGTTGCGGCTCGAACCGCTCAAGAGTCAGCAGGGTACGAGGCGGCCGCCCTCACGGCGCTCACCGACGAGTGGCTGTGACCAGACGTTTCACCCACTTGGTGGCTAGCCTGAGCGATCGTGAACAGACGACGGCAGAAGAAACTGTCCAAGCGCCTCGTCGAGGCGGCGACGTTCGGGGACAGCACGCAGATCCACGCTCTGCTCCGGGCAGGGGCCTGCCCGCAGACCAGTGACACCGAGGGCACCACGCCTCTCTACGCGGCATCCGTCACCGGAGCCACCGACAACGTCCTGTGTCTGCTGGCAGCCGGCGCCCTCCCCGACACCGAAAGCGGACGCGGCGCGGAAGGCACCCCCCTGTGCGCGGCCGCCTGCTGGGGTTACACCGAGACGGTGCGTGCCCTGCTCGCCCACGGCGCCGACCCCAACCTCCGCGAAGACCACGGCACGGGCCGTTCCCCGCTCGAATGGGCGATCACCGGGCCCTACCCCGAAACGGTCGCCACGCTCCTCGCTGCAGGCGCCCGACCCCCAGCACATCCGCACGGTCACCGTGGGTAGCCGCACCACGTGTACGGACGACCTCGGCCCGGCTCGGGAAGCCACCGCCACACGCGTGCGCCGGAGTGCCGGATCGTGCAGAACCGGGTTCGGGGAGGAGCATGGACAGAGAGCTCTCAACCGGCGCGCGCTGCGAGCCGGCCGCGCTGAGGAGGGAGCAGGCCGTCATGGCTGCACACGAGCCGCTCGACGAGGAAGAGCGGGACCGCCTTGCGGGGCCGTCCCCGCCCGGCGGGCTGCTCGACCTGCTCAGCGTGGCCGCCGTGGTACTGGACACCAGCGGGCGGATCGTGTTCTGGAGCCCCCAAGCCGAGGAGATCTTCGGCTACACCGCCAAGGAGGCTCTGGGCCAGTACGCGGCCATGCTGGTCCACGACGAACACAGGGACCTGATCGTCAGACTGTTCGCCGAGGTGATGAGCACCGGCGCGAGCTGGGCCGGCGCGTTCCCCGTCCGGCACAAGGACGGCAGCACTCGTCTGGTGGAGTTCCGCAACATGCGGCTGCTGGACGACCTCGGTGACACCTACGCCCTGGGCATCGCCGCCGACCACACCACGCTGCAGCGGGTCGAGACCGACCTGGCGCTCTCCCAGCGTCTGGTCTCGCAGGCCCCCATCGGCATCGCCCTGCTCGACACCGACCTGCGCTACCTGCTGGTCAACCCGGCACTGGAGCGCATCAACGGCATCCCGGCCGGCGAGCACCTCGGCAAGCACCCCCGCGACGTCCTGGCCTTCCTCGACGTGGAGACCATCGAGTCCGCGCTGCGCCAGGTGCTCCTCACCGGCACCCCGGTGGTCGACCAGTACACCGTCGGCCGCACCCCGGCAGACCCCGACCACGACCACGCCTGGTCCGTGTCGTACTTCCGCATCGAAAGCGCCGGAGGCCGGGTGATCGGCGCGGCGACCTCCGTGGTCGACGTCACGGAACGCCACCAGACCGCAACCGAAGCCGACCGGGCCCGGCGCCGCCTGGCCGTGATCGCCGACGCCTCCGCCCGCGTCGGCACCACCCTGGAGGTCCAGCACACCGCCCAGGAGCTCGTCGACGTCGCCGTGCCCGATCTCGCCGACATCGCAACGGTCGACATCCTCGACGACGTCCTGGCCTTCCGCCGCGCCACGCCCTCCCGCGAGCCGGGCCCCGAGACGTTCCGGGCGCTCGCCGTGGCCGCCGCCTACCCCAGCCCCGCGGCGGCCGCCGCTCTGCCGGTCGGCGACCTCGCGGCCTACGGAGCCGACCGGCTGATCACCCGCTGCGTCCACACCGGAGCACCCATGGTGGTCTCCCACGCCGACGGCGACGATCTGCGGCACATCGCCCGCGATCCCGAGGCCGCGGCCGCCTTCGCCGAGGCCGGCGTGCACTCCTACCTCGCGGTACCGCTCATCGCCCGCCACGAGGTCCTCGGCGTCCTCGACCTGGTGCGCGCCCGCAACCCCCTGCCCTTCGACGAGGACGACATCCTCCTGGCCGGCGAGCTCGCCGCCAGGGCCGCCGTCGCCATCGACAACGCCCGTTGGCACCAGAGCGTCCGCAACACCGCCGAGACCCTCCAGCGCAGCCTCCTGCCCGGCCACCCACCCCCGCTCACCGGCCTGACCGTCGCCTCCCTGTACCAGCCGGCCCAGGCCACCCACGAGGTCGGAGGCGACTGGTACGACGTCATCCCGCTCACCCACGACAAAACCGCCCTGGTCATCGGTGACGTCATGGGCAACGGCATCGACGCCGCCGCGACGATGGGGCGCCTCCGCACCGCCACCTGCGCCTTCGCCGACCTCGACCTCGCACCCGACGAAGTCCTCACCCACCTCGACAAGATCACCCAAGGGCTCGAGCACTACATCGCGACCTGCGTCTACGCCGTCTACGACCCCCACACCCACCGGTGCCACATCGCCAACGCGGGACACCTCCCGCCCGTCCTCGCCCCGGCCGGACGCCGCGCCGAACTGGTCGACCTGCCCACCGGCGCACCCCTCGGCGTCGGCGGCGTCCCCTTCCACACCACCACCTTCGAGCTGGGCCCCGGCGACCGGCTCGTCCTCTACACCGACGGCCTCGTCGAAACCCGCCACCACGCCATCGACGACCGCCTCGACACCCTCCTGCACATCGTCAACCAACCCCGGCGCGCCCTGACGGACACCTGCCCGTGGCTCCTGCGCTCCCTGCGCCACCCCGACGACCACGACGACGTCGCCCTCCTCATCGCCGAAGCCACCCCCACACCTCCCGAGCGACACGCCCCAGGAGCACGCCAGCAGGGGTGAACTGCCGGTTTGCACCGCCCTGGACGTGTGAACCCTTGGTGCCCGCCCGCGGTGTCAGCGCGCTCGCCCACCCCGGGGTCGGATTGTCATACCAAGGCGTTAGAGTGTGCGCCGCGGTTGAGACGGCTGACCCCCGTACTCCTCGGACAGTTCCGGCCGCACCAGTCCCGTGACATGTCGTCAGGGGCCTACGAGGGCGAGCCGCCGGGCTGTTGCGGCCGTCCCCGTTCGGAAATCCAGAAACAGCCAGGAGACCCATGAGAAAGAGAGCGCGGAGAGCGAGCATGCTCGCTGCCGCCACCGCCGTCGCGGCCACAAGCGTGTTCATCGCCGCACCGAACGCCAGCGCGGGAACATCCGAGATCGCGAACCCCGGCTTCGAGAGCGGCAACACGTCCTGGAACGAGAAGGTGACCCCGTTCGCCGGGCACCCCATCAACAACTCCTCCGCCTGGCCGGCCCACTCGGGCACCGGCAAAGCGGAGCTGGGCGGCCAGGGCATGACCGGCATCAGCCGTATCTCGCAGCAGGTCACGGTGCCGGCGTACCGGGTTCCGGTGCTGTCGTTCTGGGTGCGCAGCGACGTGGTCCGCAGCGGTACGAGCGGCTTCGGCTTCCGCCAGCTGATCGTGGAGGCCACGGCGGAGGACGGCACGCCCTATGAGCTGCACGACCGTATGAACAAGGGCGGAACCGAAGGTTCCTACGAGAAGGTGACGGTCACCCTGCCCGACGCCTTCTACAGCTCCTCTCCGCAGAAGGTGAACATCAGCTTCATGGCCATCGAGGACGCGGCGAACCGGATGCCGTTCCTGATCGACGACGTGAGCATGGAGTACCGCTTCAAGACGATCGACCGTCCGGTGGTCATCCCGGGCGGCATCTTCCGGCCCATCGGGGGCTGATCGCCGACCGGACAGGGCGGCGCGGCCCCCGTGTCACCGCGGTGGCCGCGCCGCGACGCCGCCAGGCGCCGCGCATCTCGAAGGAGTTGGGTTGGCCAGTGTGAACGTGCCGGGGCGGAGCTATCGGTATGTGGGGCCGCCTGATCTGCTGGCCCTCGTCCAGCCGGATGCCGAGGGCCGACGCATCCACTCGGCGGGGGACTTCGAAGACTGGGCTTCGGCTCTGGCGGCAGTGGAGCTGGCCGAGCCCTTCACGTTCGTCATCGACTCGACGGGTGTGCTGCGGATCGCGCCGCGCCGGAGCGAGCACGTGGTGTGTGCCGGCGGTGGCTCCGTGCTCGGCGCCGGGGAGATGAGCTTCCGCAAGGACTCCGGGCAGTGGGTGGTCGGTGAGGTGAGCAACCAGTCGACCGGATACTGCCCGGACGTCAGCTCGTGGCCGGCCGTCGCGCGGGCCCTGGACGCGGCCGGCCTCGGGCACGCTTCGGGTTTCACCCACGAGGTGGTGTTCCGGCGCTGCCCCCCGTGCGACCGGCTGAACATCGTCCGGGAGGAGGACTTCGTCTGCGTCTTCTGCGAGGGAGAACTGCCGCGGGAATGGAACGTGGACGGGGCCCCGAGGTGGGGGGTGTCTTACGGATCAGGCCGGCTCCGCGACTGATTCTTGCCTGACCTGTGTTCGCGAACGATGAGCGCAGCTCGGTGGCGTCGGGAACGGAAGTCAGGAAGGCTGAGGGCATGGTTTCGATAGTGCAGAACATAGCGATCGACTGTGCCGATCCCTACGCGTTGGCCGGCTTCTGGAGCAGTGTGACGGGCAGTCCGATGCACCCGGATGTCAGACCGGGTGACCGGGAGACCCAGGTGCTGCTGGCGGAGGGCCCGGTGCTGTACTTCAACCAGGTGCCCGAGGCCAAGACGATCAAAAATCGGATCCATCTGTGTCTGCGCCCCGAGACCTCGCGCGATCAGGAGGTGGACCGGCTGCTCGGCCTCGGCGCGACCTTCGTCGCCGATCACCGGAATCCTGATGGTTCCGGCTGGGCAGTCCTTTCGGACCCCGAAGGCAACGAATTCTGCGTTCTGCGCAGTGAGTCCGAGCGAGGGTAACGGCTTCCGGCTTCCACCATCGCCCGGACGCGCCGGTCACCGCCCGGTCGGGCTTCCTCAGCCCGGGTAGGTGATCGAGCCCAGCGGCGGGCAGGGGACGAGCATGGTGCCGGCGCCGGGGCGTTCCACGAAAGCGCGGGCCTCGGCGGCCCTCAGGCGCCGGGAATCCAGCTCGTCGGCGTGCCAGGCGTCGCGTCTGGCACGGGAATGGTCCCATGAGTCGTCGATGAGACCGAGGCTGGTGTTGCCGGAGCTGCGCTGGAACTCCGCGGCCAGAGCCGCCCGTTGGAGTGCCGTCTGGGCCGCGGCGAGATCGATGCGCGTGATCAGGACGCCGGGGGTGTTCGGTTCGCGGGTCGGCATGGGGGCCTGCGGGAGCAGCGACACCCCGGTGTCGAGGCGTCCGAGGTTGTCGACGGCCGCTGTCTGGGCGTCCTGCGACATGAGCTGCATCTCCCGGTGCAGCCAGAAGAACTCGTCGAGGTCGGCCTCGGTGATGCGCATCCGCTGATAGAGGGCTCGGAAGCGGGGATCGTCGTGCAGCGGGCGTATGGGGGCGACGTGGAGCCCCACGCAGTCGTTGAAACCGGCTGTCACGGCGGCGTCGAGGTGGAAGATCGCCCGGTCCGCCTCTCCGCGCACGACGGCCAGGACCCCGAGGCCCGCCTGGCCGGCGGCGACGAGCCATGTGCCGTCGGGGCCGAGCGCCGTGGCGCGCGCGACGACGTCCTGGAGGCCCGTGGTGATGTCGACGCTTCGCGGGGCACCGATGAATTCGCGCGAGGGCGAGGAAACACTCTGCCCCGGCACCACCGCGTCGACACCGTGGGTCAGGAGCGCCACCAGGAGTTCGTGAACACGGGTGGCCAGTGAGTTGACGGTGTCGACCATGGATCTCCTCGGACCTCGGTGGTGAAGAGCGAAAGGGGTGTTGAGTCTTGTCAATCCCCGTGCGGATGACAACCTTCCGCTCGTTTCCCAGGGGGTGCATCGACAGCGGATCACGGGCGGAGGGCGGCCCGGTGAGGTGAACCTGTACGCCGGATGGCGGCACGGGCGGGTCGCAGCAGTGGCAGACCGCCCGGGCGCGCCCGAGGCTCGTGGACGGGGCCGAGTGCGAGGAGGGCAGGAACTGATGCCGCAAGCCGAGGAGGAGGGCCTTACCGCGCGTTCGATCGGTGCGGTGGATCAGCGTCGGAGGAGAGCCGGGCGCCTGAAGTCCCTGGTCACGCGTACCCATCTGCTTCCCGCGTTCCTGGTTCTCACGGTCATGATGGTGGCCCTGTGGCTTACGGGTATGCCTTTTCTGCAGGCTCTGACGATTTCCACCGGGGTGAAGGTCGCGGTGGCCCTGCTGGAACTCCGCCGGTTGCCGGACCGTCCCGAGCTCTGACGCAATCACCGGCACAGTGCTCCCGCCGACAGCGCTGATCCGTGTCCACTGCTCGCTCTGTTTCGGAGCAAGGTGCGGGGAGACAATACGAAGTGGCGCATGTCGGCCTGTTCGGGCGACGGCGGGTGGGTGTCGGGGCAGGGGGTCGGGATGTCGCGTACGTGGAAGGCCGCGGCCATCGTGCTGGCCTTGGCGGGAATGGGCTCCACACCGTTGGTCTGGGTGCTGGACGGTTCCGACGCCGGACAGCTCACCGGGGCCTCCATCCAGGCCGCGGTCGGCGTCGCCGCCCTGATCTGGGCCCTGCTCCAGCCCTCCGCCCACGGTACGGGCCGTACGGGCCGTGTAAGCGGTACGGAGGACACGGCCCTGCGCACCGGGTCGGCTGATGCGAGCGGCGGCGCGAGCGCCGTCTCGGGCATCAGACGCCGACCGGGCCAGGGCGACAGCGGTTCGGCGAAAGCCGAGGACACCGGCAACACCACCGCCACCGGCGACAACAGCCGTGCCGTCAGCGGCATCGACTACACCTGATTCCTTGGCCGTTCGGTCTCCGCACCAGGCAATCGGCGCCTGACACCTGACACCTGACACCTGGCACCGGCACCTGACGGCGGTTGAGAGCAGAGGCAGCCGAAGGCGAGGGACATCCAGCTCATGGCACCAGGAGACGACGGCCCACAGGACCCTTGCCCCTCCGGCCCCGCCGCCGAGGAGAAGACGGTCACCCACACCACGGACACAGCCGCATCCGTGCCGCCGCCCGCGCCGGCGACCGGAGCGGCTCCCGGTCCCAGGACCTACGCGTCCGGGACCGGGAACGCGAACGCCTCCCACGGAGCGATCGCCAACTCGGGCGTCGTCGGGCACGTGACCGTGGTGCAGCCACGGCGGTCCCGCAAAGAGGCACAGGGCAGCCCCGACGTCCCGGCGCTCTGGGAGGTGAGGCGCCGGCGCATGGCCGACGCGATCCTGCTCGGATGGGTCGCACCCCAGCTCGAGGACGCCCGCAAGCGGCTGCGTCTGGTCGACGTCCCGATGACCCTCACCCTGGGCCGTGGCCGGCCCACGGCGCTTCCCGCCGACACCCCACCGCGCGACGTGTTCGACCGGTGCAAACAGCAGCTGCTGATCCTCGGAGAGCCGGGGGCAGGCAAATCGATCCTCATGTTGCGCGTGATGGAGGACCTGCTCGACGAGGGCCATCCGTGGACGACCCCCCTCCCCGTACCGGTCGTCGTACCGCATGACCGTCCCGCCCCCGCGGACGTGATGAAATGGCTGATCCCTCAGGTGACCACCTGGTTCGACCTGAAGCCCCCCGAGGTCGCGGCACTGATCCACCTCGGCCTGCTCGTCCCGTGCCTGGAGGGCCTGGACGCCGTCCCCGAGGCCCACCTGGAGGGATGGGCAGCGGCGATCACGGGGCACCTGCGCAGCCACCGCGAGCAACCGATGATCGTGGCCAGCCGCGAGGTGACCGCCGAGGCCATGGGCCTCGGCCCGGCCTTCACCGGCAACCTCCGGATCCAGTCCCTCACCGGCACACTGCTCGACGATGCGGTCGCCTCACTCGGCGGTGACCGTCACCCCGTTCAGGACCTGCTCGCCGACAACCCGGGCATCCGGCAGTGGTGCACCACTCCGCTGATGCTGGCGGTGGTCGCCGCCGTGGACCCCGGCGACTGGGACTCCCCCTCCCGCGACGAAGTCCTGCGGTTTGCGATCACGTCGCCCGACCCCCGCCACCTCCAGGCGACTTGGGAGTCGGCACAGGCCAGACAGCACGTGCGCGAGCAGTACACGGCCCTGCGGCACTACGTCGACAGCCTGCTGCGGGGGGCCGCCCCCTCCACCGAACCCCCCGGCAAGCGGAACACCCGGAAACGCCGCAGGACCCGGCCGCCCGAACGACCCGTGCCACCGGTACCCGAGGTGAGCGCGGACCCGAAGCTGACCCGTGGACTGCACGGCCTGGCCCGCGCCATGAGATTCAGCCGGCAGGAATACTTCGACGGCCTCACCCTGCTGGCCGCCTCGGACCCGGCCGAGGCCCGCCTCCTGGGCGCCCGGAGTTTCGCCCCCCGGGTTCGGCAGGAGATCCTGCGGGACCTCGCGATCGCAGGCGTCGTCCTGAGCACCCATGCGTATGCCATGACCCCGGGCGTCCTGCTGCTGTTCGGCTGGTCGCTGCTCACGCTCTGGTACACGCAGGTGTACGGCGGGCCCCTGGACGCGCCGGCTCTGCGCTGGGTGGGGCGCTGGACCCACGTCCTGCCCGGCCAGTGGGGCCCGCCGCTGAGGACGGCGGCCCTGGCCTGCGCGGTGACGTTCGCCTACGCGCTGATGACCGGACTGCCGTTCGGGACGGCTGCGGTCGTCGCCACCGTCATGACGGCCGCGCTCCTGGTCGTGGGGGCCGGCGCCGGCCTGGCCACGTTCCGGGTCCGTGGTACCGCGGCCGAGCCGAGACGGTCCCTGCCGCGTGTGCTGCTGCGGGGCCTCCTGGCCGCAGGCGTGCTCGGGCCGGTCCACGCGGCGGCGGCGTGGTGGTGTGCGGATCTGGCGGGGACGAAGAGCTTCTCCATCGGCCCGTGGGCCGGCGACGCGGCGTTGGCCGGCCTGTACGTGTTCACGGTCGCCGGCGGATTCGCGCTGGTGCGGCACGTGATGGACCGGCTGCGGCTGAGCGTGGGCTACCGCGTGCCCTGGCGGCTCTCGGCGTTCCTGTCCACGGCGACCGACCACGGTCTCCTCGTGGCCACCGGCAGGGGGTACCGGTTCGCGCATGCCACGATCCGCGCCGCGGTCGAGGTCGCCCTGGCCGCCGAACCGGTCGACGAACCCGTACCCACCCGCACGTCCGGCCCCTGGGCGAGCGGGTACGACAGGCCGGACGGGCTCTTCGCCGTGGTGCTGAACGAGACCGTGGCCCGGCGTGACATCCGCCGGAAGCTGGCCGCACGCCCGGACCTCGGGGAGGAGGGCCTGCGGGAATCCCTCATGGCCCGGCGGTCCGCCCTTCTGCTGCGGGTCTCCGGTCACGAGGAGGCGTACCTTACCGTCCGCGACGACACCCGGGCCGCCGACGACGCGGATCCCACGATCAGGCACCACCTCCCGCTCTTCCTGGTGTGGCTGCTCCTCGGCGCCGGCCCGCTCGTCCAGCTGATCGTCCGCAACGGAGAGCCGGTCGGCTTCCTCGACGTGGTCCTGTGCATCGGGCTCGTACTGGCGCTCCTGGCCGCGCCGGTGTGGATCTTCGGTCTCGAGAGCGACGAGCACCCCGTCGCGGCGCCGGTGATCGGTGTCATGTACCTCGTGGTGGCCTTCCTGTCCCTCGCCTTCGGGCTCCTCGGAATCATCGACAGCCGGTTCGGCACGGCGTCGCCCGCCGAGTTCGGCGGCCGGCACCTGGTGGTGGCGTGGACGGGGACCCTCGTCCTGCCCGCAGTGGCGGCGGCCATCGGTTACGGCATCGGCCGGCTCGTCGACCGCCTGCTCATCGGCGGCCGCGTGAACTGGGGGGCCGCCGACGCGGCGTTCGCGGAATGGTCGGCCGCCCTGGAACACGAGGTCCTGGCCGGCGCGCACGCGGTGCTCGACGACGAACGGAGCTGACGGGCGACGCGCGCGGCCCCGCTCACACTCACGGGTGATCGAGAGGTGGTCCGCCGGGGTCCTCCAGCGCCTTTGCGTCACGCAAGCACACACCCCGGGGGTTCGCACGTCGGGTGCCGCCGAACAGAGCAAGGGCGGTCAGAGCTTGGCAGAGAGTCTTAAGAATATCCATATGCTTTTTCTGCGGTTTCCCGAGAACCGTCTGTGGTCTGGGAACGTCCCCGCGCAAGGTGACGAGACGTTCCTGGGCCCGGAGATCCAGCCCCCCTGCATGGAGAACTTATGCGTGTTGCCGTAACCGGTGGCGGAGGCTTTCTTGGATCACACCTGTGCGAGGCGCTTTTGCGGCGCGGCGACTCAGTGGTGTGCCTGGACAACTTCTCGACCGGTGATCCGAGGAACATCGAACACCTGCGGGCGAACCCGGAATTCGAATTCGTCCGCACCGACGTCAGTGTGGGCATGGACGTCCTGGGGCCGGTCAATGCCGTCGCGCATCTGGCGAGTCCCGCCTCCCCGCCGGACTACCTGCGCTGGCCCCTGGAGACGCTGGCCGTCGGCAGCCGCGGTACCGAGAACGCCCTCCGGCTCGCCCGCCGCCACGGCGCGCGCTTCGTCCTCGCCTCGACGAGCGAGGTGTACGGCGATCCCCTGGTCCACCCGCAGGAGGAGGGGTACTGGGGGAACGTCAACCCGGTGGGCCCGCGCAGCGTCTATGACGAGGCGAAACGATTCGCCGAGGCAATCTCTCTCGCCTACCAGCGCCACCACGGGGTGGATGTCGGCATCATCCGCATCTTCAACACCTACGGTCCCCGCATGCGACCGCATGACGGCCGGGTGGTGTCGAGCTTTATCGCCCAAGCGCTCAGCGGTGAGCCTTTGACGGTTTACGGCGACGGAAAGCAGACCCGCAGTTTCTGTTTCGTGGACGACCTTATCCGCGGAATCCTGGCCATGCTGGATTCGAGTACGACCGGACCGGTCAACCTCGGAAACCCGGTGGAGCGTACGGTCACCGAGCTCGCGGAGATGGTGCTGAAACTGACCGGCTCCACCTCGGAGATCGAGTACCACCCGCTGCCGACCGACGATCCGGTCCGCCGCCGTCCGGTGATCACGCGGGCGCGGGAACAGCTCGGCTGGGAGCCGGAGGTCGACATCGAAGAGGGGCTGCGGCGAACCGTGCAGTGGTTCGCCTCCCGCCTCGGCGACGTCACCGCAGGGGCCGCCGCGATCCGGGGCGGACAGCTCGACGGCACGCCGCTGACCGTCGCGGCAGCAGCACGGGTGCCGGGGGCCGCCTCCCCGGCACGGCTGTACTCCGACGTGCCGGGCTGACCGGCCCATCGGCCGGGGCCGACGTGCAGCCGCGCCGGCCCCGGCCGCGATCGTCATCCAGGCCGCCGCGAGGAGGTTCTCGCGTTGCCAAGCCGAAACCCGAGGAGAGCACGCTTCCATGACGCAGACCGAGCCGGGGTTCGCCCCCCAGGCTGTCGCGGCTGACAGACAACCCCTCCTTCCGTTCGATGCCCAGGACACACTGCGGAGCCAGCTCCTGGAGCTGTCCAACGGCAGGGTCATCGACATCGCCTCCGACGGCCCGGTGCTGGGCCTGCCACCGCGCGACGCGGCGACGCAGCCCTCCAGCTTCGTTCCCCAGCTCTCCCGCGCCGACCGGGTGAAGGTGGCGCTGCTGACGACGGGCTGGGTGGCGAGCCTCGTCTGGTTCTGGGTCTGGTGGCTGCAGCCCGAGCACCGGATCGGCTGGGTGGGACTGGCCGTGAACAGCGCACTCCTGCTGTACCTCGCCCTCCTGCCCGTGCACTTCATCGTCGCGGTGGTGCGCCTGCGCAGGTTCAATCCCGAGATCGACGTTCCCCGGCTACGGACCGCTTTCGTGGTCACACGCGCCCCGTCGGAGGAATGGAGCATCGCGAGGGCCACGCTCGAGGCGATGCTGGCCCAGGACTTCCCCCACCCGTACGACGTGTGGCTGTGCGACGAGGACCCGACCGAGGAGATCGAGGCCTGGTGCGAGGCGCACGGCGTCCGCGTGTCCTGCCGCCGGGGCCTGCCCGAGTACCACCGGCCGACCTGGCCGCGCCGCACCCGCTGCAAGGAAGGCAACCTCGCCTACTTCTACGACCGTTCGGGGTACCGCGACTACGACGTCGTCGCGCAGCTCGACTGCGACCACGTGCCGAAGGCGACGTACCTGACCGAGGTCCTGCGGCCCTTCGCCGATCCCGCCATCGGGTACGTGGCCGCCCCCAGCGTGTGCGACGCCAACGCCGACGCGTCGTGGTCGGCACGCGGCCGCCTGCACCGGGAGGCCATCTTCCACGGCGCGGTCCAGCTCGGGCACTCCGGCGGACTCGCCCCCCTGTGCATCGGCTCCCACTACGCCGTACGCACCCAGGCCCTGCGCGACATCGGCGGGCTCGGTCCCGAACTGGCCGAGGACTTCTCCACCAGCTTCCTGCTCAATTCCGCGGGCTGGCACGGGTCGTTCGCCATCGACGCCGAGGCACACGGAGACGGACCGATCACCTTCGCGGCGATGGCCACGCAGGAATTCCAGTGGTCGCGAAGCCTCGCGGTGATGCTCTTCGGGATGCTCCCGAGCCACATGCGCCGCTTGCGGGGGTGGCTGCGCCTGCGCTTCGCGTTCGCGCTGTCGTACTACCCGCTCCTCGCGCTCACCACGACCGCCGGCCTCGCACTTCCTCCCGTGGCCGCCGTCACCGGGCTGCCCTGGATCAACGTGAACTACTTCCAGTTCCTCGGCCACTTCTGGGCCATGTCCGTGTGGCTCATCCTCCTGACGGCCATGATGCGCAGGCGGGGCCTGCTCCGGCCGCCGAACGCCCCCCTCCTGAGCTGGGAGAGCTGGCTCTTCGGCCTCGCGCGCTGGCCGTACGTCGCCTGGGGCGTCGGCGCGGCCGTACTGCAGCGGCTGCGGCCCCGGCCGGTCGTCTTCAAGGTCACCCCCAAGACCCGGGACGGCCTGGAGCCCCTGCCCCTGAAACTCGTGGCGCCGTACCTCATCATCACGACCACGCTCTCCGCGTCGGCCGTCGTCGGCGAGCTCACCGGCCCCGCGGCCGGCTACGTCTTCCTCTGCCTCCTCGGCTCCTTGTCCTACGCGGTCGTCACGCTCGCCATCGCCCAGCTGCACGTGGTCGAAACGGCCCGGGCCGCCGGTGTTCCCGTCCACCGTGCCCTGGTGACCGCCCGCCTGCCGCTTCTCGCCGGTACCGCCGCCCTGATCCCCCTGGCCTGGGCGATCTCGATGTACCCGACCTACGCGACCGCCGTGTTCGGCTGGTAGACGCGTCTCCCGCCCCCCTCCAGAGGACGAAAGAGGTATCCCCGTGCCCAAAACGGTCCTGGTGACCGGTGGCGCCGGCTTCATCGGCAGCCACACCTGCGTGGAACTGCTCCAGCACGGCTACGACGTGGTCGTGGTCGACGACCACTCCAACAGCTCGCCCCGGGCGCTGGAGCGCATCGCCAAGGTGGCGGGTACCCCCCTCGCCGCCGTGTACGGGATCGACGTGCGCGACCGGCGCGCACTGTCCTCCGTATTCGCCGCCCACCGCTTCGACGCGGTCATCCACTTCGCCGCGAAGAAGGCCGTCGGGGAGTCCGTGGAGATCCCGCTGGAGTACTACGACATCAACGTCGGAGGGACCACCGCACTCCTGGCCGCGATGCACGAGCACGGGGTGCACCGGCTGGTGTTCTCCTCGTCCTGCTCGATCTACGGCAACGCGACCGAAGTCCCCCTGACCGAACAGAGCCCCGCCGGGCCCACGAACCCGTACGCCAGGACCAAGCTGCTGTGCGAGGAGATCCTGGACGACGCCTGCAGGCGGCTCCCGGAGCTGAGCGTGCTGGCGCTGCGGTACTTCAATCCGGTCGGCGCCCACCCCTCCGGGCTGCTGGGCGAGGACCCGCACGGCGTACCGAACAACGTCATGCCGTACGTGGCACAGGTGGCGGCCGGCCGCCTTCCCCGCCTGAGCGTCTTCGGGAACGACTACCCCACCCCCGACGGAACCGGCATCCGCGACTACATCCACGTCGTGGACGTGGCCGAAGGCCACCGCACCGCCCTCGAACACCTCGGTGACGAGAACGGAATGCGCGTGTTCAACCTCGGCACGGGAGTGGGCTCCTCGGTCCTCGACCTCGTGGCCGCGTTCTCGGAGGCCAGCGGGCGGCAGATCCCCTACGAGATCACCGGCCGGCGACCCGGTGACGTCGCGGAGCTCGTCGCCGACCCGAGCGCCGTGGCCAGGGCATGGAACTGGGCCACGACCCGCGACCTCGCCACCATGTGCCGCGACGCGTGGCGCTTCCAGGAACTCAACCCCACGGGCTACGGCGCCTGACCCCTCAAAGCCCTCTCACAGGAGATACAGCATGCGGTTGACTGTCATCGGTACGGGATACCTCGGAGCTGTGCACGCCGCGTGCATGGCCGACATCGGGCACGAGGTCCTGGGTGTCGACGTCGACATCCAGAAGATCGAGGCGCTCGCGGAGGGCAGGCCCCCCTTCTTCGAGCCGGGTCTGCAAGAAGTACTCGTCCGCAACGTCCGCTCCGGGCGCCTGAGATTCACCACCTCGCTCCGCGAAGCCGCCGAATTCGGCGACGTCCACTTCATCTGCGTCGGCACACCGCAGCAGCGGGGTTCGAACGCAGCGGACCTGCGTCACGTCGACGCGGTCATCGACGGCCTGGCGCCGTACCTCCACGGGCGCTCGCTGATCGTCGGCAAGTCCACCGTGCCCGTCGGCACGACGGCCCGCCTCGCCGCACGGATCAGTGAGCGCATTCCCGACGGCAGTGACGTCGAGATCGCCTGGAACCCCGAATTCCTGCGGGAGGGCTACGCGGTCCAGGACACCCTCCAGCCGGACCGGCTGGTGGCCGGAGTCCTCTCGTCGCGCGCGGACGAGACCCTGCGCACGGTGTACGCGCCCATGCTGCAGGCCGGCATCCCGTACATCAGCACGGACCCGGCCACGGCAGAGCTCGTCAAGGTGTCCGCCAACTCGTTCCTCGCCACGAAGATCTCCTTCATCAACGCGATGGCCGAAGTCTGCGAGGCAGCCGGCGCCGACGTCGTCACCCTGGCCGACGCCATCGGACACGACACGCGCATCGGACGCCGTTTCCTCTCCGCCGGTCTCGGATTCGGCGGCGGATGCCTCCCCAAGGACATCCGGGCCTTCACCGCCCGCGCGGCCGAACTGGGAGTCGACCACTCGGTGGCCTTCCTGCGGGAGATGGACGAGATCAACCTCCGCCAGCGCCGGCGTACCGTCGACATCGCCAGGGGGATGGCCGACGGCACGTTCGTCGGCAGCCGCGTCGCGGTTCTCGGGGCGACCTTCAAGCCGGACAGCGACGACGTGCGCGACTCGCCGGCGCTCGCCGTGGCCGCCGCCGTGCACGCGGAAGGTGCGGAGGTACGGGTCTACGACCCGCAGGGCATGGAGAACGCGCGGGCGGTCCACGGAGACCTGACCTACGCCCCGAACGTGCTCACCGCCCTGAAGGATGCCGATGTGGTCCTGCACCTGACGGAATGGAGCCAGTTCCGCGAGCTCGATCCGGTCAAGCTGGCCGCCGTGGTGCGTGCGCCCAGGATCCTGGACGCACGCAACGGACTCGACGCCGCGGTGTGGCGCTCCGCCGGGTGGACCGTGCGCGCGCTCGGCCGGCCCTCCGCATCGGTGGTACCCGGCCAGCAGCCCGCAGGCCGCGTCACCCTCCCTCAGTCGGCGGTCCGCGGCTCTGCGGCACCGATCGCCGCGACCGGGCTCAGCCGCTCCCCGAAGTAGTCCACGGGGCCGGGGTCGATCCCCAAGGACCGCAGGTCCAGTACCCCTTCTGATACGTCCTCGGCGCATTCGGGCACGAGCATGGCGGCGGCCTTGGCCACATCGGTGATCGGGGCCGCCACGCCGGCGAGGCACGGATCCTTGGCCGTTCCCGTCGGATCGGACCCGCGCTGCTCCTGCCGGGCCTTCGCACGCCAGGACGCCAGGTCGGTGAACGTTCCCTTGCCCCAGCGCAGCGTCCACTTTCCGGTGCTGAAGTAGTCATTGCCCTGGAACGTCACCCGGGAGGCCTGGTAGGGCCACTCGGAATCCACGACCGGGGCCCCGTCCGTGGCGAAGACGTTGTTGCGCACGCTCACCGTATGGAGCCCTTCCTCGAGGCGCAGTGCCGGAGCCCGCACCGCGCCGTTGGCCTTCATCACGACGGTGTTGTGGTAGATGTCCAGTTCGCTGACCCGCATTCCGTAGGCCACGATCCCGCCGTACCAGGGGAGCTTGCGGGCGTCGTCCCCGCTGAGGTTGAAGCGGACCACGTTCTTCTTGTGGGCCCTGGTGTTCTGGCTCGAGTAGACCAGGTACCCGGCGCCGTCATTGCGGAAGGACAGGTTGTACTGGAGGACCGAGGACGACACGTTGTTGTCCAGACCGAAGCCTCCGCCGTCCACCCGGGAGCCGGTGTGGTTGGCGTACGATACGTTCTTCTCGATCACCATGCCGGTGGAGTTGTAGGTCCAGATGCCCTCGGGTCCTTCCTGGGCCTTCGGAGACGAGTTCGCCCCGTTGTCGTGAGAGACGGAACCCTCGACCCTGCCGGTACGGATGCTGCCGAGAACGATCCCGCTGCCGGAATTGCGGTCGTCCGCCGACGGGTCTCCGTTGTTCCCGTACACCTTCACGCGCGAGACCGTCACGCGCTCGTGCGCGTACTTCGGTGACGCTTCCTCGAAGGCGGGCCCGAAGGAGACGATTCCGGCGTCCTTGTTGTCGCGGACGGTGGAGTCGACGATCCGGACATCGCGGAAACCGGAGCCGCTCTTGCCCGCGCCGAACCGGATGCCGTTCTGGAACCGGGACACGTCGACGTTGGAGATCCGCACGTGATCCAGTCTTCTGCCGGCCGGCAGATCACTGAAGAAGTTGATGCCGTCCCGTTCCTTGAACGCCTTCGCGTCACCCACGAGGTTCAGGTCGCGGATCTCGACACCGGCCGTGTTGTAGACGGCGATGCCTTCCGTCCCGGCTGCCGCAATCGTCGCCCGGCCGCCGCCGTACGACTCGATCACCACGGGCCGCGCGGCGCTGCCCGCATCCCCCTTGCCGATGGTGAACGTGCCCTTGAACACGGCCCCCGCCTTGAGCCGCAACCGGTCCCCGGGCTTGAACCGCACCGAGTCGGCCCGGGCCAGCGACCGCCACGCACGGGAATCCGACAGACCGTCGTGGTCGTCGTCGCCGTCCGGGCTGAGGTAGTAGGTGTGGGGTCCCGGGGGCGCCGGTTTGGCCGGCTTGTACGTCTCGACGTCGCACGCTGCGATCAGCAGGCACGCGGCCGCCATCCCCCCTACCGCGATGCACCGGCCCGATCTGCCCATGAGCGCCGCTCCTCCCTCATGACCGGACAAACCACCTGCTCTGCTCGTAAGACTTCGCACAGGAGCACTCGCTCTCTCCGTCTTGGTTCCCCTGACGCCGTCACATGGTGTGGGTGCCGCCAGGTATGCCGGGGCCGTCCCGCCCGTGAACTCCCGGACGAACGCATGCAGGAATGCGCAACGGTTGCACCATCGCGGAGAAGAGTCTGGCCATGTCGAGAGGAGCCTTCCAGAGGCCGCCGGGCAATTCGGGGACCGACATGACGCATGGCCCGGGTTAGCCCCATGGATGTGCTCCACCCCGAACTCCCGGCCCTCTGCGCCGAGCGCCACGCCCCCGCCAGAGGAACCGGTGGAGGACCCGTCAGTCGGCGGCCCGGCGCCGGCCCCGCTGACGGCGCGGGTACGGGAAGAGCCGCGGTGAGCGCTTGGCGGCCACGTCCTCGATCCAGCCGAAGATCAGCACCAGGAGGCCGATCAGCGGGATGGCCACCAGCAGCGTGAACCACTGGCTCGACAGCAGCCACGTGAGGTTGGTGTAGACGAAGGGGATGTTCCAGAGGGGGTCGATCAGCGGGACGGCGCACACCAGCGCGACCTGGTGCCAGAGGTAGACGCTGACGGCGCGCGAGTTGAGCAGGCTGACGAGGCCGTTCCAGCGTTCCAGGGGTCTGGGCCACTGCTCCCAGGACGGACTGATGTGGAGCAGCATGGCGACGAAGCCCAGGGACCACAGGGCCTGGGCGATCGGCCAGGCCTCGATGTCGGTGGGTTCGTGCGGATAGACCGGCCGGGTCTGCAGGTACCAGAGGCCCGCCACCATGATCAGCGGGGCGATGGACGGCACCACGTACTGCGGGATCTTCTTGAGCAGGCCCTCCTGGTGCGCCATGCCGAGGATCCAGCAGGAGCCGAACATCATGAAGTCGTTGGCGGTCTCCCAGACCCGCCCGTAGACGAACTCCTGCTCGACGAAGAAGGTATTCATGACGATCACCACCGCAAGCGGGGTGAACAGCGTCACCACCGGGAACTTGCGCAGTGCCCGGAGCATCAGCGGCGAGAGTAGGACGTACCACAGGTACGCTCGCAGGTACCAGAGCGGGACGATGACCTGCTGGGCCCAGGTCGATTCCACGTGGTGCCGGAAACCGGCGAACCCGCCCAGCTCCTCCCCGAACGGGGGGGTGCTCAGCGGCAGGAGCCAGAGGGCCAGCTTGCCCCACCACCAGTTGGGGTGCCCCTCGGAATCGGGGCCCCAGCCGTCGAGGATCTGGAGGGTGAGCATGATGGCGCCGAACAGCCACATCGGTGGCAGCAGTCGGCGCAGTCGGCCGCGGATCACGCCGAGGGCGGGACGGCTGAGCGAGCGGGTCATCAGCGAGCCGGCGAGCGCGAACATCACGCCCATCGACGGGAAGACGAGGGGGAGCCAGAACCAGCCGAAGTTGTGGTAGAGCACCACACGGCCCAGCGCCAGTGCGCGCAGCAGGTCGAGATAGCGGTCCCGGCCGCCCTTGCGCTGGACCGGCGCCTCCGGCTCCGGTTCCTGCCGCAGAACGGCGGGGATCCTCAGCTGGACCGTGTCGTGAGTGCGGCCGAACTCGACGGATGCGGTCATGGTCAGGCCTCCACGGGTGCGGTGGCGACCTCACCGGTGCGCCGGAGCTTCTGCCAGCGCAGTCGGCCACCGGTCATCGCCGTGATCGCGGACTGCAACAGGACGATGTACATCAGCTGCCGGTAGACCAGTTGCTGGATCGGCAAGCTGATCAGGTGCCAGGGCTTCTCGTGGTCGAGCCTGAAGGCGTACCAGGACAGTGCGGCCTGCAGGAGGATGAATCCGCCCCAGCCGGCGAGGGTGACCGGCGTGTCCGCGAACACCACGCCGTACACCAGGAACATGTCGACCAGCGGTGCAAGCATCGGTGCGACGACGCCGAACAGCACGATGAGCGGCAGTCCTAGCCTGCCGAAGCGCCCTGCCGGGCCGCGGGAGGTCACCGCGTGGCGGTGCTTCCACATGGCCTGCATGCTGCCGTAGCTCCATCGGTAGCGCTGGGACCAGAGTTGTTGGAGGCTGGCAGGGGCCTCGGTCCAGGCGCGGGCCTGCTCGGCGTAGACGATCCGCCAGCCTTCGCAGAGCACCGCGATGGTGATGTCGGTGTCCTCGGCGAGGGTGTCGTCGCTCATCCCGCCCACCTGCCGCAGGGCCTCCTTGCGGAAGGCGCCGACCGCGCCGGGGATGGTGGGGATGACGCCCAGCACGTCGTACATCCGGCGGTCCAGGTTGTGGCCGAGGACGTACTCGATGTGCTGCCAGGCGCCGATCAGGCTGTCCCGGTTGCCGACCTTGGCGTTGCCCGCAACCGCGCCGATCGCCGGGTCCCCGAAGGGCTGGACCAGCTCGCGCACGGTGGACGGCTCGAAGACGGTGTCGCCGTCCATCATCACGATGATGTCGTGCGAGGCGGCCGCGATCCCGGTGTTGAGTGCGGAGGACTTGCCTCCGTTGACCTGGCGGATCAGCCGGACGAACGGCAGGTCCATCTCCTCGACGATGTCCGCGGTGCCGTCCGTCGAACCGTCGTCGATGACTATCGCCTCGATCGGATAGTCACTGTCGGCCAGGGAGTTCAAGGTGTTGGCGATGCACTCGAGCTCGTTGTAGGCCGGGACCAGTACGGTGACCGGCTCGGTGACGGGAGCTCCCCATGCGTCCCGCCGCTTGGCGCGGCGGGCGTGAATCGGCGCGAGGACGATCATCAGCGCGAAACGGCCGAAGTTGAGGAAGCCCACGAGGGCCAGCAGCGCGACCAGCACGGGCAGGGTGAGCACGGCGAACTGGGTGGCCCAGATGTACCCCTTGCCCGCCCACAGCTGGAAGCCGTGCACCGGCACGGTGGCGCTGGAGGCGCCGAGCGCCTCGGAGATGGTGGTGAAGCGGTAGCCCTGCGCCTGCAGCTTGTCGATGATCTGCACGAGCGCGGCGATGGTCTGGGTGCGGTCACCGCCCGCGTCGTGGAGAAGGATCATCTCGCCCGCACCGGGCTTGGACGGCATCGCCGCCTTGACGATCGCGTCGACGCCGGGCCGCTTCCAGTCGTCGGTGTCCTTGTCGATGAACGCCGTGAGGTAGCCGCGCGCGCCCACGTACTTGATCACCGGGTAGTTCCAGTCGTCCATCGCGGTGGCGTCGGAGGAGTACGGCGGGCGGAACAGCGCGCTGTGCACGCCCGCGACGCCGGCCAGCGCCAGCTGCGACTGCGCCAGCTCCCAGCCGATCCGGGTGGGGGACTGGTACGCCATGTCCGCGTGGGTGAAGGTGTGCACGCCGAGTTCGTGGCCGCCCGCGACGATCTGCCGGATCAGCTCCGGGTTGCGCGTGGTCATGGCGCCGGTCACGAAGAAGGAGGCATGGATGCGGCGGGCCTCGAGCAGCTCCAGGATCTTCGGGGTCCACTCAGGCGAGGGACCGTCGTCGAAGCTCAGGACCACGGTGCGGTCGGGGATGCGGTAGCTCACGGGGTGCTCGTTCTTGCTGCCGCGCGCGTCGATGACCGGGCCGCCCTTGAGCAGGTTCTGCGGCACCGTGTCCTTGTCGACCGAGATCGCGATCCGGTCGTCGTGGAACACCTCGTTGGTCGCGAGGCCGCGCAGGACGAGGAGCGCGAGCAGGCACGCCAGCAGGGACAGCGGCATGAAGAAGCGCAGCGGGGGCGCGGCCAGTCGGCGTGGCCTCAGCAGGGACTGCCGGCGGCGCTGGTGCCGGGACCGGGACAATGACGCTCCTGGAGATGGGTGGTGCGGATGATCAGTTGCGCTTGGTCGGCTGGCCCGGAGGCGTTGCGCCGCGCGGCACGGTGGTCGTGGACTTCGGCGTGCCGCCAGAGGGCTTCGGCGTGCCGCCCGAGTTCTTCGAGGTGTCGGTCGACGGCTTCGGTGTGCCGCCCGAGGGCTTCACCTGGGGCGTCGCGGACCGCGTGGCCGGCCGGGGTGAGGACGACGCGGGTGACGACGAGGCGGACGACAGCGACGGCACGGGCGAGGACGACGGGGCCGGCCGCAGCGAGGGCTGCACGGGTATGCGCATCGCCGGGGCGTCCGCCTGCACACCGACCAGGCTGCTGGCCATGGCGACCGCGAGGATCGCACCGACGACGGAAACCGGCCATCCCAAACCGCGCAGCAGACGGCCGCGCAGACCCGACTGGGACACGAACACCGGTGCTGGTACGGGCTCCGCGAAGCTCGACTCGGACACATCGGGCATTGCCTGATATGTCGCCCCGCGTTCGATGGGATTGATGACTGGGCGCACCTTGCGAGGCCTTTCATTGCAGGGTACGTAGACCACGGGATCGCAGGGCGAACGCTAGTGCACCGACGTGGATCGACTTGGGGCCCATGTCTGGATTTAGCATTATCTGCTCAGCTGTTGTAATCGGATCGAGATGCCGATGGCAGTACCGGCCGATAAAAACGGCCCCACAGGCTCCGGTTACCGAAGGGTATGTTTTCGGCCAGGCCATTTCGCTGGGACCGCGGTACCCAGGGGGACGTGAAAGCCTCCCGGGCGGCCGTCCTCATGCCCACTCGGCACCTTAGGATGACCCCCTCATCAGATCAGCCGTAGAACCTCACGCAGAAGGTGTGTCCGCGTACCGCCTCTGCCCTCAAGGAGCCCCTGTGAGCCAGCCCCGCCGCACCTCTCGCCGCCGCGCGTGGACCGCGCTCACACTGCCCGCCCTCCTTGGGGTACTCGCCGCGTGTTCCGGCGGCGGCCCCGCGTCCGGCGCGGGCACCGGTGACGGTCGGCCCGCCGCCTCGCCGACCCCCTCCGGACCGCCGGGAACCCTGTTCGACAACTTCCAGTACAGCGGCGCCGACGACCCCCAGCTCGCCGCCCACGGCTGGGAGATCCGTACCGGCGCGGGCGGCCCGGGGATCCAGGACAGCTGGAACGCCGCCGGCGCCGACTTCCCCGCCGACACGACCGCCCAGGGCGGCAAGGTCCTGCGGCTGCAGTCCTCCATCGACGGCACCAAGCAGGGCACCAAGCAGGTGGAGGTGCTGACCACCGGCGAGAACCTCTTCACGGGGACCTACGCGGCTCGGGTCTACTTCAGCGACAAGCCCACGAGCGGCCGCAACGGCGACCACGTCGTCCAGACCTTCTTCCCGATCTCCCCCTCCGACGCCTCGGCGAACTACAGCGAACTCGACTTCGAGTACCTGCCGAACGGCGGCTGGGGCACGCCGGGTCCGCGGCTCGACAACGTCAGCTGGTTCAAGGCCGACCCCCCGGACCGGGTCAACAAGACGTCCAAGCAGCGCCTCGAGGGCTGGCACGTCCTGATGATCACCGCCATGGACGGGAAAGTCGTCTACTCCCTGGACGGCAAGGAGACGTTCACCAGCTCCGGGAAGTACGTCCCGCGCGAGAAGATGGACGTCCACTTCAGCAACTGGTTCATCGACCTTCCCTTCACCGGTGGTCCGCGCACCTGGGACATGAAGGTCAACTGGTTCTACTACAAGGCCGGCGAGGCCGTGTCCCAGGCGGACGTCCAGAAAACGGTGGACGGCTTCTACAGTGCCGGCACCAACTACATCAACACCGTGCCGAAGTCCTGAGAAAGCGGCACGCCAGCGGGACGGCGCTGACGAGCCGGCCGGGGATGTGACACCCCGCGGTGGGGGAGAGGCCGGCCGGCCTCTCCCGCGCACCACGCGACCGGCAGATCCGGCCTAGCGGTATTCGCAGAGGTAGGCGGTTTCGACTGAGACCTTGAGCTGGAACTTGCTGTCGCCCGGCACCTGGAAACGGCTGCCGGTGGAGAAGGTCTCCCAATCGGCGGCGTCGGGGAGCTTGACGGTCAGGGCGCCGCTGATCACGTGCATGGTTTCCGGGGCGGCCGTGCCGAATTCGTACTCGCCCGGAGCCATGACACCGATGGTGGCCGGGCCTTGCTCCTGGGTGAAGGCGATCGACGTGACCGTGCCGTCGAAGTATTCGTTGACCTTGAACATGTGCGTGGCGTCCTTTTGGGGGAACGAGCGGAAAGGGATGGCCGGCTCGTCGCGCCCCGGCGACCGGCGAACGGAACCCTACCGGTAGCGACCGTCGCCCCCACTCGGCGCATGAACGACGTCGTAGCCGACGGGGTGGCGTGCGGCGCTTCCCGCGCCACCCGGCGATCAAGCCGTATGGGCCGTTTTATCGCGAAAGTCACGGGTAGGCGGTGTTTCGTCAGAGATTCTCCGTCGCCACGCTGCGGGCGACCATGCGGAATGGAGCCATTGTGCCGGTCGTGAAAAACGCCCTTCCGGAAGCCGATCTGAAGACCGTCGGCGAGGCGCTGCAAGGCGCTCTGGTGGACCTGGTGGACCTGGCGCTCGTCGCCAAGCAGGTGCACTGGAACGTGGTGGGCCCCCGTTTCCGGTCCGTCCACCTGCAGCTCGATGAGGTGGTCACCTCGGCGCGTGCGCACTCCGACGTGATCGCGGAACGTGCCGCGGCTCTCGGTGTCACGCCCGACGGCCGCGCGGAGACAGTGGCCTCGTCCAGCGCGATCACGGGCGTGCCGGAGGGCTGGGTGAAGGACGACGACGCCGTAGGCGTCCTCGTCGACGCCCTCAGTGTGGTGATCGCCCGCATGAGGGAGCGCATCCGGGCCACCGAGTCCGCGGACCCCGTCACCCAGGACCTGCTGATCGGGCTGACCGGCGAATTCGAGAAGCACCACTGGATGTTCGCCGCTGAGAACGCCTGACCGGTACTGGCGGAGAGGCTCGACGGGCCGGGCAAACGGGACAGTGAATGGATCAGCCTGCGAGGAGATGTGCAATGCAGCGTGCCAGTGACCCGAAGGAGCCGGAGCTTCCGGCCCGTGTACCGGAGGAACGCGACGCCGTGACCCCGGACCTGCCGCCCGTCGGCCCGGACGCCCCCGACCTCCGGGACACCGCGGAGAAGGATGGCAGCGAGCCGGCCGAGCCCGCCGAGGAGCCCGCTGCCGAACCGGGCTCCGCCGAAGCCCAGGAGCCGACCGACTAGGGCGCGGGTCAAGGCGTCAGGGGGGCGAGGACCTGGTTGTGGGTGTGCTGGTAGATCACGGAGGTACGGAATCCGACGACTTCGCGGCGCTCGGTGAACTTGTCCATGAGGAAACCGTGGAGGTAGTCCACGCTGGGAACGGAGACGTGCACGATCATGTCGTCGCCTCCCGTGACCACGTAGACCGTGCTGACCTCGGGCAGGCCGGCCGCGTAGGTCTTGAACGCCTCGATGACTGCCCGGCTGAGAGGGCGGATCTGGAAGTGGATCAGTGCCTGGACGTGGCGGTTCAGGCTGGCCGGGTCGACCGCGGCGTGGTAGCCGGTGATGACTCCCCGGGCCCGTAGGGCGCGGATGCGTTCGAGGCAGGTCGACGGTGCGATGCCGAGGGTGCGGGCGAGGTCGCGGTTGGTCTGCCGCGCATCGCGCTGCAGATGCCGGACGATCGCCGAATCAAGTTCGTCCACACGGTGATTATGGCTTCCCTGCCGAATTCTGTTCGGTCAACGGCCGTAACCTTTGTCGAAACGGCTAGCTTCGCCCCATGACAGCCGCACTCGAGGAAACTCAAGCCCTCAACACCTCCGAAGCGTCACATGAGTTGGTACACATCGTGCGCGGCCGCCGCAGCGGCCTCGCGATCACCATCGCGATCCACTCGACCGCTCTCGGCCCGGCCGCCGGCGGGTGCCGGATCGCCCACTACCCCGACCTCGCCGCCGCGACCGCGGACGCGCTGCGGCTGGCGGCGGCGATGACCGCGAAGAACGCGCTGGCCGGTCTGGAACACGGCGGCGGGAAGGCGGTCGTCGCCCTCCCCACCCCAACTCGGCCTACCGGTGCGGAGCGTACGGCGTTGCTCCACGACCTCGGCGACGTGATCGAATCGCTCGGCGGCCGCTACATCACGGGCCCGGACGTGGGAAGCGGCCCGGCCGACATGTCCGTCATCGGCGAACGCACCGCACACGTCTGCTGCCGGCCCGTCGAGGACGGTGGCAGCGGCGACTCCTCCCTCCACACCGCGCTCGGCACCGTTGCGGCACTGGGCGCGGTGGCCGAAGAGGTCTTCGGCTCACCGGAACTCGCCGGCCGGACGTTCGGGGTGATCGGCCTCGGAGCGGTCGGTGCCCATGTGGCCCGGCTCCTGGACCGGGCCGGCGCGCGGCTTGTCGTGACCGACGTCAACCCGGACACCCGCAGTCCGGCCGCCGGGCTCGGCGCGACCTGGGTGGATCCGGACGACGCCCTCGCGGCAGAGGTCGACATCCTCGTGCCGGCCGCGCTCGGTGGCCTGCTGACCGCCCGCACGGTGCCTCTGCTGCGGTGCGCAGCCGTCGCCGGCCCCGCCAACAATCAACTCGACGAACCGGGCACCGCCGGCCTCCTCGCCGCACGCGGCATCCTCTGGGCGCCGGACGTGGTGGTCAGCGCGGGAGGAGTCATCCACGCCACGGGTGTCGAACTGCGCCGCGAACCCGAGGAACAGCTCACGCAGCGTCTCTCCGGCATCGCCGCCACGCTCCGGCAGGTCTTCCATACGGCCCGGACCCGCCGGACCACGCCCGCGGCCGCGGCCGCGGAACTCGCCGCGCAACGGGTTCACCGGGCAGTCACGCACCCGGGTCGCACTGCAGCACCCCCGGCCTCACCGCCCGCCGAGCCGAGAAGGCCCGAGCCGCAGCCCCTCCGGCCGCCGGCACAGGAGAACTGACGACATGACGAACCGCTGGGTCGGAGTGACCATCGACTGTGCCGACGTAGAACGGGTCGCGGGCTTCTGGAGCGCACTGCTGGACCGCCCGCGCCTGCCGTCCCGTCCCGGCTGGGTCTACCTCGGCCGTCCCGGTGACGCGCAGCCCCGCCTCACCTTCCAGCCCGTGACCGAGCCGAAGCACGCCAAGCTGCGCCTGCACCTCGACGTCGCGGTCGACGACATCGATGAGGGCATCGCCCAAGTCATCGCCTTGGGTGGTCAGTTCACGGGCGAACGGCACCACTACGACGAAGGCGTGGTCGTCGTGATGACGGACCCCGAAGCACACGAATTCTGCCTGGTCCAGTACTACTGAAGGACCGGCGGCCGGCACGTCAGCCGGTTTCGGGCTCGCCCTGTCGTACGGCGTCGTGGGCGGTCAGTGCGGCGTGCAGCGTCAGCAGGTCGGTGCCCCGTGCCGCGTCCAGGCCGGTGAGTTCCGTCGCCTTGCGCAGCCGGTAGTCCACCGTGTTGGGGTGGACCTGGAGCTCGGCGGCGGCCCGGCGCCGGTCGAGGCCGCAGGCGAGGAAGGTGCGCAGTGTGTCGAGCAGCTCCGGGCGCACGGCCAGCGGGCCGAGACGCGCGGCGAGCCCGTCCCTGGCCGGGCTCGGGCGGCTCAGCTGGTACTCCAGCAGCACGTCATCGAGCAGGTAGAGACCGGGCCCCCGGCCGGATGCCTCGGCCACCTTCCGTACCTCGCCGACCATCCGGGCGGCGTCTGCGACGCCGTCCGGTGCGGCGGCGGCCGCCGCCACCAGCAGCTCCGCGCCGCACATCCGGCCGAGCTGCTCGACGAGCCGATTGAGCCGCGCCCGGTCCGTGGAGGCGAAGTCGGCGGCCGGTGTCTCGTACGGGATCAGCACCAGCCCGCCGCCGCCGGACAGGACGGACAGCGGGACACCCGGGGTGTGGCGCTGCAATTCGTTGCGCAGCCGCCGGAGTTTGCGGCGAGCGGCGACCGAGTGGTTCACGCCGGGCCGCAGCTCATCGGGGTGCGGTCCGATGGTGATGCTCAGCACGAGGTAAGAGGGAGGAAGCCGGATGCCGGCGCGGTCGGCCGCGGCCTGCGGGTTGCCGCCCTCCAGCAGCCGGGACAGCAGGGACTGCCGGGCGACCTGCTCGTCACCGAGGATCGCCTGCCGTTCCTGTACGTACCCTGCCGCGACCGCGCAGCTCACCTGTCGGAGGTAACCGAGCAGCCGGTGCTGGACGAACAGCACGTCGGGCAGGTCGCCCGGCTCGGCCGTCGCGAGGACCTGGGCCGCGCACTCCTCGGCACCGAAGTGGTAGGCACCGACGACGGCCTCCAGCGGCACGCCCTCGTCGGCGCGCCGGGCCGACGACTCGCTGATCCTCGCCAGCTCGGCCTCCTCCGGCAGCTCGCCGCCGCGCAGCACCTGGATGAAGGCGCGGATTCCGCGGTCCACCTCCTTGGTGATCTCGCCGCGGAGCTGTTCCGAGGGCAGTGCTCCGTAGGCGGGCAATTGTTCGACGAGCCGGGCCGTCACCGCAGGCGCCAGGGCCGGCGCGGCGGCCAGCAGCCGCTTGTGGACCGGGATGCCGCCGAACTGCGGCCCCACGGCGCTTTCCGCCGGTTTGGACGCGGTCACAATCCACCTCACGAATCTCTGTTGTGCCACCCGGAGACACGGCCCCGTTCCGCCCCCATCCTGGTTTCCGGGACGTTACTTACTAGTTGGTAACACGCCCGCCCGGTGAATCGCCAGACGCGTTCCGACCCCGAGCGCTTCCTCCACCGGATCCCCACGCCCCCACCCGCACCGGAGGACCGCCGTGTCCGCGCACCAGGCCGCCGCGCCCCCACCCGAGCACGCCGCCCCTCTGCCGGGGGCCCCTGTCACCTGAGCCGTGCGCGTTCCACGGCCCGGGAAACTGACCTCACGTCACTCGACGCATGGCGCTCGGCGGCCGGTGGAGGCCGCCACGACGGCGTTGCCCGGGCGCCCACGTTCAGCCGGTCCACCCGACCGCGCGGAGCAGCCGCGGCGGACGGCTCCACCGACGCGGGCGACCCGCCCGCCCGCTCGTCCCACCGCGTTCCGCGCAGAAGCGCAGCCCGCCGACACCTTCCATCTCCGACCAGTCCGCGATCCCATTCCACGATTCGGGGGAGTCATGTCCAAAAACGCCGTTCGTCTCCTGGCCACCGCCCTCGTCGCCGCGATGGCCGTGACCGTGGCCCCGGCGGCCACGGCCGCCGAGGTCACGCCGTCGAGTGCCACCGCGAGCGACCCGTTCTACACCTACTCCGGCAGCGAGCCCCTGTCCTCGTTCGCGCCGGGCACCGTGCTGAAGACGCGAACCCTGCAGTACCACCTCGTGGGCCTCCCCACGCCGGTCAAGGCCATCCAACTGCTCTACCGCACGACCGACGCCCAGGGCCGTCCGTCCGCCAACGTGACCACGGTGGTCCGCAGCCTGACGGGCGACGGCGGCAAGGCGGTGTCCTACCAATCGTTCTACGACTCGCTCAGCCCCGAGGACGGCCCGTCCCGGGCCATCGCCGGTGACCTCACCCTGGGCGGCGCCATCGCGAACGCCGAGGCCGTCTTCCTGGTGCCCCTGCTGCTGCAGGGCTACAACCTCGTCATCCCGGACACCGAGGGCCAGACCGCCAACTTCGCGGCCGGCCCGGAGTACGCGACCAACACGCTGGACTCGATCCGCGCCGCGACCCGGTCCGCGGAGACCGGCATGAACGCCGACACGCGGTTCGGCCTGATGGGATACTCCGGCGGCGCCATCGCGACCAACTGGGCGGCCGCGCTCGCACCGGCCTACGCGCCCGACGTCAACAGCAAGCTGGTGGGTTTCGCCGAGGGCGGTCTCCTCGTGGACCCGGCGCACAACCTCAAGTACGTGGACGGCTCACTCGTGTGGACGGGTGTCATCCCGATGGCGATCATCGGCGTCTCCCGGTCCTACGGCATTGACCTCAAGCCCTACCTGAGCACCTACGGCGTGCAGGTGTACGAACAGCTGGAGCACGGGTCGATCGTCGACGCGCTGGGCCACTACCCCGGGCTGACCTGGCAGAAGATGGCGAAGCCGCAGTACGCCGACCCGAACTCGGTGCCCGCCTTCGTCGAGGTGGTGAACAGGATCAACCTCGGCTCCGCGCCCACCCCGACCATCCCCGGGTTCATCGCGCAGGGCAACGGGGGCGTCTTCGAAGGAACCTTCGGCAACCGCCCGGGCATCGGCACCGGCGACGGGGTCATGGTCGCCGGAGACGTGCGGACGCTTGCCCGGCAGTACTGCTCAACGGGTAACGGGTCCATCGAGTACCAGCAGTTCGACCTGCTCAGTCACGTCGGCGTACCCGTCATCTGGGCACCCGTCGCGGTGAGCTGGCTGGACGACCGGTTCAAGGGCAGGAACGCCCCGTCCGACTGCGGCAACATCCCCGCGGGCAACTCGCTGGCGCCGGAAAAGCCGGTGCCTGCGTCCTGACACCGCACCATCCCGGGCCCCGCTGCCGCACTCCAGTGCCGCGGCGGGGTCTCGGCGCCCGAACGAGGAAACCTCCAGGCGCCGTCAGAGCCATCGGAAGTCGAGACGGCGCCCCTCTGCGCGCCGATCAGCGGATCCTCTCCGGCACCGCTACTTTGCTGGTCGGCACGAGTTTCACCAGTCAGCCGAGAGGTGCTGTCCAGTGAGGGGAAAACCGCTGTCGTTCTGCCTGGCGGCGCTGTGCGTCCTCGCCGTTGCCTGTGGGGCGGACCACGGGGCCCCGGTCGGCCAGCCCGCCGGGCGTGACGTCAAGGGGCCGGTGCACGCCGCGGCACCGAGCTCGTCGGCCCCGGAACCAAGGCTCCTCCAGCAGTTCGACGAGGGGCGGGTGGGTGGCCGCCCCTACTACTGCGAGATCACCAGCGGGGGACACCCCGCCGGCCGGCCCGCCGTCTGGGTCTCCTCGCAGAAGAACGATGCGGGGGACGCGGAGACGGTGGGTCTGGGAGCCCCATCGGTCCTGTGCCTGTCCGGATTCCCGAAGAGCGGGCCGATCACGGTCACGGTGAAGGCACAAGGACGTACCTACACCACTCCGCTGAAACGCGTGACGGAGCTGACCCCGCGGGGGCAGTCGGACGACTCGCTCTTCGACGGTCGGGCGATGGAGGTCACAGACACCGGCAATGGCCTGCTCGAAAGCGGAGACTGGAGGTTCCTGCCCTCGGGTCCCCACCGAGAGGCCATCGGACTGTCCGGTCGGCTCGAGCTGACGGCCCGTTCCGGTGACGTGACGGCTGCCAACGCGGAGCCGCTGAGTCGCGAACCGGGAGCAGCGACGGTGGAAGGCTGGGAGCGGAGCCACCGGATCGCCGTCTACGGATATCCCGTCGGTGCCCGTGTACCGATCGGGCTGTACCGGATCAAGAACTCCTCCGAACGGCAACGTGCGGTGCTGGAGCGGCAGATCGGCCACGTGGTGATGCCACGCTCGCGCGTTGCCGACTTCACGATTCCCCCGGATGCGTTCGGCGCCGTCAGTGTGGACGCCTCTCCAGGCAAGGACGCGTACTGCCTGTCGGTCCCCGCGGTCGACCGATGCGTCACCCAGCCGGTCTGACCGGAACGCTCTCCGCACGGACGAGCGCCTCGACGGGGTACCCGGACCGGCGGGTCGCGGTGCACCTGCCGGTCCGATCGCGCATGCTGACGGTGCGATCCGATGCCGCGCCGCCGGCGGGCGGCCAGTGGGCGGCCACCGGACGGGACGGCCAAGCCGGAGGTGCCGGGTGAACACGCAGGCGTCCCCACCACTCTGGTCGCGGCTGGAGCCGGCCGTCCTGGCCGGCAGGGCCCGCCGGGCCACCGAGAACGGGACGCTCGACGAGCTGCTGACCGACACGGAGTTCTTGGTCCGCGTCGACGCGCAGGCGCTGCTGCCGCTGTTGGCCCGAGCGCGCAGTGCACCGGCCCGCCTGGCCGCGGCGGTCTATCGGACCTCTCTGCTGCGGGGAGCGGAAGTCGGGCCGGACCTGCGGCGATGGCTGCTGAGCCTGAACGCGGCCCGGTGGGGCGCCCGGCATCTGGCAGCGGATCTGGACCGGCCGGCGCAGCCGCCTGCATCCCCCTTCCCCTGGCGCCCGTGCTGGGCCACCGGATCCCAGACCAGCCCGCAGTTGCGCGGCTTCCTCACAGGTCACACCAGCCCGGTGACGGCCTTGGCGTCGGCCGCGGCTTTGGGATCTGAGCTCCGACGCGCCGCTGGGACCGCCTCTCACCGGCCACGACGGCCCGGTGGAGGCTGTGACGACTGCCTTGCTCGACGGCCGGCCGGTGGTCATCACCGGCAGTTGGGACGAGACGGCGCGGATCTGGGATCTGCGCGGCGGCACGCCGCTGGGCCGGCTGGCGGCCGGTCACAGCCCGGTGACGGCCGTGGCGACGGCGGTCGTGGAAGGCCGTCCGGTCGCGGTCACCGGCACCGACGACGGCCTCGTACGCATCTGGGACCTGCACGGCAAGGGGATACTGGGCCGCCCGCTGGAGCACCCGTTCTGGGACGACGGCGTGGACGAGACGGGATGGGTGGTGACCACGGTGCTGGACAGCCGTCCCATCGCCGTCACCAGCAGCGACGAGACGCTGCGGGTGTGGGACCTGGACACCGGTGAGCAACACGACCATCCGGGGAACGGCGCGCTCGGCGCCGAGTGGGTGACCGCGTTGGCCGCTTGTACGCTGCAGGGCCGTCCGGTGGCCGTCACCGGCGGAGGCGAGGGCGCCGTACAGGTCTGGGACCTGGCTACCGGTCAGTTGATCCGGACCCTGACCGGCCACGTCGGCGCCGTACGGGCGGTGGCGACCACGGTGCTGGAGGATCGGCCCCTCGCCGTCACCGGCGGTGAGGATTGCACCGTACGGGTCTGGGACCTGCTCACCGGCGCACCGCTGGGCGAGCCGCTGGCCGATCACACCCGGCCCGTACGGATGGTGGCGATCGGCACGAGCGAAGCGCGGCCGCTCGCCGTCACCAGCGGGGGCGACGGTCCCGTGCGCATCTGGGACCTGACCGCCGGTCCACGACTCGGCGACCCCGTGCACGGACACACCGACTCCGTGGGAGCGGTCACCACGGCAGTGCTGGAGGGCCGGCCCGTGGCCGTCTCCGGCAGCGACGACGGAACCGTACTGATGTGGGACCTCCACACGGGAGTCCCGGTGGGCCGGCCGTTCACCGGCCACGAGGAAGGCGCGATCCAGGCGGTGGCCACCACCGTCCTGGACGGCCGGCCGGTGGGGGTCACCGGCGGCGGGTCCGGCACGGTCTGGGTCTGGGACCTGGACACGGGTGCACCGCTGTACCAACTCGCGGGCCACGAGGGCATGGTGCGAGCGGTGACGACCGCCGTCGTGGACGGACGGGCCGTAGCCGTCACCGCCGGCGACGACGGCACCGTGCAGACCTGGGACCTCCACGCCCGGGCACCGCGCGGGGGGCCGCTGCCCGGCCACACCGCCGAAGCGAAGGCCATGGCCACCACGGTGGTGGACGGCAGGCCGGTCGTCCTCGTCGGCAACGAGGACTGCACCGTGCGGATGTGGGACCTGCGCACCGGCGAGCAGCTCGACCAGTCGCTTCGTGGTCACACCGCCTGGGTGCGGGCCGTGGCGCCGGCGACGCCGGCCGGCCGGCCGGTGGCCGTCACCGGCAGCCGGGATGCCACGGTGCGGGTATGGGACCTGCACACGGGCGAGCAGCTCGGCCGGCCCTTCGGCACCGGCCTTACGGGAGGCCTCGGAGCCGGCTGGGTGAGCGCGATGGCCATCGCGGTGGTGGAGGGCGCCCCCGTCGTCATCGCCGGCGTCCCCAACGATGACACGGTGTGGGTCTGGGATTTGCACACCGGTGAGCTGCTGGGTACTCCCACGGTGTTCCCGCAACCCGTCCGAGCACTGTCCTGGCACCCCGGTGGCGCACTGGTGGTCGGCTTCGGATGGGAGGTCGCGGTGGTGGAGCCGCACCCGCAGGGCCTGTTGCGCCGGCCCTGAGAGCACCGGCGCGCCTCAGCCCGGGCTGTCGAACGTGCCGAGGAAGGCACCGACCACCGCGCCGTCGATCGCCTCCGACTCCGCGGTCCGCATCGAGCGGGATGTGCGTCCGCTCGTGCGGACGGCGCACGATCGGCGCATCGTTCTCCACGAGCGCGACGGTTTCCCCGCCGGCGTGGAGAACGGGTAGGGGAGAAGTGATCGACATGTGCGTGATGGCAGGGGTGGAGGTCGGCGCCGGGGAGCCCTCGGGTGCACGGGCTCGTTCCGAAACGATCAGTAAGCCGGGCGCGCTGTGTCTTATTGGTCCGTGGGCGGACCCACCGGGAGCAAGCGGCCACCGGTGAGGCGCAGGAGTTCGTCGGCGGTGGTGGGGAACACGGTGTGCGGGGTCCCGGCGGCTGCCCAGACGCGGCGGTGGGACGTGAGCGCTTCGTCGACGACGGTCGGCAGCTGCATGGGGTGCCCCACGGGGGCCACGCCCCCGATCGCCTGCCCGGTGGCCACGCGGACCTGTTCGGGCGTTGCGCGGCGCAGCTCAGGGCGTCCCCAACGGGCGGCGAGGCCCGCGGTGTCGACCTTGTGCCGGCCGCTGGTGAGCACGAGTACGGGCTGGTCGCCCGAGATGAACACCAGGCTGTTGGCGATGGCTCCGACATCACATCCGAGGGCGGCTGCCGCCTCCGCCGCGGTACGGGCCGACTGGGCGAGTTGGCGGACCTGACCGGGGATGCCCGCGGCGGCGAGGGCGCGGGCCACCTCCGCGCTTCGGGCGGGCAGGGGCGCTGAGACGGGCTGCTCGGATTCCATGTGACTCCTTGATGCGTGACGCCCCGAGAGGCGTGTTCCACATACAGAACGTTCTGTGTATGGAACGATAGAGGGGGCGGGGAAACCGATCAAGTGAGATCCCGCAGGCACCGGAAAGTGCCGCCACAGGCGGTGCCGTCACGGCTGGTCCCTCAGCTGGGCGCTCGCACAAGGAAGTTCACCTCCCAGGACAACGACTGCTCAGCCCAGGAGGGGCGGGTTGGCCGTGATCCAGGGAGGCTGGGGGAGGGTGGCCAGCAGCTCACGGGCGGCCTGGATGATGCCGGTGTCGAGCTCGTCTCGGGAGGTGTGCGGGTGGTCTTCGTCCAGGTCTTCCCAGGTGGAAGCCCACGCGACCAGGGCGTCGAGCTTTTCGGGATAGTTCAGCGGTGTGGCTGCTTCACTCCAGATCGCCGCGGCAGCGGTTCCCGGATCGCAGGAGCCGTCGACAATCCGCTCGGCCCACGAGCGCGCCACCTCCCAAAGGACCGCCTCGGGATCGGCGGTGAGGTGCGGAGTGATGCCGAGCTCGTCCAGGACCTCCTCGAAGAGCCCGGGCGCCTGGTCCGCCTCCCAGCGTGCGAGGCCGGCCAGCCTCGGGATCGACGGCGTGTCGAGACCGGCGAGCAGCGCGTCGAGGCCGGCCTGGATGAGCCGAGCGGAGTCGACCTCGCAGCCGGTCGCCCGCTCGTCGGCCAGCATCCACAACTGCCGGACGGCCTCGTCCTCATTCATGGGACATGTCCTTGCCGAGACCGCGTGGAAAGTGTCCCCTCTTGCCCGTGCCGGTCAGAAGGTCGGCAAGCTCGATGGGACGGCTCAGCGCCACGCAGTGGCTCGCGGTGATCTCCTCCGGGACCACTCCGAGGCGTTCCCGCGCGAGCCGGCGCAGGAAGTCGGCGGGAAGGAAGCGGTCCTCGGTGCACAGTACGAACCTGGTCGGCACGGTCGGCCAGGCCTCCAGCGGCCACGGCTGGGCCGACGCCGCGGGCGACGGGTGGGCCCGTTCCCTGCTCATCGCTTCCTCGGCGAGTTCGCGGGACACGTCGTGGTAAAAGGCGACGTAAGGGTCGTCGCTGCCGGTGAGGCCGCCGTCCCGGGCAGCCTGGCGCCGCACGGCCTCGCCGTAGCCGGTGTTGGTCCACCACTGGTCCGGTGGTTCGCCCGGCGCGGGGATCATCCCGGCGACCAGGATCAGCGATGCGACCGGACGGCGGGCTGTGACCAGGGGCGCGGTGAATGCACCGAACGACTGGCCCACGACCACCAGATCGTGGCGATCGCCGACCGCGTCGACCACGGCGTCGGCGTAGTCGTCGAGCGTCAACGAATCGTCGTCGCCCGGGAGGTCCGGAGCCACCACCCCGTGACCGCGCGCCCGAAGCTCCGCTTCGACCAGATGCCAGTACCAGCCGACGTCGCCGGCACCGTGGATCAGCACGAACGTACTCACAACAGGGCTCCCATCCTCAGGACGACGACCGGCCCCACCCGGCGGTGAAGTCGGCAGTCCCCCCACGTCAACGCGCAGTGGCCGGCGCCGGGTCGACCGTCAAGGTGCGGGGTGCATGCGCCGGCAGGGCGGGGAGCCGGAGCGGTGTGCGGCCCGGGGTGATGCTGCCGAGGACCCGCGGGCCCCTCGCGCCCGTGCACTGCGGCAGGGTGCCCGGCAGGCCGTGCAGGGTGAGGTAGCCCAGCACGGCGAAGGCGTAGGCCTCCTTGGCGGCGCTGGGCAGCCCGAGCGCGTCCGACGTGCGCAGCAGTACCGAGGCGCCGAGTTCCCGCCGGAGGGCGGCCATGAGGGTGGGGTTGCGGGTGCCGCCCCCGGAGGCCAGCACCTCCGTGACGCCGAACGGGCGCAGCGCGTCGGCGATCGTACGGGCGGTGAGCCGGGTGAGGGTGGCGAGCACGTCGGGGCCGGGCAGCGGGCCGACCGCGTCCAGGGCCGTCCGCAGGTAGCCGGCGTGGAACAACTCCCGGCCGGTGGTCTTGGGCGCCGGCAGCACGTAGTACGGGTCGGCGAGCAGCCTGTCGAGCAGCGGCCGGTGGACGGTGCCGCAGGCCGCCAGCCGGCCGTCGGTGTCGTGGTCGAGCAGCCCGGCGGTGAAGTGGCGGGCGGCGGCGTCGAGAAGGGCGTTGCCGGGCCCGGAGTCGAAGGCGGCCGGGGTGCCGTCGGGGGTGAGGACGGTGGCGTTGGCGATGCCGCCGACGTTCAGCGCGGCCGGGACGCCGGGGCGTCCGTGCAGCAGCATGCGGTCGATCAGACCGACGAGGGGTGCGCCCTGCCCGCCGGCGGCGACGTCCCGGGTCCGGAAGCCGGAGACGACGGGGAGTCCGGTCGCCTCCGCGATCCACGCGGGTTCCCCGAGTTGCAGAGTGCCGTGCACGTGGCCGCTATCCGCCCAGTGGAAGACGGTCTGCCCGTGGGAGGCGACCAGTTCGGCCCGCCCCGCGCAGAGTTCGCGACCGGCCCGGACGGCGAGCCGCGCGAACGCCTGCCCGATGCGGGTGTCGAGGCGGCACACGTCGGCGAGCGTGGTGCGGCCGGGCGGCAGCGCCGCCGCGAGCGCGTGGCGCAGCTCGTCGTCGTACGGTTCGCTGACCATGCCGAGCGGGGTCAGGCGCAGTGCGGTGCCGTCGAGCGTGATGCGGGCGGCCGCGGCGTCGACGGCGTCGCAGGAGGTGCCGGACATCAGGCCGATGACGGTGGTCTGCGTCGCCCGCGGTGTGGGCCGTGCGGAGGGCGGCGTCATCTCAGGGGCCTCAGATGGTCGTCGGGGCGCAGGGTGAGCAGGGCGGGTACGGCCAGAGCACAGGCACCTGCCGCGTAGAGGGCCGGGACGTCCGGGTTTCCGGTGTGCCGGACGAGCGTGGTGACGATCAGACCCGCGCAGCCGGAGAAGACGGCGTTGGAGAGTGCGTAGGCCAGGCCGAGTCCGGTGCTGCGTACGCGGCTCGGGAACATCTCGGCGAGCAGGGCGGGGCCGGGTCCTGCCAGCAGTCCGATCATCGCGCCGGCCGCCGCCAGCACCGCCGCTTTCAGCGCGACGGAGATGGCGGGGTCGCGCAGCAGGTGCAGGACCGGTACTGCGGTCAGGACGACGAGGACGCTGCCGGCGAGCATGACGGCCCGCCGGCCCACCCGATCGCTGAGCACGCCGGCCGGGAGGATCGCGGCGGCGAATCCCAGGTTGGCGACGAAGGTGGCGGCCAGTGCTTGCCGGAAGGTCGTACCGAGGGTGGCCTGGAGGTAGGAGGGCAGGACGACGAGGAAGGTGTATCCGGCCGCGGACCATCCCATGATCCGCCCGACCCCGAGCACGACGGCGCCCAGGATCTCCACCGGAGTCGGGCCGCCCGCCGGGACGGACTCAGGACCGGGACCGGGACCGGGATCGGGATCGGGTTCCGGTTCGGGTTGGGGTTCGGCTGCGGGCGGGTCCGGCGGTGGGGCGGTTTCCAGCAGGCGCAGGCGCAGCCACAGGGCCACGGCGCCCAGGGGCAGGGCGAGCAGGAAGGGGACGCGCCAACCCCACGCGTACAGGGCGCTCTCGGAGAGCAGGGTCGCCAGTCCGGCGGCCAGGCCCGCGCCCGTCAGCAGTCCGAGGGCGACCGTGAACGACTGCCAGGCGCCGTGGCGGCCCCGCCGGCCGAGCGGCGCGGTCTCGGTCAGCAGGCTCACGGCGCCGCCGAACTCGCCCCCGGCGGACAGGCCTTGGAGGCATCGCAGCAGCGTCAACAGCCACGGCGCGAGGGTGCCTGCGGAGGAGTACGCCGGCAGTACTCCGATCAGGGCGGTCGTGCCCGTCATCAGGGAGACGGTGAGCACGAGCGCCGGCCGGCGGCCGGCCCGGTCCGCGAGCCGCCCGAAGAACAGCGCGCCCAGCGGGCGGAAGAAGAAGGCGATGGCGAAGGCGGCGTAGGTCGCGATGAGCGCCTGGCCGCGATCGCCGCCGTCCGGGGTGAAGAAGCAGGCGGCGATGACAGTGGCGAAGGAGCCGTAGACGCCGAACTCGTACCACTCCACGAAGTTGCCGACGGACCCCGCGACGAGGGCGTGCCGGGCGGACGCAGGATGCACGGGACGCAGGGGCACGCCGGCCACGGCGGACGCCGCGGACCGGTTCTGGGGGCGGGGAGCGGGACGGGCCACAGTGGCTGGCTGCCCGGGCGGAGTGCTGGCGATGCGCGCGGCCGCCGGTTTTCAACGGATCGGCCGCACGCGGGCGGTGTTCGGGGCATGGCCGAAAGCGCACCCCCGGCGGGCGCGTCACCGTCCTCCGCCGAAGGGGGAGGTGACGCATGAGCCCGCCCTCCACCGTGCGCAGCTGTGACGGGGGACCAGGGCCCCGTGCGGAGCGGCGCCGATGACCCGGCTCCCGCCTCCGGTGCGACACTGGCGGAGTGACGGACAGCGAACGGGAGACGGACCAGCTCCTGGAGCGAGCCATTCTGGAGCTGCTGGACCGCCACCCGACCGCGACGATCTGTCCCTCGGACGCCGCGCGAGCGGTGTACGCAGGGGAGGACGAAGGCTGGCGAGCGCTCATGGAACCGGCCCGCCGCGCCGCTCGGAGGCTGACCGCGGCCGGCGAGGTGGAGATCACCCAAGGCGGCCGTCCCGTCGAACCGGCGAAGGCCCGCGGCCCGATCCGTATCCGCCGCGTTCGCTGACGCCCTCCTGGCGCGGCTTCGCAGACCGGCGGGGCGGGTCGTGCACGAGCTACTGCTCCGCGATCGGGTTCTCTGCCGTCTGGAGTGCCTGACTGGCGATGGTGAGGGCTTCTTCGTCGTGGCCCGCCGCTTTCGCCGTTTCGGCCTGGCTGAGGGCGATGCGGAGCAGCTCGACGACGTGCTCGGGCAGAGTGTTCGACGCCACCACGTCTGCCAGCTTCCGGATGGTGTCGCCGACCAGGTCCTCGGGCATGGGGCCGTCTCCTCTGTCGTCGATCTGAACCGTCGATGCCGATCAAGGCCATGCGACGCTATCAGCCCTCGATGGCCACGCGGCGGACCGAACCCGGCGCGGCGCACCGGGCCCGCCCGGCCACCTTTCCCGCCGCCCAGTCCGGCACCCGGGTCGCCTCAGTCCGCTGCCGCTGTCTGCGGTTGGTCGCCGAGGGAGATCAGCAGGGTGCGGAGGAGCCGCTCGAGTTGTGTGCGCTCGGTGGCGGCCAGGCCGTCGAGCAGGCGTTCCTCGTTCGCCAAGTGGTGTCCTACGAGCTCCTCGGTGGCGCGGATGCCCGCGGGGGTCAGGGAGATGAGGACGCGGCGCCGGTGGGTGGGGTCGACCTCGCGGTCGACGAGGCCCTTGTGGACGAGCCGGTCGATGCGGTTGGTCAGCGCCGCCGAGCTGACCATCGCAGCCGTGCTGAGCTCTCCCGCGCTGACGGTGTGCGGCGGGCCCGAGCGGTAGAGCGTCGCGAGGACGTCGAACTCCCACGGCTCGATCCCGTACTGCGCGAAGTGCTCCTTGAGGGCCCGCTCGAGCAGACGGGAGGCCCGCGAGAGGCGGCCGATCACGGCCATCGGCGAACAGTCGAGGTCGGGCCGGACCTGAGACCACTGCCGGATGATCCCGTCCACACCGTCGCCCTGTGGGGTTGCTGCCATGTGTCCTCCCTCGTGGGTCCCGCCGGCCTGTTCGGCCGTCCAGCCGTCCGCCGTCGAGTCGTCCGCCGTCCAGCCGCCTTCGCCACGAGCTTAACACTTCGACGTCGAAAGTTTTGACACCAGGGCTGGCCGGTGTCTAATATTTCGACATCGAATTTTTCGACCGACGCTCCTCACTGGTGCTCGGCTTCCGTGAAAGGTGATCCCCGTGAAGGTCCTCCTCATCGGCGCCTCCGGCTACATCGGCTCCACCGTCTCCGCGCACCTGGCCGACGCCGGACACCAGGTGGTCGCCCTGGTACGCACCCCCGGCCGCCCGGACACCGGACACGAGCAGCGCGTCGGAGACCTGGCCGACCCCGCCTCGCTCACCCGTGCGGTCACCTCCGACATCGACGCCGTCGTCCACCTCGCGCCCCCGACCGGCGACGCCGCGGTGGACGCCGCGGCGGTCACCGCGCTCACCGACCCGCTGCGCGGCACCGGGCGCGCGTTCGTGTACGCGAGCGGCATATGGGTCCTCGGCGCCACCGGCCCGGACGCCGCCGACGAGAACGCCCCGGTCGACCCGCTGCCGATCGTCGGATACCGCCCGGCGCTCGAGCGCCAGGTGCTCGACACCGCCGAGGCCGGTGTGCGCGCCTCGGTGATCCGCCCCGGCATCGTGCACGGAAAGGGTGGCGGCATACCCGCGCTGCTCGTCGACCTCGCTCGCAAGCACGGGGCTCCGACGTACGTCGGTGAGGAGGCCGTGCACTGGCCGATGGTGCACGTCGACGACCTGGCCGACCTGTTCGTCATCACCGTCGAGAAGGCGCCGGCCGGCAGTCTCTGGCACGGCGTCGCCGAATCCGCGGTTCCGGTACGCGATCTCGCGGCGGCAGCGGGAGCGGCGGCCGGGGTCGGCGGCGAGCCGCAGCCGTGGCCGCTGGAGGACGCCCGAGCGGAGCTCGGCGCACCGTTCGCCGACGCGCTCGCCCTCGAGCAGACCGTGAGCGGGGACGCGGCGCGCGAAGGCCTCGGCTGGCTGCCGCGGCGCGCGGGGGCGGTCGCCGACGTACGCGCACTCTCGTACCCCCAGGTGGACACGGACGGCATCGAGGTCTTCGGCGCGGCGGACGGGCAGCAGGCCGACGTCGAGGCCATCGTCCGCTTCGTGGCGGGCGTCCAGTACGCGCAGCAGAACGAGCTCGTCGACGCGTTCATGAGCAACTTCCGCAAGCAGCAGCCGGTGTGGACGACCGCGCACGGCAAGCGGCTGTCGGGCTGGGACGAGATCGACGCCTTCACGCGCCAGGTTCTGCCCGGCGCCACGAAGCACTCGACGGCCACCTACGAGGTCGTGCGGATCCTGTTCGTCCGCCCGGACGTCGCTGCGGTCAACGTCCGCCAGCGTCCGGTGACCCTCGACGGGCAGCCCATCGAGGACCAGCCGGAAGGCCGCCCGATGTACGTCCTCGCCAAGGACAACGGCCGCTGGCGGATCGCGGCCGCGCAGAACACCCAGGTCTTCTCCGGCTGACGTGCCGGACCTGACTGCCTCGGCCCGACCCCGCCGTCATCCCCGGCGGAGTCGGGCCCACCCGGCGGTCCCGAAAGCGGCGGGGGCCCACCCCTGGGGTCGGCGAACGGCCAAGATCTACCGCTCGACCAACCGGGGGCAGGAGTTCAGCTTCGCCCTCGTCGACGACCGCGGGGTGGCGCGGGGTCGGCTGGGAGGCTTGCACCTGCGCGAGGACAGCCCGTTCACCGGCTTCGACTTCACCGTGGTCGCCGACCCGCTGCGCGCCCGCGCCTTCCATCTCAACCGCTACGGCCTGCGCGCCGCGCGGTCGGGCGCTGGAGTCCACCCTTCGGACCGGGGTGTCTGCGGCACAGCACTTTTGCCATGATCGCCTGGTGGACGACGACCAGCGCACCCACCCCTCGAAGGTGGCCGACGACCGTGCGTCGCTCACCTCCTTCCTCGACTACCAGCGGGCCACCTTGGCCATGAAGTGCACGGGACTGACCGGCGAACAGCTGAAGCAGAAGGCGATCCCGACCTCAGGGCTCACGCTCCTCGGCCTGGTGCGCCACGCGGCATCCGTCGAGCGGAGTTGGTTCCGCTTCATCGTGAACGCCGAGGACGTCAAGGCACCTTGGCCCGGCGAGGTCGACGGCACGTTCGCCGAGTTCCACGTCGAGGACGCCGACGTGGGCGAGGCGTTCGCCGTCTGGCGCGAGGAATGCGCCCGTGCCCGCGCCGTCGCTTCTTCCTTCGCTTCCCTCGACGACACCGTCGACTTCCGCGGTGAGACCCTCTCGCTCCGCTACGTCCTCACCCACATGATCGAGGAGTACGCGCGTCACAACGGCCACGCGGACCTACTGCGCGAAGCGATCGACGGCGTGGTCGGCGAGTAGTGCCCCCTCCGTAACGGGTCACCGATAAGCGTCCCAGCATGGACGGTTGTTAACGTGCGTGCATGACGGATTGTGCGGAATGCGGTTTCGCGTACGACCTCGCTCTGGCTCCCAGGGTCTCGGCACTCGTCGAGGGCCATGCGCGCGCCTACGCGGACCTGCTGGGCGCCGAAGCGCCGGGGCTGCGGCGGCGCTCGGCGCCGCAGGTGTGGTCACCTCTCGAGTACGCCTGTCACATGCGCGACGTGCTGCTCGTCCAGCGGGAGCGGGTGCTGGCCGCACGGCGTCGTGATGTTCCGGTTGCCGAGTCGATGGGACGCGACGAGCGGGTCGAGCACGACGGATACTCCCAGCAGAAGCCTGCCGATGTCGCGCGCCAACTCCAGGACGCGGCCTTGCTGTTCAGCGGGGTTCTCGACCGGCTGTCTCCGTCCGACTGGGAGCGCACACTGATCTACGCCTATCCCGAGCCCGAGGAACGCTCCCTGCGCTGGGTCGCCGTGCACACCCTCCACGAGCTGCGCCACCACCTGCTCGACATGCGTCGCCAACTGGAACACGACGGCGGGTGAGTCCTACTCGGTTCCGGTTCCGGTTCCGGTTCCGTCGTCGGCAGTCGGCTGTCGGCTGTCGGCGGCCTACGGACCGGCCGGCAGGGACAGACGGACGACGCGTGAGACCTTCGCGGTGCCGCCCAGGTGGACCAGCGGTCCGGCCGGGGTGTGCCGAGTGGACGCGGTGATCGTGGAGGGACTGCCCAGGCCGTCGCCCATGTCGACGGCGATGTCGTGGATGCCGCGACCGGCCAGGTGCGCGGCGAGACAGGCGGTGCTGTTGGCGTTGGCGATGTCTTCCGTGACGCCGATCGAAGGCGCGAACATACGGGCCGCGGCGCGGCCGGCAGGCGTGGGCGGGGAGTAGACGTAGCAGCCCAGGAAGCCCAGACGGTCACAGGCGGCCCGGAGCCGCTCGTGGTCCGGGTCGAGGCCGGCGAGGGCGGAGTACGAACGCACGGGAACCAGCAACCGCGCCCGCCCCACCGAGGCGACGCGGACACCCGGGGCAAGCGTCGCGGAGGTGACGCCCAGTGCGGACAGGACGGCCTCGGTCTCGGCCCCCTCGGGCTCGCGCAGGCCGACGGGACCGGCCTCGAAGCGCGCACGGACCTGCGCCGCCTCGCGTACGGAGCAGCCGGCGAAGGCCCGCCCCGACGCGCGCAGGGTGGTCCGGTACTGATCACCCCCGGCGCGCTCGGCCAGGAACGCCAGCGCGGCGACGGTCCCGTGCCCGCACGCGGGCAGCTCTCCCTCAGCGGTGAAGAACCGGAGGGAAACGGCGGGCCCGCCGAGCCGGGACTCGTCCACCGCGACGAAGACGGCGTGGGAGGTTCCCGCCAGAACCGGCACACGACGGCGCTGGTCATCGGTCAACGGCACCTCGGCCAGCACCGCCGTAGGGCTACCGCCCTGGCCTCCGCGCATGCACGCGCGGACGATCGCCACCGGCAGGGTGCCCCTGCTCATCATCGGGCGGGACGCAGGTCGGAGTACACCACCCGGGCACCGTACCAACTGTGCCGTTCGGGTGGTTGCGTTGCCGTGGGCGCTGTGCGGACGGACCTTTGGTGGGATCTTGGCCGGTATGGATCGCACTCGCATGGTGTTCGCCCTCGCCCGTGTCGCCTTGGCGCCCGTCGTGGTGGCCGCGGCGGTGTCGGTAGCGGCCGGAACCGCCGCGGCCGATGGGCCCGCCCCGGGCCCGGTCGTCTGTCCGATGGAGTACCGCCCGGTGATCGGCAGCGACGGGAAGGTGTACGAGAACCCCTGTTTCGCGCAGGCGGCGGGGGTCGAAGTGCTCGGCGAGGTGCCTCCGGCACTGGACGCGCCCGGCGCACTGGGGAACTGAACGCCTGCTCATCGGGTGAGCCGCGTCTCACCTGACCGCTGCCGCTTGTCTATGCAACGAGTTGCATAGCAGGATCGCGGTATGGCGCTCGATCACGCGATCCTCGTCTCCCTACTGGAGCAGCCGGGCTCCGGCTATGAGCTGGCCCGCCGGTTCGAGCGGTCCATCGGATACTTCTGGACCGCTACCCACCAGCAGATCTACCGCGTCCTCAAGCGCATGGAGGCCGACGGCATGCTGGCGGTCCGCGACGTCCCGCAACAGGGCCGACCGGACAAGAAGGAGTACTCCGTCGCCGGCCCCGGCCGGGCCGCCCTCGCCCGGTGGCTCCACGAGCCGATCGAACCCGAGAGCCTGCGCCACGACCTCGCCGTGAAGATCCGTGGTGCGGCCTTCGACGATCCGGCCGAGCTGATCGGCGAGGTCGAGCGGCACCACCGGGCACACAGCGACCGCCTCGCGCGCTATCTCACCGGCGAACTGCGCGACTTCACCGGGCCCGACGCGCCCGCACCGCTCGACGTCGGTCAGGAGCTCCAGCACGTCGTGCTGCGGGGCGGCATCGCGTACGAGCGGATGACGATCGCCTGGCTCGACGACGTCCTCGAAACCCTCCGCCGGCTGGGCGCCACTCCGCCCGCGACCGCCTGAACCGCACCGCACCACGAGGGCGCCGCACCGCACCACGCGGCAGCGCCCTCTCCTCCCACGCGTCCGTCCGACCTCCCACTCCAGTCCCCACCCCACCCCTCGGAAGGTGTACAGCCATGTCCGACCCTCTGCTGTTCAACCCGCACACGTACGACCCGGCCCACTTCGACCCGGAGACCCGCAGGCTGCTGCGCGCCACCGTCGACTGGTTCGAGGACCGCGGCAAGCGCAAGCTCATCGAGGACTACCGCTCCCGTGCCTGGCTGGCCGACTTCCTCGCCTTCTCCGCGAAGGAAGGACTCTTCGCGACGTTCCTGACCCCGGCCCCCGCCGCCGGCCAGGACGAGCCGGACAAGCGCTGGGACACCGCACGGATCGCGGCGCTCAACGAGATCTTCGGCTTCTACGGACTCGACTACTGGTACGCGTGGCAGGTCACCGTCCTCGGTCTCGGCCCGGTCTGGCAGAGCGACAATCCCGCCGCCCGCGCCCGCGCCGCCGAACTCCTCGCCGAGGGCGAGGTGTTCGCCTTCGGTCTGTCCGAGAAGACCCACGGCGCGGACATCTACTCCACCGACATGCTGCTGGAGCCCGACGGTGAGGGCGGTTTCCGCGCGAGCGGGTCCAAGTACTACATCGGCAACGGCAACGCCGCCGGTCTCGTCTCCGTCTTCGGCCGCCGCACCGACGTCGAGGGCCCCGACGGCTACGTCTTCTTCGCCGCCGACAGCCGCCACCCGGCCTACCAGCTCGTGAAGAACGTCGTGGACTCCTCCAAGTACGTCAGCGAGTTCCGCCTGAACGACTACCCGGTCCTCGCCGAAGACGTACTGCACACCGGCCGCGCCGCCTTCGACGCGGCCCTGAACACCGTCAACGTGGGCAAGTTCAACCTCTGCACCGCCTCCATCGGCATCTGCGAGCACGCGATGTACGAGGCCGTCACGCACGCCCACAACCGGATCCTCTACGGCCGCCCCGTCACCGCCTTCCCGCACGTGCGCCGAGAGCTGGCCGACGCGTACGTCCGTCTCGTCGGGATGAAGCTGTTCAGCGACCGCGCGGTCGACTACTTCCGCTCCGCCGGACCCGACGACCGCCGGTACCTGCTCTTCAACCCGATGACCAAGATGAAGGTCACCACGGAGGGCGAGAAGGTCATCGACCTCATGTGGGACGTCATCGCGGCCAAGGGCTTCGAGAAGGACACCTACTTCGCCCAGGCCGCCGTCGAGATCCGCAGTCTGCCGAAGCTGGAGGGCACGGTCCACGTCAACCTCGCGCTGATCCTCAAGTTCATGCGCAACCACCTGCTGGAGCCGGCCGAGTACGCGCCCGTGCCGACCCGTCTCGACGCGGCCGATGACGACTTCCTGTTCCGCCAGGGACCGGCCCGCGGCCTCGGCTCCGTACGGTTCCACGACTGGCGCCCGGCCTACGACGCCTACGCCGCCGTGCCGAACGTCGCCCGCTTCCGCGAGCAGGCCGACGCCCTGTGCGAGTTCGTCGCCACCGTCGCCCCCGACGAGGAGCAGAGCCGAGACCTCGACTTCCTCCTCTCCGTCGGTCAGCTGTTCGCCCTGGTCGTGCACGGTCAGCTGATACTGGAGCAGGCCCGCCTGACGGACCTGGACGAGTCCGTCCTCGACGAACTCTTCTCCGTGCTCGTACGCGACTTCTCCGGACACGCCGTCGAGCTGTACGGCAAGGACTCCGCCACCGCGGCGCAGCAGGACTGGGCGCTCGCCGCGGTCCGGCGCCCCGTCGTCGACGAAGCACGCGCGGCGCGCGTCTGGGCACGCGTCGAGGCGCTGGCGGGGGCGTACGAGATGGCGCCGTAACAGGGCGGCCCTGCGGGCGGCGTCCACGGCTCAGCCATGGAGGCCACCCGCAGGGCCCGTCACGCCGGGGGGAGGTTCTGTTCGGACCAGACGGTCTTTCCTCCCCTGGTGTAGCGGCTGCCCCAGCGGTGCGAGAGCTGGGCGACGATGTACAGGCCGCGTCCGCCTTCCTCGGAGCTCCTGGCCCGCCGCATCCTCGGCTGGGTGTTGCTGGAGTCCCCGACTTCGCAGGTCAGGGTGTCCGCCCGGATCAGCCGGAGCCGGACCGGGCCACCGGCGTGGCGAATGGCGTTGGTGACCAGCTCGCTGACGATGAGCTCCGTGCTGAAGGCGAGCTCGTCGAGGTCCCAGGCGGTCAGCTGGTCCAGGATGAGGTGACGCGCGTCCGCGACGATCGCCGGGTCGGCGTCGAGCCGCCATGTCGCGATGGAGTCCGGGTCCACCACCCGGGTACGGGCCAGCAGGACGGTCACGTCGTCCTTCAGCCTGCCCGGCGGCAGCCCTTCCACGATGTCGTGCCGGGCCTGACGCAGTGGCCGGCCGAGTACGTCCGCGCGCAGCAGGCGGTCCGCCAGGTCGCGCATGCCCTGGTCGATGTCCCCCTCTCCACGCTCGATCAGGCCGTCGGTGTACAGGGCGAGGACGCTCCCGGGCGGCAGATCGCGTTCGACCGGCTCGAAGGGCCAGCCGCCGACCCCCAGCGGGGGGCCGGGGCTCAGTTCGACGTACTCCAGGCTGCCGTCGGGGCTGACCACGGCCGGCGGCGGGTGTCCGGCGCTCGCCATGACGCAGTTCCGGGTGACCGGGTCGTAGACGGCGTACAGGCAGGTGGCCCAGGCGGGTCCGCCGCGCACCGGGGTGCCCGCGTCACCGTCTTCCGAGTCGTCGCTCTCGGCCTCGGCGCCGACCTGGAGGACCATGTCGTCCACGTGCGCCAGCAGTTCCTCGGGTTCCAGGTCCAGGTCCGCCATCGCCCGTACGGCGCTGCGCAGGCGTCCCATCAGGGCCGTGGCGTGCAACCCGTGACCGGCGACATCGCCGACCACCAGGGCGACACGGGCCGACGACAGGGGGATGACGTCGAACCAGTCACCGCCCACTCCGCTGTCCGCGTCGGCGGGCAGGTACAGACCGGCGGCTTCCAGTGCGGGCGATTCGGAGGTGGCCGGCGGCAGGAGGCTGCGCTGCAGGCCCACAGCGGTGCGGCGTTCCTTGGTGTACCGCCGCGCGTTGTCCACGGCGACCGCCGCCCGGGCGGCGATCTCCTCCAGAAGTGCCAGGTCGTCCCGGTCCAGTGGGGGAGCGTCCCCGGTGCGCCAGAGCGTCAGCCGTCCGAACCTGATGTTCCGTGCGCACAACGGCGCCGTCATCGCCGAATGCGCACCCGGGACAGCGGTGGCCCACCCGGGGACCGCCTCGCCCCCGGACTCCGTGGCCCGGGTTCCGAGGCCGGTGACCAGCTCTCCCCGGCACTCCCGCGCCGCCGGCGCGGCCGGTTCGGGCACCTCCGCCCCGGGCACGGCCGGGTACGCAACGGACGGGGGGAGAGGAGCCGTGAAGTGGGCCGTCCCCGTGCGCAGCACGTCTGCGTCCGCTCCGGCGACCGCCATCCGGATCAGGGGCAGCGGAAGGTGCCCGTCAGCGGGCGGTTCACCGCCGGTCAGGAGGGTCTCCGCGAGATCCACCGCGGCGCAGTCGCCGAACCCGGGCGCCAGGACCTTGACCAGGTCCTCGACGGCTCGCAGGACGGACAGCGAACCGCCCAGCGCTTCCGTCGCGCGGTACAGCAGGTCCAGACGCCCACGCGCCCGCTCGTGGTCGGTGACGTCCGTGAACACCGTCGCCACACCCATCGGACGTCCGTCGGATTCCTGCAGCCGGAACGCCTGGATGGTCACGACCCGGCCGCCCCTCGGGTCGTCCAGGGTGCGTGCGGTCGCGTTGAAACCGATCAGGGGGTTCCCGCTGTGCAGGACCTCCCGCAGCCGGTCGTCGATGATCCGCGCGTCCTCGGCCCACAGGAAGTCGGCCAGGCGCCGGCCGCTCAGATCGACGGGCACCCCGGTATACGGCAACAGGTGCGTGTTCGTCCGCAGCAGGCGCAGGTCCACATCGAAGACGGCCAGACCCACCCGGCCCTGCAGGAACAGTTCCTGCGTGAAGGCGTGGTCCTGCCGCCATTGGGCGACCAGTTCCAGAGGAGCGCCGAGTACGAGGCAGCGGGCGGGGTGCCCCTGCGCGCCGTCGTTCAGCGGGACGACGCGAAAGCCGATCTCCAGGTCGCGTCCCGAGCCGTGCCGCAGTGTGGCCCGGCCTTCCCACCCCTCCTGCTCCCCCTTCCTGCCGCGAGCCAGAACCGCCTGCCAGCTGCTCGCGTCCGCCAGGAGGTCCCGTGCCGGTCGGCCGCACACCTCTGCGGACCGGCGCCCCAGGAGGGCTTCGGCCGCGGGTGTCCAGGCGACGACGGTCCCGGCCTCGTCCAGCACGGCCGCGGCCGTGTTCGTGACAGCGAAGGGATAGTCCTGGTTGCTCTGACTGGCGCGCATGCGTGCCCATCTCGTCCGCGGATCCCGCTGTCCTCATGCTGGTCGATCTCCGGAGCGAGGGCCAGAGACGCTGCGCCATCCGGGCCCCGCCTGCACGGGCCCGAGCAGGCGCCGCCCGGCCTGCCGGCGTGCGCGCGGTCCGGCCGATCGTGCGCGCCAGGCCAAGGGCGGCCCCGGGAAAACGGCGTAACCCGGTGACGTGGTCGGGTCCGGGGTACAGAATCGAGCGAGCAGGGACGGGCCGATGAGCGGGGGGCGCCATGAATCGGGCACTGCGGGTGGGTCTCGCCGTTCTGCCGGCGGGGTTCGTGCTGTGGTACGCGTCGTACTACACGACCATCGCGGTCTGGGAATTGCGCAAGCTCTTCGCCTGGTTCGCCCTGCCCGTCCTGGCTTCGGTGGCCACCGCACTCGTATGGCTGGTGGTCCGCTGGTGGCAGCGGCGCGCGGGGCGCGGCGCCGGCACGGGAGACGCGGCCGTCGCCCTCGGGTGCCTGGGCGCGGTCCTCGGCCTGGGCCTCACCGTCTGCTGGCTGGTGTACGGCTCGTACCTTCAGGACCGGGCGTACATGGCGAACGCGCACATCGTGACCGAACCCGTACCGGCGCTGACGGCCCGGGCGCCCTACGTGGTCGGCAAGGCACAGGCCGCCCCGCACCTGGGCGATGTCACCGGCGAGATCTCCGACATCACCTACCTGCCCGACGCGGACAGGTTCGCCACCTTGGTGGAGCGGCGCGGCTGGCTGGCCGGGTACGAGGTCGGGCTCGTACAGGACATCCCGCTCGGCGGCGAGAGCCGCAGCCAGGAGCGCTGCCCGTTCGACGTGTCCGTCGCGGACGCGCGGATCGGCGGCTGGTTCACCCACAATCTCGGCAGGAAGATCTCGGCCGAGCAGCGCTGGGTCCGCTTCGAGGCCGAGGACGCCTACGTGACCTGCTCGGGCGGCGAGCCGGTCGTGGTCGTCCCGCTCAAGCGCCAGACCGGAATCCTCGTCGTCACCGAACGCCCCGCCGGTGTCGCGCTCTACAACGGGCGCACCGGCAAGCTCACCCTCACCCGTGACACCTCCGCCGTTCCCGGTCCCTCCTATCCGCTCAGCCTCGCGGCCCGCCAGCGGGAGGGAACGGCCGCCGTGGGCGGGTTCGGCGACTGGTGGTTCGAGCGCAGCGGCTGGGACGCCTCGCAGGACGGCGCCAACGAGGGCAACGAGTCCGAGTTCACCCTGCGCTACCGGGAGGAGGCCGGCCGCAGCGCGTACGTCACCCCCCTCACACCGCAGGGGGAGGCCAGTTCGGTCGTGGCCGTGTCGACGGTGCCCACCCGCCACGAGGGCGGAGGGCTCGCGCCGATGACCGTCCACCGCCTCGCTCCGGCGTGGTCCTCCCCGAAGGCGCTGGTCGCCCTGATCAAGGCCGAGTACCGGGACGTCTGCTGCTACAACGACGACCAGGTGTTCGAGGTCGTCCCCACCGGTGGCAGTACGTGGACGGCCACCGTCGGCAGCGAGCAGAACATCCGGTACCGGGTGGAGGGGCAGGGCCAGGTGGGCGGCCGCGAGGCGACCTGCCTCAAGGCCGCCGACGGAGCGCTCATCCGGTGCGGGTACGCGGCTCCCGGCTCGCCCGAGGAACAGGAGCTCAAACGCCGGGAGCAGCAGAAACAGCAGGAGGAGGGCGCGAAGAACCCGGGGGATCCGGGCGACCTCACGGGGTACACCAACGAGCAACTGGCCGAGCTGCAGCGCCGTATGAGCGAGGAGATAGGCCGCCGTCTGAAGGCCGGATAGCCGGGCGGCCCGCCTTCACGGGCTCGCGTTGAGTTCGGCGACGATCGAGGCGGGGGTGTGGCCGCTGCCGTCCGACAGGCGGTGGAAGTCGACGGAGACGTAGTTCGGCTCGCGGCCGCCGGCGGCGGTCCGGCACTGCTCGGCGATGCGGCCGCGCAGTTTGGCCCCGTTGTCCAGGGCGGCCGTGAGGACGGTGGGTACGTTGCGGTGGTGGCTCATCGTGAACAGCCGGCGGAACCCGGGTTCCTGACGGTCCAGCGGCACGTCGGGCCAGCGGGTGACGCAGGCGAGGTCGTTGCCCAGGTCGCCGAGGCTCCAGTAGTTGCTCACCGTCCAGGACTTGTCGTACATGACGCCCAGGTGCTCGCGGTCGGAGCGGTCCGAGAAGACGAGCAGGCGCTTCCCGGCGGTGACCAGGTCGGCCATCTTCGGCCATCCGTGCTGACGTACGCCCCACTCGTCGGGCCGGAACAGCATCTCCTTCAGCCCTCCGACCCTGCCGAGGGAGTTCCCCAGCTGCTCGGCACTGACGTAGTCCTCCAGGAAGACGGTCACGACCTCCTCGGGATGGGCGGCGAGAAAGTCCACCACGGTCTGCATGGTGCCGTGGAAGGACTGCCTCGGCAGGGCGTACGTCGCCCCGGCGAAGGTCTTGCAGTCGCCGTGGCACAGGTACACGTCGCTGGGGTAGCAGTCGCTGCCGAAGCTGATCACGCACAGCCAGGTGCTGTGCTCGTACCAGTGCGTGTCCAGGCTCAGGCCGCGGACGCCGTTGTCGAGCTGGGCGCGTACCGACTCGGCCTGGTTGACCGAACTCCAGCGGGAGTCCTCGTAGTTGGTGAAGGCGTTGTGGGTGGTCAGAAAGGCGACCTCGTCGAGGCGGCGGTCGCCCCAGCGTGCGGAGGCGGCGGCGGTGGCCGTGGCGCGCGCATCGGTGCGGGGTGTTGCCGAGGCGGCGGCGCCCTGCGCGCCCAGGAGGGCCGGCAGGAGGAGGCACACGAGGGAGAGCAGGCGGAGTGTACGCCACGGACCCTTCATGCTCATGTCAATCATGGGGGAGAGGTTAGCGCGGGAGGCGGCCATCGGTCCCCCCTGCGGACGCTCCCGGCCGGGATCCGGTCCCCATGAGCCGGCGGCAGCCGCGGGTGGTCAGGCCCCCGCCAGGGCGGGTCAGGGAGCGGTGCTCCGGCTCGTGATCAGCTCGATCAGCGCGGGCAGGCCGCCCTCGGTCATCGCCCGGCGCTGGCGGTCCGCCGGCACCCCGTCGCGGAGCAGCCGGTGGACGAGGGAGGTCACCACGCGGCTGTCGCCCGCTTCCTCCAGCGCGGGCCGGACGTGGCGCATGAGCCGGGCCACCGCGTCGCGGCCGCTCTGGCGTCCTCCTTCGCAGCCCACCAGCTGGCTTCCCACGCCGTACCGGGCAGCCTGCCAGGTCGCGGCCTGCAGCAGTTCGTGGTGGCATTCGGGCAGTGGCGCTCCGGCCTTCGCGTCCTTGACGGCCGTGGCGACCAGCGCCCGTACGATGCCCGCGAACATCACCGCGTCGTCGGCCCGCAGCTGGACGTCGGCGCACCTGATCTCGACCGTCGGGTACTTCTCCGACAGCCTCGCTTGCCAGTACAGCTGCCCGGTGTCCGAGATGACGCCCGAATCGACGAGTGCGGCCGCGCGCCGGTCGTAGTCCGCGACACCGTCGAAGACCGGCGTGGGGCCGCTGACCGGCCAGCGCCCGAAGACGACGGTGCGCCAGCTCGCGAAGCCGGTGTCGGTCCCCTCCCAGAGCGGAGAGTTCGCGGACATCGCCAACAGAGTGGGGAGCCAGACCCGGATCCGGTTGAGCACCTCGGCGCCCATGTCCCGGTCCGGGACCCCCGCGTGCACGTGCATGCCGTTGATCAGCTGCTCGTCCACCAGGCGGCGGGCCTGGCTGCGCATCGCCAAGTAGCGCGTCTTGGGCGTGACGGGTACCGGTGCCGCGGTCTTGACCGGAGCGGCCCCCGACAGGGCTGCCCGGCAGCCGCTCTGCTCGGCGGCGGAGCCGATGGCGTGCCGCAGGCGCAGCAGGTGGCCCCCGATCTCCCCGAGCTCCGTACAGACCGGAGTGGCGATCTCGACCTGCGCCTGGAGGAGCTCGGACTGGACGTCGTCCTCCTGGCTGACCGGATCGAGACCCGCGGCCGTGCGCACCGCGTCCGCCCGGGGAACCGGGAGCCCGGTGTCCGGATCCACCAGCAGATACTCTTCCTCGACGCCGAGAGTGATCACCCGGCCGAGTATCCCACCGATGCCGGGTGAGGGAGCCGCGGCTCTCTCCAGGCGTGGCGGCCGAACGGTGGACGGCCCACTCCTCCGCTGGAGAGGCAGAGATCGATCCCACGCTTAAGCGGCGCGTGGGCGGGCAGTCGCCGAGTATGTCGATCATCTGCTCGTCCCGGGTGGCGCTCGCCGCGGGCCGTGGCGGGCGGCGCCCGGGCGTGAACGTCCAGGGTGGAGGAGGCCGGGGCCTGCGTCGGACAGGCGCCCGCCGCGTGGTGGCCCCGTGGCGGGGCCGACCGGGAGGTGCCGCATGTGTGGCTTGAGCGGAGAAGTGCGTTTCGACGGTGGACGGCCGGACGTGGCCGCGGTCGAGCGTATGACCGATGAACTGGAGCCACGGGGACCGGACGGCAGAGGGGTGTGGTCACAGGGGGCGGTGGCGCTCGGCCACCGGCGGTTGAAGATCATCGACCTGTCGGAGAACGGCGCCCAGCCGATGACCGACGCACAGCTCGGCATCACGGCCGTCTTCAACGGCTGCATCTACAACCACCGGGAGCTCCGCCGGCGGCTCGAAGGGCTGGGGCACCGGTTCTTCTCCGACTCCGACACCGAAGTACTCCTCAAGGCGTACCGGCAGTGGGGCCACGCATGCGTGGAGTTCTGCGCCGGAATGTTCGCCTTCGCCGTGGTGGAGCACCACACCGGACGGGTGGTGCTGGGCCGTGACCGGCTCGGTGTCAAGCCGCTGTACCTCGCCCAGGACGGCGACCGTCTCCGCTTCGCGTCGTCCCTGCCCGCCCTGCTGGCGGGCGGCGGCGTCGACACGTCCCTCGACCCGGTGGCGCTCCACCAGTACCTGAGCTGGCACGGCACCGTGGCCGCTCCCCGGACGGTACTGTCCGGCGTACGCAAGCTGCCGCAGGCGACCGTCCGCGTCGTCGAGAGGGACGGCACGTACCGCGACCACTGCTACTGGCAGCCGTCGTACACCCGGCCCGCGGAATTCCGGCGCGACCCGGCGCAATGGCGGGAGGCCGTGCACGCCGCCCTGCGCACGGCCGTCCGGCGCCGCACGGTGGCGGACGTCCCCGTGGGTGTCCTGCTGTCCGGTGGGCTGGACTCCAGCCTGATCGTGGCGCTGCTCGCTGAGGAGTGCGACGGCGATCTGGCGACCTTCGCGATGGGTTTCGAGTCGGAGCACGGGGAGGAGGGGGACGAGTTCCGCTACTCGGACCTGGTCGCCCGGCAGTTCTCGACGGACCACCACCAGTTCATGATCCCTTCCGACCGGCTCCCCGCCGCGCTGGAGGAGGCGATCGGCGCCATGAGCGAGCCGATGGTCAGCCACGACGCCGTGGCGTTCCACCTGCTGTCGGAGCAGGTCGCCAAGGACGTCAAGGTGGTGCTGTGCGGGCAGGGCGCCGACGAGGTGTTCGCGGGCTACCACTGGTACCCCAAGATCGCAGCGGCCCCGAGGGCCGAGGCGCCGGACGCCTACGCCGAGGCCTACTTCGACCGCACGCACGAGGACGTGGCGGCCCTGCTGCATCCGGACGCGGCCCCTCGCCGCGACACCTCGCGGGAACTGGTACGCGACCACATGGCGGTCCCCGGCGCGCACACCTCTCTGGACGCCGCCCTGCGCCTGGACGTCCACATGTTCATGACCGACGACCCCGTCAAACGCGTCGACAACATGACGATGGCCTGGGGCCTGGAGGCGCGGGTGCCCTTCCTGGACCACGAACTCGTCGAGCTGGCCGCCGCCTGCCCGCCGGAACTCAAGCTGGCCCAGGGAGGCAAGGGGGTGCTCAAGGACATCGGCCGGCAGATCCTGCCCCGCACGGTCGTGGACCGCCCCAAGGGGTACTTCCCGGTGCCGGCGGTGCGGCACATGGCCGAGCCGGTCCTCACCCGGGTACGGGAGGCCCTGACGGCTCCCGAAGCACGCCGGCGGGACCTGTTCGACCAGCGCCGGGTGGCCGAGATGCTCGCGGACCCGGCCCGCCACCGCACGAAGCGCGGAGCCAGCACCCTGTGGCAGGTGGCCTCCCTGGAGATCTGGTTGCAGACGCACGGCATCACATGACCCTGAACGGTGAGAGTCCCCGGAAGCCCTCGAAGAGGCCCCCATGCCCCTGGATCGCTCCCAGCACAGCCACCGCTTCCGCCCCGGCCCGGCGCCGTCGGGCCGCACCCTGCGCCCCGGCCCCGGCGGGGCCCCCGCGGCGCCGCCCGCCACGAGTGCGGCGGACGCCCCGGATCCCCCGACCCGACGGGACGGGTCGGCCCGCGCCGCGGCGGGCGCCCGCGACCGCGACCCGGGACCCGCGCGCGGTGGCGCTGCCGGCTCCGCCCCGGGAACTGCGCCCGTAACGTCCGTAGCCCCGGTGGGGCCCGTACCGGCTCCTGTGTCTTCTCCGTCCGGCCCGGCACCCGCTCCCGTTCCGCTCCGCCTGGCCGACACCGGTGCGGTGGACCCGCCGACGCTGCTCGCCGTCCACGGGTGCTGGTACCCCTCGGCCGACCCCACGGGCGACCACGTGGCCTACATCTGCGACCGGACCGGTGTGCCGCAACTCTGGAGCGGCCCCGCCCGCGGGGGAGAGGCCCACATCCTCGACGCGGACCCCGACCCGGTGACCGAAGTGCTGTGGTCGCCCGACGGCCGGTGGATCGCCTACACCACGGCGCCGGGAGGCGCCGAGCACACCCGCGTCCTGGTCGTGCGCCCGGACGGTACCGGCCGGCAGGTGCTCGCGGGCGCCGAGCCGGGTTCCTCCGCCCATCTGGGCTGCTGGACCCGCGACGGGGCGGCCCTGGCCGTCACCATCGCCCAGCCCTCCGCGGCCGCCGGTGCCCACAGCGGCGCCGGACACCTGCCGCAGGACGCGGGCCCGCCCCTTCCCGAGGGCCCGCCGGGAGAGTCGTGGACCGAACGGGGTGGCCGTGCGACCCTGCTCGATCCGCTGCCGGACCCCGCGCGCTCCGTACGGCCGGGCGCGGTGTTCGGGGCCGGCCCGCCGCTGCTGGCACCGACCGAGGGCCCGGGAACCTCCGTCCGCCCCGGAGCCGCCACGAGCGGGGGACTGGCCGCCTACCTCGTCGACCCGGACGGCACCCGGGCCCCCGTCCTGCTCTACAGCGAAGCGGGCGCCGCGTCCCTGCGCGTGTGCGACATCGGAGCCGAAGGCCGGTTCGCGCTGCTGCGCCGCGGGCCGCGCGGCCGCAGGGAGGCCGTCCTCCTGGACACCGCTTCGGGCCGCACCACCGCCAGGCTGCCGGTCGCCGACGGGGATCCGTGGATCGGCAGGCTTTCGCCCGACTCGCGGGTCCTGTGGCTGCGGAGCGACGCGGACCGTGAGTTCGCCGCCCTCCACCGGGCACGGCTGGACCAGGACGGCGCCCTGCAGGAGTGGTCGGTGGCGGCCGAGAGGCGGGAGACCGAGCTGGACCTGCTGAGCCTTCCGGACCACGGCCGGTGGGCGCTGCTGGCCTGGAACGTACAGGGCGCCAGCGAACTGGAGAGCGTGGCCCTGCCCGCCGCGCCCGTGAACGGGCCCGTCGGCCCGAGCCACACCTCGTCCCTGCCCCACGAGGTGGTGACCCGTATGGCACCGGTGGGGCGCGGGGGACTGTTCGCCGCGCTGTCCGGTTCCCGGCGCAGGCCCGGCATCTGGGACCTGACCGGCGCTCTCGCCCCGGTGCGCACCGGATGGTCGGCGAGCGACGAGGAAGCGGCGCCGCCCGGCCGGCCCCCGGTCCGCCCGGTTCCCCTGCGGTGCCGCGCCCGGGACGGGCTGATGCTCGGCGGCTGGTACTACCGGGCACCGCGACGCGACCCCGGCGGGCCGGCCCCCTGCGTGATCCACCTGCACGGCGGCCCGGAGGAACAGGAAAGGCCGGTGTTCAACCCGCTGTACCACGAACTGCTGGGCCGGGGCATGGACGTGTTCGCCCCCGACGTCCGCGGCTCGTCGGGCTGGGGGCGTTCCTTCGTGGACGCCGACCTCGGAACCGGCCGCTTCGCGGCGATCAACGACGTCGCGGACTGCGCGGCGCACTCCGTCGCCCTCGGGTATGCCGACCCGCTCCGGCTGGCCGTCATGGGCCGCTCGTACGGCGGCTACCTCACCATGGCCTGTCTGGTCTGGCATCCCGAGCTCTTCCGTACCGGCGTCGCCGTCTGCGGGATGTCGGACTTCGCCACCTTCTTCACCGGGACCGAGCCGTGGATCGCCCAGTCGGCGGCCGCCAAGTACGGGCACCCCGAGCACGACCGGGACCTGCTGCGGGCGCTGTCCCCGATGAGCCGGATCGACCGGCTGCGCGCGCCCGTCATGGCGGTTCACGGCGAGCACGACACCAATGTGCCCCCGACGGAGTCGGAGCAGTTCGTGCGGGCCGCGCGGGAGCGCGGGGTACCGGCCGAGCTGCTGACGCTGCGCGACGAGGGCCACGAGTTCCTGCGGGCGGACAACCGCCGCCTCTACCGGCGGGCCGCCGCCGACTGGCTGGAGCAGCACCTCGGCAGCGCTGTGCCCGGCATGCCCGCCGGCGACCGCCGGCCGGGCTGAACCGGCTCTCCGCGACTCCGCGGACGTGGGGTCGCGCTCAGCGCTCTCCGGCCGCTCCGAGTGGCCGCTTGTAGTACCGCCACGGGAACCACCCCGCGCCGACCGGAATCCAGCCCTCGGTCTCCATCCGCCGCTGCCGGCCGGAGGAGGCCAGCGTCACCCGGCAGTGTTCCCAGGGCTGGTCGGACGCCTCCACCTCGTGGAACAGCGCGCCGTACCCGACCAGGTGCCAGCCCTCGCGCCCGGCCTCCGCCAGGGCGGCCATCTCGTTGAAGGCGGACAGCGGACTGAGGATGCGGCGCTCGGCAGCGCCGCCCGGCCCGCCCCCGGACGGTGCGGCCGTCACGGCGTCCGTGGCCTTGCCCGCGAAACGCTGCTGGGCGGCCTGACGGCTCACTCCGAGGACGCGGCCGACGGTGTCCCAGCTGTGCCCGGCCGCCCTGGCGCCCTGGACCGCCTCGCGCAGCAGCCGGCCCGCCTCTTCGGCGCCGACCCGCGAGGCGTCCACCAGGCGCAGGTACTCCTGGGCGTCGTGCTCCAACGAGGCGGCCATCCCCTCACGGGCGCCGAGGACCGCGGCCGCGATCCCCTCGCGGATACGGACGGTCTCCTGCGCGCCGAGCAGCGGCTCGCCGGTCATCGCCGCGCACCGGCGCGGGCGGCGAGGGCGCCCGTGGTGGCGATGAGTACGAGTTCCGCCACGACCAGCGCGGCCCAGCCGACGTCGCCGAACCGGTCACCGAACATCGCGGTCAGGGCGGGCAGGACCGCGGTCAACGGGAGCAGGCCGGCGAGGGGGCCGGCGGCGGTGGAGGCGTCCTTGCGGGAGGTCTGCGCGTTCAAGATCGACATGCGTCAAGGAAACCTTGACATGCCCGTGGTGTCAAGGATTGCTTGACATCGCGCTTCCCCCCCCGCCAGGTCCACCCGGACGCCACGCATTGCCACCCGCCTCCCGGGGCACCCGGCAGTCATGACTCAGATCTCCGCTCCCGGCCGCTCGTACTGGATGGACACGGCCGACTTCCCCGCGTTCCCCGCCCTGACGGCCGCCGAGGAGGTGGATGCGGCGGTCATCGGCGGTGGCATCGCGGGCCTCAGCGCGGCCTGGGAACTCGCCAGGGCGGGACTCAGCGTGATCGTCCTGGAAGCGGACCGGCTGGCTGGCGGCGTGACGGGCCACACCACGGGAAAACTCACCGCCCTGCACACCGCCGTCTACCACACCCTGCGCACCGAACACGGCGAGGACGCGGCCCGCCTCTACGCGACCTCCCAGAGCGCCGCGCTGCGCCACGTCATCGAGGTGGCCGGAGAACTCGGCATCGAGTGCGACCTCGAACGCCGCCCCGCCCTCACCTACTGCGTGCACCCCGACGGCGTCGATGCACTGCGGGCCGAGGCCGAGGCCGCCCGTGCGGCGGGGCTCGACGCCTCGTTCGTCACCGAGACGGGGCTGCCGTACCCGGTCGCCGGCGCCGTGCGGGTCGAGGACCAGGCGCAGTTCCACCCGCTCGCCTACCTGCGGGGGCTCGTGGACGACCTCGTCGCCCGCCGCGGCCGCCTGTACGAGAACACACGGGTGACGGACGTGGAAGGCGGCGATCCGTGCCGCCTCACCACCGCCTCGGGCGTCACCGTCCCGGCCCGTCACGTGGTCGTGGCCACCCACCACCCGGCCTTCGACGACGCCCTGCTGTCCACCCGGCTCACCCAGCACCGCGACCTGGTGATCGCGGGACCGCTGCCCGCCGACCAGGACCCCGACGGCATGTACATCACCGAGGAAGGCGGCAAGCGGTCGGTCCGCACCGCACCGCTCGCCGACGGCCGCCGACTGCTGATCGTCACCGGAGAAGCCTTCGCTCCGGGTTCCGGCACCGATACGGAAGCGGGTTACGCCCGCCTGCACGCCTGGACCGAGCGGAACTTCCCCGGCACCGAGATCACCCACCGGTGGGCGGCACAGGACAACAGTTCCACCGACACCCTCCCCCTCGTCGGCGGACTGCCGACCGCCGGCGAAAACGTCTACGTGGCCACGGGCTTCGCCGGGTGGGGCATGACGGGTGGCGTCATGGCCGGACGGCTCATCGCCTCCCTCGTCACGGGAGCCGGCGAACCGTGGGCCGAGCTGTACGACCCCCGCCGGTTCGGCCCCGTGGTCCGCTCGGCGCCCGTCTTCCTGAAGGCCCAGTGGGATGTGGGCAAGCACTTCGTGAAGGACCGCCTCGCCACCCTGGGAGAGGGCACCAACGGCCCCGTCGGCGAGCTGCGGCCCGGTGACGGCACCGTCGTCCGAGCCGGCGGGCAACCGTGCGCCGTTCACCGCGACGACCAGGGGGAACTCCACGCCGTGTCCGCCGTCTGCACCCACATGGGCTGTCTGGTCGCCTTCAACAACGCCGAACGGACATGGGAATGCCCCTGCCACGGCTCCCGCTTCGGCATCGACGGCGAGGTCCTGCAGGGCCCGGCACTCAAGCCGCTGGAGCGCCGGGACCCCACGGACCTGTGAACCGTACGAAGCACCTCCGCGGCGCTGCGAGCCATGAGGGAGGCGGCACGCGGGTCCGGCCGGGATACTGTCGGTCATGACGAACACCCCTGCCACACCCGTCCCGTTCTCCCGGATCAAGATCCGGACCGGGGCGCTGCTGTTCTGCGGCGACGAGGTCGCCCTCATCCGTCGCGACCGTGCGGGATCCACCCACTACACCCCGCCCGGCGGCAACGTCGAGGACGGCGAAGACCTCGTCGCCGCACTGCGCCGTGAGCTTGCCGAAGAACTCGGCCTGGACACCACGGCGGCCGAGGGCGGGGACCTGGTGTGGGTGGTGGACCAGCGCGTCACCCGACCGGGCCCCACACCGCCCCCGCGCAAGCTCCACCTGATCTACCGCTTCCACATCACCCCCGACGTTCGCGCGACCCTGGCCGAGCAGGAACTGGACGAGCTCCCTGACGGCAGCCATGAGGTCGGAGTGATCGAGTGGATCGACTACCGCAAGACCGCCGAGCTGCCGGTCTTCCCACCCATCGGCCCCGCCCTCGCCGCCCTCCCCGGCCCCCGCGCCGCCATCACCACCGCAGCCCTGGACGCGGTCACCGACGCGAACTACACCTGGGTGTGAAGGAGTTCGGCGGGCCGGGCGCGCTCAGGCGGGGACGAGGGTGCGGGTGACCGTGACCCGGACGCTGACGGTCGCCGGTGAGCCGAGTCGGACCAGGTGGGTGGTGACCGCGGCCTGTACGTGTTCGCACACCTGGCGGGCGACGTCGGCCACGCGGCGGCCGTCGTACAGCATGCACCGTACTTCCACATGCCAGCCGTCCTCGGAGACGCGCTCCGCCCGGATTCCGGCGACGGGTTGGGGGGCGGCGCCCGCGCCGTGTCGTAGCCGGGAGGCCGCAGCGGCGAGGCGGTCGGCCAGGACGGGCTGGAGGGCTGCCACGCCGGGAACCTCCAGGGCGGCGCGGGCCGCGATGGGGCGGACGTCTTCGCCCGGGGCGGAGGTCATCGTCCGCTCGCTGCGGGGAAGTCGCCCCAGGGCGCGGGGAGGGGATCCAGCAGGGAGTTGATTTCCACGTCGACGCCGGTGACGGCCAGGCCGAGCTCGTGGTGCGCGGCGTGCAGCACGGCTTGGCGTACTTGTGCGGCCCGCTCCGGCAGTGGCCGGTCGAGGGTGGTGGCCAGCGTCATGACGACGTGAACGGCGGTGTCGTCAGGGGTGGGGGTCAGGCGGCAGCTGGCGGCGTGGGTGCCGGGCACGGTGTCGGCAGCGCGGCGCAGGACTTTCGCGGCGGCGCTTTCGGCGATGCGCAGGTCGTGATCGGGGTCGTCCAGCGGCAGCGACGCCCCGAGTCGCACTTCGGCCCGGACCGCGTTGATGACCCGATTGGCGAGGCTGTGCACGTCGGGTTGCTCCTCGGCGCGCAGGGACAGCGTGGCGCGGTCGAGGGCGCGCAGCCCTTCGACGGCCTGCCGGCAGTAGGGGCAGTCGCCGGTGTGCGGGTCGGGGGCCGTGGAGCCGGGGCTGCGGGCCTGCTGCCAGGCAGCCAGGAGGGGGCGGCCGCAGGGCAGCAGCTCGGTACCGGCAAGCAGCTCTGCCTCGGGGAGCAGTGTGGACTCCGCCCTCTGGGGCCTTGCGGCAGTCGGGTCGTCGCCCCGGGTGGGGTGCGGGTCGTCTAGCGCCATGGGCGCATCGCCTCCGTCAAAGCGCGTCGTGCACGGAAGAGTCTGCCGCGCACCGTCTGCTCGCTGCTGCCCGTCACGTGGGCGATCTCGTCGTAGCGCAGGCCGTGCAGTTCCCGCAGCACCCAGCAGGCCCGCAGCTCGGGCGTGAGTTCCCCAAGGGCTTGTGTCAGTGCGGCCGCCGTGGCATCCGTTTCGGCCATGCGGGGTGGTGCGCTGCCCGCGTCGGTGGCGGCGGGTTCCGGGACGGTGTCCAGGGGGAGGGCGGCGGGCCGGCGGTTCAGTACGTTGAGACAGCGGTTCGTGACGATGCGGTACATCCACGTGCCGAACCCGGCGCCATGGCGGAACTCGGGCAGCTGTCGCCAAGCGCTGAGGAAGGCGTCCTGAACGGCGTCCTCGGCATCCGGCCGGTTGCCCAGCAGGTGGTACGCGAGGGCGGTCAGCCGGCCGCCGTGACGGCGGACCAGGACGGCGAACGCGTCGTCGTCCCCTTCTGCAGCCCGTACGGCAAGCACTTTGTCCGGCAGGCTCCCACCGGACGCGTCGGATTCGGCCGGGACATCGGCGACGGCTCGTGCGGCCACCCGGCGCGGGTCTGTCGCGCCTGGCGGGGCAGGGCGCCCGGTCCGCTCGCGCATCCGCCGCTCGCTTCCTGCCGGAAACCGTCGTCTCGGCCCTTCGCACGTACTCCTCGATGGTACGTGCGGCCGTGGGCGACACGAGGAACGTGAGGAATGTGCCTGCGGGGTGTCAGACCCTTCGAGGGCACCGCACCGGGGCCCACACGGACATCCTTGGGAGGTCCCCATGTCGGACAGCATCAGCCCCGCCCCGGATCAGAGCCGGCCGGGCAGCGCGAGCAGCGAGAGCGGCCCGAGCAGCTCTCTGCAGGGCCACAGCGGCGCCGGGACCGCGCCCGAGACGCGGGGGCGGACCGTCATCGCCGACAGCGTCGTCGAGAAGATCGTGGGGATGGCCACGCGTGAGGTACCGGGCATCCACAGCCTCGGCACCGGGATGACGCGCACCCTGGGGGCAGTGAGGGACAAGGTCCCGGCGGGACGTCCCAGCGTGAGCCGGGGCGTGAAGGTCGAGGTCGGCGAACGGCAGACGGCCGTGGACCTGGACGTGGTCGTGGAGTACGGCATCTCGATCGTGGACATCGCCGGCGACGTCCGCACCAACGTCATCTCGGCCGTGGAGCGCATGACCGGCCTGGAAGTGGTCGAGGTGAACATCGCCGTCGATGACGTTCACCTGCCCGACGAGGAAGAGGAAGTCGAGGAGGGCGACAGCCGCGTCCAGTGACCCGGCGCAACCTGTGCGCCCGCGTTCCGCGGCCGGGCAGGACGAACCGATCCACGTGAGATTCAGGTGAGTGAGATGAGTGCAGCAACGGTAGGCCTGCTGGCCGGCATGGCCCTGGGTTTCGCTGCCTTCTTCGGCGGATTCTGGGCCTTCCTCCTCGTGGCCGTCCTGGGTGCTGTGGGCCTGATGGCCGGCCTCGTGCTGCAGGGCGACATGGAGATGCCCGACTTCAAGCGGTCCCGGGACCGGCAGTGACCACGCAGGGTGACCCTGCCCTGCCCGGGGGAGCCGCGGGCGCCACACGGGCGCTGCCACCGGCGGCCGAGCGCGGCGCGACCGTGATCCCGGACAAGGTGGTGGCCCGCATAGCGGCGCGCGCCGCACGCGAGGCCCTGCGCGGGCAGGCAGGCACGGGCACGGCACACAGGGAACTGGCTGCTCCGCGCGCCTCGGTGGCCGTCGCCGGCGGGTCCGCGCGGCTCGGCCTGACTCTGGACCTGCCCTATCCGGCAGACCTCGCCGGCGCCGCACGCGAGGTGCAGCACTACGTCGGTGAGCGGGTGGCCCTGCTGACCGGCATGAAGATCACCGAGGTCACGGTGGTCATCGAGCACCTGGTCTCCGCCGCCGGCCACGAACAGCGACGCGTGCAGTGACCGGACCGGGCACCGCGAGCCGGGAAGGAGAGCCGGCATGACACGGGACCAAGACCCTTCAGCCGAGAGGGAGCCGCCCCCCGCCACCGACGCGGGCCGTTCCCCCACGGTGGACCTGCTGGTCGAGCAGCCTCGCGGTACCCCGCGACGTACCCCGCGACGCGAGGACGGCAACGACGCGGCCGCCCGTCCGCGCCCTTCGCGCCGACCGTGGTCCCCACGCCGGATACCCGCCGCGTTGACCGCCCTGGTCACCGGAGCGGCGGCCGGGACCCTGCTGTTCGACGTCGTCAGGGTCCGCGCGGGCCGCTCCGCCGCGGCCTGGCGCACGCGCCTCGCCGACGAACTGGCCACCCGCCCTCTGGACGACGTCTGGATCCGCACGACCGCGGCCGTCCTCACCGTCGTCGGCCTCTGGCTGATCGTCCTGGCGCTGACCCCCGGCCTGCGCCGTCAGCTGCCCCTCAAGAAGCCCGATGACCAGGTACAGGCCGTGCTGGACCGCCCCGCAGCCGCCCTCATGCTGCGCGACGCCGCCATGCGCGTCCCCGGCGTCAGTGCCGCCCGCATCCAGGTCGGCCGACACCGCATCACGACGCGCGCGGACGTCCGCTTCCGCAACGAAGCCGACGTCAGGGCCGACCTGCTGGAGACGCTGCGTGAGCAACGCGACCGGCTCGCGCTCGCCCGCCCGCCGCGGCTCACCGTCCGGGTACGCACCCGCCGCAAGTGACTCACCCGGGGGAGAAGAGGAGACGGATCCCATGCAGGGGAAATCCACAGTCAACCGGGTCCTGCTGGCCGTGACAGGCACGCTCCTGTTCGGCACGGGCCTCCTGATGGCGGCGGGTGGCTTCGACGTGTACCGGCGGTGGAAGCTGCGGCCTCCTGACGGCTGGCCGATGAGCTCTCCGGACGCCGTTCCGCTCAGCGCCGCGGACCGTACCCGCTGGACGGACGAGAGCTGGTGGTGGCCCGTGGTGATCGCCGTCCTGGCCGTCCTCGTACTGCTCGCACTGCGGTGGCTGCTGGCGCAACTGCGCCGCACGCACTCCGGCCCCGTACCCCTCGGGGGGCCACATGGGACGGACGGTGTGGAACTGCGCGAGCAGGCCCTCAGCGACGCCCTCGCCGCCGATGTCCGCCGGCAGCCCGGCGTGCAGCACGCACGGGTGCGGATGACCGGCCGCCCCGACCGCCCGACAGCGCACATCGACCTCACCCTCACCCCCGACAGCGAGCCCGGTCCCGTCCTGCGGGCCCTGTGCGACGGTCCTGTGGAACGTGCACGCCGGTCCACCGGTCAGGCCGGCCTCTCCGCACGCGTACGCCTGAAGGTCACCCCGCACAAGGCGCACCGCGCCCAGTAGCGGCGGGCGTCAGGAAGAGAAGACGAGGAGACCCCGTGCAGACGTTCCTGCCGTTCGCGTCGTTCCGGGCCTCGGCAGCCGTGCTCGACGGACGGCGGCTCGGAAAGCAACGGGTCGAGGCCGTTCAGGTGCTGCGCGGGCTGACCGTCCCGGGCTACGGCTGGCGCCGGCACCCGGCGGTACGGATGTGGACGGGCTACGAGGAGGCCCTCGTACGCTACGGACTGGACGTCTGCCACGTCTGGACGGCCGAAGGGCGCGGCGACACCTGCGCCGTCACCCTGGTCCAGGACCTCCGGGCGTGGGAGCCGGGCGCAGAACCGAGGACGCAGGAGCAGCTCGCCGCAGACGGGGACCTGCCGCAGTGGCTCGGTGACCCGGATTTCCACCGGAGCCACCAGTCGGCGCTGGTGCGCAAGGACGCGGACTTCTACCGCAGGCACTTCCCCGAGGTCCCGGACGACCTGCCGTACGTCTGGCCCGCCTCCGACCGCGATCCGGACGCGCAGCCGCGCTGAGCGCCGCGGGGACGTCAGGGGGTGCGGCGGCGCCGCAGGCCCCATGACGAACGCAGGACCGTACGGGCCGCGTTCGCCCCGGGTGCCCCGTGCACACCGCCGCCCGGGTGGGCGGTCGCCGAGGCGAGGTAGAGACCGCGGATCGGTGTGCCGGGCCGGCCGTTGCCCGGGACGGGCCGGAAGAGGAGCTGCTGGTGGAGGTTGGTGGTGCCCTGGTTCACCGCGCCGCCGACCAGGGCAGGGTTCAGTCGTTCGAGATCGGGCGGTGCGAGGACGCGGCGGGACCTGATCGACGCGCGGAAACCGGGCGCGTAGCGCTCGACCTGCGCCTCCACCCGCGCGGCCATCGCCTCCTTGTCGCGTTCGTCCCAGCGCCCCGAGATGGCGTCGGCGCCGTCCCCGGCCGCGTCGCCGCGGATCGTCTGCGGAACGTGCGTGTAGGCCCATGCGGACTCGGTGCCGGCCGGTGAACGGCTGGGGTCCGCCGTGGTCATCTGGCCGAGCACGAGGAAGGGCACCTTCGGTACGCGCTTCATCGCTATGTCGGCCGCGAAGCAGGTCAGCTCGTCCATTCCCTCGGCGAGGTGCACCGTTCCGGCGCGCCCGGCGCCCTCGGCCCGCCAGGGGATCGGCCGGGACAGGGCCCAGTCCACCTTCACCGTACTGAAGTCCCACTGGAAGCGCCGCAGGTCGGAACGCAACCGCTCGGGCAGGTGCTCCTCGCCGACGAGTCGCTCGTACAGCAGCGGAGCCGGCACGTCGGCCAGCACCGCCCGCCCGACCGGCACCTCCCCGCCGTCCACGGTGCGGACCGCCACGGCCCTTCCACCCCGGACCACCACCCGCGTGGCCGCGCAGCCGCACCGGACGGTGCCGCCGCGCGCTTCGAGGCGGCGAACCAGGGCCGCGGTGAGCTCCTGCGCGCCACCCACGGGCACGGGGAAGCCGTACGTCTGCCCCAGCATGCACATCAGCCATCCGAAGCCTCCGCCGAGGGCGGAGTCCGGCCCGAGGTCCGCGTGGAGCGCGTTGCCGGCAATGAGCAGCTGCGCCCCCACGCCGGTGAATTCCTCCTCGCCGAGCCTGCGGGCGGACAGCAGCATGGAACGCGCCACCCGCAGGCCCTCCGCGGGCCCCAGCCGCACCCCGAGGCGCAGCCCGGCCCGGACGGGCGGGAAGGGTGTGAACAGGCAGCCGAGCAGGTCGTCGCCGAGGCGCCGCCAGAGAGCGTGGAGGCGTTCCCACGCGGCCCCGTCGCCCGGCGCGAAGGCTTCGAGCGAGGCGGCGGTGTCGTGTACGTCGTCGCACAGGACCGCACAGCGCCCGTCGTCGAGGGGATGGGCGACGACGGCGGGGGCCCGGCTCCAGCGCAGCCCCTCGTCCTCGAGGTGCAGGGCGCGGATGACGGGCGAGGCCGCTGCCAGGGGATAGAAGGCGCTGAACACGTCGTGTACGTAACCGGGGTCCACCCCACGGTCGCTGCGGACGGCCCCGCCGGGCTCGGGCCGCGCCTCCAGCACGACGACGCTCCAGCCCGCGTCCGCGAGCACGTTGGCGGCCACCAGCCCGTTCGGACCCGAGCCGATGACCACGGCGTCAGGCGTCGCCACGGGACCCGTGTCCTTCGCCTTCGACGACGCGGGCGAGGCGCCTGAGCATGCCCCTGTGGCGGAGGTGGAGGATCGCGTCGACCGCCGCCGTGTGCACGGAGCCGTTGCGGCCGCGCAGCGGGTGTTCGTCGATGGTGACCAGCGTCTCGTCGCCCCACGGGATCAGCTCGATGGCGATCCGGGCGCTGCCCAGCTTGCCCGCCACGGCCTCCAGCTCCAGGCGGTGCTGCGGCTCGCAGACGCGTACGACGGTGGTGCCCTCGTACGACAAGGGGCCGAGCTTCACCGTGTAGCCCAGGGTGGCGCCCTCGCGGGGCCACTGGGGCGTCTCTTCCCACGAGTCATACGTGCCGACGACCCAGTCGGCATACCGGTCGCCGTCGCTCAGGACGTCCCATACGCCGGACGGCGGCCGGTGGACGAGCCGGTGCAGCACTGCCATGTCGTCTCCTGGGGGCTGTGTACGGCTGGTACGGCGGTGTACGGCTGTGTCGTGCGACCCGGGAGCCGCAGTCGATGGGCGGCGCCTACCCAGGGCGGTACGGCTTACCCCTGCGCAGCGCGGCGCGCCCGGCGGTCCCCAGGGCAGCCGCCGCGCCTGCCGCCAGGGTCCTGCGGGCGGCCGTGCGCCAGCCGCTGCCGCGGCCGCCGCGTACGGCGGCGCTGCTGCCGGACGGGACGTGCAGGTTGCCCTGCGTGGCCGGGGCGCTGCCGCGGGGGCCCAGGTAGCGGCGGTCGGTGCGCAGGCCCAGCGCGAGGCGGGTGAGTCCGGGAGCCACCGCGTAGGCCGCCGCCAGGCTTCGGGCGTAGGGCCCGACGAGCCTGCGGGCGCGCGGGCGGCGGATGACGGCGGTGACGGCGCGTGCCACGCGCTCCGGCGTCGCGACGGGCGGCAGGGCGCGGACCTCGCGGCCGGTGTGGTTGGCCGCGTGCCGGAAGAAGGGCGTGTCGACCCCGACGGGCAGAACGGTGCACACGCTGACGCCGCGCGGCCCGCCGAGGGCCAGCTCGAGGCGCAGCACCTCACCGAACGTGACGAGCGCGGCCTTGGACATGGCATAACCGGAGAGGTACGGGGCCTCGACCACGCCGCCCAGCATGGAGGCCACGTCGATGACGATGCCCTCCCCCTGCCGCCCCATGACCGGCACGGCGGCCCGCGCCCCGTGCACGGCGCCGACGACGTTGACGTCCAGGAGCCGGCGCAGCTCCGCGGTCGGCATCTCGTCGAACCGGGCCAGCATCCCCACCCCGGCCGCGTTCACCCAGACGTCGATCCTGCCGAAGCGCTCGGTGGCCGCCGCGGCGAGGGCGTTGACGGACCCGGCATCGGTGACGTCGGTCGGTGCGGCCACGGCCCGCGCGCCGCGGCGCCGGCACTGGGCCGCCACGTCTTCGAGTACGAGGGCGCTGCGGGCCGCGAGGACGACGTCGGCGCCGCGGCGCGCACAGGCGAGGGCGGTGGCCCGGCCGATACCGCCGGAGGCTCCCGTGATCACGACGACCCGGTTCTTCAGCCGCATGCCGGGCGTCTGACCAGGATGGCGGACATCATGCGGGCCCACGGTGCGCGATCCCCGGCGGCGGTCGCGACATCCGCAAGTGCCGGGTGCGACCGCCGGGCGCCGCACCGCCCGGTCGCGGACTCCGCACCGCGTGCGGTCGTCGCGTCGGTCGCCCCGGTCAGGCCGGCCGGTTCAGCCGAACCACACCACCAGGCGGACGTTCTCGTCGCCGTACTCGGCCGCCAGCGCACCCATGGAGGCCCACACCGGGCCCCAACGGCCGTCCGGCGGAACGAGGAACCCGGCCGTGTAGACCACCGGGCGGTACACGGCGCCGTTCAGATGGACCTCGCCGCCCGGCGGCCATTCGTTCGGGAACAGGTCCTCGCCGAAGAGCTCCTCCGCCGCCTCCATCACCTCGACCGGCGCCCAGAGCACGTGGTCCAGGACGAGCTCGCCGCCCGGCCCCGGTATCCACACCCCCAGCCTGTTCCCGTCGGGGGCGTCGCAGACCGGCGCGTCCCAGTCGACCGCCGCGACCTCGGCCCACGTCGCGTACGAGTGACTGTGGTTGAGCTCGTCCTCCTCCTTCGGCACCTCCTCGCAGGAGTCCTCCGGCCACCCCCTCGCGCCGAACAGCGGTCGGCTCACACCGAGGCTTCCGCCGTAGTCGAACAGGCACTCGCGGGCGTCGCGCTCCTTCCCGAGGCCGAAGTCGAACAGATCGACCGCCATCTCCCAGGCCCCACCCTCCGCACGGGTCTCGATCAATCCGTCGATGTACGTCCCCATGGCCACCGATGCTAAGGGCCACGACCAGGGTGGCGAGCCCTTGTCGCGCCGCCTCGCCTGCGCTTCGACGGGCGGCCCGAGGCGGGGCACGGCGGATCTTGGCGGCCGGGGCCGATTACCTCCGCCTTCGACAGCGGAAAAACTATGACGGCCGAAGTAGACATTGGGTGGTGGCATGAGTATGGTTTCTCTCGTAGCCCAGAGAGAACGAAGGGCCTGGCAGAGATGAACTGCCGGGCAGCAGTACCCGCAGTTGCAGCAAGCAGGACGGTGTGGTGGTGGAGTCTCGAAGCCAGAGCGGTTGCAGGACGGCGACGGGGCTGACCACCGGACCGGGTGGCCCGCAGTGATCAGGGGCCGCCGTGAGCAGTACCGCAGTAACGCAGTGGCAGTACCGGCAACTGTGGTTCGCAGTACCCAGCAGTGAAGTCAGTGAGCAGTACCTCGGTGAAGGCGTCGGCTGCGGGCGCGCGCACCGGGAGGTTCGGCAGTGGGGTTCCAAGCCGGAGTAGACGCACGATGGGCGACGGGGCTGGCTGCCGGAAAGTGGCGCTGTGACAGGCCGCTGAGAAGGTCGCTTCACCAGCAGTACGCAGTACAGCAGTACGCAGTTGATCAACGAGGGAAGAACGGAGGAGCAGAGCGCCATCAGGATCGCCCGGGCTGAAGTCCGAGTCCGGGTACCGCAGGACATCGACAGTGAGGTGGTCTCCGGTCAAGCAACCGCGATCCCCGCAGCTCCGACAGCATTCAGGTCGGGCCCGCGGATACAGAAGGCCGACGCAGAATCAGGGTCGGCAGATGGTGTAGTAGTTCCTTCGGGGCCCTGGTGCCGTTCGGCATCAGGGCCCCTCCACGCGTTCCATGAGAGAGGTTCAATGACAGCAGACGATTCGTTCGGCCGTCTCGACGACGACGACTACCCCGCCTACACCATGGGCCGGGCCGCCGAGATGCTCGGCACCACGCAGGGGTTCTTGCGCGCCCTGGGTGAAGCCCGCCTGATCACTCCGCTCCGCTCCGCCGGCGGGCACCGCCGCTTCTCCCGCTATCAGTTGCGGATCGCGGCCCGGGCCCGCGAGATCGTCGACCAGGGCACGCCGATCGAGGCCGCCTGCCGGATCGTCATCCTCGAGGACCAACTCGAAGAGGCCCAGCGCCTCAACGCCGAATACCGCCGCGCCGCCGAATCGGCGAGTCCACCGCCCGGAGCCTGAGGCGGTCCGCGCCCGGCGGGCGCTGCCGTTGCCGCAGGGCCCGTTGTCCTCAGTCGCCGAAGTCGGCACCGCGGCTGACCGGCTCCCAGGTCAGGGCCTCCGCCCGGGCGGCCTCGGCCTGCGCGGTGATCGCGTCGACCGCGTCGTTGCCGAGGGCGAGCCGGAGCGGAGTGTTCTCGCTGTCCAGTGCCTTCAGAATGGCGGCGGCAGCCTTCGCCGGGTCGCCGGCCTGCTTGCCGTCGCTGTCCGGCAGCCCCTTACGCACGGCGCCGGCCGTTTCGGCGTACTCCGGCATCTCGGCCACGCGAGCGCCTCCGTCAGCCCCTCCAGGGCGAACTTGGTCGCCGAGTAGGCGCCGACCCCGGGGAAGGAAAGCCGTCCTCCCACGCTGCTCATCTGCACGACGGAATGCAGCTCCATCAGGTCCCGGAGTTCCCTGCCGGTGGTCTCCTCCACCGCACCGACGAGCCGCCGGCCGACGGGCCGCCTTCACGATCCGTGTCGGGACCTGCCTCTCAAGCCCGCAGAGCCTGGTACCGGTAGTCGCGTGGCGAGAGCCCGTAGGCAGCTCGGAAGGCGCGGGTGAAATGGGAGGCGCTGGGCATGCCCCATCGGGCGGCGAGCACGTGGAGGGGTGTGGCACCCAGCGAGGGGTCCGCCAGGTCGGTGCGGATCCTCTCCAGCCGCTGCGAGCGGATCCAGGCGGCGACCGTCTCGCCCGCCGACTGCTCACTGAAGACGCGGTGCAGGTGGCTGAGGGAGATGTGGTGAGCGGCGGCGATCGCTGCCGGGGTCAGCTTCGGGTCGGGCAGGTGCTGCTGGATGAAGGTCCGGATGCGTCGGGCCAACACCTGGTGCCGGGTCTCCGGCGACAGGGCGGCCTCGGCGTCCAGGGCATGGGCGAAGAAGGCGGAGACCAGATCGAGCGTGACCGTGCCCAGGCGGGGCGCGTCGGCCGGCCGGAGGGTGTCGGCCTGCCGGTCAAGGCCGGTGAGGAAGTCAGCCAGGAGCGCCCCGGTGCCGCTCCGCACCGACAACCCCCGTCCCAGAAGCCGCTCGACCTGGTGTGCGGGTACGGGCAGCAAGGCTTTGGGCAGGTCCACGCCCACACCGGCGACGATACCCGGACCGCCCTCGGCCGTCGGGCTCGACGCGTAGGACTGTGAGGCGCACGCCTGCCAGCTGGAGTCCACGAGGAGGCCGCCAGGGCCGACCGTGACGGTCCCCCCGCGCTCCTGCGCCAGCGTCAGCCCGCCGTCCGTCAGCAAGGACACGTGGTAGAGCTCGGGGTCGTTCCGGCGGATCCTCCGCGAGCTCCGCCGGAAGCGCGCGGGCGAGAACGACGTCCGCCACACGGTCACCGGTCCCAGTTCCATCACCCGTAATTCCGCCCGGAAGGCGGCGGCATGGGGACTGGTCGTGTCGTTCGCACGGCTGTGGTCGATCAGCTCCCGCCAGCGGTCGAAGCGCTCGTCGGCGGGGACGTCCTCGCTGCGGAACACCGTCCCGATCACTGTGGCACCCTCCGTCCTCCGCCCCCGAAGGGGCAGGTCCCTGGGGAGAGGGGGCAGTTCGCCCCCTCTCCCTCCTCCCGACGACATCATCACGTGCGGCTGATGCCGCAGGCCACATCGAGCCGGCAAGACCGAGGGCGCCACCTGCGGGGGGAGGCCGACCGGCAGCGGGCGTATGTGGTCATCCGGCCGCCGCCACGGCCGTCAGCCAGGCGTTCCAGTCGCTCTCGTAGTCCAGCGAGGTGAGGAAGGAGCGGGCGGCGGTCCAGTTTCCGGCGCGGTAGTGGCCGAGGACGGTGCCGACGTCGGCGGGGTGCTTCTCGACCATGTAACGGGCTGCGAGGTAGCCCCAGTTGTAGGTGCGGTTGACGTCGCTGTTGGCGTAGGTGGTGTCGAACAGCGTGCGCAGGGAGTACGTGTGCTTGCCGGCCTCGGCCAGCGCGTTCGAGTAGGTGACCCCGCGGTAGGAGTAGGAGACGTACTCGGCGATGCCCTCGGCCCACCACACGGTGGGGGTGGTCTGGCCGGCGTTGAAGTCGCCGTACAGGTCGAAGCGGCCGTCGAGGTAGTGGGTGTACTCGTGGTTGAGGTTCCAGATCTGCCAGCCGGGGTTCACATCGGTGCGCTCGTAGCATATGAACCGTGGCTGATTGCCCGTCCTGGCGGGGTCTCCCTCCAGGTACATGCCGCCGTTGTTGGTGTCGATGCCGTAGATCCTCCCCGCGTAGGTCTTGTAGTCGGCGCTTGAGTTGAAGACGTCAACTTCCAGGGTGGTGTTGTAGTCGTTCGCGACCGGCCCGGAATCCTTGACCACGCCGTGGAAGTAGGCGTCCTGGTTCGCCAGGCTCGCGCAGGTCGCCGTCAGCTGGTCGGCGGTCATCTCCTGGGCGCGGATCCGCAGCGACGGGCTGCAGGTGTGGACGATCGGCAGGATGCGCGATTCGAGCTTGCCGCCGGTGGTCCCGGTCGCGCCGGGAGCACCTTTGACGTTGCCGTGGGCCGGGCGCCGGCCCGGGTCGGCGAAGACGTGATCCTGCTTGGGGTCGGTGGGGGAGGCCTGGGCGGGGGAGGCCGCGATGGCGGCGGTGAGCAGGGCGGTGGCGACGGCCATGGCGCGCAAAGTCACTCCTGGGGAGGGGAGTAGGGATCCCGTCCACGACGGGTTGCGCTGTAAAATGGCACATGTCACATGTCTTTTCAATGATTCTGACAGGGACACATCGCGTCCCTCGGCGTACCGGGCAACGCAAGTCGCCTGACGGCCGGGCCCCTTCAGGCGAGTTGACGGTCATTCAAAGTGCCTGGTGAGAAGGGGTTTCCCAAACGTTTCCCGTTTCCTGTTGTGGTGGGACGCCAGGGCTTCCTCGACAAGCAGGGCTCGCCGGCAACAGTCTCGGAGTGCCGGCGGACGGCCGGTGGCGCGGCGCCCCTACGACGTCCTCGCCACAGCACTTCACAACCAGCACGGTGAGCCGCGCGCACTGCGGCGGGGTACGGGGGAGCGGACGGACATGACGATGCGGAGAACGGTCGGGGCGGCGGTGGCGGCGGTGGCCCTCCTGGCAGCGTGGCAAGGTGCTCACGGCACTGCGGTGGCCGCCGCGCCGCAGACTGCGGGGGCGTGCGGCGTGCTCGCCCCGGGGGCCTCCGCCGTGGCGGAGGGAGCCGTACGGGCCGCCTGCGAACAGGTCGGTGTCTGGTACACCTGGGGCGGTGGACACGGGCCGCAGCCGGGGCCGACGTACGGTCAGGTCGACCCGAGCGACCCGGACAGCGCGCACGACCCGGAACGGCTGGGCTTCGACTGCTCGGGGCTGGTCCGGTACGCCTATGCCCGCGCGGCCGGTGGGGACCCGCTGCCGGGCAACGCGTACCACCAGTTCAACTCGCCGCAGGTGAAGCAGCGTTTCACGGCTGAGCAGGGGACAGCGCCGCTGCTGCCGGGGGACCTGCTGGCCTGGGGGTCGGGTGGCTCCGTCCACCACATCGCGATCTACCTGGGCGCGGGAAAGATGGTCGAGGCCCGGGAATCGGGCACTCGGATCGCCGTCAGCGACGTACGGCTGGGCGGGGACTACGCGGGAGCGGTCCGCATCGCCGCGGCGGCGGCCCCCGGCACGTTCAGCACCTGGGGCGCGGATGTGTGGACCCACGAGGAGCCGTCCACGACGAGCAGGCGGGTCCACCGCTTTCCCGGCCCGACCACCGTGCGCATCGAGTGCCAGAAGCACGCCGAACCGGTGACCGCGGAGGGTTACACCAACGACGCGTGGTCCTACCTGCCCGAGTACGGGTCATGGATCACCAACATCTACATCAAGGGCCCCGCCTGGCTGGACGGCGTCCGTACCTGTCCCTGACCACGCCCTTGACGACCGATCACCACATCCATCACCCGGCTCCCGAAGGAGCCCGTTCCGAGGAGGAAACATGTCCGCAGCCAGGAAGATCGTTTTGGGCCTCGCCGCCGCCGCACTGGCGGGCGGCACGGTCGCCGTGACCGGACCCGCCGTGGCGACGCCCGCCACCGGCACGAGCGCCGCCGCCGAATGCGGCGTCCGCGCCGACGGCAAGCTGTGGTGCGGCAACCGGGTCGGCGCCAAGGGCTACGAGCACCGGCGGTACAACTCCGCGGTGCGCGGGCCGCTGAACACCAGCCCCAGCTGGTTCCAGTGCTGGGGCCGTGGTGACCAGCACGCCGGCGGCAACAACGTCTGGTACTGGACCAAGCTGGACAACGGCCAGTGGGGCAACGTCGCGGCCGTGGACGTCCACACCTCGGTCGACCCCGCGCCGGGCCTGCGCGAGTGCTGATGCGCTGAGGGCCGCCACCTCCGCGAGGGGAGGTGGCGGCCTTCGCGCTGCCGCGCAAGTCCGGCTTCGCTCCGTGACCGGTACGCCGAGAGGCCGTGCCGCGGCTGGCCGTGACCCGGTGGCCGGGCGCATGGGTGGGCCGGGGCGGGGCATCGGAGCACCTGAGTCCGTACGCGGTGTGGGGAGGCGGGGTTGGCCGTGAGCGAACTGACGGCACGGGAGACGGCGGTCTGGGACCAGCTGGTCTGCGAGCTGAGCGAGAGCAGGGTGCGGACGGCACACAGCCGCGCGGGGCGTGGGCGCCGAGGCGTCCTGGCGGTCCTGCTCCTGGCCACGCTCGCCCTGCTCATCGCAGGCAGTCTCGCCGGGTCCGAAGTCCTCGCGTGGAGCGGGGTCATCGCCTGGGTGGCGGCCGTCCTGATCACGTCCCATCTGCATGGGCATGGACCCCGACTGCCCTTGCGCCGGTGAAACCCGGGTGGCGAACCGCCCCCTGCCGGGATCAGCGTCGTCGCCCCTGCACGTCTCCCAGCGTCGAGGCGGCCACCGGGTCGCCGTGGATGAACTCGCCCGGCGGGATGCCCGGATGGTGGCCGTCGGACGGTGCGGCGGGGGCGGTGTCGGCGCGGAGCGTCAGGCGGGACACGATGCGGTAGCGGTCGCCGCGGTAGAGCGAGTGGACGTACTCCACCGGCTGCCCCGCGGTGTCGGTGGTCAGCCGTTCGAAGAGGAGGGCGGGCGAGAGCTCGGGCACCTCCAGCAGTTCGGCTTCCGCGCGGGTCGCCACGGTGGGCTCGATCGTCTGCGTCGCCTCGTTCACGTGCACGTCGTGGTGCGTGCGCAAATGCTCGTAGAGGTCCCCGTGCTCCAGTTCGCGGGAGGTGAGGCCGGGGACCAGGGCGGCCGGGATGTGCAAGTGCTCGATGGCCATGGGGTAACCGTCGACCAGCCGCAGCCGGGCCACGTAGACGATCTGCGCGGCGGGGGAGAGGCGCAGCCTGCGGCCCACCCGGGCGCCGGCCGGCACGGTCGCGAACTCCAGCAGCCGGCTGGCCCAGACCCCCGACGCGCGGGGCACGCTCAGTGAATGGCGCCCCGGTACGAGTTCCTGGGTGATCTTCTCCGGAGCGACGAACACGCCCCGGCCGTGTTCCCGGATGAGAACGCCGGCGGCGACCAGCTCGTCGACCGCAGCCCGTAGGGTCGGCCGGGACACCCCGAGTTGCACGCACAGGGCGCGCTCGGAGGGGATCGCGTCCCCCGCCCGGCGCTCCTCGACCATCCCGAGCACCGCATCGCGGACCCGCTCGCGTTTGAGTACGCCACCGGGGCGGTTCCCGGCGGATCCGTCGACCCCGGAAGCCGGTACGGGGGCCGGGATCGGTGCCGGCAGCACCTCGCCGGCACCGGCCCCGCCCCCGGCCGACCGGGGCGTGCCCGGGTTCCTGTCGCGCATCTGCGTCGTCCCCTCTCCGGTGCCGCTACCGCGTGCTGTGTCGAACCAGTCTTGGCCACTGCGACCACCACCCACCACTGGTCAAGTCCAGTTTACGAGCTGATCGCGACGATTGCTTCGGTCATCAGGTAAAGAGCCTTGGGGGCAAGGGGGTTGACGGTCGTATTGGTCTATGCCAGTTTCTTTCCTCGTCGACAGGTCACTTGTCCAGTGGGTGAGTGGTCAGTCCCTGGTCTGTCCAGTCGTACGTCACCTCCTGTTCGGGACACGCCCGACACCCCTGCACCGCCTCTGCGAGCCCCCTCCCGGAAGGCTGCACACCCGTGCCCTCACATCGCCCCGAACAGGCCCTCCTGCCCCGGCCCACCCGGTACACCCCCCGGTCCGGCCACTTCACCCTCGACCCCGCCACCACCATCCGCACCACCCCCGGAGCCGAGGGCGCGGCCGACCTGCTGCGCACCCTCCTCACGCCCGCCACCGGTCTGCTCCTGGCACCCTCGCGTACCGGCACCATCACGCTGGCCGTCGAAGCAGGACTGCACGGCCTGGGCGAGGAGGGGTACGAACTCACCGTCACCCCGCACTCCGTCATGCTGCGCGCCGCCGAACCCACCGGACTGCTGCGCGGAGTCCAGACGCTCCGGCAGCTCCTGCCGGCCGAGGCGCTGGGGCCGGTCGCCCGGGCCGTCCGACGCGACCGCTGGGATCTCCCCTGCGCCGAGATCACCGACGTCCCGCACCACCCCTGGCGCGGCCTGATGATCGACGTCGCCCGCCACTTCCACGACACGGCCACCCTGCGCCGCCACGTCGACCTCCTGGCCCTGCACAAGCTCAACGTCCTCCACCTGCACCTCACCGACGACCAAGGCTGGCGGATGCCCATCGCGTCCTATCCCCGCCTGACCACCGTCGGGGCCCGCCGCGCCCAGTCGATGACCGGCCCGGACGGCACCAGCGGCTTCGACGGCAGGCCGCACGGGGGCGCGTACACCCGTACCGAACTCGCCGGCCTCGTCGCCTACGCGGCGCAGCGCGGCGTACGGGTGGTCCCGGAGATCGGGATGCCGGGACACGTCCGCGCCGCCCTCGCCGCCTACCCGCACCTCGGCAATCGTCCCGGACGCACGCTCGGTGTGTGGACCCGCTGGGGCGTGTGCGAGACCGTCCTCGGCGTCCACGACGAGGTCCTGGACTTCCTCCGGGCGGTCCTGCACGAGGTGATGGAGGTCTTCCCCTCGCCCTACATCCACCTCGGCGGTGACGAGTGCCCCACCACCGAGTGGGAGCAGAGCCCCCGCGCCCGGGCGCGCGCGGCCGCGGAGGGACTGCCCTCCCCGGCAGCCCTGCACGGCTGGCTCATGGGCCGGGCCGGCGCCCACCTGCTGGAACACGGCCGCCGCCCCGTCGGCTGGGCCGAGGAGGGCGCCCTGCTCCCGCCCGGCTTCACGGTGATGAGCTGGCGCGACCCCGCGCACGCCGCCGCAGCGGTCCGCCACGGCCACGACGTCGTCCTCACCCACCACCGCACCACCTACCTCGACTACGCGCAGGAGGACCTCTCCGACGGGCCGACCGCACAGCCCGGCCCCGTCGTCGACCTGCGCACCGTGCACCGCGGAGACCCCGAACCACAGGCACCGCCCGACGGCCCCGGACGGGTCCTCGGCACCCAGGCGCAGCTCTGGACCGAGTTCGCCCCCCATGCCGCCGACCTCGACCGCCTCGCCTACCCCCGCCTGTGCGCACTCGCCGACCGGGCCTGGAGCGGTTCCACCAGCTGGGCCGACTTCACGTCCCGGCTCCACGGGCACGTCCCCCGACTGGACGCCCTGGGCGTCCGCCGCCACCAGCCGACCGCGCCGCGTACGACTGCCGCGACGCCCGCACGTACAGCGCCCTCCGCATGACACCGCCCCCCTCGCACCCCGGAGAGGACCCCACCGTGACCAGCTCGAACAGCTCACCCGACCCGACCGGCGTGACCGGCCCGACTGCCGTGACCGGCTTGACCGGCACCGGGAACCGGACGGCCGGCCTGCGCCGGAGCCGTCTGCGGGCCGCCGCCGCGGCGGCCGTGGCCACGGCCCTGGGCGCCGCTGCCCTCGCCGCCCTGCCGGGCACCGCCAGCGCGGCGAGCAGCCTGTCCGTGCAGTACCGCACCAGCGCCACGGCCGCCACCGCCGACCAGAGCGAGCCCTGGTTCAAGGTGAAGAACACGGCCACCACGGCACTGCCGTTGAGCGAGGTCAGACTCCGCTACTACTTCAAGTCCGACTCGCCGGGCGCCACCTACCGCTTCGCATGCTCCTGGGCGGTCAAGGGCTGTGCCAACATCACGGGCACCTTCGGCAACCTCAGCAACCCCACCGAGACCGCCGACCGCTACCTGGAGATCGGCTTCACCTCCGGCGCCGGCTCCCTCGCCCCCGGCGCCGACACCGGCGACATGCAGCTGCGCTTCTACCAGTCCAACTGGCAGACGCTGCGGCAGAGCGACGACTACTCCTTCATCGCCGCCCAGACCGCCTACGGCGACTCCGACAAGGTCACCGCCACCCGCTCGGGCACGCTGGTCTGGGGCACCGCCCCCGCGGGCAACACCCCCACCGACCCGCCGACCACCCCGCCGCCCACCACGCCCCCGCCGGGCGGCTCCGGCGCGCTCTGGGACGACTTCACGTACACGTCCCACACCGATCCGAAGATCTCCGCCAACGGCTGGTCGGTACGGGCCAACTCCGGTGGCCCCGGTGTTCCCGGCGCCACCTGGGACCCCTCCAACGTCACCTTCTCCACCGGCAACGGCAACACCGTCATGACCCTGGAGACCTCCACCAACGGCACGGCCTCCGGCACCGAACAGACCGAAGTCCTCACCAAGTCCACCAAGTTCAAGAACGGCACGTACGCCGCCCGCGTCAAGTTCAGCGACGCCCCCAGGTCCGGCCCCGACGGCGACCACCTCGTCCAGACCTTCTTCACCATCAACGACCTCAAGGCCCCCATGGCCGACGACTACGCCGAGTACGACTTCGAGTACCTCCCCAACGGCGGCTGGGGCGAGCCGTCCAACATCCTCTACACGACCTCCTGGGAGACCTACAACCCGGAGCCGTGGCAGGCGGTCAACGCCCACACCGAGAGCCGCCAGAGCTACGCCGGCTGGCACGACCTCGTCGTCACCATCGACAACAACGCGATCACGTACTACATCGACGGGCAGACCTTCGGCACCCACGACGCCTCCTACCTCCCCGAACGCCCCATGTCGATCAACTTCAACCAGTGGCTGATCGACCTCAACGGCCAGACGTCCACGACCCCGCGCGCGTACGAGCAGCAGGTCGACTACGTACTCCACGTCAAGGACCAGGTGCTGACCCCCGCCCAGGTCAACGCCAAGATCGCGGCGTACCGGCAGGCCGGCACCGCCTTCGAGGACACCGTGCCCGCGAGCTGAACCGGAAATCCGCCGGCCTCCGCCCGACCAGTGCACGCACGGGTCGGGCGGAGTGCCGGGAGGGGGAATGCCCGAGGATCACGGGCCCACCGTTCCAGGACGCAGGAACGCGGTCCGGTGGGCGGTGGCCCACTGGCGGAATGTGCGGGGTGGTGTGCCCGTCAGCAGTTCGACGGTCGGGTAGACCTCGGACTCGTCGAGGGTGCCGTCGCCGTAGAAGCTGAAGAAGGCCTGGACGTACGGCTCCGGCACACCCGCTGCGGCCATGCCGGCCCGGCCCTCCGCGTCCGACAACCCGTGGAAGCGCAGGTCGCGGCCGAGTACCTCGGCCAGGACGGCCAACCGCTGGGCCGGCACGAGCGGTTCGGGACCGCTCAGCTTGTGGACGCGTCCGTCGTGGCCGGGGTCGAGCAGGGCGCGGACGGCGACAGCGGCGATGTCGTACGGGTCGACCGACGCGACCGGCACGGCGCCGAACGCGTCCCTGACCGTATCGCCCGCGTGAAGTTGCGGCAGCCAGCGCAGGGCGTTCGACATGAAGGCGTTGGGCCGCAGGAAGGTCCAGGCGAGGCCGGATTCCCTGACTGCGGTCTCCGAGCCGATCATGGACTGGGACAGGACGTTGCGGGTGTCGGTGGCCACGGTCGCGAGGCTGGAGAGCAGGACGACGCGTTCCACCCCGGCACGGCGCATGCGGGCCAGCAGCCCGGGCATGTCGCGGTAGCCGGGGAGCAGGAACACGCCCCGTACACCGTCGAGGGCTTGGGCGAGGGAGTCGGGGTCGTCCAGGTCTCCGTGGACCTGCTCCGCCGGTACGTCCGCCGGCTGTCGGACCAGGGCGCGTACGGGCTCTCCGGCGCGTGCCAGGGCCTGAACGACCTCTCCGCCGACGTTTCCGGTGGCCCCGGTGACGAGGATCACGACAGCGTCCGCGCGAAATGGGCGGCCACCGCGTCGACGGCGATCGTGACCTGGGGTTCGGAGTCGTAGAAGTCGAATTGGGTGCCCTGCGTCCACAGGATGTCCTTGGGGCCGGCGAGGCCCGCGTGGAAACGGCGGGTGCCTTCCGGGATCGCGGCGTCCTCGCTGTGCACCAGAAGGGTGGGCCGGTCGATCAGTGGCGCGAGGGCGATGGCGTCGTAGGTGAGCCAGTCCACCCAGGACATGACGGCGAAGCGGTTGGGCCAGGCGGGGATGCCGCCACGGGCGGGGTTGAGGTAGAAGTCGATGTCGTACGGCATCGCGGCGCGTTCGTCCGTGGCGGAGACGACGGGCACGTATGCGACCTCGCCGGTCTCCTCGTAGCGGGCGCGCGCCTCCTGCCCGGCCTTGACGCGTTCGGCGACGGCTTCAGCGCCGCCGTAGGCGGCCTCGCAGACGGCGGCGTCGTGCAGCCAGGGGGCGACGAGCGCGAGTGAGCGGACGCGTGGGTCGTGGGCGGTGTTGTCGGACATGTACATCGCGGCCGCGCAGATCCCGAGGGCGCCCAGCCGGTCGCCGTCGACCGCCTCCTGCGCGGCCAGGAAAGTGAGCGCGTGGTGGATGTCGCGGACCTTCCCGGCCGGGTCCTCGACGTCTCGCGGCTCGCCCCCGGACTCTCCGAAGCCGGTGAAGTCTAAGGAGAGCGCGGCGTATCCGCGGGCGGCGAGCCGCTCGGCGTACCGGTCGGCCATCAGCTCCTTGACGCTGGTCCAGGTGCCGGCGACCACGATCCCGGGCAGCGGGCCGGGAGTGCCGCCCGTGCTCTCGGGGAGAAAGAGGTTGCCGGTGAGGGTGACGCCCTCGCTGTCGAAGGTGACCTTGTTCGTGTGTGTCATGTGTACGTCCAGGTGGTTTTGATGACGGTCCATGGAGATGTCAAGGCAGAACGGGGTGGATGAGTGGTGGAAGCGCCGTCCCCTCAGCGCTCTCCGGCGCTCCACACCGCGGTCATCACCACGCCGGTGATGAGCCATGCGTCGCGGGAGCGGGTCAGGTCGATGCGGTAGGTGCCGCCCAGCGTCCACAGGGAGCCGTTCCCCTTGAGGTGGGTGGCCTGGAAGGTGGCGGTGCACACCGCGTCCTCGCCGTCGACGCTGACCAGGTGGTTGCCGAGGAGATGCTGAGTGGCGGAGTACGCGCCGAGGCCCGTCCGCCACCCCTCGACGATCTGCGCCGGGGTGAGGGTGACGGGCTCGCCGCCGTTGAGACTGGTGTAGTCAAGCGTCACCTCATCGGCGAACACACCGGCCAGTGCCTCCCATTGGCGCTGGTCCGCGTGCCAGGCCATGCGATTGCAGGTGTCGATGATGTCCAGACGGTCCATGGTGTTCATCCTTTGTGCGGAGCTCTGCCGGGGGTGGGAAAAGGGCGGTCGGACGGATGCCCGACGGCGGGGCGTGTCTGTCGCAGCGGTCTGTCACAGCGGAGCTGTGTGCGTTTCGATGATGTCGCGCCGTCACCGAACCGCCTTGTCGTCGCGTCCGCGACTTCTGGACGCCGCGTCTCAAGAACGACGCCGGGCTCTCGGACCGTAGGTGAGACGGCGTAGCACGGTCTCGGCGGGACCGGGCCGGCCGCGGTCGTCGAGGCGAAGGGCGATCAGCACCGTGATGAACCAGACGGCCACCGCGATGACGAGCACGGCTGCCGTGGGGTGTGCGTGCCCGCCGGCGAGGTCGAGAGTGAAGGGCAGCAGGAGGACGAGCCAGGCCACCGACTGGAACAGGTAGCCCGACAGGGACCGGCGTCCCAGCGCGGCCAGGGCGCGGACGGCCACCGTGCCGGGGCGGGTCACGCGGGCGGCGACCAGCCCGAAGGCCGCCGCGTACCCGGGGCCGGCGAACATGCCGCTCCCGCCGTGGAGCAGGAGGGCCATGCGTGCCGTGGGTCCGTCGGTGTGGACCCATCCGGAGGCGATCAGCGCGGCCGGCAGGCCTCCGGCGATCGCGATGCCGATGCCCAGGACGGAGGACCGGACGAGCAGGGTCCGGTGCTGGTCCGGACGCTCCAGGATGCGCCGGCGGGCCGCCCACATGCCCAGCCATGCAATGAGTACGAAGGGCAGGGTGGTCAGCGTGTGGGCCGGCCACTCGGTGAGGCGATCGGTCAGGGAGTCGGCGTAGGAGGAAGCAGCGAGGGAGTCGACGTGACCGACGGGAAGAGGCGCCCCGCCCGAGCCGGTGACGATCCCGTGGACGACCATCCCGCCGACGACGAGCACTTCGACGAGCGACAGCATCCAGACCACGAGCACGATCCGGTGGAACCCGTCACCACGGCGCAGCAGTGCCAAGGTCACGGCGACACAGACGATTCCGTAGGCGCCGAGGAAGTCGCCGTAGTACAGCAGCGTGGCGTGTGCGAAGCCGAGGACCGTGAGCCAGAAGCCGCGCCGGAGCAGGAGGCCGCGGACCTGGCGCGGTGAACTGCCGGACGCGTCCTGGCGGCGGGCCAGTTGCACGATTCCGTATCCGAACATGAAGGCGAAAACGGGATATCCACGGGCGTGGGCCAGCTCGAACAGCAGGAACGTCAGGCCGCGGTCCACGCCGTGCGGAGCGCCTTCCAGGCCGGGCTCGCCGGCGAAGGCGACGCCGGCGGAGTTCGCCAGCGCGATGATCAGGAGCATGGCTCCCCGTGTCAGATCGGGAGCCAAGGCGCGCTCGGCGCGCCGGACCGGGCCCGTGGGCGTGCGGCCCGTGAGGTCGACAGGCATGACAGATCCCCCTCGGATGCGGGGCCGTCCCCGCGCCCATTAATTTACGTGAGAAACTATAAGAAGCAAACTAATAAGGCCTCTGGCATGATGAAGCCTCACGCTTCGAGGTGTCGAGGGGACCATGACCAGCGAAGACACCGTTCCGGCAGCACTGCGGCGGCTCTGGCGGCTCTCGGAGCCCTCGCGACTGGGGCGCCCCGCCGCCCTCGATGTCGACCGCGTCGTCGCCGCCGCCGTGGAGACCGCCGACCGTGACGGCCTCGAAGGCGTGACGCTTCCCAAGATCGCCAAAGGCCTTGGCGTCACCGGGATGTCGCTCTACCGGTACGTCGGCTCCAAGGACGAACTCCTCGTCCTCATGGGCGACCACGCCCTCGGCGCGCCACCTCGCTTCGACACCGGCGACTGGCGCGAGGGCCTGCGCGCCTGGGCCCGCGCCCAGCGCGAGGTGTACCAACAGCGGCCGTGGCTCGCCCACCTGCCCGTGACCGGACCGCCCTCCGGACCCCACAGGATCGCCTGGATGGAAGCCGCCTTGGCGATCCTGGCCGGTACGCCGCTCGACTGGGCGCACAAGATCGGCACCCTCTCCCTGATCGGGGGCTACGTGGTCCAAGCGGTACGGCAGGACCACGAGCTCGCCCGGGGGAGGGCCGAGGGGCAAGGGCAGTCCGACGCCGAACGTGCCTACGGCCGCGCCTTGGCGCAACTCGTGGATCCCGAACGCTTTCCGGAGACGGCCCGGTTGTTCTCGTCGACCGTGTTCGAGGCGGGCCCCGCACCCGCATCCGAAACCGACACCGCACCGGGCGACGCCGACTTCACGATCGGGCTCGAACTGATCCTCGACGGCGTCGCAGCCCGCATCGAACCGGTCGGCCGCTGCGGACGGTAGAGGACGGCTGCCGTCCGCCCCTCGGTCTCCTGCCGGTTGGTCTCCGCGGCCGAACTGATGCTGCGATCGAGCGGATCACCGCCCGTCGGGCGGCGTGGCGCGGCCTGGCTCGGCGGGTGCCGACGGGGGCTGGGGTTGAGTGGGGGTTCTATCCGTCGTTCCCCGCTCCCTTCCCCAAGGAGCCGTAGGAGCCGTCATGACCGCTGAGAACGCAATCCCCGCCGGCACCATCCTCCTCTCCGATTCGGAGGCCTTCGGCTGCCAGGGAGCGGTGCACATGGTCGATCCGGGCACGGGCCTTCAGGCGTTCTTCGCCTTGGGCGGCGACCTCGTGGGAGCCACTGGGATCGCTGTCGAAGCCGATGGCAACGTCGTGGTGACCAAGGATCGACAGTATCCCGGCACCGGCACGCTGCTGCGCCTCTCCCGGTCTGATGGAAAGACGACGCAGAGGGTGGTCTCGTCCGAGGGGAACTTCGTCGCCCCCTGCGCCGTTGCCGTGGAGGGAAACGGAAACATCCTCGTGGCCGACCTCTCCTCCAAAGGCCCCGGTGCGATCATCCGGATCGACCCCGTCACCGGGGACCAGACCGTCCTGTCGGTGAGCGACGGCACGCTCGATCCTCTGCGTCCCGGCGGAGTCTGCGTGGCCGCCGACGGCACCGTCGTGGTGGTCGAGCAAGCCGGTCCCGTCCCGGAGCCCGCCGCACCCCGAGTGGTCCGGATCGACCCCGTCACCGGTGTGCGCACGGTTGTCTCGGCCGGTGGCGCATTCGTCAGCCCCGTGGACGTGGCGATCGATCACGACGGCAACATCCTCGTCGTCGATGCCAACGCGTTCACGGGCTCCAGCGGTGGCGTGATCAAGGTGGATCCGGTGAGCGGGGCGCAGTCCGTCGTTTCCTCTGGCGGCAGTTTTGACAGCCCGACCGCGATTGCCGTCGAGGCTGATGGCAGCCTGCTCATCGCTGACAACAAGGCCAAGACCGGGGAGCCCACCCTGTTCCGGGTGAACCCGGCTACCGGCGCCCAGCAAGTCCTTGCCTCAGGCTTGCCTTTCCGAGCCCTCACCGGGGTCAAGGTCGTCCCCGCGGCTTGAGGTCAGGAGGCCGGACACCCGCCGGCGTCAGGCGGGGCGCGGAGGCCGGCGCGGGGCGGACCCGGCGCAGCGGACACAGGTGGTGGCAGCCGGACGGATCTGGAGCCGTTCCGGCGGAATCGTCCCGCCGCAGCTCTCGCACTGTCCATACTCTCCCTGTTCGAGTCGTTGCAGTGCTCGGTCCAGCTCTTCCAGGTGTTCGCGTGCCTGCGCCATCAGGGCGGCCACGTGGGCCCGCTCGAAGGCGGTGGTGCCTCCCTCGGGGTCGTGCTCGTCGTCAACGGCGACCAGCGCGTTCGCGGCGACGATCCCGTCGAAGTCGCGGCTCAGTGCGCCCGCCCGTGCGAGGGTGTCGGCGCGGTCGGCCTCGATGCGGGCGCGGGTGGTTGAGAGGGCGGACGGGTCGGGCTCGTCGTGGCTCTCGGCTGCATTGCGCATACTGCGGCAACGCTGGTCCGCGCTGTCCGATTCCACCGCTCCGGGTGGTCCGCCGGCGCGGGACCGGCCCGCGCCGGCTCGCCGCCGGCTGATCCGGGTCAGTCGTGGGGGATGTCCCCGGCTCCGGGCTCGGGCTCGCCCGTGTAGAAGGCGGTGGTGCGGTCGGCGGCGGCCCGGGCCTCGGCCGGGTCGGTGCCGAAAGCCACGCTCGCCTCGTACCAGCCGTCGCTGGACGCGGTCAGGTACCGGCGCCCCTCGTCGGTCGCGGACCACTCGTCCCACTCGGCCGGGTCCACCGCCCGGCCGCTGCTCAGGTGCAGGTGCAGGCCGGTCAGGCTGCTGTCCCAGCCCACTCCCACCGCGCCGGGGCCGAACCGGGCCCACCGCTCGTCGTCCACGTGCCCGATGTGGGTCAGCCGGAACAGCGTCCGGCCGTCGCCCTCGTCGGTCAGCCGCAGCTCGACCCAGGTCGTGTCGTCACCCACCTCCCAGGTCGCGTCGAAGCCGTGCGGCGGGTCGCAGCGGGTGACGGTGCCGCCCGCGTTGTCCTGCAGCTGGTAGCGGCCGCCCTCTTTCAGTTCGCCCGTCACCGGCAGGAACCAGCGCGGGATGCGTTCCGGGTTGGTGCACGCGTCCCAGACGTCGGCGAGCTCGGCCGGGTAGCTGCGGGACAGCGAGACCACGCGGGCCTCGCCGGCCTCCAGGACCCGGTTACCCACTTCGCGACGGACCGCGCTGATCTGACCGGTCACATCGATCACGATTTCTTCCTCCGCTCTTGCTTGCCTCGCGCCAGCTCGGTGGCCAGCGCGTCCAGGTGTGGTGTCCACGCCCGGCGGAACTGGTCGAGCCAGGCATCTATGTCGCGCAACGGCTCGTGTGAAACCGCGTAGAGGCGGCGCGCACCCTCTGGTCGCACCGTCGCGAAGCCGTTGTCCCGCAATACCTTGAGGTGCTGGGAGACGGCCGGCTGAGAGATCCCGAACTCCCGCTGAATCACTTCACAGAGCGCTCCGGCAGTGAGCTCGCCGTCTCCGAGCAGCTCCAGGATGCGGCGGCGCACAGGCTCACCGAGTATGTCGAACGCATGCACGATGGCATCGTATCAGGAGCAGCTTATATAAGCGTCACCTTAAATGAAGGAGCCGCTCCGGCTTCGGCCCGTACGGACGGCCGGAGCCGGAGCGGCGCGTCCTCCGTGCTCGGTTCGGCCCCTGTGCCCCGCCGCGGCGAGGCGGCACCATTCGGGCGTCAGCGACGGCGCCATCAAGGACGCGCACCGACCGTGGGGGCGGGGCCGGCCGGTGGACGCCCCACCGCCGGCTCGTCGCGAACGCCGCCGCGGTGTGGACGCGTCCGAGGCGGCAGAAGGCCTCCTCTTGCTGCTCGGCCGCGGCGCCGACGACCTCGCCCGCCCCGCGGTCGACCTGGGCTTCTCCGGCCACGCCACCTGAGAATGCGGCGAGGAACGAAGCGGGCGGGTGGGCCCTCAGCGCCTCGGAGGCAGCCGGTGCAGGGTGACCTCTGTCAGCTCGCCGTCGGCTGCGACAGCCGTCATGTACGTGGCGAAGGGTTGCCGGCGCCGGTCGGTCGGAGAGCCGGGGTTCAGCAGCCTCAAACCACCGGGCGCGGTGGTGTCCCACGGGATGTGGCTGTGGCCGAAGACCAGGAGGTCCAGGTCCGGAAACCGCTCGGCGCAGCGGCTCTCGCGCCCCTTGGCCGCGCCGGTCTCGTGCACGACCCCGATGCGTACCCCCTCCAGTCGTTCCCGCGCCACTTCCGGCAGCTGCTCGCACAGCTCGGGGCTGTCGTTGTTGCCGTGGACGCCGACGAGGTGCCGGGCGTGCGCCTCGATCAGCGCGTAGGCGTCCGCGTCGACCCAGTCACCGGCATGGATCACGACGTCCGCCAGCCGGATCTGTTCCACGAGCTCGGCCGGGAGTTCCTTCGCGCGCGTGGGCAGATGCGTGTCGGAGATCAGCAGCAAGCGCATACCGCCACGGTAGCCACCGTCCCACCTGTCTCCGGTCGCGCCACAGCGCCAACGTCTCTGGGCGGGAGCAGAACGGCGTCATGGAGCGGGGATCGGCTGGGTGAGGTTCACCGGGTTGCCATCGGGTCCAGCAGGATCCGCGGCGCCGCCCGGCGGTCTCCCGGGTCCGCCTTCGCCACCAGCCCGAGGTCGGTGTCGCCGATGCGCAAGCCTGAACTCATCGGCAAGCCGTCCTGCCAGGTGATCTGCGTCCCGGTCCGCCGCCCACGACCGGCATCGAGAGCCGGTTCCGATCAGCGGCATGACTGGGATCACACGATCTGCCGCCGGGCACGTACGGGAGATGCCTGAAGATTGCGTGTATGCGCACTGAATACGACCCGGCCCAGCTTGACCCGACCGCGGTCTACCGCCTGCTGACGTCGACCGTCGTGCCCCGGCCGATCGCATGGGTGTCGACCGTCTCCGCCGAGGGTGTCGACAACCTCGCTCCCCATTCCTTCTTCACGATCTCGTCGATCACGCCGCCCATCGTGCAGTTCACCTCGGTCGGCCGGAAGGACTCGCTGCGCAACGTCGAGGCGACCGGGCAGTTCGTGGTCAATCTCGCCCCCGAGCCGCTCCTCGAGAAGATCAACGAGACCGCCACGGACTTCCCGCCCGAGGTGAGCGAGTTCGATGCCGTAGGCGTCGAGCGTGAACCGGGTGTGCGGGTGAAGGCTCCGCGCGTGGCCGGCTCCCCGGTGGCTCTGGAATGCGAGCTGCACAGCACCCTTCTGCTCGGTGACTCGACCGTGGTCTTCGGGCGGGTGGTGCACTTCGCGTGCGATGAGGCCGTTCTGGACGAGGACCATCCGGAGGTCACACGCCTGCGGCCCCTCACGCGCCTGGGCAAGGACGAGTGGGGCACGCTCGGCGAGGTACGCGACCTGCGCCGCATCCGCTACGCCGACTGGCCCACGTCGAACTGAACCCTGCGCTTGGCCCCTCTCGCATCGACTCGACTCCTGGCTGACTTCAACTGACTTCAGCTGACTTCGGCAGGGGCGCCGAGGCGGGGGCCGTGCCAGTCCAGGCACAGAACGGTCGCGTCGTCCTTCGGAGGACGGCCGTCATAGGCGTCGGAGACGGCTCCGACCAGGGTGCGCACGACCTCGCGTGGATGCTCGGTCGCGGTTTTGCGCAGGAGCGCGGGCAGGTCGACGGTTTCCGCGTCGCGTTCCTGCATGCCGTCGGTGTGGAGCAGCAGGCGGTCTCCGGGGCGCAGGTCCAGGTCCTGTACCTGGTACGGGCCCTGTTCGCTCATTCCGAACGGCATGTCGACCGTCAGCTGCAGTTCGTCGACGACGCCGTTGCGTACCCGAAAGGGCCAGGGATGGCCGGCATTGACCAGCTGGGCGCTGGTGCCGTCCAGGGCGATGCGCAGGAGCTGGCCGGTGGCGATGGTGTTGCGGCCGTGGTCGAGGAGGGCCCGGTGGGTCTGCCGGGCCTGTTCGGCCAGCTCCTCGCCGGCGCGGCGTGCGCCGCGGGAGGCGTTGACCAGGAGGGTGGCCATGAGGGAGGCATTGACGTCGTGGCCCATGGCGTCGGTGATGGACAGGTGCAGGGTGTCGCTGTCGAGGCTGTAGTCGTAGGTGTCGCCGGCGATGTCGGCCGCCGGGACGAGGGCGCAGGCGACGGTGAACTGGCGGGCTTCGCAGCAGGCGGCGGCAGGCAGGAGCTGGTGCTGGATCTCCGAGGCCAGGCTGACCCTCGTGGTGCGGTTGCCCCAGTGGTAGAGATCGGTGAAACGCCGGTCGGTGACGATGATGTAGGCCAGTGCGTGCGCGGCCTCCTCGACCTGCTGCAGGACCTCCGGGGTTGCGTCCCGGAGGAACAGCTCCAGGACCCCGATCGTGTCGCCGCGGTTGCTCACCGGGGCGAGGACCCGCTGCCCCTGCCCCTGCCCCCGCCCCTGCCCGGTGTCCGGCGCCAGCACCAGCCGCTGACCGCGCAAGACCTCGTCGTAGACGCTCTGGCCCGAGAGCGGAACCTGCGCGGCGCGGTGCTCGCGGTAGGTGGCCGCCGTGTCGTGGACCCGCAGGAGACGGGCCTCGGTGATATCGACGAACAGGAACGACACGTACCGCGCGTCGAACCGGTCACGCAGATTCCGCGCCACCACATCCAGGGAGTCCACCGGCGCGGCATCCTCCGCCGCCGCCAGGACATCGGCCAGCCCGATCCGGTCACCTGCCACAACAGCCTCCCAGCGCCACCGACCACCGCGAACGCATGTCCGGGCAAGAAGACCCGATCGATTCCGGACGCTACACACTCGCAGCCGACCGCCCTGGATACACGCCGTACCCGTGACATTCCGAGGTGCCGTACCCAGCGGCGCCCGGCCAGTGGCTGCTGTGCCCTGGCCTCATGGACTCGCGGCCGCCCCCAGTGCAATTCTTCAGCCATGACGACGAGACGACGGAGCCAGGCCGAACGCGACGAGATCCCCGTTGAGATCGGCTATGCGCTGCTGAGCGCATGCTTCCTCGGTGCCGTGGTGTTCGCGACGATCGCCGGTCCGGTCGCTGTATGGCACCTTCCCGCGGTGGTCGAGGAGTTCCTCCTGGTCGGTGGGGCTTGGGTTGCTGGAGTTCTTGCGGTGTTCCGCGTTGTCCATGTCCTCTGGCGCCATGGACACCACGGTTAGCACGCCGCTTCCATTGCAGGGGAGTGTCAGGTGACTGCCTGCTCTGGTTCTGACTCACATTCCGTACCAGTCGAGAAAGTCGGTGGCGGAGGAGACGTTCGGGCCCCAGTACCCGGCGCCGTTACCGATGAGGACGCGGCCAGTGAGGGGACCGGTCACCGCGATGACGCATACGTCAGTGCAGCCCCTCTCGATGATGTGGAGGCAGAGATCGCGTCGGTGGGCCCTGGGCTCCCTCCCCTCGAAACCGCGGGGTGCCCCCGTTTCTCCAGGCGGATTCATGACCAGCAGGGAGCACCGCTCCAGCGGCATGAGGCCGTAGAACGGCGCCGCGCCAATGCGGCAGCCGTTCGCCTCTGGGTGGGAGTAGCCGAGCTGTGACAGTGCCAGGCGAGACCGCTCCTCCCGGAAGTATGACCGTCCCATACAGGACCACCTACGAGATCGCAGGGACGCGCACCGTTCGACACCGAGGCCGGCCTCGACCACCGCGCTCGTCTGTGCCGGCTGGAGGACGAGAAGCAGGGGAGCCAGAGGGGCGGGCGCCTACTGCCAGTCCCAGTCGGCCTGCCGCACGCCTTTCGGGTTGGCCGGCCGAACTGTGACTCCGGCCTCCCCCCCCCGGGTGCCCCCTTCCGTCGCATGCCCTCGACCAAAGTCGATCGTCGGCGGGTCAGCTCACGCTCATTCCGCGGTCCGGCCACAGACCGGTCTGCTCGCGCATTGCGTTGATTTTCCGTGACGCCTTGAGGAACGTGTAGTCGGCCCGGCCGTCCCCGGCCGCCGAGGTGCGGGACGCCTTGTCCATCGTCAACCGCCTCAAGAGGCCGACGGGATCGTCCCCGAAGTCATAAAGAACCGCCTCAGAGTTCTCGGATACTTTCTGAAAATAGACGAGCGCAGCCATTACCAGTCACTTCCAAGAGCTTCGCGCTTGTTCAGCGGCACGGAAATCCGCCAAGTGTACTTCCCGTTCGCCCGCGGTGAGCCTCCTGATCAGGCAGGCTCTCCCCGACCTCAATCGGATCCAGGCATCGGTGATCCATATGCCTGCCAGCTCCCTGACCGGCACCGGTGCGCGTGTCCTCGACGACCATCCCGTCTCTGATCGCCACCGGCGCGGCAGCGAGGCCGCGAGCTCACGGTCGTGGGTGATGACGACGATGGTGGCGCGCCGTCCGCGTTCAGCTCTTGCAGCAGCTCCATCACTGCCTCGCCTGACGGTGAGTCGAGCGCGCCGGTGGGTTCGCCCGGGAGCAGGACGTCGGGTTCGCCGGACACCGCACGAGCAATGGCGACTGCCGTTTGATGGTCGCCTCGGCCTGGACCGGCGCCGGGCAACAAGGCCAAGTCAAGCACCACTACGACCTTCCCGAAGCGGACCCTCTGCAGGACCCTTCAGGGCAGGCAGACGGGACGCTGGAAGGCAGGCGGGCAGCAGTTCCTCGCTGCGGTCCAGAAACAGAAACTTGCGGGTCCTCCGCAGACGGTGTTGGCTCTCTTTGGATCATGCCCGGCGACGGTGCTGGGCAGATTGACAGGGGGGAACCCACATGAGCACTGTCCGAATACGTGGAGTGGCGGCCGCTGTTGCAGTGTCCGGCTTAATTGCCGGCCTCACTCTCGCGACCGGTATGGCCCAGGCCCGCACGACGACGTCGGCTCCAGCCACGAGCCCCACATGCACGCCTTCTCCTACCCGTACGCCGGGCCGCACGTCGAACCCCACTTCCACGCCGGCCCCGACCACCCAGCCAACCCCGAGCTCGACGCCGGCCTCAACCCCCACGCCGGCCCCGACCCGCGCGGCGCGGGTTGCGGTGTCCACCCCGGCTCTGACGTCGAGCCCCACCTGTACACCGGTCCCGACCTGCCCAACGGATCCGACCGTCACGCCGGTCCCAACGTCGAAGCCCACCTCTACGCCGGCCCCCACCTCTACGCCGGTCCCGACCCGTACGTCGGTCCCGACCTCTACGCCGGCCCCCACCTCTACGCCGGTCCCGACCCGTACGTCGGTCCCGACCTCTACGCCGGCCCCCACCTCTCCGCCGGTCCCGACGTCTACGTCGGTCCCGACCTCTA
>NZ_JBIVKT010000003.1:0-45869 GCF_044750905.1 Streptomyces sp. NPDC088762
CCCGCGGAGCGGGTACCTGAGCGCTGCGCGCTCAGGAGAGACCGGCCTCGCTGCGCTCGGCCGGGGTGCCTTCGGCACCCTGCCCCTCCGCTTCGCTCCGGGGCAGTGAACCGCCTCGCTGCGCTCGGCGGGGCTCGGCTTCGCCGAGCCATGGCCGGCCCTTCGGGCCGGGGTCCTTCGCTGCGCTCCGGACCTGTTCGGCTTTCGCTGCGCTCCAGCCGAATGGCCTGCTTTGCAGGCCTGAGTGACTCCGTTTCACGGAGTCCGGGCCTCCGGCCCGTTGGGCGGGTCCGCTCCGCTCCCCCACCCGGGTCCTTCCGGCTTCGCCTTCAGGACCAGCCCGCTCCGCGGGCGCCGGCAGCAACGTCAGTGGTGCCGGTTAGATTTTCTCTTGACGGGGTCGGCAGCGAAGCCTCCAGCACTGGAAACCCAACGGCAGAAACCTCCTGGGCCTGCTTGGGGGCGGCCACGGCCTAACCGGCGACCGGGGCAAAAGGGCCATGCAGACGCTTGCCAGCACCGGTCCCGTCACCATTCAGAAGCCGCTTCAGGGCTGGCATAGGCTGTACAGGCGCGGTGGGGGTAGGTAGCGCAGAGGTCGACGCGCCCCCCTGCAAGGGGGATGACGCCGGTTCGAATCCGGCCCGCCCCACCGCGTGCTCTCAAGATGACCCCGTTTCACGGAGTCAAATCCTGCGGCCTGTTGGGCGGGCTTGTCCTCAGACCCAGTACCCGCCGCAGTTGGCGTCGCATTCGCAGGGTTGTGGTTCCACGTCCGGTGCCAGGATCAGCGGGCCCAGTCTCCGCACCAGTTCTTTGTCGTCCAGGTGGCCTCCGAACCGGTCCCAGGAGGCGATGAACCGTCCGGGGGCGAGTCCGAGGTCGAAGACCGTCGTAAACGTCGAAATAATGCAGAAGGAGATCGCGCCGTCACGGTCGACCGGATCGCTGATGCGGGTCTCCAGGTCGCCTCTCAGACAGGTGAGCATCTCCAAGCGTGGACGCCCCTCCGATCGCCTTCTGGCGCAGCGCCTGCTCGATCTCCCGCTGCTCGGCTCCGTAGCCCATACCCCACCCCTTCGAAAGAACCAGCCTACAAAGCAGTGATTCAAAATAGTGCCCGGCTTTAGACAGGAAAAGATGGCATGGTGCACGTCGGGTCCTGCGAGCGCGTGCCGGTGGACGTCACGTTCCAGGCAGGTTGATGAGGTATCCGTCGCGGGAGTTCTCACGCATGGTGCGCGCCAACTCGGAGATGTGTTGTGCCTGGGTGGCAGACAGTCGGCGCACCTCCCACAGCAGCGCCGCGGCGTCCACGGCCTCCGAGCTGGGAGGGCGTGGCACATCGCTTAGAACAATGCCCGTCAGTGCGGCCAGTTCGTCGGCATCGATCCCCAGTAGAGCGGCGAAGTCCGTCACCAAGTGGGGCGTCAGTTCCTTGCGCCCAGCCCCGATCACACCGTAAGTGGCCGCCGACAGGTATGTGGGCGTCACCACCGCCAGCGTCTTCGCTATGCCCATCCAGTCCAGATTCCGGTACTGGAACATGCGGACGACCGCACCGCCCGGACCGCCGGTGAGCGGTGCGAGCCGCTTGGGGACGAATCGGGAATGCCGTGCCTCCTGTGGCAGTGCACGGATGAGCTTGAGGAGTTCACGTCGGCCCGCCGCTGGGAGGTGCACCGCATCCATCACTACGTACGGCACCCACCGCGAGGCTGCGGTGTGTAGCGGCGCCATTTCGTTCGGGACCTCCAGTCCCGCGAGGATGAACAGATCGACGGCATGGAAACCCAGCGCAGTCGCAAGGCACCGGAGCAGCCCCTCGCTCGGGGTCTTCCCCGCGAGCACTGCGCGTACCTCGACGGTGCCCAGCCCGGCCCGGTCGGCCAGCTCCTGCACAGTGAGCTTTCTGTGGTCCAGCAGCCGCGCGAGCATCGCGCCGAAACCAAGGTGCCCCGTCATCCCAGCAGCCTACTCAGAAGCGCTTGCAAGGCGTCAGTCCCCCGTTGCGGGCGTGCGGGTCCACCGGCGGATGGCAGTGATGCCACAGTGGTGTCCGTACCGATGTGTGGAGAGGTGCCATCCGTCGTACTCGCCGCGTGTGCCGAGGTGTTCCTGATCGGCCTCTGGGGCAGCCAATGGGCATGGTCACACACGCAGCCATGCGCGAGGCCGGTGAACCTCGGACGGGCGTTCGCCGTACGGCTGCCCTCAGTGGAGAAACGACCTGGTCCTTGATGTGCAGGATCGCTGCCCGCTACGGCCAGGAACCCGGCTGCCTACTCGGCCACTGGCGGTGGAAGAACCACCAGCCCCGGCACCCTGGCGGCACGCTCCGCGCGGACGCGGAAGTCCTGCTCGGTCCGGCGGGCCGGGATGTGCTGGTCGAACTGAGCAGAGTCAGCCAGGAGACGCTCAGGCGTGCGCTGCCGTCCTGGGGCAGCGACGATGACGGACTCTCGGCACAGGGAGAGGGAGACGCCCCACAGGCGCTCTGGCGCGTTGGTGGTTCAGTCATCGGGCCGGTCGCGTTCGGCTGCCGGCCGTGCACGGCACGGCGCACCGGGCAGTCGCATCGCGCGGTGCGTTACGCCGAACGCTGGGATCGGGTCTGCACGCGGCATGGTCTCTGGTTGCTCGACGCAGACGCCGACCAGCAGTTGGAGAATCTCGACCTGCGGAGGGTCCCGGAAGTCGTCGGGGCGCAGCGGCGGTGGGGTGGGGTGTCCCGCCGGGCGCGGCGCGCCGGGGTGGAGCCGGCCGAGGTGTTCGCTCTGGCTCGGGCAGTCGTGTGCCGGTGGTGGGAGCATTCTCTGCACTGGGAGCAGGAACGGATCTGGCCGCGTCGTCTGGAGCAGGTCGACGGCCATGAGGCTCGTGGGGACGTTGACGTTGGCGGGCCATCGCGCGGGACGCGGTGGTCTTCCCCGAGATCGTCGCCGTGGCCGACGTCCTGCTGGGCCCGGTCGCCGAAGAACTGGGTGGACCGACAGCGGGAGAGCGGGACTGCCCCGCCCGCTCCCTGGGGAGAGCCGGTTCGGCCGCCATCTTTGCGAGCAGGTTGGACGTCCCTGGCTCGGGCCGCTGGTCGCGACGGATGGTGGCCCGCTGATCACGTGGAAGGCCGCCGTCATCCGCTGGCTGGCAGGATGAGTCGGCTGTACGCATCGTCGTGGTCGGCAACGGCTGTGCGCTGCCCGGCCTGCCGGACGGGGTCACCGCGGTGGAGCTGGCGGAGAACCTGGGGGTGTCCGGCGGCCGGAACGTCGCCTGGCAGCGGCTGCGGGAGTTCGGGGACGTCGACGTACTGGTGGACCTGGACGACGACGGGCTGCTCGTCGATGCCGATGTCGTGCGACGCATCGCTGACCTTTACGAATCCCAGGCTCGTCTCGGCATCGTCAGCTTCCGGATCGCCGACGAGACGGGCCAGACCCAGCGCCGCCACATCCCCCGCCTGCGCGCGAAGGACCCGATGCGGCGCGGCCTGGTCACGACGTTCCTCGGCGGGGGCCACGCGCTGTCGATGCCGATGCTGGAGGAGACGGGCGGCTGGCCGGACGCGTTCTTCTTCACCCACGAGGAGACCGACCTCGCCTGGCGCGCGCTCGACGCCGGCTGGGACATCCTCTACGAGCCCCAGCTCGTGCTCCAGCACCCCCGGACCTCTCCCGCCCGGCACGCCGTCTACTACCGGATGACCGCCCGCAACCGGGTCTGGCTCGCCAAGCGGCACCTTCCCGCCCCCCTCGTCCCCGCCTACCTCGGCGTGTGGATCGTGCTCACCGTGGCCCGGACACGGTCGGCGGCCGGACTGCGGGCCTGGTTCGGCGGGTTCGCCCAGGGCGTTCGGACCAGCGGCGGCGAACGCAGGCCCATGCGGTGGCGCACCGTCCTACGGATGGCACGGCTGGGCCGGCCGCCCCTCGTTTAGGACTGCGACACGGTCTGCGCGAGCCAGCCACGCGCGGCGTACGGGACGTTCTGCCACGCCACGTAGCAGGCCACCCCGTCGGCGATGGCCACCCGCGACTGACGAGCCGTCAGCTTCGTAGCTGCATGGCGGGATTTCGTTGCTGCGAGGGCGCCGACCGAACCCACGCCATCGCCGGCGTGGACCATCACGGGTCGGCGGCACCGCCCATGCGCTACGGGATCAGTGAGTGTTGACCCCGTTGTGCTTTCACCCATTGAAATCCTGGTCGGATGCCCTCCTGTGGCGCTCCCGTTCCCTTTCACGGCAGTGAGAGCCGCCGTACATCGCCAGCGGGCTTATCCCGTGCAGGGGACATTGCCAGGCCGTGTGTCGGAAGTGATCTAGTGACCTGGTTCGGAAAGTCTTCGACAGGTCGCCCGGCTTTCAGGCACAGCCATCAGCGGTGTCAAGACGTGCCGCACCTCGGTCGCTAGCCGACGGAAACGACCCGGTCGGGCCGACCGTTTGGGGCGATGGTCACTTCGTGGACCGCGCCTGCCTGGGTGGTCATGCGAATTCGGTCGGGAGCCGTCCACACGGTCTCGCTGAGCGCATTGTCTTCGGAGTCGCCGTTGAAGCAGCCGACACTCCAGCGGCGTTCCAGCGGTGGTTTCCCCTCGTCGACGTAGACGCACCAAACCGGGTCAAGAGAGCCGCTCCGCGCCACCACGAGCAGCTGGCGGTCGCCGCGATCGGGAGCCGGCTCAGTCTTCACCTCCTCGTCCGAGCCACCGAACGCAGCCGAGACAAAGCCGCCGAGAAGCAACGTCGGTGCGCCGATGACGAGCAGCGTGGCGACCAGAGGCACCCGCAGTGAGGACTTCGTCAGCCCCAAGAGGACTGCCCCGGTCAGCGCGGCCAGGGCGAGCCGTCCCAGCAACAGGACGTACTCACGGATCCCGATCAGCAGGACCAGCGAGCCCCCGTCTCCCGACTCAAGTCCCGCCACGGCCGTAGCACCGAGGACGACTGACACCGTCAGCAGCAGGAAGGCCCACGGTCTGCGATACCGAGTGAAGTTCATGATCCCCCAAACGACATGGATCACGCAGCATAAGAGGGAAGGCACGACAGAGGCCAGGGCCGATGGGCATGGGTCACAGCCACTCGTTGATGGCTGCGATGAGGACGGTCGCCTCATAGCGGACGGCGAGTCCGGTAGGTTCGCGGCCAGCGAAGGAGCGCTGCCGGCACGGGCGGCGGCCCGCCGCTGCAACCCTTCAGACGACAGGGCGCCAGCCTCGCTGTCCCACACGAGCAGTTCCCCATCGAGGACCAAGCCGTGCGGCAACTGCGCCTCCGCAGCCGCGACGAGATCGGAGAACGCGCCTTGGACCAGAGCGCCGCGGCGGGTCTGGAGCAGCACCCGCCCACCCGGCCCGGCCGCGGTGAACACCAGCACCCGATACCCGTCGAACTTCTGCTCGATGGCCAGGTCGCCCGCCAGGCCGCCGGATCCGGGGGACGGACTCGGCGGCCTGGGCGAGCATCGGCTCGAGGGGCGAGAGCAGAGGCACTCGGGGTGGCCTCCTTCGCCGCCGCGTCGGGCCTGGCACGCTCAGCATGACCGGCGGGCCGGGCCCAGGACCGGCGGGCGCTGCCGAACGGGCCGGTCCTGTCGCCCGAGCTGCTGCTACTCCTGCGGCCATTTCCTGCGGGTCCTTGCCCCTCGCACCACGAGCACGCCAGTTGGCGGATGAGCACCGTACTTGGCGGAGCTGAGCGTTCTGGTCGGCGGGCCGGTGGCTGTCCGCCTTCTCATCGGGACCAGCACGCCAGCCCCGGCGAACAGGGCCAGGGAGGGAATCCGGAATCAATCGGTTTCCCGTTCCACCGGCAGCCATAGCTCGGCCTCCGCCTCGGTGCCGTCCGCCGACATTCGCGTACGAAGGATCTCCGGCCCGGGGCGGCTCCGGTACGGGTTGGATGGGAACCACTCGGTGAACGCATCACGCCACAGCGCCTGGATCGCCTCCGGCGCCGGCCCCGAGGTGGTGAAGACCGCCCATGTCCCGGCCGGCACGGGCAGCGTGGCCATGCCCTCCGGCGCGGACGCCGAGGTGACAACCCCGTGGTAGTAGTCGAGGTCGGTGCCCTCCGCCCGGCTGGGATCGAGGTCGTCGCAGACCGCGAGGATGCCGTGCGGCTCCTGGTCGGACAGCTTCTCCAGCAGCTCCCTTGCCTGGTCGCCGATCCCGCGGACGAAATCGATGATCGCCTGGTTCGGCCCCGAGTGTACGAGCGGCACCCGGGCCTTCGCCCCGACGACACTGAACTCCGGCTTGTGCACGACGCGGTAGCGCATGCTGCTGCTCCCGTCGACGATGAGGCGGAAGGTCATCCGGGGCTGGGAGCTGAGCGCCGCGCCGGTGCGCCGCGCCTCGCCGGGCCCGACGCCGTGCACCACGCGGAACGCCCGCGCGAATGCCTCGCCCGAGCCGTATCCGTACCGCACCGCGATCTCCAGCAGCGTCCGCTCACAAGCCAGTACCTCCGCGCCCGCGATGGTCAGCCGCCGGCGCCTGATGTACTCCGACAGCGGCATCCCTGCGAGCGCCGAGAACATCCGCCGCAGGTGGTACTCCGAGGTGGCCGCGACCCGCGCCAGCTCGCCTACGTCGACCGAGCTGTCGAGCTGCCGCTCGATGCGCTCCATGGCCTGATTGAGCCGCTCCAGCACGCTCGCCTCCAAGATCTCCGACCATCGATTCAATCAGGCGAGGTCCTGCACGCCGCACCCGAGAAAAGCGGTGCGGCAAGTGTCGGGTGACGGGGACGGGCGGCGCCGCACGATGGAGGCATGGACGACACGATTTTGGTATCTCGCTTCCTCCGCGACGGCTTCGTCAAGCTGGAGGGCGCCGTCGCGCCCCGCGTGGCCGCGAGCTGCACGCGGCTGCTGTGGCGGGAGACGGGATGCGACCCGGACGACCCGGAGACGTGGACGCAGCCCGTGCACTGGGTCGGCGGGATGGCACAGGGACCGTTCGCCGCCGCACCCAACTCCCCGGCCCTGCACCAGGCGTACGACCTGCTGGTCGGCGCCGGGCGCTGGGAGCCGCGCTACTCGCTCGGAACCTTCCCGCTGCGCTTCCCGCACGATGAGGAGCCCGGCGACGCGGGCTGGCACATCGAGGGCAGCTATGCGGTGGAGGGCGAGACCTGGCCCTTTACCAATCTCCGCTCACGCGGCCGGGCCCTGCTGATGCTGTTTCTGTTCAGCGAGGTCGGGGAAGAGGACGCCCCGACTCGGATCCGGGTCGGCTCCCACCTCGACGTGCCGAAGGTGCTGGAGCCGTATGGGGAGGAGGGTGCGAGCGGCCTTGCCATCGCGCCAGACCTCGTAGCGGCATCCGCCCACCGGCCTCTCGCCCTCGCCACCGGTTCCCCGGGGGACGTCTTCCTGTGCCATCCGTTCCTGGTGCACGCGGCACAGCCGCACCACGGCGCGCGGCCGCGCTTCATGGCCCAGCCGCCGCTGATGCCGACCGCGCCGTACGAACTGGAGCGGGCCGACGGCGCGTACTCACCCGTGGAGATCGCGATCCGCCGGGGCCTGGGGCAGGCCACCCCCGGTCCCGACGGGGAGGACGCCGGACCCGGCGACCAGAGGGCAAAGCTCCGCCAAATCGAGCGCTAGGGCGTGTCCGCAAAGTGGGTTGGTCGTTACGCCGTTCGTGGTGCGACGTCATGAACTGACTGATCAGGCGTGGGCGGTGATCGAGCCGCTCGTGGCCCCGTCCCGGATGGGTCGTCCGGTGCGGGACCGTCGGCAGGTCCTCAACGGGATCCTGTGGAAGCTGTCCACAGGTGCGGCCTGGCGGGACCTGCCCGAGCGGTATGGACCGTGGAAGACCGTCTACGAACGGTTCCGCCGCTGGTCAGCGGACGGCACCTGGGACCGGCTCCTGTCCCACGTCCAGCAGCACTCGGACGCGGTCGGCGAGGTCGACTGGTCGATCGCGTGTGTCGACTCGACGATCGTGCGGGCCCACCAGCATGCGGCCGGGGCCCGAAAAGGGGGCCCTGGACCGGTGAAGCACTCGGACGCTCCCGCGGCGGGCTGAGCACGAAGATCCACCTGGCCTGCGACGGCCAGGGACGCCCTCTCGCGTTCACGGTCACCGGCGGGAACGTCAACGACTGCACCCAATTCGAGCCCGTGATGGCCCGCATCCGCATCAAGCGCCGAGGGCCCGGCCGGCCCCGCACCCGTCCGGTCCGGGTGGTCGCCGACAAGGGCTACTCGTCGCGGAAGATCCGCGCCTACCTCCGCAGGCGCGCCATCGCCTGCACCATCCCCGAACGCGTCGACCAGATCAGCGGACGCCTGCGACGCGGTGAGAGCCTGTGCCGCCTCGACCGTGGCGTCTACCGGCGCGGCAACGTCGTCGAACGCTGCTTCAACAAGCTCAAGCAGAACAAAGCCCTCGCCACCCGCTACGACAAACGCGCCCGCCACTACAAAGCCCTGGTCACCCTCGCATGCCTGCGGCTATGGCTCCCAGCAGACATTGCGGACAGGCCCTAGGACATCGGGTGAGGGTGATGTCTGCGAGGACGGCGAAGCCCCGCCAGGTTCCTGGCGGGGCTTCGCCGGTCGGCGCGGCTCGTGTGCGCGGTGGTGCAGTGGTTACGGGGGGCGGGCATGGGAGGACCTGGGACCCGGCGCTGCGGGCGCGGAGTGGGGCGGGGACGGAGGGTGCCGGGGAGGTCCTTGGACGCTTTGCTTCGAGGACCGCGTGCTGCTGGTCGTTGCGTACCGGCGGACCAACTTGGCCGTCTCGCGACGTGAAAGGGCATGCCCTCGGCCCGGCGCGCCGCCCTGGCCCGCCGCTCCAGGGCGCTCAACTCCTCATAGAGAGCCGTGGCCTTCTCCGTCATCCCCCGCTCCGGTCCCCGTACGTGCCCGCTCGTGCCCGCTGCGGTCACGCCGGGTAGCCATTCTGCGTCGGGCGTTCAAGACGCGTTCGGTCCGGCCCCCGAAGGGCTCGCGCCGGCCCGCCCCCGGTTCGTCGGCCACTTCGCCGGCATCATGCTCGACGGGGAACAGGTCGACCTTGCCTCCCTTCCCCTCCGGCTACCGGGCCCGGCGCCCGAAGTCATGGCGACGGACCTTGACGCGGTCGACACGGTGCTGTCCGAGCGGGCGTCCCAGCTCGGGGTGGACTTCAGGCGCGGCGTCGCGGTCTTGACCGTCTAAGTGGTCGACTCTCGAAATCCCTTGGGGGTTGCCGCAGTGGTGGGTGCCGTGCCAGAGGCCGGGAGGATGCCTGGGCGGTGAGGCGGAGCTCGCATGTGTGGGCTAGGACCTCCTCGGTGGTGCGGGCGCGGGCAGTGGTTCGGGTGGGATCGGGGCACTGCGGGATGGGGTCCGTGCACCACTGGACAGATAATCTCTGCACAGATAATCTATGGACAGAACATCTAGTCGAGGAGACCACTCATGTGGGAGTACGAGCACAGCATCGAGACCAGCGCCACCCCCGAGGCGATCTGGCGGCTCTGGGCCGACGTTGAGAACTGGGGCACGTGGAACGCCGAGATCGAAAAGATCGAGATGAGTGGCACGTTCGCGGCGGGCACGCAGATCACGATGACGCCGCCCGGGGACGGCCCGGTACTGCTGCGCATCGCCGAGGCGGTCGAAGACGAACTGTTCGTCGACGAGGCCAGCTTCAACGGCCTGCTGCTGCGCACCACCCACCAGATCGACCGGATTGACCAAGACCGGATCCGGGTGGTGTACCGGATGGAGATCACCGGTACCGGCGCCGACGAGGTCGGCCCGCAGATCGGCCCGGGCATCACCGCCGACTGGCCCGACACGATGGCCGCGCTGACCGAACTGGCTCTGAGCTGATGCCCCTCAGCCCCGGCGACAGCCCCGGATTTCTGCTGTGGCATGCCACCCTGCGCTGGCAGCGTGACATCGCCGCAGCTCTGGCCCCGCTCGATCTCACCCATGTGCAGTTCGTGCTGCTCGCCTGCGCCTGGTGGCTCAACACCCAGGGCGAGCATCCCAACCAGCTGGCTCTCGCCCGCCAAGCCGGCACCGACGTCAAGATGACCTCCCAGGTACTACGCACCCTGGAACACAAAGGACTCATCGGGCGTGAAGTCGACCCGGCCGACACCCGCGCCAAACGACTGCGCGTCACCGGCGCCGGCGCCGACCTGGCCCCACGCGCGATTGCCGCCGTTGAGCGCGCCGACGCGCGGTTCTTCCAGCCGGTGCCCTTCGACGACGCGGTAGCCCTGCTCAGCCGCCTGGCTCATCCCGAATCCTGAAACGCCCTCACCGACAACCGCAGGCCACCGAGCCCGAACCCACCGGTCGGTGGCATCTGCAACAGGCCAGCCCCACCGTCCCCAAAGGAACGGCCGCCTTCCTCTCATGCCTGTCACCCCCGCCGTGGCCGTCGTGCTGACCCCCTTCGAGCGCCACCGGCTGAAGAAGATGGCCTACGGTCACAAGACCCCGCATCAGGCCCGGCAGCGGGCAACCATCGTGCTGCTGGCGGCCCGAGGGTGCCCCAACTCCCGGATAGCCGCGCAGACGGGGATGCACGTGGACACGGTGCGCACCTGGCGGAGCCGGTTCGCCGGCGGCGGCCTGCCTGCCCTGTCCGACCGCAGGCGCTCGGGGCGACCGCCCTCGTTCACCCCGCTGCAGGTCGCCGAAGTCAAGGCGCTGGCCTGCCAGTTACCCGCCGAGACCGGGACCCCGCTGTCGCGCTGGTCGTGCCCGGAACTGGCCCGCGAGGTGGTCGCCAGGGCCATCGCCCCGGCCATGTCGGCCTCCACGGTGCGCCGCTGGCTCAAGGCCGACGCGATCAAGCCCTGGCAGTACCGGTCCTGGATCTTCATCCGCGACCCGGACTTCCGGATCGGGCCGGGCCGGCCACGCGTGCGGCCCGACCGCGTCATCGGCGACAAGGGCTACACCTCGAAGGCGATCCGAGCCTGGCTGCGGTGCCGCGGCATCGCACACACCATCCCGGAGCGGTCCGACCAGGTCCGCAACCGGGCCCGGCGCGGCAGCCCAGGCGGCCGCCCGCCCGCCTTCGACAAGCAGGTCTACAAACGCCGCAACCTAGTGGAACGGTGCTTCAACCGCCTCAACCAATGGCGCGGCATCGCCACCAGGTACGACAAGACCGCCCAGTCCTACCGAGCAGCCGGCACCCTCGCATCACTCCTGATGTGGGCGTGACACTTTGACGACAACTCCTGCCGCCCGGGCGGTCCACCGCCCCGGCGTGTGGACGTCAGCCGGACGCGGTTAACTGGCCGGTGCCCACGACCTTGAGGAGGGCGAGGCGTTCGGCGGTGTCGCTGCCGACGGGCGGGGTGTACAGGACGACGCGCTGGTCCCCCTCCGGGGCCAGCAGGACCTGGCAGTCCAGTTCGACCGGGCCGATCAGCGGGTGCAGGACGCGCATCCGCGATGCCCGGCGCACGGAAACCTCGTGCAGCTCCCACAGGCAGGCGAACTCCTCCCCGAGCTCCAGAAGCCGCTCCACCAGGCGCGCCGCGGCGGGGTCGCCGGCGCGTCGGCCCACGGCCGCCCGCAGGTCCGCCACATGCAGTCGGCTGTAGTACTCGTGCTCCTCCACTGGGTACGCGGCGCGCTGGGCCGGGTCGGCGAACCAGCGCCAGACCACGTTGCGGCCGTGCTCGGACACCGAGCACATCCCGCCCAGCAGAGCCTCGGCTATCGCGTTCTGGGCCAGGACGTCACCGAGATCGCTGATCACCTGCACCGGCGTGGCCGGCATCTGATCCAGCAGGTGCAGCAGTCCCGGGCTCACGTGGTTCTCCGGCCGTCCGAGCGGCGGGCGCCGTCCGGCGGGCGGGCGCGCAGTGCTTGGCCGTCCGGTGGCGGGGTACCGGTGATGTTGGTGACGAGGTCGGTACACAGGTCGCGCAGTTTGACGTTGCGGTGCTGGGAGGCGGTGCGCAGGATCGCGAAGGCCTCTTCCGCGCTGCAGCGCTGCTGGCCCATGATGATTCCGGTGGCTTGGTCGATGACGCTGCGGGAGGCCATGGCCGTCTGTAGGTCGGCGGCGAAGACGCGGGCGTCGGCGATGCGTTGGGCCAGTGCGATGGCCCCGGTTGCCTGGGCGGCGAGGGCTCGCAGGTCCGTGAGGTCGGCGTCGGTGACGGCGTCCGGCTTGCCCGCGTAGATGTTCAGGGCGCCGGCAGCGTCGGTGTGTGCGGCGATCGGCAACGACAGTGAGGATCGTGTCCCGAGGGCGGCGGCGTAGGCAGGGTACGGACCCCAGCGCGTTTCGCCGAGCATGTCGGCCACCGGCACTTCCTCGCCCGTGCGCAGGGCCTGCAGGCACGGCCCGTCGTCCTGTCCGTACTGTGCTTCGTCGAGTTCGGGGGCGTGCTTGCCGGTGCTGACGACGGTGATGGGGCGGCGACCCTGGCGCTCCAGGGTGATGCCGCAGCCTTCAGCCGTCGGCACCAGTGTCAGAGCAGCGTCGGACAGGCTCTGAAGGAAGCTGTCCAGGGAATCGGTCTCCAGCAGGATCGAGGTCACATCCGGCAGACCGGGCGTGGGAGCGACGGACATGATCAGTTTCCCTTTCAGGGCCAAAGCCCGCAGATGGTCAGCGCCCCGTGCCGCCAGGAGCCTGCGGAACCCAACCCGAAGGGACATCTCCAGCGCGACCGGCCGCCAGCGCCCGCCCCGAGTCGTTGCCCCTGTACGCCGACGTGGATGCGGCTGTCGTCGCCGCCCAGGCGCAAGCCCCCGACGGCCCGAAGTGGAGGGCACCGGTCGAGCCATCCCACCACCCGGCGCCCAAACCGGACGGCTTCGTCTGATTCCCGACCTGGCCTAACGATCACCCTGACCGTACCCACCACACCCCACACACGGCGGCCGGTCAGCCGCGCCGTAGCCGTTGGCGCCCGCTGCCCGCTGCCCGGCCAGGAACGTGCAGCGGATTCGGCCTCTGGGGCGCCACTCCATCACCGGCCCGACCGAGTCACTGGTGCTCGGCGCACCAGCCCCCGGGACGACGCCACCGCAGTCGTGCCGTTTGCACGCACACGGCTCCCCGGGCCCGGCTACGGCATCACGCGGCGCGCCGACGCAGCCACCGAGGCGCCGCCCCGAAGGCCGCCCAGCCCCCGCCCGGAACAGCTCCGCACACCCTCGCGGCCGCTACCAGGGGCTCAACCCCCGAGAGCGTCGCTGACGTCGTCGGGTCAGCCCTCTAGGCGGAGTGGATGTCCGCGTGATGCGGCGATGTATTGGGTGACGGCGTTGCAACCTGCCTCGACACGTCGAGGCGCAGTGTGCCCGTGCGGCCGACCGCGCCCAGTCGGCCCGCGGCACCGGGGCGGCCCAGAATGAGGATGTGGGGGCGGGCCAGGGCGCCGGTGATCGCGCCGATGATGGCTTCGGTGGTGTCGCGTCTTCTGATCTTGGCCCAGGCGCGGCGGCCGGCCTGATACGGCGCCCCCATGGGCTTGACCACCACCCCTTCGAGACCGGCACGTCGGTCCAGGACTCCACCCAGTCCGCCGCCGGGCACAGCGTCCACGACGAGGACACGGCGCGGGCGGCGAACAACACCTCCAGGCACCGTCTCCTCTCCGCGAACGGGAACCCGGTCAGCTCGATGGCGTCGGCTTGGAGGACGTCAAAGGCAACGTAGAGGGCAGGCAGGCGGGCGGCGAGAGCACCGGCATTACGGGCCCGGGAGACGGCCCGGCGCTGCAAGCCCTCGAACGACAAGGACCCGGCCTGCACACCCCAGACGAGGACCTCGCCATCGAGGACCAAGCCGCCGGGCAGCCGGCCGGCGGCCGCCACCAGCTCAGGAAACGCGTCCTGGACCAGCGCGCCGCGGGGAGTCTGGAGCAGCACCCGCCCACCCGGTTCGGACGGGGTGAAGACGAGCAGCCGAAAACCGTCGAACCTCAGCTCATACGCCAGACCCGGCCCCGAACGGGGCGGTGTCGGGATCGTCTCCGCGGCCTGCGCCAGCATCAACACGACCGGCGGCCTGAGCACCACCTCCCCACCATCCACCGGCCCCCACCCCCAACCCTGGGGCGCGCCGAACCGCACGCCGGCGGCGGACGCCGTACGGCCGAGCACAGAGGGGTGACCAGTTTGATCGCTGCGCAGCGGGCTGTTGCGAGGATCAATCCCCGGCGAAAAGGAGTCACCGCTCTACCGACCCTCGGGGCTGGCCTCCCCCGCTCGCGCGGCGGCCGCCGCCTCCAGCAGGAGCCAGCCGTCGACTTCCACGGCCCGCCGCTCCCCCGGTTGCCACCCCCGGGCGAGTGCCACGTCGAGCAGTGCCCGGACGGCGCCCGGCTCGTGCAGGTTCAGGTCTGGGCCTTGGGTGAAGCCCACGTCCCCGGAGCCGAAGGGGGCGCCGCCCGGGACGTACCGGCCGGGCCCGTCGGCAAAGACAATGCGCAGCGGGCCGCCGGTGTCGGCCGGCTGCGGGGACAGGGTAAGGATTTGGCGGCAGTCCACGGACCGGCCCTCGTGGTCCTTGCGATGGCTGTGACGCATCGTCCATATGTACACGCGCCTTTCGGCGACCAGCCGACGGGGCTTCTTCGGATGGCGAGGCATGCAGCCGAGGGTACGCGGCTTGATCCGCAAGACATCCCGAGCCGTGATCAAGCTTCGATGAAGTCGTCAAACGTCGGTGAGACCGGTCAAGGTCGATGAGACGGGTGACCAGGCCGGGCGGTGCAGGCGATCACTTGGCCGGTAAACCGAAGATGCACTCTCTTGGGAATGTCAGCTTCCACAGCGCTCTAGGAGGCCCACCCCCACCACCCCCGCCACCGCGCCCTCGCCCGGCCCCTCACCTGGGATCCCAGCCAAAAGCCGACCCTGTACCCGCTGACCTGTTAACCGCACCCTCTGGTCCGTCAGAGCCACCGGCTGATCGATGGGGCTCCGGGCGGTCCCCGGCACTCGGTCAATAACGCCGGTGGTGGCTGGGGCGTGCTTGGGGTTGAGATCCCGGGGGGGGACAGTCCCCCGGTGGTTTCCTTTCTGGCTCATGCAGCACACCTCTGAGATCTTTCTCAGCCACGAACTCGCAGTTCAGGTTCGCGGCACCCAGATCCGCGCCGGCCAAATTCGCGCGGCGCAGGCACGCATCGCTCAGGTTCGCGCCGCGCAGGTCCGTCCTGTTCAGGTTGGCCCTGCTCAGATCTCCACGGAGCATCACGCTGACTTTATGCAGGTCACCTTCATGCAGATCGACGCGCGTGGTGCCGTCGTTGTCACTGTCTCTGGATGTGAGAACGCTGACTGCCGCGGTGATGCGCTGGTCCGGATCGTTTCCCCATCCCCTGGCTTCGGCTTTGACCTGTGGGAGCGGATGAAGGATGACAGCCGACATCACGGGTTCAAACAGTAGCGCGCTCAGTCACATCAGCCGGTGATCGGTGTGACTGAGCGCGATACCTGGCCTGGTTGGACAACTTCGATGCACAGCATCGGCTGGTCGCCATGCGCGGCCGGTGTCACCACCGAGCGCGCAGCACGCCGTCGCTGTCGGGAAGGACGGCACAGAGCAGCGGTTGGCGTTCGTCGGCGTACAGGGGCAGGGCACAGGCGGCCCGTGTGCCGGCCACCATGGCGGCGAGCTCCTGGTACTCGGTGTCGTCGACGATCGCGTGGCTGATCGTTCCGTCCTGCGCCTCCCAGAGGAACTCCACGGATCCCTCCTCGGGCAGCGCGGCGAGGACCGCGCCAACGTCGGGGCTGAGGTCAGGCCAGACGGTCAGCACTGCGCGCGGGCCGAGACCGGCGCGCACTGGGTCGAGGTTGTCCGCCGTGAGGCGGTGCCAGCGTGCGGCGTTGCGGACGTAGGCCTCCTCCAGGAGCAGCGTCTGCCGTGAGGCCAGCTCCGTGCGTACGCACGCCCAGAAGCCCTCGTCGGCGGCCTCCGTCACGTCCGGTTCGTCGAGTTCCGCAGCGTACGGCGAGGTCGTCATCGGCTCCGGGAAGAGGCCGAGTTCCTTTGTGCGGGCAACGGCGTCCGCGCAGGGCCGGTCACTTCCGACATACACGTACTGGTCCCACCCGACGTGCACAGTGAACACATCGCTCACCTCCAGTCGGCACCAGGCACCGTTGCCGCGGAGCATGGCCCGGACCAGCTCCAGAGCAACTGGAAGGGAGACCTCGGCCCCGTCGTGGTAGCCGGTGAGGTCGGGTGAGAAGAGCCCCCCGAGGCCGTACCCTTCAATCGGCGGCTCCGCCCCAAAGTGGACGAAGCCGGTGACCGCCGGCTCGCGGATCTCCAATCGGTCGACGTCCGAAGCCTCCGCAAAGGCGGCGACCGCCGCCAGGTACGCCGCTTCGACCGGCCCGTGGTCACTGACCGTGTCCTCGGCACCGATGTAGTGGCCGCGTGCGTCGCGGTCGGCGGGGTCGTACTTGGTGATCTGGTGGACGAACGCTGGCGGCATGCTGCTCCCTGGACGGTCAGAGGGGCTGCCAGCGTAGTTCCCTGTCCATCCAAGAGAGGCGGTGCCCCGTACACGTCCCCTGTCGTTCCCGCGGCATGACAGCCCGGAAGACAAGTCGCTGCGGCACCCGCCAACTGCGATGCGGAGCCTGCGAATCCAGTGCTCACCGACGCACGACCAGACGGCCCGGCCCGGCACCGCAAAAGCGGCGCCGGCCGGGCCGTTCCCGCGGCGGACCGCCGCGGCAGACCTGGACGTATCGCGCGCGTTGCCCTCCCCGACCACGGCGGCCGCGATCCCCGACCCGCCCCAACGCGCTGGTCATCTGCGGCAGCACGGCAGACGGCGGCACCCACTTCGGCGACGCGAAAGATTTGGCGACGTCCTCCCGCGCTTTCGGTGACGTCTCGATGGCCTACGGCCTGGACCCCGTGGGGTAAAAGCCCGCGAAGACCGACGGGTACGCACATACTGGAGCGCCAGGGGGCAGAGCCCCGACACGGCGCAATGGAACCCGAGGCCGGTCCGCAGCCAGGAAGCGGCAACGACCCCGCCTGCACTTCGACGGTCAGGACCTGTGGTGTGGCATACACCGACACTGCCGGCAAGCCCCAGCTCAGCCGGCGCATCAACGTAACAAGCACCTCCCCCGGTACCTGGAGCACACCCGTCCCATCGGAGACGAAACACATCCCACCGTCCTGGGCGCCCCGGCGTCAGCTGCGTCAGCTGCGTCAAGGGCACCGGGTGCCGGTGGGGAAGTCCCTGGACAGCCGCACCGCCGAGCAAGCGGCGTGGGGTCACCATTCCGGGGACGAGCGCGAGCGGCTGCCTCGCATTTCGGGTACCGACCAGCGTCTCGACTGGGGATCGGGGGCGCCGCCGCAGCGCCGCCCCCTGGCTACCGGGCCGTCCGGGGCCGCCGGTGAGCCCACAGGAACGGCAGGAAGTACGGCGCCGTTGGCGATCCTGGCACTGGCCGCGATGACGACGGCCGGATGGGCCGCCTGGCTGGGCTGGGACCAAACCCGCGATGTGCAACCCGACGGATCGACGACAGGGCTACCAACCGTGGCAGGTGATCGGGCTCGTGCTGACTTTGCTGGCCCTGGTGTGCTGGGCGGTGTCCCACGGATACGAAACTCTGGCACAGATCTTGGGGAGCCGTCGCAGAGCATTACCTCGACGTTCGATTGCGAGGAGACTGGCTCGTGTGAGACGGCGTACGCCTTGTCGTCTGACAGTCGGAAGTGACGCTCCATCAGGTTCATCCCGGTCGCTGCTGTGGTCGGCTGTGGACGGTGATGGTGCTGGTCATGCAGATCGATGCACCGTTCTGGGACTCGCTGGTGTTCGACGGGATCGACGATGTGGATGTCAAGGCGGTGACGGCCGCGTTCGGCACGGTCGAGGTGGTGGCGAGAGGCCGCGCGGCCGGGGCCGCATGTCCGGACTGCGGCCGCTTCTCGGACCGAGTCCACGACCGTTACCAGCGCAGGCTGAAGGACTTGCCACTCGCTAGGCAGGGGCTTCGTGATCCGTCTGACGGTCCGGCGCTTCATCTGCGGGTCGGTGGACTGCCCGCGCCGGACGTTCGCCGAGCCGTTCTCGCGGCTGGCCGCCCCGTACGCACGGTTCACGACTCGGTTTAACCGCGCCTTGGAGCGAGTGGCGCTCGCGCTGGCCGGGCGGGCCGGCGCCCGGCTGGCTACTCAGCTGGGCTTCGGCGCGGGGCAGATGACCTTGTTACGGAGGGTCATAGCATTGCCCGATCCACGGTTTAGTACTCCGCGTGTGCTGGGGGTGGACGACTTCGCGATGCGCCGCGGCCAAACCTACTCCACCGTCTTGACCAGCGTCGAAGACCATCGTGTGGTCGATGTGCTCCCGACGCGTGAAGCCGGACCGCTGGCCGCCTGGCTGGTTCGTCACCCAGGCGTGGAGATCATCTGCCGGGACCGGGCGGGCGCCTATGCCGAGGGTGCCCGGCGCGGTGCCCCCGACGCCGTGCAGGTCGCCGACCGGTTCCATCTGTGGCAGGGACTCGGCCGGGCCGTGGAGACCTGCGTCGCCGCCCATCGAGACTGCCTGAGTAGCCCTTCGCCCAACGCTATGTTCCCGGAGGGCACCCGACTGGCTTCGGGCCAACCGCGGGACGAACCGGCGCCCATCGGTCGGCGAGCTGAGCGCAAGAAGGCCGCGCACGCCCTAGTCCACGAGCTGCTCGCTCAAGGTCATTCACGCCGGGCGATCGCCCGGCACTTGAGCTGGGGCCTCAACGCCGTGCTCAGATACACGAACGCCGCGCGCTGGCAGGACACCATCCGCGAGAACCGGCCCCGGTCCAGCAGGCTGGACCCTTACAAGCCCTACCTGGAGCGACGCTTCGCCGAGGGATGTACCAGCGTCACCCGCCTCCACGGCGAACTCGTTGCCAAAAACTCGCCCGTCACCTATCAGATGGTCCGGAGCTACATTGCCACCCTCCGTGGGGCTCCGGTTGGCGCGCCGCCCCGGCCCCCGACGGTGCGGCAGGTGACCGGCTGGCTCACCCGGCACCCCACCGCTCTGAGCGATGACGACCGCGCCGGCCTGAAGGATGTGCTGGCACGCTGCCCCGAACTGGGCACGGCCGCCGGGCATGTCCGCGACTTCGGCGAGATACTCACCGACCGCCTCGGCTCCAGACTCCCTGCCTGGATCGACGCAGTCGACGCCAGCCAGCTACCGTGCCTCACCGGCTTCGCGCTCCACATTCTCCGAGACCTCGACGCCGTGACAGCCGGGCTCACTCTCGACTGGAGCTCCGGCAGCATCGAGGGTGCCGTCAACCGCATCAAGAAGATCAAGCGCCAACTTTACGGACGTGCCGGATTCGAACTGCTCCGCAAGATGATCCTCCTCCAGTGACTCTCCGCGATTTGCGACCCCAGACGTAGCGCCAGAACAGCCTTCGACCTCACTCGTCACAAGCGCGGTCCGACCGTGGGGTGTGCGACGAAGGCACCGGCCGCAATCTGCAGTTGCGCTTCCCATGTCGCCGCGTCGACCCCCAGCGTGTACTCGATGCAGCACGCGCATGGCGGGAGTAGCGCCAGGAATGCTTGCTCCTCAGCAGTCACAACCTGCATCTCCGACCAGTCGTCCGATGCCAACTCGGCAAGATCTACCTCCCCGGCGGTGAATCGCGCGGCCAGCCTGCGCAGCGCGAATCGTCGGGCCAGGTGGCGATCGGGCAGAATCATCCCCAATTCTTCGAGAGCCTGCTCGAATGTGTCACGGATGTCCCGGGGGTCCGCATGACGCGGCAGACCGGCGAGCTCGCACAGGGCTGGCGTATCCATTCCCACTGCGAGTGCCAGGGCAGCGGTCATCGGCAGGTCTTCCGGACACACCTGATACGCCTGATACAGCCACGCTGCCTCCACCAAGGGCGGATGCGCACTGCGGACAAGGCTGCCAGGTTCGGATGTGTTGTCAATCGCTGCCATGTTCATACGATGCCAGCACGGCTCGTGAGAATGCCGGGAGTTTTGGACTGCCCCGGCAAGCCGCCCGGTGCTCTGACCCATCTCCTGCCTTGCCCCGGTGACACTCCGCGACCGCTCCCCAAGATCTGTGCCAGAACCCAAAAGTCAGCGACATCACTCTCGTGGAAGAGCCAGCTCTTGGCGCCGGGCAACAGGCGCTCTCGTAACTCACCAACAAAGCCACTTCGTTGATCGGGCCGGCACATCAGTGCACGAAAGGGACCGTGAGCCTTTGGCTGATGATGGTGCCACCGCCCGGCGGAAGTGGCATGTCGCGGGGGCGTCTTGGCGCCAGTACATCAAATGGGTGAATGATCGTTTCCAGTTCCCGCCGTATGCGTTTGCAGCCTGCGGACACGTGTGTCCCTGCATCTGAAGAAGGGCACAGGTGGATGACCGAGGCTGTGGCCGAGACAGAGCGCGTCCTGCGGGAGTTGGAGCCAGCGGTGGAGCGACTCCTCGAGCGGCACCTGGCCACCGCCCGCGACTGATTCCCGCACCAGTACGTGCCATGGAGCGCGGCACACGACTACGAGAGGGGCGCTTTCAGTACATCGGCCGCACAACCACCCTCGCCCAGGCAACTTGTGCGGCTCTAGCGGGGAAGTTGCATCGGTCTGGGCACGGGCACCTTTGGACGGGTGGTCCATCTCCGCCGGGTGGGGAAGCAGGGAAAAGCTGTCCGTCACGCTGGTGGAGCCCGAGCTCGTGGTGGAGGTCGGCATCGACGTCGCCCGCGATGCCTCCGGTCGCTGGCCTCACGCTGCGCGCTGGCAAACCGGGCGCGCCCCGACCACTCCCCCGGAGACGTCCTCCGTTGGTCGTCGACGGCGCCGGCCTGAGCGCGCCGGACTCGCCCGGCCGGTCAGGTGTGACCTCGATGACGAGGGCCGTTGCGGTGACCGTGCACGCTGCCCCGCTGTCAGCCTTGGGCTGGGGTCAAGGGCACCCTGGTGGGCCTCACCAAGGACGCGATCGACGGTCTGTACGAAGCCGCTGCCGGAAGCGACCTAACACGGGAGAGCAGCGCTGGCGCGGGGAGGACAGCGAGTATCCCAGCGTGGGCACGGGAGGAAGCCAGTTCGTCCGCGTCACCGGACGCAGCCGGGCCGGTGTCAGTTTCCACCGGCTGATCGACCCGGACCGGAGTGGTCAGAAAGGAGATCCCACAGGATGTTGATCCCGCCGACTGCGAGTTCGATGGCATCAGCACCCTTGTCTGCTTCCGGAACTGGCAAGGCCTCTCCGTATGTGCCTTCGACACCGCAAACGGCGAGCTCCGCTGGAAACTGCCGGACAAGGCCGCCAACCGGATCGCCCCACCGTGACCGCCGTGTGGCAAGGACGGATCTACGACCGAACCAACAGCGGCCCGCTGACGCTGGACGCCCGCTCAGGCGAAGACCTGCCCACTCCGCCCGGCATCGCGCCCTACGCGGTGAACGAGTACGTGGGCCTGGCCCTCAGCGGGACGGACGCCATGGCCTACCCGGCCATCGCGTGACGCGGGCTGGCGAGACACCCAGCCGCTACGGCCCGACACTGGGCAACGGGCCCGCGGGGCTGGGACGTCGCAGGCGTATCAAGCCGCCTGAGAATGTGGCGAGACTTCGATTACCCCGTGACGCGCGTCCCACACCGTCTCGGTGGTCGATCAAGGCCAGCTGGGCCCGATGTCCGGCGTCCGGACGCATCTGCGGCTGCACCCTGTACCCGGCTGTCTCGTCGGAGCAGCTTGCTACTGTCCTGGCGACGATCCCGCTAACTCCTCTGGAAGGACGAGAAGATGCGCTCGGCACACGCACTGACCGCAGCAGCTCTGCTGGCGTTAGTGACCACCGGCTGCTCCAGCGGTACTGGCACTACGGGGGACAAGCCGCTCGGGTGGCCCGACGGCGCCAAAACCGCCGCACCGCTCACGAAGCTGAGCGTACCGTCCTCCTTCGACACGTCGCAGGGATGGGACGAGGTGCTCTCATGGGTACCGCAGTCCGCGACGACGCTGCCGGTGACGGTGGTACCGCGGTCCCAGGCCGTCGCGTTCATGCTAGCCGCCTCAAACGGCTACACCATCTCCGCTCGAGGAAGCGACGGCAAGCTGGCCTGGCGGTCTGCCCCGTGGTCCGCACCGACCCCATTAGCAGAAGCCCAGACCTCCTCCAACGGGCCGACAGAGATCCCGGACGTGACAGGCGTGGAAATCGACGGCCACGGCTACGTCGTGGCCTACGCCCACGGCCTGCGCGGCAAGGATCAACTGCACGAGGGCGCCGAGATCGTGCGCCTCGCGATCTTCCCGGCGGACGCGAAGGGTGAATCGGTCAAGCCCCTGCGCGAAATCGATGTGCCGGTGTTGGCCGACCCCGGCGAGATCCATGTCCAGGCCACGGGCGGCCGACTGCTCGTGACCTGGGGGGAAGAGGGGACTTTCCCGAACCGGGGCGCGCTCGTCGACGTGACCAGCGGAGAAGTGGCTGTCCAGGAGGACGCGGACCGGCTGCTGACCCAGTGCCGCACCGCGCCCATGTGCAACACCAGCCGCGTCGTCGCCGCCACGGCGGACGGTCCCCTGGTCGCCATGGGCGGAGGAGGCTTCGGCATCCCCGGGCGCTACTTCAGCGACACCCTGACCCCCGAAGGTGTCGGCGCCAAGTCAGGCTTCATGGGCTTCTGGAACGGCAGCGTCTACGGTGTCGCGGCCGGACACGCCCTCATCAGCTGGCAGGCTGCGTCGGCTGGCGACATCCCAGTGTGGGCAGTCCACGACCTGCGAACCGGAGCGCCGCAGGCCCGACTGGTCTGCGGACAGGAGGTCGCCCGCAGCGACAAGCCCGGCCGCGACTACCCGGTGGTCTCTTCTCCCCGTGGCCACTACCTGGCCGCCGGCTCCGTGGTCTTCGACCTCAAGAACAAGAGGGGCATCTGCCTGCAGGGCGACGGCAACCGCAAGACGATCGCGGTGGTTTCGATCCAAGACAACGGCACCGCGTTCGGGGGAGTGCTCGACACCTCGGCCGGCGGCACTAACGTGTTCGCCCAACTGGACTTGAGCACCCCCAGCGGCAACGCGACACCTCTTGAGACGGGGACGGAGGTTCCCTACTACCACACCACAGACGGAGCGGGCGTGTTCCTCACCCGCAACGATGACAAGAGCCTCCGCGTGTCCGTCCGCGAGCCGGCCCGCCCCTGAACAGCGCCACCGGGAGTTCAGTTGCCTGGCCACCACCCGATGTGCCCGTTCTTCACCTCCTCGGCGTCGTGAACGGACGCCCAGGAGGTCGGCAGGTAGTCGTCGTCGCGGCCACGGATGACCCTCGCCTCTGGCCGCTGAACCGGCGGAACGTCGAGATAGGCATCGATCCGATCGTTCGGGATACCCCTGCCGAGGCGACGCCTGCGCTCGTAGGCGGGCAACTCGCTGAGGTTGCGGGACAGGCAGAACAGCCCCCGGACGCAGCAGCGCTTGCTCGAACGCGTCATCCCACAGCGGCTGTGGTCGTGGTCGGTCTGCTGACTGGCTTTGTTCACGAGAACGGGTTCTGGCGCAACTTCTGTGGAGCTCCGTCGACCGGGCTTCTGCCCGCCTCAGGGCGAGCAGCTGACCTGCCGGTTCCCGGGCGTGCTCCGGCCTCGGACATCGAGATCCGGCTCGACACCACAGAAGTTGTGCCAGAGCCTCTCGGGTTCTGGCACAACTTACCTGCAGCGGCAGGCGTCCGACGGTCGCCGCCGTTCCCCCACTGGCTTTGTTCACGGGAACGGGCTCTGGCACGCGGCGGACGGCTGGGCATGCGAAAGGGCCACCACCCGAGGGGGTGGCGGCCTTGTTCCGACCTGGTGCGGCCAGCCCGCGCCGTTGCACTGCTCGATACGAGCGGGCGACGCAGCTTGTACGCGGGCCGTCATCGTGCGCCACCTGGTGAGGCTGGAGCGGGCTGCTGCCCAGGGCATCGGTGTCGAGCCCGAGTGATGATCGGTCCTGTCAGAGGGGTCTCTTAGTCTCGGTTCATGATCAGCGGATGGTGTGTCCGCGTTATAGGGAGGGGCTGGAGTGAGCTGGTTGCGCAGGAAGGCAGAGGACCGTCCGCGTTGGGTGCTGGATCCGTTGGTGGGGGTGGGTCCGCTGCGGTTCGGGATGGATTCCGACGAGGTCAAGGCCGCTCTAGGTGGACCGCTCCCCGGGAACGGCCAGGTCGCAGCCGACGGAATCCGCTGGCAGGCCTATCAGGGGACGAGCCTGACCTGCATCTACGACCGGGGGATGATCCTCGTCGCCGTGGCGGTCCATGCCATGGAAGGTCCTCTGGTGAGGGTTGGCGAGGTGGAGTTGATCGGCCGGGTTCCCTCCGAGCTCCGCGCTGAGATACATGACCTTGCCCAGTCCGAGGACGTCGTGGTGCAAGTGAACTGGACTGGCGATCCGGAGATACCTGCATGGGGGGTGTCCCTGGGGGCCGGGCGGGAACTGGGGCTGTCGGCCGAGGGCGGGCTGGAGCCGAAGGACACGATGGTGACCTCCGCCCTGCTCGTCGGGCCCGGGTTGGCCCACGACCCCTACTCGACCGCGCCCGTCATGCACTGGCGTAACGTCCGTGAGCGGGCAAGGAACCCGGGGGCCTGGCCGGTGGTACCCAGCCATGAGCGCCCGCTCTGGGAGTGGGCGCCGCTGGAGCGGGTCGGGCCGCTCCGGTTCGGAATGAGCCCGGACGAGGTGTCGGCCGCCCTGGACGGCGAGACGCCGGCAGCCCGGCTCGGCCACTTCCCTCACTGGCGGTTCGGCCGGCCCGGCCAATGGCAACTCAGCGAGGACCGGTTCGAAAAGGCCGGGGTGAGCGCGCACTACTGGCGGCATCCCGACGGCGTTCCCCACCTGGGCGCCGTGACTTCCTACGGCCGCACCGGACCCCAAGTCCTCCACGCAGGCATCCCGCTCGTCGGCGTGACCCCCTCCGCTCTCGACGCGGCCATCATCCGGCACATCGAGGACCACGACCTGGGTCTGCGCTTCTGCCCCAGCGCAGCGGCCGTCTGGGACGGGCTCCAACTGGTCCTGAACGCGGCAAGGGCCGGGGACGTCGCCGTGAGCGAGGCCACGTTCTGCACGGAAGAATGGGAGGTATAGGCGAGACAGACCCACAGCCCCAAGCGCGCACCGGTGAGCACCGCTTGGCACAGGTCGCGGACCGCTGGGCGTTGCTGACCGCTGATGACGCCTCTCTGGACGGGCTCCGGGCTCTGGTGGACGGCCTCCTCACTACCCGCTGACGGACCGCCGCCGCCGATGAACGCGTCAAGTCCTGCGCCGCTGACATTCTGTCAACACGCCAGCACCCGTCTCCTCTGACGAGCATGGTCGCCTTGAGCTGGATGGGCAGCCACCACTCTTCGCGGGTCTGGTTTCCGCCAGCCAGGGTGCGGGCCACGTGGGCCTCGATGGCGCGGACGATGAGTAGGTGCGGCAAGACCCCGTAGCCCAGTCGGGCCAGGGCGGCGTCCTGGAGATATGTCCTCGGAGCCACCAACTACGAAGCCACCTCATCATGCTGAATCAGAATCAACCTGAACGAATCGTCTGAACGACACCACCCTTTGGCACGCGTCGAGCATGTCTTTGCGCGGATGAAGACCTGGAAGATCCTTCGCGACTGCCGCCTGAAGGGCGACGGCGTTCACGCCGCGATGCTCGGCATCGCCCGGCTGCGCAACCTCGCCCTCACGGGATATCTTCCGCCCCCATCGAAGACCTTGGCGTGCGTGACGCCGGCACTGCGGCCTCCGCACCAACGGCAGCCTCCGGGTGCGACGGGGCCAGTTAAGGCCGACACTGGTGGCAGGGCCATGCCGGCCCCCGGCCGGCGGCGAACCGACGGCTGATTGCTGCCGTGCCGGAAAAGGAGGGATACCCCGCAGAAGGGATGACGGGATCATGGCGGACAACCTCGTTGGCAAGTCACAACAGGACGGAATTCCCGGGGTCTACGGCGGAAACGACGTTAACGGCAACGGCGTGGTCGGGGAAACGAATGGCATAGGTCACGGAGTCTTTGGCCAGAACGAAACGGGTCACGGAGTGGCCGGAAGGGCATGGCATTTCGGCGCATTCGGAGTCTGGGGTGTTTTCGGTGATAGCGAGGTAACCCCTCCAACCTCAGACCACTTCGGGTCTCCCAACTCTGCCGGTATCAAGGGAACAACGGCAAATCTGGCGGCAGTTGACACAGATCCTCAGACCAAACTGAAAACATCATCGGGTGTCGTAGGAGAAGTATCAAACCCGGGATCCGGGTTTGGATACGGAGTCCTCGGGTTGGGGCACAAAGACGAGGGTGTCGTCGGTTGGAGCGAACACGGAGCCGGCGGCAAGTTCCACGCTGTTGATGGTGGTGGCATCATCGTGGAGTCCGAGGGCAGCTGGGGTGGCCAGTTCACGTCCACGAAGCGCGGACAGATCAAGCTCGTCCCAAGAGAGGTAGCATTCGGGACAGACCCACAAGGAAATCCCCGCCCGAAGCTGCCGAGATTCGCAGAGTCCGGCGAGATGACCATGGTCACCCAGGAAGGCAAGTGCAGTCTCTGGCTGTGCGTCAAGTCTTGGAAGCCTGGCGGCGGCGTAGTTCCGCAAACGGACGCCCGTTGGGCAGAGGCGAAGCTGGGCGCTGCGTTCAACGGCGAGACCTAGACCAGCTAACCGCCGGGCAGGGCCAAGCTGGAGCGCAGGTGCGGCAGCAGGCGCAGCGGTGGGGCCGATCGCCGTCGTTCTGGATCACACGACCGCTACCGCCCTTCACGACCCCAAGGACCCGTACAACGAAGCCGTCGCCGCGTTCCAGCGGGGCCTGGCGGCCCTCGCACAGGGCGTGGAGCGGGAAGGCGCGGACCGGCCGGTGCCGCGCGGTAAGCGGCTGGGCACCCGACTGGTAGGGAACGACCTGGTGGTGGACTTCGTCGCCGCCCTTGACGATGAGGGTGAGGTATTGGGAGGACATCGCGCAGCACCAGGAGGTGGCTGCCCGGCAGGGCCGCGGCTGCGGCCATGGCCGACAACAGTTTGTCGGTCAGCGCGGTGCCATCGGCCTCCGGCGACGCCGCGCCGAATGACAGCGGCCTGCTGTGGTGCCGTTCCACCATGAACGAAGCTGGTGAACCCGCTCCCTGACGGGTAAGGCCCAACGCCTTCCACCGGCGTCCCGCGTTTCGCCGCTGGCCATGAACGACCTGCACGCATACGCCGACCTCGACTCGGCGCAGCTGCGCACGGCCGCGACGGCCGGTGACCTCCGCCGCCTGCTGCGGGATCAGGTGGCCCGGGCGCACCCCGGGCTGCCGTTGAGGAACGGCAGTCGCTACCCCGTCGGCAAATCCGCCGACGAAGCGGCGTGCACGTGCCTGCCTAGCGCCGGCGGTCAGGCGGGAACGCGGACGCGAGCACGCCCGTGGGCGCGGCCGGCGAGGTCGGGGCGAGTTCGGGGTGGCTTCCGCGCCCAACGACCTGGAGAAGTCGGGCCAGTGCGAGGAGTTCGCCGAGTCGGCCTGCGGTCCGGGGGGCGGTGAGTGCGCGCGCCTCGCTGGGCAGCCCTCCTGAAGGCCCTCCATCCGCCGCTGGTTCTGGTCCCCCGCCGTCTTCGGCGCCGTCGCCGAAGGCGAGACGGGCGAGGAGGTACGCGCCACCGCCCGCGCGCTGGGCGCCCGCCTCTGCCTGCGCCTGCCCGCAGGCTGACCCGCCCAGCCACCGGGCGCCGCCCGCACCCCACGGGAACGCCGACGGCCCCCTGGCATGCACCACGTGGTGCATGCCAGTGCCGTCGTCTTTCAGAGCAGCCGGGCCGCCGGGTTACTGCGTCCAGCCGGTCGCGGAGCGTATCGTCTCCAGCTCCTCGGCGGTGGGCGTACGGAACTCGAGCAGCTCCTCGTAGCAGTCGAGCACGCCGCGGCGCAGCTCGTCGGCTATCTCCTCCAGGCAGTCGGTCTCGAACATGTCGTTCGCGTCCGCCGGCCTGCCCGGGGCCTCGGTGTCGTGGCGGATGAGTGCCGGAGCCTGCGAACTGGTGCTGCAGCGGTTCGGCGGCCGGCTCGGGCCCGGCTGCTGCAGGCCGGAGCGGTTTCGGCCACGCCTGCCGGTCATCAAGGTCCGTCTGATCGGGTCCCCGCGTGGTGAACCGTAATGGGGCGGGCCGTCTGTCCTGCCTGGCGCAGGTCAGACGGCCGCGGCATGCGCCGCTACGAACGCGTCGGCCCCGCGGCGCCCGCCTGGCCAAACCGGGTCGCAGCCAGTGGGGCAGGGAAGGCCCTCGGCCCCGTTCTTTCACTGTCCCCCGAGATAGACCCGGGTGATCCCGCCTCCCAGGTCCTGGAGGGTGATGCCGATGCTCTGGAGCATGGACCTGCGCTTGTCGCCGATGCACGGCGGGCAGACGCTGCCGGTGCGCGCGTTCGGCACGGTGTCGGGACTGGGCAGACCGAGGTGTGCGAACGACACCGGGGACGGGTCCTCCCTCGGAGGCAACGGAGTCTGGGACTTCAGCGGCTGGTCCAGGCGCAGGTCGGCTGCGATCGCCTCGGCCTCGGCGTGCGGCACGGTGAAGGACAGGAGGTAGCTGTCGGAGTCCCAGCCGTCCACGCCCGCCCCCTTCACGTCCTGGGCGTCCGCGGGAATCTGCACCCGCAGGTATGCGGCTGCTTCCTCGCCCCCCACGCCCTCCAGCCACTGCGGGACAACAGCCCGGTTGTCCTTCGGTTCCGGCACAATGCCCAGCCCCACGGCCGTCATGGCCACCACCGCGACACCGCCCCCGACCGCGACCGTCCTGCGTTTCACCGGTTCTCCTCCTCGCCGCGTGACGGATCGCTGCGAGTACCGTCACGGCCCGCGTCCCCCGGTGGCGCCACATCCGCAGCAGGTGCATCAAAATCGTACGTCAGCACAGAACTGGCTCCCCGCATGTCGAACTGCTCCAACCGGCCCTGCACCGCCGCAAGCTCCCCAGCCCTCGACGGTGCTATTTCCGCGGCTTGTCCCGATCCCGAAGACTGTCGTCGCGAACGATCCTGGTCCCGCCGCCGCTGGACTCCTCCCCGCCACCCCCCTGGCTACCCATTGCGTCGTGCCCTTGGTCGTCGTAAGGACTCGACTCTGCACCAGCTCCGGACTCGTAACTCAAATCCGCTGTCGAAGGAGAGTCAGCTCCTGAAGACGGCGGTTGGACTGGTTCCGGCTTCGGCTCGGCCTCAGACCCTGCGCTCCCTGGGTCGGGAGCTGTCGCGTCCGGCGCCGGGCCCGGCCCCGGTTCGCGCTCCCCAGGCTCAGGCTCAGGGCCCGGGTAGTCACCGGGTCCAGACTCAGGACCCGGGTAGTCACCAGGCCCAGGCGTACCAAACATGGGAGGTGCTGGAATCTCAGGCCGCTGTGGAGGTGCGGGTTCCGTTCCACCACCCTGGCCCTGCTGCGGCGGCGCGGGCTCGGTCCCACCACCAGGGAACGAAGGAGGCGAGGGCATTGGCGGAATTGGCGGGATCGGTGGTAGAGGGGGGATGGGCGGAATTGGCAGGATAGGGGGTAGTGGAACACTCGGTCCTCCTGGCTCCTTTGGTTCGCCGGGTTGTCCTTCGCCCGGCTTGCCCGCAGGCCCGGCTTCGCCTGGATCTGCCGGTTGCCCGGGAGGCGCCGTCTCGGGGGGGCTGGGCCTCCGGTGGCGGTGGCGACGGGTCTGGCGTAGACGGTGGCAGACCACCGGGCAGGGACGGCTCTTTGGATGGCGGCTCGGAAGCCCCTGGGGGATCCGGTGCCTCAGGGGGCTCGGGAGGTTCTGGGCGGGCGGCTGGTGGAGCCGGCCCCTTGGGGCCCCCTCCCGGCCGAGCCCGGAATCCCCTCGACTGAGGTTTCGCCCCAACAGCGCAGCGGGAGTGGACGACCGAAGGCGTTGCAGGCCAGACGAGTGTGGTCAGTCGCCCCACCATCCCCGCCCGGTACATCCACACGGTGCCTTTGAAGATCACCTGGTCGTCCGGTCGCGCGTGTGGCAGGCAAACAAACCAGCCGGCAAAGGACAGACGAACTTCGTTCGGCATCGGACAGTAAGAGCCTGGTGCTGTGACCGGACGCCGCCCGTAGCGGTGGACCTCCGCGATCGAATGGCCGGCCCGGCCTGCGGGGTACGCGAGCGCACGTACACTCGCTCCATGAACCGCACACGACGCGTCACGGGAGAGCGCCGGCCGCAGGCCGCCCCCACCGCGCGTGCGGGCTCCGCGGGCCGGACGGGCGTCAGCCCCCGGACAGCCGCCGACGGCCAGGCCCCCACGGTCGGCCGCGGCGTCGTGCGCGGCCACGGCTAGCGCTTCCACCGCCCCCGGGCCTCCTCTCTCCCGCAGCACCACCCAAGCGACGGGCCTCGCCCCGGCAGCCCGGTCTGATCACCGCACCCCGGCCGGCCCTCACCGCCTCTCGGGCAACCCATCGCCCCTCCATCTCACCACCGCAGGTCCGACGCTCCGTCGGCGCTGCCGCCAGGCGAGGGCCGCAGGCCGGGTCCGTAGCCATCTCCGAAGGGACCACCGTGAAGTTGAGCGGGTTGTTGACCGGCCATGAGCACCACGTCATCCAGGGCGACACCGAATCGACGGGGATCACCGCGGGCACCACTTTCGACGTCGACCGGGTGGTGCCGGGCTCGCTCTTCATCGCCGTACCCGGCCACCGCGGCGGCGGCCCCGCCTCCATCGGTGCGGCGCTCGCGCGCGGGGCGGTGGCGGTGCTCGTCGACACGGAGGGAGCCGTCGCCGTGCCCCCCGGACGGAAGCTGCTGCCCGCGGCGTGCGTCGTACGGGTGCCGGACACCCGCAAGGCGGCCGCGGTCGTCTCCTCCCGCTACTTCGGCGAGCCGGGCCGGTATATGGACCTGGTTGCCGTCACCGGGACCAACGGGAAAACCTCCATCTCCTACATGGTCGAGTCGCTGCTGAGGATCTCCGAGGGCGCCTCGGTGGGCGTGATCGGTACCGCGGGAAGCCGGATCGGTGATGAGGTGATCCCGATGCCGCCCTCGGTGCTGACCACGCCGGAATCGCCGGACCTGCAGTACCTTCTGGGCCGCATGCGTGACCGGGGCACCGGAAGCGTGGTACTGGAGGCCACCTCGATGGCCCTGCAGACGTACCGGATGGACCGGACCTTCGTCGACGTCGGCGTCTTCACCAATCTGACCCAGGACCACCTGGACGACCACGGCACGATGGCCCACTACACGGACGCCAAACTGCGGTTGTTCCAAGGGCTGTGCCGGCATGCGGTGGTCAACGTGGATGACGCCGTGGGAGCCGGCATCCGCGCCATGATGCCGGACGCGGTGACGACCTACGGCCTCGACGCGGAGGCCGACTTCCGGGCCACGGACCTGATCGCGGACGCTTCGGGCACGCGGTTCACGCTGAACCACGCCGGCCGGGCGTACCCGGCGGCGATCCCCGTCCCGGGCCGCTTCTCCGTGTCCAACGCGCTGGCGGCGGTCGCTGCCTGCCGGGTACTGGGGCACGATCTGGACGGACTGGTCGCCGCGCTCGCCCAGATGCCGCCGGTGCCGGGCCGGTTCGAGCGCTTCGTGACCCCCGCCGGCACCTCGGTGATCGTGGACTACGCGCACTCGCCCGACTCCCTCGACAAGGTCCTCACGGCCATCCGCGGCTTCGCCCAGGGCCGGGTCATCACTGTCTTCGGCTGCGGCGGGGACCGCGACACCACCAAGCGTGCAGAGATGGGCCGCATCGCCGGCACGCACTCCGACCTCTGCGTCCTGACCTCGGACAACCCCCGCACCGAAGACCCCGAGACGATCCTGGACCACATCACCCCCGGCATCGAGGCCACCGGCACACCGTACGAACGCTCCGCCGACCGCCGCCGGGCCATCGCCCTCGCACTGTCCGCGGCTCAGCCCGAAGACATCGTTCTGATCGCCGGAAAGGGCAGCGAACCGCACCAGATCGTGGGCGAGGACCTCCTCCCCTTCAGCGACATGGCAACCGTCCGAGACCTGGCCTCCCGCCAGCTCCCCTGAAGCTTGATCTCTGCCCTCCGGGCCTCATCCTCGGGTGAGCCGGCCGCCCCACGGCCGCCAAGGCGCCACCGAGGCGATGCTCGTTCTCACCAGAGCGCAGCCCTCCCACGGCCAGGAGGACGCACACGCCCCCGCCGACTGACCGAAACCAGCACGACGATCCGCGCACTGCGCATGCCTTCCAGACTGCCGCTCTCTCCCGAGGTGGCGCGGCACGCGGAGGGCCGCTCAGTTGACGTGAGAGTCCGAGGAGGTGATGGCGTCGAGCGTGATGGCGCACGGCCAGGGCTGGCCCTCACACGGGAAGACTCCTACGGGCCCGCAGTCTCGCGGATCACCCCAACAGGAGGGATATGGGAGGCCACTTGGCCGGGCCCAGGTCGAAGAACAACTCCTGCGCACGGGACGCTGCCACCCCGCCGACAGCGTCGTCATCACCGGCTACCCCCGGCGTCACCGGCAAGACCAACCTCGTCCGCATCCACCGCATCGGCGACCCCGTCCACTGACACCCACACCGCCCGCACGGGCACGCCGCCGGAGCCAAGCCCCGGCGGCGTACGCACATCGCCCCCTCAACAACTCACCGGCACAGCACCTGGTCCACCAACCCCTCCAACCGCTGCGTCACCGCGTAATCCGCCGGATCCGTCGTCACCGCGATACTCACCGCACGACCCTCGGACGTCACCCCACCCCGCGTCTCGAACCCCGTGATGTCACCACCGTGCCCCCAATACACCCCACCGCACGACAACGGCCGCCTCATCAGCCCCAACCCGTACCCCGCCCCCGAATCACCGATCGGCACGGTCGTCAGCATTGCCTCCTGCTGCGCCGCCCGCAGCAGCCGCCCCTCCAGCAAGGCGGTGAAGAACCGGTTCATGTCGGAGTTCGTCGACACCATCTGACCGGCCGCCCACGCCGCCGACGGATCTATCTCCGTCACATCCCGCAGCCGGCCACCGGCCCCCTCCTGGTGATAAGCGCGCGGATGCGCCTCACGGATGGTGCGATCACGCGGCGCCGGAAAATACGTGTGCCGCAACCCGAGCCGCTGCACCACCCGCCGGCCGATCTCCTCCGCCAACGGCCGCCGCGCCACCTTCTCCACGATCAGCCCGGCCAGCACGTAATTCGTATTGCTGTAGTGGAACGTCTTCCCGTCCCGGGACGTCGCCCCATGCTTGAACGCGATCTCCAGCAGCTCCCGCGGCTCCATGTACCGCCCCTGGATGATCGCCTCCTCTACCTCCCCCTCATAGTCCGGAATCCCACTGGTGTGCTGGAGCAGCTGCCGCACCGTGAGGGTCCGCCCGTCGAACCCGTCCCCCCGCACCACACCCGGCAGATACTCCTCCACCTTGTCGTCCAGACCCAGCCGCCCCTCCCCCACCAACTGCAACACCACCACAGCGGTGAACACCTTCGTATTGCTCCCGATCCGCACCTGCCCATCCCGAGGCACCGCCGCCCCCGAAGCCAGATCACCGACCCCAGCGGTATACATCCGCGTACGCCCCTCCCCATCCGACACGGACGCCAACGCCCCCGGCACCCCACCCTCCCGCACCAGCCCGTCCAGCCCCCGCTGCACCCCGTCCGGCCGACCGGCAGCAAACGCCACCGGCTGCCCGACCACCCCCAACGCCACCACCCCGACCGCCACCGCGGCCACCATCCGCCTCGCCATCACACCCATGTGCCAACCCCCAGCAATCGCAGGAACACCGTGCTCCACGCACCATCCCCCGCCCACGCCCACCCACGGCATCCCGCTACCCACCCACCCCAGGTGGGGCAAACCCCCTAAATGGTGTTACTGCAGGCCCGGGTTTGGGCATTTTGCCTGTATAGGTGGAGTGTTGCGGGCTGACCCAGTGTGGGTAGAGACGTTCACCGGTTTACGGATGATGCGCCGGCTCGCACCGCTCTTCGGGATCACCCCGGCGACGGTCTGCCGTGTCATCCAGCGGCTCCGTCCGCTGCCCGCGCTCGAGCCGGCTCCGCGGCCGATGACAGACACCGACCGGTTGTGGATCGTGGACGGCACCCTCATCCCGGTCCGCGACCGGAAGGTGGGCGTCTCGTCGCGGAACTACCGGTTCTCGGCGAACGTGCAGGTCATCATCGACGCCGACACCCGCCTGGTTGTTGCATCCCCCCGGCCGGCGCCGGGGAACAAGGCCGATGCCCACGTCTGGCGGGAGTCGGACCCGCCGGCCACAGCGGCCGGTCAGACGCTGATCGCCGATGGCGCCTACCTGGGCACCGGACTGATCGCCGCACCGCAGAAGGGCAGGTCGTCCGCTCCTGCGCGGACAGGACGAGGACAACGCCGAACACCGCCGGGTCCGTGCCCGCGTCGAGCACACCTTTGCCCGCATGAAGAACTGGCAGATCCTCTGCGACTGCAGCCTACGACCTGCTGCCCCTCTTCGGCCGCGAGGGACACCCCGAGCCCGCTCGCCGCCCTGGGCCTGGTCCCTACGCCGTGGTGCTGTGGAACACCCTCTACCTGGACGCCGACGTCGCTCAGCTCCGCCCCCGGGGGCCTCCACCTCAAGGACGAGGACGTCGCCCGGCTCTCCCCGCTCAAGGACCGGTACGTCAACTTTTTGGGCCGCTACCTGTTCAACATCACCGCCAGCGGCCCTGCCAGGGTCTGCGTCCCTTCGTGAGCCAGGCGTGCCCGAGGACGGTACGAGGAGGAGTAACCCGGGTGAGCCCGGACCGGTGCCCATTCAATCTATGAGCAGGCGGAGGCCGAGATCTGCCGTGTCGAGGTGGGCGAGGTCGCTGTTGCGCTCAGCCCACCGGCCGGAGTCGAGGTCGTCGCGGAGGCTTCGCATCGCCCGCTGCTCGGCGTCCGGCCCGACCCTCGTCCACACCGACATCGCACGGCGGACGTGCTCCTCCAGATACGCCCCCGGTCTGCGCCAGTACGCCTCGAACAGGCCGTCAGTGCAGTCCCACGGGACGGGCACCGGCTCAGCGCGGGCGCCGATCGCGTCGGCCATCCCCGCAAGTGAGGGAAATTCGGCGAGGACGGTGGCGAACTCGGGAAGATAGTCGCGGGTAAGCCAGAACCGGTCCTGCCATCCGGGCTCGTCGGTGTCGAACGTCAGCACCACCACGCGGCGGGCTACGCGCCGCATCTCGCGCAGCCCCGCCATCGGGTCTCCCCAATGGTGAACAGTGGAGACGGCCATCGCGACGTCGAAGGAGTGTTTCTCGAACGGCAGGCTCTCCGCGGCGGCGGCCACGCACGGCGCCGAGCCGGCAGGCCGCTGACGCCGCATGACCTCCGACGGCTCCACTGCGGTCACTTCGCGATCAGCTGGCTCGTAGGAGCCGGTGCCGGCCCCGACATTCAGCACCGTCCGCGCGTCCCCGAGGGCGTCCAAGATCTGCGCTGCGATCCGCGGATCGGTACGCCGCGTCGCCGTGTAAGCGCCGCCGATCGCGTCGTACAGCCGTGGACCGAGCATCCCCAGTTGCTGCTCCGGTGTCACCTTCAGTCCCCTCGCGCGTGCCTCAAGCTCCCTGTCGAGGGCCGCCACCATGGCGTCAGCACGATCACGCCGCTCCACCAGCAGGCCACGTAGCCGGCGCAGGTGCGCGACCGCGTCGGTGGACGAGTCGCCGACCAGTTCCGCGACCTCCCGCAACCCGAAGCCCAGCCGCCGGTAGGTCAGCGCTTCCCTCAGTCGCTCGACGTCACCCGCCGAATAGGCCCGGTACCCGCCCGCGGTCCGCGCCGACGGACGCACGAGCCCGATCTCGTCATAGTGATGCAGCGTGCGGACGCTCACGTTGGCCAACTCGGCCACGCGCCCCACAGTCCAGTGATCTTCCACGGCACCGACTATGCAGCCTGACGTCACGTGAGGGTCAAGAGCCGCACTCATGACCCGCAAAACCCGACGCGGAGCCGTGGCCACGCGCCGCGTCACTGTCGACCTGGCTGATCGCGCATTGGCCCAAAAAGGGGAAGCACAGCCGGCGGCAGCCGTGCGCAGCCAACGAGTAGTTGTCGGCGGGTTAAGAGGTCCTGACAAAGGCGTTGGACGTGGCGGTGTGGGATGAGGCAGGTGGCGAGGCCGAGGAAGGCTTCGTGGTTGTCGTCGCGTCGCTCCCACCGAGTGCGGAGCCGGCGGAAGCCGTGGTGCCAGGCGATGGTTCGTTCCACGACCCACCGGTAGACGCCGAGGCCGGAGCCGTGTGGGACGCCGCGGCGGGCGATCACCGGTTTGATGCCGTGGGCCCCAGACCAGTCGGCGGTACTTGTCGTGGTCGTAGCCGCGGTCGGCCAGGAGTGTGTCGGGGCGTCTGCGCGGCCGGCCGACCAGGCCGGGGACCGGCGGGGATCTTCCGCAGCAGCGGCATGAGCTGGGTGACGTCGTTGCGGTTCCCGCCAGTCAGCGAGACGGCCAGTGGGATGCCCTGGCCGTCGACGATCAGGTGGTGCTTGCTGCCCGGACGCGCTCGGTCGACCGGGCTGGGCCCGCTTTTGGGCCCCGCCGAGCCGCCCGGACGTGGGTGGAGTCGATCACCGCCCGCGACCAGTCCAGCTTCTTCGCCACCCGCAACCTCATCAGCAGCACCAGGTGCAGCTGGTCCCACACGCCGGCGTCGTTCCACGCGGCAAGACGCCGCCAGCACGTCATACCGGAACCGAAGCCCAGTTCCTGCGGCAGGTACTCCCACTGGATGCCGGTGTGCAGGACGAACAGGATCCCGCAGAGCGCCTGCCGGTCCGGCACCCGCGGCCGGCCCTCCACCTGCTTCGGCGGCGGCACGGGCAGCAACGGCTCGATCAGTGACCACAGTTCATCCGACACGATCCACGGCCGCGACTGACGTTTCCCCACGGCCGGACCAACGACCATCCGAACCGAAAGTCACATGATCAACAACTTCTGTTAGGGCCTCTTAGAAGATGGCGGTGATGGTGGTATTCCAGCCGCTGGTCCCGACGAGGAGGGGGTTGCGGTGGGTGGTGGGGGTGCCCGGATAGAAGAGGAGACAGCCGGTGGGCCGGAACCTCCCTCCCCGGTAGCCGGGACTCGCCAGGCGCCGGATGAGCCATGCCCCCATGCAGGTCGGTTTGGGCGGTGAGGTGCGGCAGGTGGGCTGAGGCGAAGCTCAGTACTTGTCACCGGTGGAGCCGGGTGACATGGCGAATGACACCGAATGAAGCAGCGTGGTTGTCACCCATGAGGCACGCGGCTTGTCACAATTGCTCATTCCGCGCCTTTCTGTCACCAGTCCCGCGACCAGCGGCTGGAGGGGTGCGCGGCCGTAGACGTTCTCCCTGCGGCCCGAACAAGATCAGATACTCGACCGGTCCGTCGGATCCGGCGTTCGCGACTCCATGGGAGATGCGGGTGTCGAACTCGGCGGCGTCCCCGGCAGCCAGGACGAGGTCCTGGTCACCGAGTGCAAGCCACAGCCGCCCGTACAGGACGCACAGCCACTCGTAGCCCTCATGGGAGACCTGCCGTGGCCGCGCGGGTGGCCCCTCAATGCAGGCAGGACATGCTTGTGGGCGTGCAGGCCGCCGACGTACCGGGTGAGCGGCAGCACCACCTTGCCGTCGCCGAAGCTCAACGGCGCCGAGGCGCGCGGCTCGGCCGCTGAGACGGGTGCAGTACCGGCCAGCTCGTCCAGAGAGACGCCGTACTCCTTCGCCAGCCGCAGCACCACCTCCAGGGTGGGCTTGCGCCGGCCGGTCTCGATCCGCGACAACGTGCTCGGCGAAATGCCGGTCGCACAGCTGATACCGGCGAGCGTGGCGCCGTGCTGCTCGCGCGCGGCTCGCAGCCTGGGCCCTATCGCCGCCAACGTGGCGGCCACCTCGTCGACTGCCACCGTGACCGTTCCTTCCGACCGCGCCGCTCGTCCGTCCTGCGAGTTTGCCAGGACGGCAAGACTGATCGCGCCGGGCGGGCGTCGCGCCGCATGATCGATGGGCAGCCGCGTCCGCCCGTGAACCGAGGAGAAGCCCCCATGCAATCCAAGCCGACCGCCGCACTCCGCCACCGCACCATCGAGGCCCCGGCCGGACGCCTGCACCTGGTCGAGCAGGGCACCGGTCCGCTGGTCCTGCTCGTGCACGGCTTCCCCGAGTCCTGGTACTCCTGGCGCCGCCAACTTCCGGTCCTCGCCGCGGCCGGGTACCGGACAGTGGCGATCGACGTACGCGGCTACGGCCGCTCCTCCAAGCCCGCCGCAACCGGCGCCTACCGAATGCTCGACCTGGTCGAAGACAACGTCGCCGTCGTGCGCGCCCTCGGCGAGGAAAGCGCGGTGATCGTCGGCGACGACTGGGGCTCCAACATCGCCGCCGCCTCCGCCCTGCTCCACCCGGAGATCGTCCGCGCCGTAGGCCTGCTGAGCGTCCCCTACGCGCCGCCCGGCGGCCCCCGCCCCACCGACATCTTCGGCCGGATCGGCGGCCCCGAGCAGGAGTTCTACGTCTCCTACTTCCAGGAACCCGGCCGCGCCGAGACAGAGATCGAACCCGACGTACGGAGCTGGCTCGCCGGTTTCTACGCCGCGTTGTCCGCTGACACCATGCCTGCCCATGACGAGCCCGGCCCGCACTTCGTCGCCCTGGGCGGCCGGCTGCGCGACCGTTTCCCCGCTGGCCCGCTCCCAGCTTGGCTGACCGAGGACGACCTCGACGTCTACGCCGGGGAGTTCGAGCGCACCGGCCTGACCGGCGCCCTCAACCGCTACCGCAACATGGACCGCGACTGGGAAGACCTCGCCCCCCACCGCGGAGCCCCGATCACACAGCCCGCCCTGTTCATCGGCGGCACACTGGACGCCTCCACCACCTGGATGGCCGACGCCATCGACGCCTACTCCACCACTCTCCCCGCCTTATCCGCCTCCCACCTCCTGGACGGCTGCGGCCACTGGGTCCAGCAGGAACGCCCCGACGAGGTCAACAGCCTGCTGACCGACTGGCTCGCCACCACCCACGGCTGAACCAGGCAGACCGCCTGGGCAGCTTGACGGTTCGATCGGGTGGGCGACGCTTTCGGCCGCTTCTTGAAGATGCGGTCTTGTCTCAGGCCTCTCAGGGAAGGGCTCCGCAGCCTGTGAGCACTTCTCCGAAACGTCCTGCCACAAGGCCGCTCTCGAAGGCCGGTGGAAGTCCTGCATGAACTTCTTCGCGGGCCCGAAGCTGCTGGTCATCGACGAACTGGGCTACCGCCCACTACCTGGCTGTGTCAGCGAGTTACGGGTTCTGGCACAGATCTTGGGGAGTCGGCACGGAGAGCCATCGCGATGTTCGAGGATGCGGGAGGGTTTGAGCCTCGGCTCCGTGCCTGGTGTTCTGTCCCACCGAAGACTGACAGTGATCAGGCGATGGTGGCATCCCGTGCATGGACCCGTGCTGGGTCAAGGTGGAGTTCGTACGCGGTGTAGCACTCGCTGATCTCTGTTCCCACCGTAGCGCCGCATGGGCACAGTCGATTCAGTCCACCCTGGCCATGCAATCCGCAGCAGCCGGCGTGGTCCCCTTCAAGGTCGGGCAGCAGGTCTGGCGCGTCGTTGGGATGGAGAACGATCGTGTCTCGGGGGCCTGCGGATGTGAGGAACCCGTCTCCGTCGGGATCGCAGACAGCCGGTCCCCCCGGAAATACTGCGACGCATTCGTCAGTGGGAAGAAACGGGGCGCCCCATGGCTCGGGCTCCAGGGCGTAGAACCCCTCATTCATGGTGGCCGGGGCCCGACGATACCCGTCGGGTCCGATCCGCCCGTCGAACTCGGGCCTGACCAGTGTCTCGGACATCTGCACATCCCTGGTCAGAGGCTGGGCACAGGCGGCACACGCCAAAGCGATCACACGACGTTCCAGCCCGCCGAACCCGTATCAGCAAGCGACTGTTGCGGGCTACTGCAGCAGGATCATCTTCCGGAGCAGGTGGAAGCCGGCTCCGCCGTAGAGCTGCCTCTTGATCTTCTTGATGCGGTTCACGGCGCCTTCGATACTGCCGGAGCTCCAGTCCAGGGTGAGCCCGGCTGTCACGGCGTCGCGGTCCCAGAGCAGGTGAAGTGCGAAGCCGGTGAGCCCGGGCAGCTGGCTGGCATCGACCGCGTCGATCCAGGCAGGGAGCATGGCACCGAGGCGGCCCGTGAGTATCTCGCCGAAGGCCCGGACATGCCCGGCGGCCGTGTCCAGTTCGGGACAGCGGACAGGACATCTTTGAGGGCGGCATGGTCCTCCTCGGTCAAGGTCGTGGGGTGAGGGGTGAGCCAGCCAGTCACCTGGCGCACCGTTGGAGGCCGGGGCGGAGCGCCGGCCGGAGCAGTGCGCAGGGTGGCGATGTGGGCACGGACCATCTGGTAGGTGACGGGTGCGTTGTCGGCAACGAGTTCGTTGTGGAGGTGGGTGACGCTGGTGCATCCCTCGGCGAATCGGTGTTCCAGGTAGGGCTTGTAGGGGTCCAGCCTGCTGGGTCGGGGCTGGTTCTCGCGGATGGTGTCCTGGCAGCGTGCGGCGTTCGCGTACCGGAGGACGGTGTTGAGGCCCCAGCCCAGGTGTCGGGCGATCGCCCTGCGTGAGTGGCCCTGGGCGAGTAACTCGTGGACCAGGGCGTGTACGGCCTTCTTGCGCTCGGCCCGCCGGCCGAGGGGTTCCGAGTCGTCCTGTGGTCGGCCGAACTCTGGGCGGGTCGTCTCCGGCGGTGTGCTGCTGGGCGACGGGCTGCGCAGGCAGTCGCGGTGGGCGGCGACGCAGGTCTCCACGGCCCGGCCGAGGCCCTGCCACAGATGGAACCGGTCAGCGACCTGCAGGGCATCGGGGGCGCCACGGCGTGCACCTCGGCGTATGCGCCCGCCCGGTCCCGGCAGATGATCTCCACGCCGGGATGGCGGATCAGCCAGGCGGCCAGCGGCCCGGCTTCACGCGTCGGGAGCACATCGACCACACGATGGTCTTCGACGCTGGTCAAGACGGTGGAGTAGGTTTGGCCGCGGCGGATCGCGAAGTCGTCCACGCCCAGCACACGCGGAGTACTGAACTGCGGATCAGGCAGTGCCATGACCCTGCGTAACAAGGTCATCCGCCCCGCGCCGAAGCCCAGCTGCGCAGCCAGCCGAGCTCCGGCCCGCCCGGCCAGCGCGAGCCCCACTTGCTCCAGGGCGCGGTTGAGCCGAGTCGTGAACCGTGCGTACGGGGCGGCGAGCCGGGAGAACGGCTCGGCGAACGTCCGGCGCGGACAGGCCGCCGACCCGCAGATGAAGCGACGGACCGTCAACCGGATCACAAAGCCCTACTCAGCGAGCGGCAGGTCCTTCAGCCTGCGCTGGTAACGGTCGTGGACTCGTTCCGAGAAACGGCCGCAGTCCGGACATGCAACCTCGGCCGCGCGGCCTCTCGCCACCACCTCGACCGTGCCGAACGCGGCTGTAACCGCCTCGACATCCACATCGTCGATCCCGTCGAACACCAGCGAGTCCAGAACGGTGCATCGGTCTGCATGACCAGCACCATCACCGTCCTCAACCGACCACGGCATCGATCGGCAAGCACCTGAGGGAGCGTCACTTCCGACTGTCAGACGACAAGGCGTACGCCGTCTCACACGAGCCAGTCTCCTCGCGATCGAACATCGAGGTAACGCTCCGATGGCTCCCCAAGATCTGTGCCAGAAGCGAGACTTGGACACACCTGTCTGGAGCGTCGGCGTCGGCCGATGGCCGACGGAGCTTGCCAGACCTGTGATCGCTGGGAGGGCGTCGTCGTCTCTCAGTGTCCGCCCTGTGGTGAGGTGGCGGAGTCGTTCATGCAACGGTCGAGCAGTGCGTGCATGCGGGGCACGGGGAGCGAGGGGTGTGCCGCGGCGCCCTCTGCTGTGCGCGAGTCAGCGAGGAGGGCATCCAGGGCTTCCGGTGTCAAGCTCGGGTTGGCAGCGGCTGCCCGGCACACCGACTCGTCGGGGTCTTCCACCGGGGCCTCGGCCAGGGTGGGATCGGCTGCGGCCAGGGCCCGTACGTCGGTATCCGAGTGGCCGATGAGGTGGGCCCAGCCGGTGCGGGGGAACGCGGGCAGAGTCAGCAGGTGCGGTCGGTGGGCCGGGCGGGTGACGAAGACGTCCAGGAGGAGTTGGGGCGGAGCCAGCGGGTGGTGGCAGGCCAGCAGGATCCGTACCTCCTCGTCGTCGTCCTGTGCCAGTGTCGCGGCGAGTTCCGCAGGCGTGATCGGGCAGGTGTACATCACCTACGGCGGGTAGGGAGCACGCGCTCGTCATCCGTAACTGCACTACCCGTATGATCGCCTCGCTTCGACGGTCGGCGGGGAGGGCGGGGCAACATGGGGGTTTCCGGAGTGCCAGGATCGGCGCACATAGGACCGTTCCGGGTGGTGGCCGAGCTCGGACAGGGCGGTATGGGCCGGGTACTCCTGGGCGTCGCCCCCGACGGACGGCTCGTCGCGGTCAAGCAGGTGCATGCCGAACTGGCCGGGGACGACGGCTTCCGGACCCGGTTCCGGCGCGAGGTGACGGCCTCCCGGCAGGTGTCCGGCGCCTACACCGCGCCCGTGGTCGACGCCGATCCGGACGCGGCGACGCCGTGGTTCGCCGCCCAGTTCGTGCCCGGGCCCTCGCTGAGCCAGGCCCTGGACGCCATGGGTGCGCTGCCGCTGGAGTCGAGCCGGCTGCTCGCGGCCGGTCTCGCGCAGGCGCTGGCCGACGTGCACCGGGCCGGTCTCGTCCACCGGGACCTCAAGCCGTCCAATGTGCTGCTCGCCGAGGACGGCGTCCGAGTCATCGACTTCGGCATCGCCCGGGCGGCGGAGGGGCAGACGAAGCTCACGCACACCGGGGCCCTGGTGGGATCGCCCCCGTTCATGGCGCCGGAACAGGTGGACGGGCGCCAACTGACCGCAGCCGCCGATGTGTTCTCGCTGGGCTCGACCCTGGTCATGGCCTGTACCGGAAGGCCGCCGTTCACGGGCACCTCGGTGCCGGGCATCCTCTACAACGTCGCGCACTCCGAGCCCGACCTGAGCGCTGTGCCGCCCGCCATGCTGCCCCTGATCGAGGCGTGCCTGGCCAAGGATCCGGCACAGCGTCCGTCGCCGCAGGCCCTGCTCTCCATGATCGGGCCGGTACGGCCCTCGGCGCGGCCGTGGCCGGAGGCGGTGCACCGGCTCGCGCTCGCCCAGCGAGCCGAGATCGACCGGTACGTCACCGGGGCGGGCGGCGGCGCGTCGCTCACTGGTGTCACGCCTCCCCATGCCGCAGCCACCGCCGCCTCGCCCGCCGGTGCCACCCCGTTCACCCCCACAGCACCCGGCGCCGCCCCCCTCGGCCCCGCTTCCCTCAACCACGCCCCCACCATGACGGCGGCCGCTCAGGCACCGCACCCGCCCGCCACTCCCCCGCATCCGGCGTACCAGGGACATCAGGAGTATCCGTCACCGCCCGCGCCCCCGCCCCCGCCCCCGCCCGCCACCGGCTCACGGCGCAGGCGTCTGGCCTGGATCGCCGGCGGTTCCGTCGCCTCGCTGGCCACCGTCATCGCGCTGCTTGCGACGTTCCTGCCGCCGGAGATGAACCCGTTCCATACGGAGGCCGTCCCGACGCCGGGCGACAAGCCCCTGTCCGAAGTCACCGACAAGTACGCCGGATTCCCCCCGTCCTGCAAGGAGGTCGGGGACGAGGTGAAGGTGCCGGCCGAGTTCGCGCTCCAGCCCATGCCGCCCGGCACCGAGGTCTCCAACCAGGAGGACTACGACGACAAGGCCCCTTACCAGGAAGGCCGTTGCATCTGGCAGAGCCGCTCCGGCGACAAGATCGACCTCACATGGGACCGGTTCCGGACAGCGAAGGGCAAGACCGGGGCGGAGCGGGCGAAGAAACACTACGAGGCCCTCTACATCCCCGGCACCACCCACCGCGAGGATGTCGGGGCCGGCGAGGAGGCGTTCTGGCACGGCGACCCGACGAACGGCGGCTGTGTGCTGTACGCGCGGGACGTCAACTTCGACGTGTTCGTCTCCGTGCAGGGCTCCGCCTACCCCACCGGCGACAAGTGCGAGGCCCTCGCCGTGTCCGCGGCCAAGGGGACCTATCAGGCGTGGGCGGCGCAATGAAGCCCCTGAGCCCGCCCGAACCGGCCACGGCCGGACCGTACCGGCTGCTCGCCGAGCTCGGCCAGGGCGGCATGGGCCGGGTGCTGCTCGGCGCCGCACCCGACGGCCGCCTTGTCGCGGTCAAGCAGGTGCACGCCCGGTTCGCCACCGACGACGGGTTCCGCGCCCGCTTCCGTCGCGAGGTCGCCGCATCACGCCAGGTTTCCGGCGCCTACACGGCGGCGGTCCTCGACGCCGACACCGAGGCCCGACTGCCCTGGCTGGCATCGGCGTTCGTGGCAGGCCCGTCACTGGGCGCGGCGGTGGAGAACACCGGGGTGCTGCCCGAGGAGGCGGTACGCCGTCTCGCCGCGGGCCTGGCCACCGCGCTGGTCGAGATCCACCGCACCGGCATCGTCCACCGCGACCTCAAGCCGGAGAACGTGCTGCTCGCCGAGGACGGCGTACGCGTCATCGACTTCGGCATCGCCCGGAGCGCCGAGGGCGCGGACACCACCGCCCTCACCCACACCGGCTGGGTGGTCGGCTCGCCCGCCTTCATGTCGCCGGAGCAGGCGGAGGGGCAGGAACTCACCCCGGCGAGCGATGTGTTCGCGCTCGGCGCGGTCCTCGCGATGGCGGCCACCGGCGACAGCCCGTTCTCCGGCACCTCGATGGCGGGGACCCTCTACAACGTCGTCCACACCGAGCCCGACCTGACCACGCTGCCGCCGGGGCTCGCCGCCCTCATCGGACCGTGCCTGGCCAAGGCCCCCGCCGACCGGCCGACGCCGCGGCAACTCCTCGCTCTCCTCGGCCCGATCACAGCCGCCGAACGGCCCTGGCCGCCCTCGGTACACGGCCTGATCGCCACCCAGCAAACCGAGATCGACCGACTGCTCGACACCACGGACCGCACCCCCGCCCCGGGGGCGTACTCCCCCACCTGGGTCTCTCCCTCTGCTCCTGGTCCCGGCTTCGGGCCACCGCTGCCTTTCGCGGGTACGCCCCCACGCGGACGCGCCATGAAGATCACGGCCCTCGTGCTCGCGGGCGTGCTCGCCGTCGCGGGCCTCGGCGTCGGCGCGTACGTACTGACGACTCGCGACGACGAAGGGGGCGGCTCGTCCGGGCCGCCCGACAAGTACAGCAAGGTCCCGACCTGCGCGGAGGCGGCCGGTCAACTGGGGCTGCCCGAGCGGGACAAGAAGCGCGACTCGACGGGAGACAGCACCGGCGATGCGTCGACGAGCTGCACCTGGATGGGCACGGACGACCTCGGGGGCGGCTACGTCCTGGAGAACGCCTATACGCTCGCCTACGTCAAGTGGACGCTGAAGCGCACCGTCGGGGACCACAAGAACGCGACCGACGTGCAGCGCGAGGAGTTCACCGAGGCCGCGGCCCAAGGCACCCGCGACAGCGGACTCGGCATCGGCGACGAGGCGTACTGGGAGCAGCCCAGAGGCGTCGACGAACACTGCGACCTGACCGTGCGCGATGGCAACATGACCCTCTGGGTGGTACTGGGCGGCGACGAGCACCCGGAGTCGACCTGCAAGACGGAGGCCGCACGGATCGCCCGCGCGGCCCTGGCGGCCATCCCCCCGCAGGGTCATTGAAGTGACCGCGTTGTCCGGGGCCGTGGAATGCCCGGCCCTCGCGGGAGGGGGCCGGGGCCGACACGGCCACCGCGGGCGCCCCCCCCCGGCCGCCGCCGCCCGCGGGCGGGGGGCTG